>NZ_JBICKY010000047.1:0-91914 GCF_043104705.1 Delftia sp. WSY_10 | reverse complement strand
AAGATCATTGCCTAATTGATTCGTAGGGGTATAGCTCAATTGGCAGAGCGTCGGTCTCCAAAACCGAAGGTTGTAGGTTCGATTCCTACTGCCCCTGCCACCTGATGGTGGAATCGCAACGAGCCCGCCCCAAAGCGGGCTTCGGTGTCTTGGCGTTGCGCAAAAAATGCGCATTAGAAATGGATTATGGCCACTACTCAGGTTGAAACGGTCAGCTCCGGAGCTGACAAAGCCAAGCTTGCCGCAGTCGCGGCTTTAGTCGTTGCTGCGATCGCAGGTTTC
Source organism: Delftia sp. WSY_10 (assembly GCF_043104705.1). Lineage (NCBI taxonomy): Bacteria > Pseudomonadati > Pseudomonadota > Betaproteobacteria > Burkholderiales > Comamonadaceae > Delftia > Delftia sp. WSY_10. Next base: position 91,632 of record NZ_JBICKY010000047.1, on the reverse strand, counting down.
TATCTGCTGAGCAAGCAAGGTCCCATCGTTCAGTGGCTGGTGCTGCTGGTCGGTCTGGCTGCGGCTGCTGGCACGTTCCTTGTTTCCGAGCCCGGAAAGCGTTTCGTCAGCTTTGCGCAGGATGCCTGGCGCGAAGTCAAGAAGGTCGTCTGGCCGACGCGCAAGGAGACCATGCAGATGACCTTGTACGTCTTCGGCTTTGTGGTCATCATGGCCTTGTTCCTGTGGTTCACGGACAAGACGCTGGAGTGGGTCCTGTATGACCTGATTTTGGGCTGGAGGAAGTAATGGATGCTGTCGAAACAGGTGTGAACGACGGAGGGGCAACGCCTGCCAATCCGGATCTGCGCTGGTACATCGTCCATGCCTACTCCGGCATGGAAAAGGCCGTGGAGCGCAACATCATCGAGCGCATCGCGCGTTCGGACATGCAGTCCAAGTTCGGCCGCATCCTGGTTCCCACCGAGGAAGTGGTGGAGATGAAGAACGGCCAGCGCCGTACCACCGAACGCCGCTTGTTCCCTGGCTACGTGTTCGTCGAGATGGTCATGGACGACGACACCTGGCACCTGGTCAAGCACACCAGCAAGGTGACGGGTTTCGTGGGTGGTGCCAAGAACCGCCCAGCACCGATCTCCGAAGAGGAAGTGCGCAAGATCGTCAGCCAGATGCAGGAAGGCACGGACAAGCCGCGCCACAAGATCGAATTCATGCCCGGCGAACTGGTGCGTGTCAAGGAAGGCCCCTTCACGGACTTCAATGGCTCGGTCGAAGAGGTCAACTATGAAAAGAGCCGCCTGCGCGTCTCGGTGATGATCTTCGGTCGCTCCACGCCGGTCGAGCTTGAATTTGCCCAGGTTGAAAAAACCTGAGTTACCGCTTACAATCTCTGGCTCTGCATTTTTAGGCTCGGTGCAGGGCGTGTCAGCAAGAGTCTTTTAACCCCCGGGGAGCTGCCGGCTGCAACTATTGTTGGTTGGGCCGGCGGCGCTATACCCGCAAGGAGCATTCAATGGCGAAGAAAATCGTCGGCTTCATCAAGCTGCAAGTGCCAGCTGGTAAGGCCAATCCCTCTCCTCCGATCGGTCCTGCGCTGGGTCAGCGCGGCCTCAACATCATGGAATTCTGCAAGGCGTTCAACGCCCAGACCCAAGGTGTCGAGCCCGGCCTGCCCCTGCCCGTGGTCATCACGGCCTTTGCCGACAAGAGCTTCACCTTCATCATCAAGACGCCTCCGGCGACTGTGCTGATCAAGAAGGCCATCAAGCTGGACAAGGGCTCCTCCAACCCCCTGAAGAACAAGGTCGGCAAGATCACCCGCGCTCAGCTGGAAGAGATCGCCAACACCAAGCTGAAGGACATGAACGCTGCTGACGTCGACGCCGCCGTGCGTACGCTGGCTGGTTCGGCCCGTTCGATGGGCGTGATTGTGGAGGGCGTGTAAATGGCCAAGTTGACCAAGAAGCAAAAGGCTCTCCAGGGCAAGGTGGAGTCCACCAAGCTGTACGCTTTCGCCGACGCCGTGGCGCTGGTGAAGGAAGCCGCCACCGCCAAGTTCGATGAATCCATCGACGTGGCCGTGCAATTGGGCGTGGACGCCAAGAAGTCTGACCAAGTGGTTCGTGGCGCCGTCGTGCTGCCCCACGGCACTGGCAAGACCGCCCGCGTGGCCGTGTTCGCCCAAGGCGCCAAGGCTGAAGAAGCCAAGGCTGCTGGCGCCGACGTGGTCGGCATGGACGACCTGGCTGCCCGCGTGAAGGCTGGCGACATGCCATTCGACGTGGTCATCGCTGCCCCCGACGCCATGCGCGTCGTCGGTACGCTGGGTCAGATCCTGGGCCCGCGCGGCCTGATGCCCAACCCCAAGGTGGGTACGGTGACTCCCGATGTGGCCACGGCCGTGAAGAACGCCAAGGCTGGTCAGGTGCAATACCGCGTCGACAAGGCCGGCATCATCCACGCCACCATCGGCCGCCGCTCGTTCGACAACGAGAAGCTGCAAGGCAACCTGGCTGCGCTGATCGACGCCCTGAACAAGTCCAAGCCCGCCTCGAGCAAGGGCCTGTACCTGCGCAAGGTGGCTGTTTCGTCGACCATGGGTGTGGGCGTTCGCGTCGACACGCAAACCATCTCGGCCTGATAGCCAAGAAATCTTGAGGCGGCTTGCGGGCTGCCTCAGTGGTGGGCCGGCGCAGCGATGCGCCGGGTCATCCAAGACCGTTGGTGTGCCTTGCGGCACTTAAACCTCAGGGGCCAACGCAGATGGCGATCCCGCTGCAGATGGATGCATTTCCAAAACAGTTGGTCGCTGCAACAAGAGCGCGCATGAGGGGCCTGCCCCGAGTGTGCATTTGAAGGAGTAGACCTTGAGTCTTAATCGCAGTGAGAAAGAAGCGGTCATCAATGAAGTGACCAGCCTCGCCGCAAAAGCTCAAACGCTTGTGATCGCGGAATACCGCGGCATCACGGTCGCCGACATGACCAAACTGCGCGTTGACGCCCGCAGCAAGGGTGTGAGCCTGAGCGTGTTGAAGAACACGCTGGCCCGCCGTGCTGTGGCTGGCAGCCAGTTCGACGTTGTCGCCGACCAGATGACCGGCCCTCTGATCTATGGCTTCTCTGAAGACGCAGTGGCTGCCGCCAAGGTGGTGGCCGACTTCGCGAAAACCAACGACAAGCTGGTGATCCGCGGTGGTGCGTTTGCAGGCAAGGCCCTGGACGTGAACGGTGTGAAGCAACTGGCGAACATCCCCTCGAAGGAAGTTCTGCTGGCACAACTGTGTGGCTTGCTGATGTCGCCTATCTCGCGTACGGCCGTTGTGCTGGGCGCCCTGGCGGCAAAGAAGAGCGAAGGCTCTGCCGAAGAACCGGCAGCCGAAGCAGTCGCAGCCTGAGCGCGCGGCAGTTAACCAATATTGTTAGGAAATCAAAATGGCATTCGATAAAGACGCATTTCTGACCGCGCTCGACGGCATGACGGTCCTGGAACTCAATGACCTGGTGAAGGCCATTGAAGAGAAGTTCGGCGTGAGCGCTGCCGCCATGGCCGCTCCCGCTGCTGGTGGCGCTGCTGGCGGCGCTGCTGCTGCAGAAGAAAAGACCGAGTTCAACGTTGTGCTGACCGAAGCCGGCGCGAACAAGGTTTCCGTCATCAAGGCCGTGCGTGAAATCACCGGCCTGGGTCTGAAGGAAGCCAAGGACCTGGTCGACGGCGCTCCCAAGAACGTCAAGGAAGGCGTTGCCAAGGCTGACGCTGAAGCCGCTGTGAAGAAGCTGGTGGAAGCCGGTGCCAAGGCTGAACTGAAGTAATTCAGTCCCCTCAAGGGCTGGAGGCTCCGAAAAAGGGCCTCCAGCCTTTGGCGCTTGTGGAGAGCGTATCCATAGAGCACACTAGAAAGCGGTCTGGAGCAGCCTGTTTTCTAGTGTCTTCTGACAACCCGACAGCAGAAGATGCCTTGGTTCGGGCGATGTGCAACGCATCGCCGTCAGCCATGGTTGGTAGTGGCCAACCGCCAAGCCCGCAGGGAGCTTTCCATGTGGGGCAGTCGTCGCAGACCCAGGACTCATGTCTTTGCCCGGAGATCTCATGGCCTATTCTTACACCGAACGCAAGCGAATCCGCAAAAGCTTCGGGAGCCGCGACAGCGTGCTCGAAGTGCCTTACCTGCTGCAGATGCAAAAAGATGCATATACCGCATTCTTGCAGGCAGATGTAGCCCCCAAAAAACGCACCATCGAAGGCCTGCAAGCGGCCTTCAACTCTGCCTTCCCCATCGTCTCCCACAACGGTTTTGTGGAGATGAAGTTCGTCGAGTACAACCTCGCCAAGCCTGCTTTCGATGTGCGCGAGTGCCAGACCCGTGGTCTGACCTTCGCCTCTGCCGTGCGCGCCAAGGTTCAACTGATCATCTATGACCGTGAGTCTTCGACCTCGCAGTCCAAGGTGGTCAAGGAAGTCAAGGAGCAAGAGGTCTACATGGGCGAAGTGCCCCTGATGACCGACAAGGGCTCGTTCATCATCAACGGCACCGAGCGCGTCATCGTCTCGCAGCTGCACCGCTCGCCTGGCGTGTTCTTCGAACACGACAAGGGCAAGACCCACAGCTCGGGCAAGCTGCTGTTCTCGGCACGCATCATTCCTTACCGCGGTTCGTGGCTGGACTTCGAGTTCGACCCCAAGGACCTGCTGTTCTTCCGCGTCGACCGTCGTCGCAAGATGCCCGTGTCCATTCTGCTGAAGGCCATCGGCCTGACGCCGGAATCGATCCTGGCCAATTTCTTCGTCAACGACAACTTCCGCCTCATGGATTCGGGCGCGCAGATGGAGTTCGTCCCCGAGCGCCTGCGCGGCGAGGTCGCGCGCTTCGACATCACCGACAAGTCGGGCAAGGTCGTGGTCGCCAAGGACAAGCGCGTCACTGCTCGCCACACGCGTGAGCTGGAGCAGTCGGGCACCAAGTTCATCAGCGTCCCCGAAGATTTCCTGATCGGCCGCGTGGTCGCCAAGAACATCGTCGATCCGGACACTGGCGAGATCATCGCCAAGGCCAACGAAGAGCTGACCGAGTCCCTGCTCAAGAAGCTGCGCAGCGCCGGCATCCAGGATCTGCAGTGCATCTACACGAACGAGCTGGACCAGGGCGCCTACATTTCGCAGACCCTGCGCACCGACGAAACCGTCGATGAGTTCGCTGCGCGCGTGGCCATCTACCGCATGATGCGCCCCGGCGAGCCGCCGACCGAGGACGCCGTGCAGGCCCTGTTCCAGCGCCTGTTCTACAACCCCGACACCTACGATCTTTCGCGCGTGGGCCGGATGAAGTTCAATGCCAAGGTCGGCCGCGATGGCGCCACCGGCCCCATGGTGCTGTCCAACGAGGACATCCTGGCCGTGGTCAAGATCCTGGTGGATCTGCGCAACGGCAAGGGCGAGGTCGATGACATCGACCACCTGGGCAACCGCCGCGTGCGTTGCGTGGGCGAACTGGCCGAGAACCAGTACCGCACGGGCCTGGCACGTATCGAGAAGGCCGTGAAGGAGCGTCTGGGCCAGGCCGAACAAGAGCCGCTGATGCCCCATGACCTGATCAACAGCAAGCCGATTTCGGCCGCCCTGAAGGAATTCTTCGGTGCGTCGCAGCTGTCGCAGTTCATGGACCAGACCAATCCTCTGGCCGAAATCACGCACAAGCGTCGCGTCTCGGCCCTGGGCCCGGGCGGTCTGACGCGCGAGCGCGCAGGCTTCGAAGTGCGCGACGTGCACGTGACCCACTACGGCCGCGTCTGCCCTATCGAAACGCCTGAAGGCCCGAACATCGGCCTGATCAATTCGCTGGCCCTGTACGCCCGCCTGAACGAGTACGGCTTCATCGAGACGCCTTACCGTCGCGTGGCCGACGGCAAGGTCACGATGGAGATCGACTACCTGTCGGCCATCGAGGAAGGCAAGTACATCATCGCCCAGGCCAATGCCGAGCTGGATGCCGAAGGCCGCCTGATCGGCGACCTGGTGTCGGCGCGCGAAAAGGGTGATTCGACCCTGGTGTCGGCCGAGCGCGTTCAGTACATGGACGTGTCGCCCGCACAGATCGTGTCGGTGGCTGCCTCGCTGATTCCGTTCCTGGAGCACGATGACGCGAACCGCGCATTGATGGGCGCCAACATGTCGCGTCAGGCCGTGCCTGTGCTGCGTCCCGAAAAGCCCATGGTGGGCACGGGCATCGAGCGCGTGGCGGCAGTGGACTCCGGCACCGTGGTGACGGCAACCCGCGGCGGTATCGTGGACTATGTCGATGCAACGCGCATCGTGGTCCGCGTGAACGATGCGGAAGCCGTGGCCGGCGAAGTCGGCGTGGACATCTACAACCTCATCAAGTACCAGCGTTCCAACCAGAACACCAACATCCACCAGCGTCCCATCGTCAAGCGTGGCGACAAGCTGGCCAAGGGTGACGTGGTGGCCGACGGCGCATCGACCGACCTGGGCGAAATCGCCATCGGTCAGAACATGCTGATCGCCTTCATGCCCTGGAACGGCTACAACTTCGAGGATTCGATCCTGATCAACGAGCGCGTGGTGGCCGAAGACCGCTACACCTCGATCCATATCGAAGAACTCGTGGTGATGGCCCGCGACACCAAGCTCGGTGCCGAGGAAATCACGCGCGACATCCCGAACCTGTCCGAGCAGCAGCTCAACCGCCTGGACGAGTCCGGCATCATCTACGTGGGTGCGGAAGTACAGCCCGGCGATGTGCTGGTCGGCAAGGTCACGCCCAAGGGCGAGACCACGCTGACGCCTGAAGAGAAGCTGCTGCGCGCCATCTTCGGCGAGAAGGCTTCCGACGTGAAGGACACCTCGCTGCGCGTGGACCAGGGCTCGCAAGGCACCGTGATCGACGTGCAGGTCTTCACCCGTGAAGGCATCCAGCGCGACAAGCGTGCCCAGCAGATCATCGACGATGAACTCAAGCGCTACCGCCTGGACCTGAATGACCAGCTGCGCATCGTCGAGGCCGACGCCTTCGACCGTATCGAGAAGCTGCTCAATGGCCGCGTGGCCAACGGCGGCCCGCAAAAGCTGGCCAAGGGCGCCAAGATCGACAAGGCCTACCTGGACGGCGTGGAGAAGTTCCACTGGTTCGACATCCGTCCTGCAGAGGACGAGGTCGCCACCCAGCTCGAGTCCATCAAGAACTCGCTGGAGCAGACGCGCCACAGCTTCGACCTGGCTTTCGAAGAAAAGCGCAAGAAGCTCACCCAGGGCGACGAGCTGCCCGCTGGCGTGCTCAAGATGGTCAAGGTCTACCTGGCCGTCAAGCGCCGCCTGCAGCCCGGCGACAAGATGGCCGGCCGCCACGGCAACAAGGGCGTGGTCTCCAAGATCGTTCCGGTCGAGGACATGCCCTACATGGCCGACGGCTCCACTGCCGACATCGTGCTGAACCCGCTGGGCGTGCCTTCGCGCATGAACATCGGCCAGGTGCTGGAAGTGCATCTGGGCTGGGCCGGCAAGGGCCTGGGCCAGCGCATCGGCGACATGCTGCAGCAGGAAGCCCGTGCCGCCGAAATCCGTGCCTTCATGGAAGAGATCTACAACTCGCGCGGCCGCAAGGAAGACCTGGCCCAGCTCGATGACAACGAGATCGTGTCCATGGCGCAGGCGCTGACCACGGGCGTGCCGTTTGCCACGCCGGTGTTCGACGGCGCTTCCGAGCAGGAAATCCAGGACATGCTGCATCTGGCATATCCGGAAGAGCTGAAGGAGCGCAAGGGCCTGACCGAAAGCCGCACGCAGGCCTACCTGTATGACGGCCGCACCGGTGACCGCTTCGAGCGTCCGACCACCATCGGCTACATGCACTACCTGAAGCTGCACCACTTGGTCGACGACAAGATGCACGCCCGCTCCACGGGTCCGTACTCTCTGGTGACGCAGCAGCCCCTGGGCGGCAAGGCCCAGTTCGGCGGCCAGCGTTTCGGGGAAATGGAAGTGTGGGCGCTGGAAGCCTACGGCGCCGCCTATGTGCTGCAGGAAATGCTGACCGTGAAGTCCGACGACGTGGTGGGCCGTACCAAGGTGTACGAATCCATCGTCAAGGGCGAGCACGCCATCGAGGCAGGCATGCCCGAGTCGTTCAACGTGCTGGTCAAGGAAATCCGCTCCCTGGGCCTCGACATCGAGCTTGAGCGTTCTTAAATATTGAAAAGGGAAAGAGTCTTATGAAATCTCTACTCGACCTGTTCAAGCAATTCACGCCCGATGAGCATTTCGATGCCATCAAGATCGGCCTGGCTTCTCCCGAGAAGATCCGTTCCTGGTCCTTCGGCGAGGTGAAGAAGCCCGAGACCATCAACTACCGCACGTTCAAGCCCGAGCGCGATGGTCTGTTCTGCGCCAAGATCTTTGGCCCCATCAAGGACTACGAGTGCCTGTGCGGCAAGTACAAGCGCCTCAAGCACCGCGGTGTGATCTGCGAGAAGTGCGGCGTCGAAGTGACCCAGACCAAGGTGCGCCGCGAGCGCATGGGCCACATCGACCTGGCTGCGCCCTGCGCCCACATCTGGTTCCTGAAGTCGCTGCCGTCGCGTCTGGGCCTGGTGCTCGACATGACGCTGCGCGACATCGAGCGCGTGCTGTACTTCGAAGCCTACGTGGTGACCGACCCCGGCATGACCCCGCTGAAGAAGTTCAGCATCATGACCGAGGACGACTACGAGGCCAAGCGCACCGAGTACGGTGACGAGTTCGAAGCCAAGATGGGCGCCGAAGGCATCAAGGACCTGCTCGAAGGCATCGACATCGACGTCGAGACCGAGCGCCTGCGCGGCGACCTGACCGGCTCCGAAGTCAAGGTCAAGAAGAACGCCAAGCGCCTGAAGCTGCTGGAAGCGTTCAAGAAGTCCGGCATCAAGCCGGGCTGGATGGTCATGGAAGTGCTGCCCGTGCTGCCCCCGGACCTGCGTCCGCTGGTGCCGCTGGACGGCGGCCGCTTCGCAACGTCCGACCTGAACGACCTGTACCGCCGCGTCATCAACCGCAACTCGCGTCTGCGCCGCCTGCTGGAGCTGAAGGCTCCGGAAATCATCGCGCGCAACGAAAAGCGCATGCTGCAGGAAGCAGTGGACTCGCTGCTGGACAACGGCCGCCGTGGCAAGGCCATGACGGGCGCCAACAAGCGTGCCCTGAAGTCGCTGGCCGACATGATCAAGGGCAAGAGCGGCCGTTTCCGCCAGAACTTGCTGGGCAAGCGCGTGGACTACTCGGGCCGTTCCGTGATCACGGTGGGTCCGTACCTCAAGCTGCACCAGTGCGGTCTGCCCAAGCTGATGGCGCTGGAACTGTTCAAGCCCTTCATCTTCGCGCAGCTCGAGCAGCGCGGCATCGCCACCACCATCAAGGCGGCGAAGAAGGAAGTGGAATCCGGCACGCCCGTGGTGTGGGACATCCTCGAAGAGGTCATCAAGGAGCACCCGGTCATGCTGAACCGTGCTCCCACGCTGCACCGCCTGGGCATCCAGGCCTTCGAGCCCATCCTGATCGAAGGCAAGGCCATCCAGCTGCACCCGCTCGTCTGCGCGGCCTTCAACGCCGACTTCGACGGTGACCAGATGGCCGTCCACGTTCCGCTGTCGGTGGAAGCACAGATGGAAGCCCGCACGCTGATGCTGGCCTCCAACAACGTGCTGTTCCCCGCATCGGGCGAGCCCTCCATCGTTCCTTCGCAGGACGTGGTGCTGGGTCTGTACCACGCGACGCGCGAGCGCATCAACGGCAAGGGCGAGGGCATGGTCTTCGCCGACATCGGCGAAGTGCAGCGCGCGCTGGACGCCGAGCAGGTCGAGCTGGCCGCCAAGATCAGCGTTCGCCTGACCGAGTGGACGAAGAACAAGGACTCCGGCGAGTTCGAACCTTCGACCAGCCTGGTGGAAACCACCGTGGGCCGCGCCCTGATGTCCGAGATACTTCCCAAGGGCCTGCCGTTCAGCCACATGAACAAGGCGCTCAAGAAGAAGGAGATCTCCAAACTCATCAATGCCTCGTTCCGCAAGTGCGGTCTGAAGGCCACGGTGGTGTTTGCCGACAAGCTGCTGCAAAACGGCTTCCGCCTGTCCACGCACGCCGGCATCTCGATCGCCATCGGCGACATGCTGGTGCCGCCGCAAAAGGCCGAGATCATCGGCCGTGCCGAAGCCGAGGTGAAGGAGATCGAGCAGCAGTACGTCTCCGGTCTCGTGACCGCTGGCGAGCGCTACAACAAGGTGGTGGACATCTGGGGCAAGGCCGGCGACGAAGTCTCCAAGGTCATGATGGCCCAGCTGGCCAAGGAAAAGGTCATCGACCGCCACGGCAACGAAGTCGAGCAGGAATCGTTCAACGCCATCTACATGATGGCCGACTCCGGTGCCCGCGGCTCGGCCGCGCAGATCCGCCAGCTGGCCGGCATGCGTGGCCTGATGGCCAAGCCTGACGGCTCCATCATCGAGACGCCCATTACGGCGAACTTCCGTGAAGGCCTGAACGTTCTGCAGTACTTCATCTCCACCCACGGCGCCCGAAAGGGTCTGGCCGACACGGCGTTGAAGACGGCCAACTCCGGCTACCTGACGCGTCGTCTGGTGGACGTGACGCAGGATCTGGTGGTCAACGAGGACGATTGCGGCACGAGCAATGGCGCACTGATGCGCGCCATCGTCGAAGGCGGTGAAGTCATCGAATCGCTGCGCGACCGCGTGCTGGGCCGTACCACGGCCGAGGACGTCGTGCATCCCGAGACGCTGGCCGTGCTGCTGCCCGCAGGCACGCTGCTCAACGAAGACGTGATCGACGAGCTGGAGTCGCAAGGCGTGGACGAGATCAAGGTCCGCACCGCGCTGACCTGCGAAACCCGCTACGGCCTGTGCGCCAAGTGCTACGGCCGCGACCTGGGCCGCGGCGGCCTGATCAACCTCGGCGAAGCCGTGGGTGTGATCGCCGCCCAGTCCATCGGCGAGCCCGGCACGCAGCTGACCATGCGTACCTTCCACATCGGTGGTGCCGCTTCGCGCGCTGCCATCGCCTCGAGCGTGGAAGCCAAGTCCAACGGCTCCATCAGCTTCAACAGCACGATGCGCTACGTCAGCAACACCAAGGGTGAGCTGGTCGTGATTTCGCGTTCGGGCGAAATCGTCATCAGCGACAACGGCCGCGAGCGTGAGCGCCACAAGGTGCCCTACGGTGCCGTGCTGACCGTCAGGCCCGACCAGCAGGTCAAGGCCGGTCTGATCCTGGCCAACTGGGATCCGCTGACCCGACCCATCATTACCGAGTACGCCGGCCAGGTGCGCTTCGAGAATGTGGAAGAGGGCCTGACCGTGGCCAAGCAGGTCGATGAAGTGACCGGCCTGTCCACGCTGGTGGTGATCGATCCCAAGCGCCGTGGCTCTGCCAAGGTCGTGCGTCCCCAGGTCAAGCTGATCGATGCCAACAACCAGGAAGTCAAGATCCCCGGCACCGACCACTCGGTGACGATCGGCTTCCAGGTCGGCGCTCTGATCCAGGTGCGTGACGGCCAGGACGTGGGCCCCGGCGAAGTGCTGGCCCGTATCCCTGTCGAAGGCCAGAAGACCCGCGACATTACCGGCGGTCTGCCCCGCGTGGCCGAGCTGTTCGAAGCCCGTACGCCCAAGGACAAGGGCACGCTGGCCGAGATGACCGGCACCATTTCCTTCGGCAAGGAAACCAAGGGCAAGGTGCGCATGCAGATCACCGATCTGGATGGCAAGGTCTGGGAAGAACTCGTGCCCAAGGAAAAGAACATCCTGGTGCACGAAGGCCAGGTGGTCAACAAGGGCGAGTCCATCGTCGACGGCCCGGCCGATCCGCAGGACATCCTGCGCCTGCTGGGCATCGAGGAGCTGTCGCGCTACATCGTCGATGAAGTGCAGGACGTCTACCGCCTGCAGGGTGTGAAGATCAACGACAAGCACATCGAGGTGATCGTTCGCCAGATGCTGCGCCGCGTCGTGGTCGAGAACACCGGCGACTCGACCTACATCGCTGGCGAGCAGGTCGAGCGTTCGGAGATCCTCAATACCAACGAGGCGCTGCAGCGCGAAGGCAAGATCCCTGCCACGTACTCCAACGTGCTGCTGGGTATTACCAAGGCATCGCTGTCGACCGACTCCTTCATCTCCGCCGCGTCGTTCCAGGAAACGACCCGCGTGCTCACCGAGGCTGCCATCATGGGCAAGCGCGACGAGCTGCGTGGCCTGAAGGAAAACGTCATCGTGGGTCGCCTGATCCCCGCTGGTACGGGTCTGGCATACCACCAGGCGCGCAAGGCCAAGGACGCCATGGACGACGCAGAGCGCCGCGCCATCGCCGACGCCGAAGCGGCCGAACTGGCCGGTGTGATGGCTGACGACGACGCTGGCGTGGCTGCCGTCGCCGGTGACGCTTCCGCTGACTGATAGCCGGTGTCACCCCCTGAGCGGCTGTGCCGCTTCCCCCTCTCACGCTACGCGGGAGGGGGACGACGCCCTCGCTGCGGGGGCGGCCCTTGCTCGGCGTCCCTCTTGTTGGGACATGCTGTCTCCTAGAGCAGTGCATGGCGCAAGTGCTTGATGATGTGACGCTCCCGGCCTGCCCTGCGCAGGCGGGAGCGTTTTTCTTTGGGAATAACCAGAGTTCGGCCGGACCAGCTTCCGGCCGGGCCATTGCAGACAATGTGGTCCTTGTCTCTTGAATGGATGCTGCTGGCACTGCTGGTGTTCTGGGCCGTCGGCGCATACAACCGGCTGGCCCGGCTGCGCAGCGGCTGCGTGCAGCAGTTCGGTACGCTCGATGCATACCTGGGCCAGTGGCATGCCATGCTGCAGGCCTTCGAGGCACAGCCCAAGGGCGAAGGCCAAAGCCCCGCCCTTGTGCATGCCCAGGCCGCGCTGCACCAGACCGCCGCGCAGTTGCAGGCGGCGCTGGTCGATGCCCGTGGCCGGCCGCTGCGCGAGAGCGCGCTGGCCTCGCTGGAGCATGCCTGCTCGGCGCTGGAGGTGGCCTGGCAGGCCATGACCAAGGTCGCCGTTGACACCGGCACCGGCGCCGCTGGCACTGGCGCTGCGCCATCAAATGCCCCGTCGCCGGACCCCGATCCGCTGCAGCCCTGGCAGCAGCGCTGGACCGAGCACCAGGTGCGCAACCGCCTGGGACTGCAGCAATTCAACGCCGCGGCCGAGCGCTACAACGCCGCCATCGCGCAATATCCGGCCAGGCTGCTGGCCTGGCTGCTGGGCTTTCGCCCGGTGCGCAGCCTGCTGGTCGAACCTGCGCCCAGCAAGGTGCAGGAAAGTGGAACATGAACCAACGCACGCATTCTTCCCCGCGCCGCGCTGCGGCGCCCTCGCAGGCGCATGCCGCACCGGCCGCACCTCCTCTTTGGCAGCAGCTCGACGCCGTCGCCCAATGCCTGCAGGCCGTGCTCGAAGGCCAGTCCAGCCGCAGCGTGCTGGCGCGTGTGCCGCAGCCGCTGCGTCCCGGCGTGCAGGCCCTGCTGTTCCAGGTGCTGCGCCAGCTGGGCCGTGCCCAGGCGCTGCAAAAGCAGTTGGCCTCACGCAACCCGCCGCCGCGCGTCAGCGCGTTGCTGAACACCGCCCTGGCCCTGGCCTGGGATGAATCTCGCGCGCCATACCCGCCGTTCACCCTGGTCAACCAGGCCGTGGAAGCGGCCAAGCAGGGGCCGACCCGCGCCCAGTCCGGCTTTGTCAACGCCTGCCTGCGCCGCTTTCTGCGCGAGCGCGATGCCCTGGTCGCCGTCACCGAAGCCCAGCCGCAGGCGGTCTGGAACCATCCCGCCTGGTGGATTGCCCGCCTGCGCAAGGACCATCCCGATCACTGGCAGGCCATCCTGCAGGCCAACAACGAGCAGCCGCCGATGACGCTGCGCGTCAATCGCCAAAGGGCAGACCGCGCGCAGTACCAGGCGGCGCTGCAGGCCATGGACGTGCCATCGCTTGCCGTGGCCGACAGCGGCCTGCAACTGCAGCAGGCCTTGCCCGTGCAATCCCTGCCGGGCTTCGACCAGGGCCTGGCCTCCGTGCAGGATGCGGCGGCGCAACTGGCCGCACCGCTGCTGCTGCAAGGGCTGGAGCAGCCCGCCGGCCGAGCGTTGCGGGTACTTGATGCCTGCGCCGCCCCCGGTGGCAAGACGGCCCACCTGCTGGAATACGCAGCGCCGCAGACCCTGCAGGTCACGGCGCTGGAGATAGACGCCGAGCGCGCCGCGCGCATCGAGGACACGCTGGGAAGGCTGCAGTTGCAGGCGCAAGTGGTCGTGGCCGATGCGTCCCAGCCTGCGCAGTGGTTCGAGGCGCAATGCGGTGGCCAGCTGTTCGACGCCATCTTGCTGGACGCGCCCTGCACGGCCTCGGGCATCGTGCGGCGCCAGCCCGACGTGCGCTGGCTGCGCCGCGAAAGCGATGTGCACCAGCTGGCCCAGATCCAGTCCCGGCTGCTCGACACCCTGTGGCCCCTGCTGCAGCCTGGCGGGCGCCTGCTGTACTGCACCTGCTCGGTCTTCAGGCAAGAGGGCGAGGCACAGGTTCAAGCGTTTGTTGCACGCAACAGTGAGGCGCGAACACTGCCGGCGCCGGGGCATTTAATCTCGGGCAAGGACTACAAAGCCGGCATGCTGGCTGACAATGCTTTGGGTGACCACGACGGCTTCTTCTACGCCTTGCTGCAAAAGACGCGCTGACCCCCGTCCCCGGACCAGGTCGCCAGCCTGGCTGCGCCTGCTGGCGCGGCTGGCCGGGACACTTGTGCTGGCCGCCGTGCTGGCCGGCCTGGGCCTGCAGGCCAGGGCCGATGCGCTGACCGCCGAGATCGGATCCATGCAGCTCGAGCGCTCCGACGATGGTCTGCTGCTGTCCGCCAATCTCCAGTTCGAGTTGCCCTACCAGATCGACGACGCGCTGCGCCAGGGCATTCCCATGTACTTCGTGGCCGAGGCCCAGGTCCAGCGTGAGCGCTGGTACTGGTCCGATCAGCAACTGGCCACCGCCAGCCGCCACTACCGCCTCAGCCACCAGCCGCTGACACGCCGCTGGCGCCTGCACATCTCCAATACCCCCTTCTCCAGCGCCGGGCTGGGGCTGGCCCTGGGCCAGACCTTCGAGACCCTGGAAGATGCGCTGTCCTCCATGCGGCGCATCTCGCGCTGGAAAATCATGGATACGGCACCCACGCAGTCGGGTGTCTCGGTGCAGCTGCGCTTTCGCATCGACCTGTCCCAGCTGCCAAGGCCGTTGCAGATCGGTGCGCTGGGCCGCTCGGGCTGGAACCTGCAGCTGTCGCGCGCCCAGATGCTGGAAGACGCGCCATGAACCGGGACACCGACGCCGACGAACGCATGGCCCTGCCGGCCTCGGCCGGCCTGTCGCGCGGCACGCGCTGGGCCGTGGGCGTGGGCGCCGGTCTCATGGGGCTGGTCGGCGTGCTGCTGCTGTTCCTGCTGACTCTGGCCACCAACAACCGGCTGGACTACGAGCGCAACTACAACTGGCTGTTCGCCGCCAACGTGGTCGTGGCCGGCCTGCTGCTGGCCATCCTGGTCTGGGGCGGCATCCGCCTGGCCATACGCCTGCAGCGGGGGCGCTTCGGCAGCCGCCTGCTGCTCAAGCTGGCCGGCATCTTCACGCTGGTGGGACTGGTGCCGGGCCTGCTGATCTACATCGTTTCCTACCAGTTCGTCTCGCGCTCCATCGAGAGCTGGTTCGACGTGCAGGTCGAGGGTGCGCTGTCGGCAGGCGTGAGCCTGGCCAGCTCCACGCTGGAGACCGTGGCCAACGACATGGCCAACAACACGCGCACCGCAGGCGCCCAGCTGTCCCAGGTCTCCGATGCGGGCGCCGCGCTGATCCTGGAGCGCGTGCGCGACCAGTTGGGTGCCACCGATGTCGTGCTGTGGAGCGCCTCCGAAATCGCCGTCGTGGGTCCGGCGCCGGTGCCGCGCAGTGGCGAGCTGGCTGGCTTGCGCGCGGTTGCCAGCGCAGGCCAGTCGCGCTTCAACCTGCAGCCCGAACGCCCCAGCGCGCAAATGCTGCGCTCGCTGCGCGAGCAGCGCGCCGTGGCCAGCATCGAAGGACTGGACGACGACGGCACGGCCCAGCCGGGTGCCACAGCGCCGAATGCCCAGGTCCGCACGCTGGCCGTGGTTCCCAACCCCAGCGTGGGACTGCTGACCGAGCCGCGTTATTTGCAGGCCACCATTGCACTGCCGCAGGCGCTGGTGACCAACGCCCTTGCCGTGCAGGCCGCCAACCGCGAATACCAGGAGCGCGCGCTGGCACGCGGCGGCCTGCAGCGCATGTACATAGGCACGCTTACGCTCAGCCTGTTCCTGGCGGTCTTCGGCGCCGTGGTGCTGGCCATCGTGCTGGGCAACCAGCTGGCCAGGCCGCTGCTGCTGCTGGCCCAGGGCATGCGCGACGTGGCGCGCGGCGACCTGCGGCCCAAGCCGGCGCTGCAGACGCGCGACGAGATCGGCGGGCTCACGCGCTCCTTCGCGCTCATGACCCAGCAACTGGCCGACGCGCGCGCCGAAGCCAACCGCAGCATGGGCCAGCTCGATGCCGCACGCGGCAACCTGCAGACCATCCTCGACAACCTCACATCGGGCGTCATCGTGCTGGACGCGCGGGGCGCCATCGTCCTGAGCAATCCCGGGGCCACGCGCATACTGCGCGCGCCCATGGCCGTCCATGAAGGACGGGCGCTGTCCCAGGTGCCGGGGCTGGAGCAGTTCGGCGAAGTCGTGCAGGAGCAGTTCGCGCTCTTCCTGGGCGAGCAGGGGCGCGATCGCTGGCAACTGGTGCATGAGCTGCATGCCTCCACCGATGGCGGCGTCATCCAGCACACCACCACCCTGGTCATGCGCGGTGCGGAACTGCCCGATGCGCAGCGGCTGCTGGTCTTCGACGACATCTCCGAGATCGTCTCGGCCCAGCGCGCCCAGGCCTGGGGCGAGGTGGCGCGCCGCGTGGCCCATGAGATCAAGAACCCGCTCACGCCCATCCAGCTGTCGGCCGAGCGCATGGCCATGCGGCTGACCGACAAGCTGCAGCCGGCTGACCAGGCGCTGCTGGCCAAGTCCGTCAAGACCATCGTCGATCAGGTCGGCGCCATGAAGCGCCTGGTCGATGAATTCCGCGACTACGCGCGCCTGCCTGCCGCCAATCTGCAGTCGCTGGACCTCAACGCGCTGGTGACCGACGTGCTGCAGCTGTACGGTGAAGAGAACGCCGAAGTGCGCGTGGAGTGTGTGCTGGACCCGCAATGCCCGCCGATTTCCGGCGATGGCCAGCAGCTGCGCCAGGTCATTCACAATCTTTTGCAGAATGCCCAGGACGCCACGGCCCAGCGTGCGCAGGAAAGCGGCCAGCCCCCCGGCCCCGTGACCATAGAGACGCGCTGGAACGAGTCCACGCGCCGCGTGCGCCTGAGCATCAGCGACAGCGGCACGGGCTTCGCGGCCAACATCCTTCAACGGGCCTTCGAGCCCTATGTCACGACCAAGGCGCGGGGCACCGGACTGGGCCTGGCCGTGGTCAAGAAAATCGCAGACGAGCATGGCGCCCGCATCGACCTGGGCAACAGGGACGACGGCGGGGTGATTCAAGGTGCGCAAGTGTCGCTATCATTTGCGCCTGAGCGTACAGGATAGGCCTGACGCCCCCCGCGCCTCAGCACATAGGCTTAAGACACATGGCAAACATACTGGTGGTCGACGACGAACTGGGGATCCGGGATTTGTTGTCGGAAATCCTCAACGACGAAGGTCATAGTGTGGACGTGGCCGAGAACGCCGGCCAGGCGCGCACGGCGCGCGCCTCCAACACCTACGACCTCGTGCTGCTCGACATCTGGATGCCCGACACCGATGGCGTATCGCTGCTCAAGGAATGGGCCTCGGCGGGCCAGCTGACCATGCCGGTCATCATGATGAGCGGCCACGCCACCATCGAGACGGCGGTGGAGGCCACGCGCATCGGTGCGCTGTCCTTCCTGGAAAAGCCCATCACCATGCAGAAGCTGCTCAAGGCGGTGGAGCAGGGCCTGGCGCGCAATGCCGCCAGCCAGGCGCCGGCTGCAGCACCTGCCGCAGTGGCCGAGCCCGCCGACATCGCAGCCGTCGTCACGCCTGCGGCCAGCCGTGTGCCGGTGGACAACAATGTGCCGCATGCACACCAGGGTTTCGATCTGGACCGCCCCCTGCGCGAGGCGCGCGACGGTTTCGAGAAGGCCTACTTCGAGTTCCACCTGGCGCGCGAAGGCGGCTCCATGACCCGCGTGGCCGAGAAGACCGGCCTGGAGCGCACGCACCTGTACCGCAAGCTGCGCCAGCTGGGCGTGGACCTGGGCCGCAACAAGCGCGGATAGACTTTTTGAAGGAATTTTGGCTTTTTCGTTTTTGGGTCAAAAAATCCTGCATATAATCTAGTTCTCGGCCCGGTAGCTCAGTCGGTAGAGCAGAGGATTGAAAATCCTTGTGTCGGCGGTTCGATTCCGTCCCAGGCCACCAGATATAGTGAAAAAGATTACGGACTGCTTCGCAAGAAGCAGTCCGTTTTTCTTTGTGCCTCAGGCAATGCGTGATCCTGCCTGTGCTGCGGCCGCGTTCAGTCGTTCGCGCCCGCAATCGTCACCAGCAGCACGCAGCCCTGGTCGCCGCGCGCGTGCACATCGTGCAGCTCGCCGGCAGGCACCAGCACCACCGAGCCGGCCACCAGCCGCAGGCTGGCCAGGCGCGTGGCAATGCCGGCCTCGCCCGCCAGGCAGTGGATGGTGGCCTCGCCGGGGACCTGATGGCTGGGCAGGGCATGGCCGGGCGGCAGCACCAGGCGCAGCAGCTGCAGCTTCGGCGTTCGGATCAGGCTGGTGCTGATGGGCATGCCGTCGCGGGCGTGCAGGGCGATGACCTCCAGTGGCTTTGCGTGTTCGAGTGCCATGCTTGGCTCCTGCTTGATGTGGGTCAGAAGGTGGTTGCGCCGCCGCCTCGCCGGTGCACTTGAAGATGTACGCTGGATGCATCTTATGCAGGCGCAGCGGGCCGGAAGGAGTGCACATCATGGCGCAATGGATGGAGCTGGAGGAACCCCTGAGAACCCGGGAGCCGGCGCCGCAATGGACGGCATTCCTCGAATTGGGATTTCGGCCGCTGTACCTGCTGGGCTGCCTCTGGGCCGCGCTGTCGGTGGCGCTGTGGGTCCATGCTCCGCAGTGGATCGCGGGGCGCATGCCCGGCGTGTTCTGGCATGCACACGAGATGCTGTGGGCCTTCGTGGCCACCATCGCCGTAGGCTTTCTGTTCACGGCGGGCAGCAACTGGACGGGACGCAATCCGCTGCAGGGCCGGGCGCTGGGCGCGCTGTGCCTGCTGTGGCTGACCGCCCGTGCGGGCTTTCTGCTGCCCGGGCCGCAGGCCTTTGCCGTGGCTGCGCTGTGCGAGACCGCCTTCTTCGCCTGGGCCGCGCTGGCGCTGGGCCGCGCCATCCATGCCGCGCGCAGCCGGCGCAACTACGGGCTGCCCCTGCTGCTGGCGGGCCTGGGCGTGGCCGATGCGCTGTACCTGTGGTCCATCTGGCAAGGCGACTACGGCGCGCTCATGCAGCGCTTCAACGCTGGCCTGCTGTGCATGGCCGTGATTGCGCTGCTGATCGCGCGGCGCGTGATCCCCTTCTTCGCCATGCGCGCCGTGTCCGGCCTGCAGATCCCCATGCACGCGGCCAGCGGCCCGTGGCAGCTGGGTGCGGGCGTGGTGGCCCTCGCCTGCCTGCTGGCGGGCTGGTGGCCGGGCCTGGCCGCCGGCCTGGCCGTGGCGGGCCTGATCGCCCTGTGGCAGGTGCTGGCCTGGAAGCCCCAGGCCGTGCGCCGCGTGCCGCTGCTGTGGATTCTCTACCTGGGCCACGCGGCGCTGGGTGCGGGCCTGCTGGTGGCCGGCGCGCATGCGGCGGGATGGGTGCTGCGCCCCGCCTGGCCCGTGCATGTGATCGGTGCGGGCGGCTTTGCCCTGCTCATCATCGGCATGTGCACACGGACGTCGATGGGCCACTTGGGCCTGCCGCTGCGCACCGACCGCAGCATGGTCGCCGCCTATGCCCTGGTCATTGCCGCTGCCGTGCTGCGCCTGGCGGCCCTGCTGCCCACGGCGCTGTCGCTGGCGGCGCTGCATGCCTCGGCCGCTGCCTGGGTATTGGCCTTTGCGCTGTACCTGTGGCGTTTCGCCCCGCTGCTGGTGCGCCCGCGTGCCGACCGGCAGGCATGATCGCAGGCCTGCCATGCGCCTGACCCTGATGACCGACTACGCGCTGCGCCTGCTCATGCATGTGGCGCGCCACCCCGGACGGCTGTGCACGATTGCCGAGATCGCCCAGGCCCATGCCATCTCCGAAGCCCATCTCATGAAGGTCACGCACCAGCTGGCGCTGCGCGGCTGGATCGTGACCGTGCGCGGCAAGGGCGGCGGCATGCGCCTGGCCCATGCGCCGGCCGACATCGGCCTGGGCGACGTGGTGCGCGGCATGGAGCCGGACCTTGCCATCGTCGAATGCTTCACGGGCACCAGCCCACCTGCCTGCACGCTTGTGCAGGACTGCCGGCTGGCCGGCGTGCTGGGCGGGGCGCTGGACAGCTTCCTGGCCCATCTGGACGGCTTCACGCTGGCCGATCTGCTGCCGGCTCCCGCATCCCTGCCGCTGCCCCTGCCGCACAGGAGGCGCGCATGAGCTACGGCCTGCTGCTGACCCTGCACCTGCTGGCTGCCATCGCCTTCGCGGGTACGGTGTTCTTTGAAGTGGTGCTGCTGGCCGGGGCGCGCCGCCACCTGCCCGCCATCGTGGCGCGCGCCACCGAGCAGGCGCTGGGCGACCGAGCGGTGGCCGTCATGCCCTGGGTGCTGCTGGTGCTGTACGGCGCGGGGCTGGGGCTGGCCTGGCAGCACCGCGCGGCATTGGCTGCCGCCTTTGCCGCTCCGCTGGCCAGCAGCTTCGGCCTGCTGCTGGCGCTCAAGATCGTGCTGGCGCTCAGCGTGTTCGGGCATTTCCTGGCGGCCATGTGGTGGCGCCGGCGCGGTGTGCTGGGCGGGCGCCGCTCGCACCGCCTGCACCTGAGCGTGTTCTGCCACGTGCTGGCCATCGTGCTGCTGGCCAAGGCCATGTTCTACCTGCACTGGTAAACAGCCTGCAGGCAGGCCCTGCCCGCGTTAAGCTCGCTGCTCGCATGGCTTGGAGCACGGGAGCGCAGAGGTGGCATCGCATTGGCAGCCGGGCTTGATCGCCCTGCACGGGAATCAGACGGAGGTGCTGGCCGACACGGTGCTGGCATGGCTGGCTGCGCACCCGCTGGATGTGCTGGAGCCCGAGGTGGTGCTGGTGCAGAGCAACGGCATGGCCGAGTGGTTCAAGATGCGCATGGCCGAGCAGCTGGGCGTGTGCGCCGCCGCGCGCGTGGAACTGCCCGCGCGCTTTGTGTGGCGCAGCTACCGCCAGGTGCTGGGCCGCCAGGCCGTGCCGCGCGAATCGCCCCTGGACAAGACGCCCATGACCTGGCGGCTCATGCGCCTGCTGCCGCTGTGCCTTCATGACCCGGCCTTCGCCCCCATTGCAGGCTTTCTGCGCCCCGGCGAGCCCGAGCGGCTGCTGCAATTGGCCCAGCGCCTGGCCGACCTTTTCGACCAATACCAGATCTACCGCGCCGACTGGCTGGACGCCTGGGAGGCCGGGCATGACGTGCTGCCCATGCCCTTGCGCCCTGGTGTGGCGGACGCCCCGGTGCCCGAAGGCCAGCAGTGGCAGCCGCGCCTGTGGCGCGCCGTGCTGGCCGAGTTGGACGAGGACCAGCGCGGCGCCACGCGCGCGCGCCTGCAGGGCAGGGTGCTGGCCGCGCTGCAGTCCGGCGAGGCGCCGGCCGCGCCGCTGGCGCGCCGCGTGGTGGTGTTCGGCATCAGCCAGTTGCCTCTGAGCCTGCTGGAATTCCTGGCCGCCATTGCCCGCCACAGCCAGGTGCTGCTGGCCGTGCCCAATCCCTGCCGCTTCCATTGGGCCGACGCCATCGACGGGCGCGAGTTGCTGCGCATGGCGCGGCGCCGCCAGCCGCTGCGCGGCGGGCGTGATCTGGCGCAGCTGCCGCTGGAGGCCATGCACGCCCACGCCCATCCGCTGCTGGCCGCCTGGGGCCGGCAAAGCCGCGACTATGTGCGCCAGCTCGACGCCTTCGACACCACGGGTGCCGCCGCGCAGCTGCAGATGCCACGCGTGGACCTGTTCGACGAGACGGATGCCGAGGACCTGCGCACCGCGCCGCTGCTGGCCCAGGTGCAGCAGCGCATCCGCGACCTGGTGCCGCTGGCCGAGCACCCGCCGCTGGAGGTGGCGCGGGCCGACCGCTCCATCGTCTTTCACAGCGCCCACAGCGTGGTGCGCGAGCTGGAGGTGCTGCACGACCAGCTGCTGCAGATGCTGGCCCGGCCACCGGATCCTGCCCAGCCAGGGCAAGCGCCGCTGGCCCCGCGTGACGTGGTGGTCATGCTGCCGTCCATAGAGACGGCCGCGCCCTCGATACGTGCGGTCTTCGGCCAGTACGGCCGCCATGACCCGCGCCATATTCCCTTCGACATCGCCGACCTGGGTGCGCGCGCCAGCAGCCCGCTGGCCGTGGCCCTGCAATGGCTGCTGCGCCTGCCCCAGCAGCGCTGCCGGCTCAGCGAGCTGTGCGATCTGCTGGACGTCCCAGCGATTGCCGCGCGCATGGGGCTGGCGGCCGACGACCTGCCCCAGCTCACGCGCTGGATGGCCGGGGCCGGCATCCGCTGGGGACTCAATGCGCCGCAGCGCGGCGCCCTGGGCCTGCAGGCCTGCGGCGAGCACAACAGCGCCTGGTTCGGCCTGCAGCGCATGCTGCTGGGCTATGCCGGCGGCGTGGCGCAGGACGGCCAGGCCTTTGGCGGCATCGAGCCCTATGACGAAGTGGGCGGCCTGTCGGCCGAGCTGGCCGGCGTGCTGGCCGCGCTGCTGGAGCGCATGCTGGCCTGGTGGCGCGAGGCCGGGCGGCCCGCCACGCCCGAGGTCTGGGCTCAGCGCTTTCGCGCACTGCTGCAAGACTTCTTCAAGGCGCAGGACGATGAGGACGAGGCCATGCTGGCCGCGCTGGACGCCGCCCTCACGGACTGGCAGCGCGCCTGCGACCAGGCCGGCTACGCGGACGCTGTGGAACTGGGCGTGGCCCAGGAGGCCTGGATGC
This sequence comes from Delftia sp. WSY_10, assembly GCF_043104705.1. Lineage (NCBI taxonomy): Bacteria > Pseudomonadati > Pseudomonadota > Betaproteobacteria > Burkholderiales > Comamonadaceae > Delftia > Delftia sp. WSY_10. Next base: position 68,861 of record NZ_JBICKY010000047.1, on the reverse strand, counting down.
AGGCGCTGGAGCAGCCCTCGCTGTCGCAGCGCTTTCGCGCCGGTGGCGTGACCTTTTGCACGCTGATGCCCATGCGGGCCATTCCCTTCGAGGTGGTCTGCCTGCTGGGCATGAACGATGGCGACTATCCGCGCCGCGCCATGCGCAGCGACTTCGACCTGATGGCGCTGCCCGGCCAGCAGCGCCCCGGCGACCGCGCGCGCCGCGACGATGACCGCCAGCTCATGCTCGAAGCCCTGCTGTCCGCACGCCGCGCGCTCTACATCAGCTGGACCGGCCACCATGTGCGCGACAACAGCGAGCAGCCGCCCTCGGTCCTGGTCTCCCAGCTGCGCGACTACCTGGAGACGGGCTGGCGCGGCGAAGGCGGCCAGCCGCTGCTGGCGCAGCGCACGCAGCAGCACCCGCTGCAGCCCTTCAGCCGCCGCTATTTCGAAGAAGGCTCGCCCTGGACCACCTATGCGCGCGAATGGCGGGCCGCGCATGCGCAGTCGGACGGCACGGACGCGTTGCCTGCGCTGCCCGCGCAGCCGCGCCCGCCCTTTGTCCCCGACGCCTCGGCGCCGCTGACGCTGGCCCGGCTCACCGATTTCCTGCGCCACCCGGCGCGCGCCTACCTGCGCCAGCGCCTGCAGGTGCGCTTCGAGCAGGAGGACAACCCCGTGGTGGACGAGGAGCTGTTCCAGCTCGACGGCCTGACCGAATACCTGCTGGTGCAGCAGTTGCAGCAGCAGGTGGCGGCCGGCCTGGACGAGCCCGGGCAGGCGCCCCAGGCCATGGAAGACAGCGTGCGAGCGGCCGTGGAGCGCCTCACGCGCTCGGGGCGGCTGCCGCTGGCGGGGCTGGGCGAGCGCGGCGCGCGGGCGCTGCAGTCCTCGGTCACGCCTTCGCTGCGGGCCTGGCGCCAGCAACTGGATCGGTATGCCCATCCCGCGCCGCGCAGGCGGCTGCTGATCGAGGACGATGGCCTGGTGTTCGACGACTGGATCGACGGGCTGCGCCAGTCCTGCGAAACCGAAGAGTCCCCCGATGCGGACGCACAGTGCTGGCTGCTGCTGGACCCGCGCAACCTGCTCAATGCCAAGGGCAGGCCCCATGCCGACAAGCTCATGCCGGTCTACCTGCGCAGCCTGGCGCTGGCCGCCAGCGGCTCGCAGGCCGAGTTGCGCGTGGTGGCGCGCGACGGCCTGGTGCAGGTCCTGCCCATGGACCCTTCCGAAGCGCTGGCACGGCTGCGTGAATTGATGGCCCTGTGGCGCGAAGGCCAGAACGGCCCGCTGCCCCTGCCGCTGCGCAGCGGCCTGGCCATGGCCGAAGGCTTTCCCGCTGCGGCCCAGCAGGCCTATGAGGGCGGCCATCTGGTCGGCGGCGAGGGCGAGGACCCGTCCTGGGCCCGCTGCTACCCGGACTTCGAACAGCTGAGCGCCGATGGCCGTTTCGAGGCCCTGGCCCATGCCGCCCACGCGCCGCTGCTCGACTGGGTGGCCGCGCAGGTGCAGGTCCTGCCGTACCAGGGGGATGCGCAATGAGCGCGAGCGAAATGATCGGCGCCGCGACCGGCGATGTGGACGGCGATGTGGACGGCGACGTGACCGGCCATGTGCTCGACGCGCAGCGCTTCCCGCTGTGGGGCAGCCGCCTGATCGAGGCCAGCGCCGGCACCGGCAAGACCTGGACCATTGCCGCGCTCTACCTGCGCCTGGTGCTGGGGCATGGCGAGGGCAGCACGGCCTTCGAGCGCCCGCTGATGCCGCCCGACATCCTCGTCATGACCTTCACGCGCGCGGCCACGCGCGAGCTGTCCGACCGCATACGCAAGCGCCTGATCGAGGCCGTGCAGTGCTTTCGCGGCGAGGCCGAGCCCGCGCCCCACGACGCCTTCCTGCACGCGCTGCGCGAGGCCTACCCCGAAGGCGCGGCCCGTGAACGCGCGGCCTGGCGCCTGGCCATGGCGGCCGAATGCATGGACGACGCGGCCATCCACACCATCGACGCCTGGTGCCAGCGCATGCTGCGCGAGCATGCCTTCGACAGCGGCAACCTCTTCGACGAAACGCTGGAGCCCGACGAAAGCCAGCGCCAGACCGAGGCCGCGCAGGACTACTGGCGTCAGCAGTGCTACCCGCTGTCCGACGAGCTGCTGGACGAGGTCCTGAAGATCTGGCCCCACGTCGGCGCCCTGGTCGATGACATGCGCGCCCTGCTGCGCGAGCCCCCCGTGCTTGGCGCGGGCGAGGGCAGCCTGGCCGACTGCCTGCAGCGCGCCATGGAGCAGCGCCGAAGCCGCCTGCTGGCCCTGGCGGCCGGCTGGGACGACAAGGCACAGCGCCTGCAACTGTGGCTGGATGGACAGCTCGACGGCCATGGCGCGCTGTGGGACAAGCGCAAGCTGCAGCCCGCGCGCTACACCGGCTGGCTGGCCGCGCTGGCCGACTGGTCGCGCGCGCCGCTGGACGGCCCGCTGGCGCTGACCGAGGCCGCGCGCCACCGCCTCAGCCCCGAGGGCCTGGCCGAGGCCTTCAAGGGATCGGCCGGCGATGTGCTCATGCCGCTGGAGCTGGCCGAGCTGCAGGCGCTGCTGGTGCAGCTGGAGCAACTGCCGCCCGTCAGCGTGGCCGTGCGCCTGCATGCGGCCGCGCGCGTGGCGCAGCGGCTGGCTCACCTCAAGCGCCAGGCTGGCAGCTTCGGCTTTGCCGACATGCTGCAGCGCCTGGATACGGCCCTGGCCGGCGACAACGGCGCCGTGCTGCGCGAGCGCATCCTGGCCCAGTACCCGGTGGCGTTGATCGATGAATTCCAGGACACCTCGCCGCTGCAGTACCGCCTGTTCGACCAGATCTACCGCACGGCGGCCAACGACCCGCACAGCGCCCTGCTGCTGATCGGCGACCCCAAGCAGTCCATCTACGGCTTTCGCGGCGCCGACATCCACAGCTACCTGCAGGCGCGCCGTGCCACCGAGGGCCGCCACTACGTGCTGGGCACCAACTACCGCTCCACCGAGGCGCTGGTGGGCGCCGTCAACCATTGGTTCGCGCAGGCCGAGCAGCGGCCGGGCGAGGGCGCCTTCATGTTCCGGCGCGGCAGCCACAACCCGCTGCCGTTCGAGCCCGTGGCCGCCCAGGGCCGGCGCGAGCTGCTGCACACGCGCGACGGCGCCATGCCCGCCCTCACCGTGGCCTGGAGTGCGGGCCGCGACGAGGACACCGGCATTCCCCTGCCTTTGTCGGCCGACGAGGTGCGGCGGCGCTTTGCGGCCCATTGCGCCGAGCAGATCGTGCAGTGGCTGGCCGACCCGCAGGCCGGCTTTGTGCAGCCCGATGGCCGCCTTGTGCGCCTGCGGCCTGCCGACATTGCCGTGCTGGTGCGCACGGGCCGAGAGGCGGTCGCCGTGCGCCGAGAACTGCAGGCACGCGCCGTGGCCTCGGTCTACCTGTCGGACCAGGATTCGGTGTTCGCCAGCGACGAGGCCCATGACCTGCTGTACTGGCTGCGCGCCGTCGCCGCGCCGCTGGATGCCCAGGCCGTGCGCGCGGGCCTGGCCACGCGGCTCATCGGCCTGTCGCTGGACGAGCTGGCCTGGCTGGCCGCCGACGAGGAAGCCTTTGACGTGCGCAGCGAGCAGCTGCGCGAACTGCACAGCATCTGGCTGCGCCTGGGCGTGCTGGCCATGCTGCGCCAGACCCTGTACCGGCTGGACCTGCCCGTGCGCTGGCTGCAGGACCCGGCCATGGGCGGCGAGCGGCGCCTGACCAACTACCTGCACCTGGCCGAGCTGCTGCAGACCGCCAGCGCCCAGCTGGAGGGCGAGCAGGCCCTGATCCGCTGGCTGGCCACCCAGATCGAGACGCCGGGCAGCGGCAGCGAAGAGCAGGTGGTGCGCCTGGAAAGCGATGCCGACCTGGTCAAGCTCGTCACCGTGCACAAGAGCAAGGGCCTGGAGTACCCGCTGGTCTGCCTGCCGTTTGCGGGCAGCTTCCGCCCCATGGAACGGGCCAGAACGCCGTACCTGACCCTGTCCGCGCAGGACGAGTCGCAAGACGACGCGGCTCCGGCCCGCCGATTGCTGCTGGACTTCAGCGACGAAGACCTGGCCCAGGCCGACCGCGAGCGGCTGCGCGAGGACCTGCGCCTGTTCTATGTGGCGCTCACCCGCCCGCGCCATGCGCTGTGGCTGGGCCTGGCCCCGCTCAAGCGCGGCAACGGCAAGGCCTGCGTGAACGAGCAGGGCGCAGCCGGCTACCTGCTGGGCGGCACCGAGCCGCGCTCGGCCCAGGGCTGGCGCGACGGCCTGCAGCAGCTGTGCGGCGAAGACCCGCACATGGCCTGGCGCGACCTGGATGCCGGGCCACTGCAGCGCACGCGCTGGCAGCCCCCGGCCGGCGCCACCCCGCTGCACGATGCCCCGGCCTACGACGCGCGCTTCGACACCCGCTGGGGCATCGGCAGCTTCTCGGCCCTGGTGCGTGCCATGGCCGCGCCCAGCCTGCCCGTGCTGCCCGTGGCCGTGCAGCGCCCGGCCGAGGATGAGCAGGCGCTGGAGCCGCCGCCATCGCCGGAACTGGCGGACATTGCCGGCCTGGCGGGCCTGCAGCCCCTGCAGGATGGACCGGCCGGTGGGCCTGCGGTCTGGCACCGCTTTCTGCGCGGCCCCGTGGTCGGCAACTTCGTGCACGACCAGCTGGAATGGCTGGGCGGCGAAGACTTTGCCCTGCCCGTGGACGGCCAGGGTGCGCTCGCTGATCGCCTGGTGCGCCGCTGCGAGCGCGCGGGCCGGGGCGAGCAGGCGCGCGACCTGCTGGCCTGGCTCACGGCCGTGGTCCACCAGCCGCTGGCGCCGCTGGATGTGACGCTGGCCACGCTGGGCCCGCAATTGTCCGAGATGGAGTTCTGGCTGCCCGCGCGCCAGCTGCCGGCCGAGCGCATCGACCAGCTGTGCCGGCGCTTCATCCTGCCGGGGCAGGAGCGGCCTGCGCTGCCCCAGCGCTCGCTGCACGGCATGCTCATGGGCTTTGCCGACCTGGTGTTCTGCCACGAGGGCCGCTACTGGGTGCTCGACTACAAGAGCAACCACCTGGGCCCGGACGGCGCCGCCTACGGCCAGGAGGCCCTGGCCCGCGCCATGCTTCACCACCGCTACGACGTGCAGGCCGCGCTCTACCTGCTGGCCCTGCACCGGCTGCTGCGCAGCCGGCTGGGCACGGCCTACGAGCCGCAGCGCCAGCTGGGCGGCGCGCTGTACTACTTTCTGCGCGGCATCGATGGCCCTGCCGGTGGCATGCATGCCATGGCGCCCGAGCTGCCCCTGCTCGATGCGCTCGATGAACTGCTCGGCCCCGGCCACGCCAACGCGGAGGAACTGCCATGAGCCCGCGCCCCCGTTCGCGGACCGTCGATACGGCCACGCTGGACCTGTTCGATGAACGGCCGGGCGGCGAACCGCCGGGCGACGCATCTCTGGGCGGCAAACCGCCGGGCGCCGTGCCGCCAGACACCAATGAACTGCTGGCCCTGCTGCGCCGCTGGGCCGATGCCGGCCTGCTGCGGCGCCTGGATGCGGCGCTGGCCTCCTTTGTCGCCGGGCAGGATGCGCAGGCCGGGCCCGCCTTGCTGGTGGCCGCCGCACTGCTGGCGCAGATGGAGGGGCGCGGCCACAGCTGCCTGCCCCTGGCGCCGCTGGCCGGCCACCCCAACGACGTGCTGGCCTGGCCCGCCGAGGCGCTGCCCGCGCAGCAGGCTCTGTGGCAGATGCTGCCCGCGCGCCTGTCCGGCTGGGTGGCGGCGCTGGGTGCCAGTCCCGTGGTGCGCGTGGTCGGCGACGCGGGCCAGGATGGCGGCGAGGACCTTGGCCAGCCCCTGGTGCTGGCCGGTGCCGACGGCCCCGCGCCTCTGCTGTACCTGCGCCGCTACTGGGACTACGAGCGCGCCGTGGCCACCCATGTCATCCAGCGCACGGCGGCGCAGGCCGTGGCCGGCCAGCCGCTGGACGAAGCCCTGGCCCGCCACTGGCTGGACCGCCTGTTCCCGCCTGCGGCGGAAGGCAGCCCCGTGGACTGGCAGAAGCTGGCCTGCGCGCTGGCGCTGCGCGGCCGGCTGTCGGTGATCACGGGCGGCCCCGGCACCGGCAAGACCTATACCGCCGCGCGGCTGCTGGCCCTGCTGTTTGCCACGGCGCCAGACGCCGGCCAGCTGCGCGTGGCCCTGGCCGCCCCCACGGGCAAGGCGGCCGCGCGCCTGAAGCAATCGATTGACGGGGCCTTGCTGCAATTGCAGGGCAGCATGGGCGGCGAGATCGACCTGGCGGGCCTGGTGCAGCGCATGGGTGCGGCGCGCACCCTGCACTCCATGCTGGGCGCGCGGCCCGATACGCGGCACTGGGGATTCCATGCGGGGCGGCAGCTGGACGTGGACGTGCTCATCGTCGATGAGGCCTCCATGGTCCACCTGGAGATGATGGCGGCGCTGCTGGAGGCACTGCCGGCTGGCGCCCGCCTGGTGCTGCTGGGCGACAAGGACCAATTGGCTTCGGTGGAGGCGGGCGCCGTGCTGGGCGACCTGTGCCGCGATGCCCAGGCCGGGCGCTACCTGCCGGACACGCTGGACTATGCGCTGCGCGTGGCCGGCCAGGCGGTGCCGCCGCAGTTCGCGGCGCCGGCAGGCGACCGGCCTCCGGCTCTTGCGCAGCACACCGTCATGCTGCGCGAAAGCCGGCGCTTCGGTGGTCCCATCGGCCAGCTGGCGCGCGCCGTGAATGCCGGCCACGCCGCGCAGGCCCAGGCCTTGCTCGATGCCGGCACGCAAGGCGGTACGCACTCCGAACTCTGGGAGCGCCAGGGCGGCGGCGTGCAGGCCGTGACCGAACTGGCCGTGCGCGGGCGCGGCGGCCTGGCCAGCTATGCGCTGTATGCCAGGGCGCTGCAAAACAGGCCGGCTGCGGACGGCGACTACGAGGCCGCGCACCGGGCCTGGGTGGTCGATGTGCTGCAGGCCTTCGAGCGCTTCCGGCTGCTGTGCGCCGTGCGCGAGGGGGACTGGGGCGTGTCCGGCCTCAACCGGGCGGTGGAGCAGGCCCTGGAAGCGCAGGGCGCGATCCGCCGCAGCGGCGAATGGTATGCGGGTCGGCCCGTCATGGTCACGCGCAACGATGCGCAGCTGGGCGTGTTCAACGGTGACATCGGCATTGCGCTGCCGGGTGGGTCGCAGGGCGGGTCACAGGGGGCCCCGCAGGGTGGGTCCGGGCAGCCGCTGCGCGTGTACTTCCTGCAGGGTGACGAGCTGCGCTCGGTCGGTGTCAGCCGCCTGGCCCATGTGGAGACCGCCTTCGCCATGACGGTGCACAAGAGCCAGGGCTCGGAGTTCGAACACACGGCCCTGGTGCTGCCCTCGCGCGGCGGCAGCGTGCTGGGGCGCGAGCTGGTCTACACCGGCATCACGCGCGCCCGCCAGGCCTTCTCGCTGTTCTCCGAGGTGCCGGGCCTGCTGGCCTCGGCCGTTGGCAGCCCCACGCAGCGCGCCAGCGGGCTGCTGCGCTGGCTGCAGGACTGAGGCGGGCAGGGCGGGGGCTCAGGCCGGAGTCTTGTCGCTGGCGTAGCGGGACATCATCAGCGCCGTATTGGTCTTGCGGTCGGCATTGACCTGCTGCACCGTGGGCCGCTCGGCCATGCGCGCCAGGTACTCGCGCACGGGCAGGTCGGCCAGCACGTCGCGCCCGCCAACGATCTTGCTGGCCGCGCTGACCAGGGGCAGGTGGACGATGGCGCAGCAGTCGGCCAGCGTGAAGCTGTCGCCCGCCACAAAGGGGGAGAAACGCGCGAGTTTGGCGAAGGCCGCCACGTTCTTGTCGAGCTGGGCCAGCGTGCGCTCCCGGGTGGAGTCGCTGACCTGGCCACCGAAGAAGGCCTGCGGGTAGAGGATGCGCGCCACCAGCTCCAGGTGCAGGTCCAGGTACACGCACAGCTCGCGCACCTTGGCGGCCTCGAAGGCGTCGGCCGGCAGCAGGGAAGGGGAGGGCGACAGCGTCTCCACGTACTCGACCATGGCGGCCGACTCGCACAGGCCACGGCCGTCGTCGATGCGCAGGTACGGCACCTTGCCCAGCGGCGACAGTGCCATGTCGGTCTCGCCCAGCCAGTCCAGTTCCTCGTTGAAGGGCAGCTGCTTTTCCAGCAGGGCCAGCTTGACCTTGTTGTAGTAGTTGCTGGCCGCGAATCCGCACAGGGTGAGCATGGGTGTCTCCTTGGGTTGTTTGTGGTGAAGGCGAAGGTGCGCGCCTGTGATGGTAGGGGCGGGCAGGGCATGGCGCGGTCCCGGAGATGACGACTGGGGCAGACCCCTAGAATGGCGCCATGCCGCTTCGCCTGCCCTCCACCTTGGCTGCCTGCGCCCGCTGGGTGCTGGGGCTGTGGCTGTGCGTGGCGCTGGCATCGGCGTTTGCGCCGCTGGCGCGCGCCTCGGGCTGGGAGCGCCTGTGCTCGGCCGCTGGCGAATCGGTCTGGGTGCCATCGCCGGCCGGTCAGGACAATGCCCTTGCCGGCAGCCACGGCATCGACTGCCCGCTGTGCCTTCCCCCGCTGGCGCCGCCGCCCGCCCGGTGCAGTGCGGCCCCGGCACCGCTGATGGCAGATGCGCAGCCACGGGCGCACCCGGCCTCCGTCCACAGCGTGGCCATGCCGGCCTTGCCGCAGGCCCGCGCCCCGCCCCGGTGACTCCCCATTTCAATCCCTACCTGTTTCGCTTGGCTTTTGTTTTTGCAAGGCACACAGACCGTGCTGCAACGTATTGAATTTTCTGGAGAAACCGTGATGACACTGCGTCAATGGACCACCCCTTTCCTGATCGCCGCCTCCCTGTCCATGGGCCTGGCCCATGCCCATGCCGATGCCGCCCACGTCAAGGCCGACGCCGCCTGGGCGCGTGCCAGCGTGCCGGGCCAGCAGGCCACGGGCGCCTTCATGCGCCTGACGGCGGAGGAGCCGCTGCGCCTGGTGGGTGTGGAGTCGCCCGCCGCCGGCGTGGCCGAGGTGCATGAAATGAAGATGGAAGGCGATGTGATGCGCATGCGCGCCATCGACGGCCTGGACCTGCCCAAGGGCGTGGCCGTGGACCTGAAGCCCGGCGGCTACCACGTCATGCTGCAGCAGCTCAAGAGCCCGCTGCTCAAGGACAGCCAGGTGCCCATCACCCTGGTGTTCAAGGATGCCAAGGGCGAAACCTCGCGCCTGAGCCTGCAGGTCCCCGTGCGCGCCATGGCGCCCGGCGCGGCGGCTGCCCCGGCAGCGGGCCACGGCGGCGGCCACGCCGGCCATTCGCACTGAGCCAGCGCCATTGCACCGGGTTTGTGCGCAGCCGCATGCGCATGACTTGCCGTGGACTTGGCGTGTGCCTGGGTTAAGCTGGGGGCATGGCCGGTATCCTTCGCCGGCATGCTCTTCCAACCCAGTCCTAGCGAGTGCTGCCATGAGTGACGCGTCCTCCTTCGGTTTCGGCAAGTTCATCCCCGGTTTCGACTTCCTGCAGGGCCTGGCCCAGAGCGCGGGATCGGCCACGGCCCGGCCCCTGGGGCGCCTGCCAGAATGGGTGGCGCCCACGGTGAGCATCGAGGAGGTGGACAAGCGCATCACCGAACTCAAGGCCGTGCAGTTCTGGCTGGATCAAAATGGCAAGGCGCTGGCCGCCACCATCCAGGCCCTGGAAGTGCAGCGCATGACGCTGTCCACCCTGCAGGGCATGAACGTCAGCATGGGCGAACTGGCGCAGGCCTTCCAGTTCCCCGCCGCTGCAGCCGCCACCGCTGCAGCCACTGCGGGCAAAGGCGCCGCCAGCGCGGGGCAGTCCGACCACTCGGACTGGCCCATGTCCTCCGCCGGCAAGGCCGGCAAGCAGGAAAAGCCGCAGGCCGCGCCCGCACAGCCCCCTGCCGAGCCGCCTGCAGCTGCTGCGGCCGCTGCATCCGCGGATGCCGGCAGCAAGGCCTCCGGCCCCGAGGCTTCTGCGCCCAAGGACGAGCCGGTCCAGGCCGCCGCCATGGGCCAGGCCATGCAATGGTGGGGCGCACTGACCCAGCAATTCCAGCAGATCGCCGCCAAGGCCATGGCCGAGCCCATGGCCCCCGAGGCCGTGGCTGCCGCACAGCGCGCCACCGGCATGGCCGGCGACATCGCCAAGGCCGCCATGGACCGCATGACGGCCCAGGCTGGCGCCTTCGCCGCGCAGGCAGGCAAGGCGGCTGCACCGGCGGCCAAGGCCCCGGCCGAAGCCGCCAAGGCGCCTGCGAAAGCGCCAGCCAAGGCTCCACCGAAAGCTCCAGCCAAGGCAGCGGCCAGGAAGACGGCGGCAAAGACCACCGCAAAGACAACAGCCAAGGCACCGGCCGCAGGCAAGGCGCCGGCCAAGAGCCGGCCACCGCGCTGAGCGGCACGGCGGCACCCATGGATGGTCTAGAGCCCTCCGCAAGCCGGGCGCTGGCAGGGCTAGAAAGAAGGTTGGAATGTCGTTGTTTCCTGTAGGCCATGCCAGCCATTCCGACTGGCGCGCCGCGGCCGACGCGGTGCTGCTGCAACTGCGCTCGCAGATGGCCGATCCGGGCCACGCGCAGCGGCCCCGACTGGGCCTGGTGTACCTGTCCCACGCGCATGCCGCCCATGCAAGACCGTTGCTGCAGCATCTGGCCAGGGCCTTGCCCCATGTGGCGGACTGGGCTGGCTGCTCGGCCGGTGGCGTGCTGGCCATGTCCCATGAATACCTGTCCGGCTCCGCGCTCGCGGTGATGCTGCTCGATGTGCCGGCCGCGCACTACCGCCTGTATTCGGGCCTGGCGCCCTTGCATGCGCCGGGCGGCGAGGCCGGGTTCACGGCCCATTCGGCCCTGGTCCATGCCGGAGGCGGCCAGCCCGAGCTGGCCGAGTTGCTGTACGAGCTGTCCGAGCGCACCGAGTCCGGCCTGCTGTTCGGCGGCGTGGGCGATGACGGGGACGATGGCGTGGAGGGCGTACAGATCGCCTGCCGCACCGAGGACCTGCATGCGCAGCATGCGGATGCGCGCGGCATTTTCAGCGGAGGCTTCTCGGGCGTGGCCTTCGGTGCGGGCGTGCCCTGCATCACGGGCATGGCCCAGGGCTGCGTGCCGCTGGGCGAGGGCCTGGAGATCACCGAGGCGCGCGGCGCCCTGGTCACCGGGCTCAATGGCGATCCGGCCTTGCAGCGCCTGCTGCAACTGCTGGGCGTGGAGCTGGAAGGCAGCGACTGGCAGCCCGCGCTGACCACGGTGCGCAGCACGCTGGCGGCCATTGCGCCGCCGGGCCGGGGCATGGCCCACGGCGTGCTCACCGAAGAGGCCCAGGTGCTGACCCTGGTCGGGCTGGACCCGCTGCGCCAGGGCGTGGCCCTGTCATCGGCCGTGGAGGCCGGGCATTCGGTGATCTTCTGCCGCCGCCAGGCCCAGGTCGCGCGCCAGGAACTGCTGCAACTGGGCGCTGCGCTGCGCGATGCGGCGGAGCCCGAGGAGGCGGCGCCCGAAGGCGAGGCACAGCCCCGCATCCGTGGCGCCATCTACATCAGTTGCCGGGGCCGCGGCGGCGGCCTGTTCGGCGGCCCCGATGCCGAACTGCGCACCCTGCGCCACGCACTGGGCGATGTGCCATTGATCGGCTTCGTCGCCGAAGCCGAGATCATGGACGCCCGCCTGCACCGCTTCGCCGGGGTGTTGACGGTGTTCACTGCCTAGGCGCCGTACACGCCGTACACGCCGTACACACGGTACACACCGTCTGCACCTCAGACCGCGCGCGGGCGCACCGTGCCTGCGCTGCGATCCGGGTCCATGGCTGCAGCTCCCAGAAAATCGAAATCCACGGCCGGCTGCCTGCCGCTGACCAGGTCGGCCAGCGCCATGCCGGAGCCGCAGGCATGGGTCCAGCCCAGCGTGCCGTGGCCGGTGTTCAGGAACAGGTTGGCGATGGGCGAGCGTCCGATCAGCGGCACATTGCTGGGCGTGGCGGGGCGCAGGCCGCTCCAGAACTGGGCGCGACCGGTATCGCCGGCGCCAGGGAACAGCTGCTGCACGCGCCGCACGATAGCCTCGCAGCGCACGGGGTCCAGGTTGCGGTCGTAGCCGTTGAACTCGGCCGTGCCGGCAATGCGCAGGCGGTCGCCCTGCGCGCCGGTGTAGCGCGAGAACACCAGCTTGAACTCATCGTCCGTGAGGCTGACCTGGTAGGCCTTGGCGGGGTCCAGCACCGGCAGGGTCACGGAGTAGCCCTTGGCCGGGTAGATGGGCAGGTGCAGCCCCAGCGGCTGGGCCAGCAGCGGGCTGAACGAGCCCATGGCCAGCACATAGGCGTCGCCCTGGATGCGTTCGTAGCGGCCATCGGCATTGGTCACCTCCACATGGTCGATATGGCGGCTGGCGCCCGCACCCGTGGTGCGCAGCGCCATGACGTGGTGGCCGTGGCGGAACTGCACGCCCGTGGTGGTGGCAATGCGTGCCAGCTCGCGCGTGAATAGGTTGGCGTCGCCCGATTCATCCTCGGCCGTATAGGTGGCGCCTGCTATCTGCCCGCGCACATGGGCCAGGGCCGGCTCCAGGCGCACGGCTTCGTCGGCGTCGATCAGGCGGCGGTCGCAGCCCAGGGCCTGCATCTGCTCGGTGGGCTTGAGCGCGCCCTCGAACTCGCGGGCGTTCGTGTAGAAGTGCAGGATGCCCTGCATGCGCTGCTCGTACTGGATGCCGGTGTCCGACCGCAGCTGCTGCAGAGCCTCTCGGCTGTAGGTGCCCAGGCGAACGATCTGCTGGATGTTGTGGCGCGTGCGCGCGGGCGTGCAGTTGCGCAGGAAGGACAGGCCCCAGAGCCACTGGCGCATGTCGGCGCGAAGGCGGAACAGCAGGGGGGCATCCTGCCGGCCCAGCCAGCCCAGCAACTTCAGCGGTGCGCCGGGGTTGGCCCAGGGCTCGGCGTGGCTGACCGAGATCTGCCCGCCGTTGGCAAAGCTGGTTTCGGCGCCGGGCGCAGCCTGGCGGTCGATGACCGTGACCTCGTGGCCCAGGGATTGCAGATAGTAGGCCGAGGCGGTGCCGATCAGGCCGGCTCCGAGAACGATGACGCGCATGACAATGCCCTTTCAAAGGCATGTGCCGGTCACGCGGAAGCTGGTAGCTATGGATTCAATAGCAAGCAGCCGGCGTCCGTCGTGACGCAGCTGCCGCTCCCCCTGTCCTTGGTACCTGAGAGATTCACCGCCGTCCATGGGAACGGGGCTTGCTCCTTCGGTGCGCCGCATATTGCGTGCGGCGGCTCTCCAGACGGCATGTTGTGTTTGCAGTACGGAACCTGAGCGTGTATGGGAGTTTGCGCCTTCGGTGAGGCTCGGCACCGTGGTGCCCGCCTGCTCTCCTGCAGGGGCGATTCTATGTGGCTTGCGCAGCCGGTTTCAGTCGTACTGGGGATACCACCAGTTACTACCTGTATGTGGTGTGGCTGATGCAGGGTATTCCCTAGATCGCTCAAGCGCCTCCCTCGTAGCGCTGGCATGAGTCTCCGATTTCATGCAAAAAAACTATTGAAATAGAAAAAAACATGATTTAGCCTATCGATGTGTGCAGTGGTTTGTCAGTGCATGTTCTGGTCGATTGGACCTGCATGGGTTAACCATGAGTTGTGTATATGTCTGATAGGCGACTTACCGTTGCACAGGTGCAGGTCCATGGAAACTGATCCGGCACTGAAAAAATACAAGCACGGTGAATATGGTTTGTGGAGGGAGGAATGATTTGCGTCGCAAACCCGACTGAAGGTGTGTCCGGCTCAATGGACAGCGGAGCAGCTCGCAAACGTTGATGGAAATCCGCCTTTTCTGATTGACGCGCAGGATCTGCGCGAAACATTTTGCTTCCAACCTCACCGGCTGCAAGGTGAGTTGTTAGCTCGTGATTCAAATAGAACTATTCGAGGTACGGCGATGCAAATGCGCTGGGTACAACTGATGGCCATTGCCATTGGGAAAATCATTTTCCTGTCATATCTCCTTGAGAAAACGGGGAATATCATGCATGCTCTCAATCGCCTGCCTGGTTCGGCATTTTTTCGCAAGTGGCGTGCAGCGAAGTGCCTTTTCTCTTTGCTGCTGCTTTCATGCGCGGGTATCTCATCCACGGCACTGGCGGCGACCGTCGTTTTCACGGTCACCGACAACAGCGACGCTCCCAATGCCAATGCAACGACACCAACCACCTGTGTCAGCACGCTGGGAGGCACCTTTGCTGGCGCATGTACGCTGCGAGCTGCCATTCAGGCAGCCAACTACACGCTGCAAACGCTGGATCCGAGTGCCGATGTTTCCATCGTCTTTGCGCCGACACTGTCCACGTCGGTACGAACCATACAGAGTGGGACATCCAAGGATGCGGCCGGAAACCTCCATCCGTATGTCGACAATCAGACGGTTTACGTGCGCTGTGCCAATACATTCGTCAGCGGAGCCCAGTCCGGCGCCGTGACGGGAGCCACCAATGCCTGTGGTCAAACCCAGATGATCAGCGGCGGCGATACGGGCACCACCACTGGTGCCGGTGGCGCCTGGTACTGGATCAAAGGCACCGTGCCAGCCGGCACGGGCTCATTGACCATCGATTTCGGGGGAGTCATACAAGTCCAGAACTGGGCGGACTCCGCCTGGGAAACCTTTTATCTTGGTGGGAAGAATATCACTCTCACCAATTCGCCCAACATGACCTGTGGCGAAGCGGTATTCGTCGTTGGCTCCTCAGCAAACAATGTCATCATTGATCGCGTCGGTCTGGTGAATGTGGCGCCAACCCCTGCGGGAGAGGGGACGCCGTTCAACTGCGAGCTGTACGCGGAGATTCATCAAGGCGCACAAAACGTATTCTTTGCCAATAGCACAATCAACTCCGCGATATGGAATGGAAATTACGGCAATAACAAGGGCTCGGCCATTTCCGTTGCCGCAAGCAACGGTGCAGGCACGGTTTCCAACATCGTTGTCGATAATTTCACGGTAACGAATCTGCCCAACCCTATCGGGGGAATGCAGCTCGAGCAGTTTTTCCAGGTCATGTCGAACATGACCGTCAACGGATTGACGATCAAAAATTCGAATATCGCACTGAGCCCGACTGGTGGAAATGCGCCCAGGGCCGTGGTGTCGGTTGATGGAACGATCAGCCTGGCCAATGGAATTGGTCTGGCCGTGACGGGTAATACCTTCTCGCTGCCTATCGCCGCCTATACCGGGTCATCGCCAACGCATGTGTCGGCACCAACGGTGAATACGGCAGCCTCAGGCACGACGCAGGTAGTGACGGTGACCGATAACAACTTCACTGGCGGCGGGGACGGGGTGAATATCGGTGGTACGGGTACGGCACCAGGATTGATTGGCAACAACAAGATGACAAGCCAGTCGAGAAGTGCCATTCGTATCACTACGCGTGATTTCTTCAAGATTTCTCAGAACACGCTGTTTTCCGTGCCTGTGGCTGCAAACTCAGGCATCAGTTTGCTGACGACGGGCAATGGACAAACCGGATGGACCCCCACCCTTGGCGTTGGCGCCAGTGACACCGCCGCCTGCACCTGGACATTCAATATCACGGCAAATGCCAATGCGAGCGAGCCGGCACCGTATACGGTGGAGGCCTTTTGGTCGCCGACCGGCGCGGGCGTCAACGATGCGCAGGTCTATCTGGGCTCCGAAACCATGGCCGGAGCCTCGGGAACGCTGACCGTTCCTTCGTATCTCAGCGGCCAGGTGCGAGTCACAGTGACGGACAGCAATTCCGGCGGAGCCCAGACCTCGCAGCTTTCAACGGCGGCAAGCGTCACCGGTTTTCCCTGTGCCCTGAAATCCGGCGTTCTGGCGACGACCAACAATCAACCTGTCGGCAGCAGCGACTTGCTGGAGGTCTACATTGTTGACGGCCAAGGCAATGCCTGGACAGGGGGCAGTGACACCGTCACCTTCGCAGCGCCGCCTGCAGGTGTCACGTTCAATGGCAGCTCCGCCGCAGTCAGCTGCACGACCAGCTCCAGCGGAAAGTGCGCGTCTCCCATCAATGCCAGCAGCAGTGTCGCCGGAACATTCACGACACCCGTGACCTTGTCGTCGTCAGTCGCTGGTGCCACGTTCTCCAATCTTCCATTGGGTGGAAGCCCGGTATCTGGCGCAGTGACCTATCAGCCTTCGCCGGTTGCTTACAGCTTCACCGGGCTGCCGGCCAGCACGAGCGGGTCTGAAATCGCCGCGAGTCCGCCATCGATTGCGGCCAACGGCGTCTCCACCAGCACCTTGGCCGTGCAGTTGAAGGATGCTTTAGGCAACCTTGTCACCACCTGTACCGATACGGTGGCCTTCACCCTCAATGCGGGGACGCAAGGCGTCCCTGCCGTCAGCGTCACGGGCTGCAGTGCCGGCATGTATACGGGGACGGTGACATCGCCGGTGCTGGTCGGCAGCGGAACCTTCGGGTTCACCATCAACGGGTCTGCGGCTGTTGCCACCGCAACGGTCTCCTATGCGGCCGCAACGCCGAGCACGAGTGCATCGACGATAGTCGCCACACCGGCATCGATCGTGGCCAACGGCAGCTCCACCAGCGTGCTGCGCGTGCAACTGGTCGATGCCAGCAGCAATCCGATCAACACCTGCACGAACACGGTGGCATTCACCCTGAACGGCGGAACGCAGGGAACGCCCAATGTGGGCGCGGCCTCGTGTACTGCCGGCATCTATACGGGCACCGTCACATCGCCCACGGCAGTCGGCAGCGGGATCTTCGGATTCACCATCAACGGCTCTGCTGCAGTTGCTACGGCTTCAGTGAGCTACACGGCGGGTCCGCCAAGTACCAGTGCCTCGACCATCGTTGCGAGTCCGACCTCGATCATTGCCAATGGCACCGCAACCAGCACATTGACGGCGCAGCTCAAGGATGCGTCAGGCAATTCGATTGCGACCTGTGCCAATACGGTGGCCTTCACGCTGAACAGCGGAACACAGGGCTCGCCTGCGGTCGGCGCGGGTTCGTGCAGCGCAGGGGTTTACACGGCAACCGTCACGGCACCTACCGCAGTCGGCAGTGGCACCTTTGGTTTCACCATCAATGGCTCGGCCGCCACGGCTACGGCTGTGGTGAACTACACGGCCGGCCCGCCCAGCAATGGCGCGAATGGAAACCTGATCAGTGCCAGTCCGCTCAGCGTTGTCGCAGACAACACTGCCACGAGCTCGATCAGCGTGACCCTGCGCGATGCCAATGGCAATCCCGCCACGGATACGGTGGCGCACACGATTGTCTTCACCAAAACGGGCGTGGGCACGACCACGCCGGCCGCACCCACGTGCACGATCGCGGCCAATGCCAATCCGGCCACCTGCTCCGTGACGGTGAAATCGGCCACGGTCGGCACCGCAAGTTTCACGGCAACGGACAACGGAACGGCCGTGAGCAATGGCAGTCCGGTATCGGTCAACTTCATTGCCGGGCCGCCCAGCAATACAGCCAGTGGCAATCTGCTCAGTGCCACACCGCTCTCGGTGATGGCCGACGGTACGAGCACCGGCACGGTGACCGTTGCACTGCAGGACGCCAATGGCAATGCAACCGTCGATACGGTCGCCCACACCATCGGCTTTGTCCATACCGGCGCCGGCACGCCGTCGGCAACTTCCTGCACGATTGCGGCCAATGCGAATCCAGCGCGCTGCTCCATCACGGTGACATCCACCGTGGCGGGTGCGGCGAGCTTCACAGCCACGGACAACAACGGCACCACCACCCAGAGCGTGGCAAACGGCAGTCCGGCCGTGATCAACTTCACGGCCAATGCCGCCGACCCCGCCAGGTCGGGGGTGCGTACCGTCAGCAGTCCGGTCACGGCCAATGGCTCGGCGACAGATGTGCTTGAAGCGTTTGTGGGAGATGTCAACGGCAATCCGGTGGCCGGAAGCGTTGTCACGTTCTCTCCCACCGCAAACATCACCTTCAGCGGTACCTGCACCACCAATGCGGCCGGTACCTGCCAGGTCACCGCCAAGACAACCGTCGCGGGTTCCTACACTTCCGGCGCAAGCATCGCGAGCGGCGCATTGAGCGGCAGCGGCGTCAGCGCCGGTGGCAATACGTACGGTGCGACGGCTGCCTATGTCTTTACGGCAGGTGCCGTCGATCCCGCCAATTCGACCATGTCGGTCGATGTGAACAACCAGGCAGCCGGCGGCGGCCAGGACGTCGTTTCCGTGGTCACCAAGGATGCGTTCGGCAATCCGGTCACCGGCGTTGTCGTGAACTTCAGCGTGACACCCGCCGGAGCGGCACCTGCCACCGCCAGTTGCACGACTGCGGGTGCGGCGGCGACCTGCTCGGTGTCGTTCACCAGCGTGACCGCATCGACTTATTCGGCTGCCGCCACGGTGGGTGCAGCTGCCATCGGCAACAGCCCGCAATCGATGGCCTTTGTCGCCGGCAATGCCTCGGCAAGCAATTCGGGCCTGCGTGTCGTGAGCGACAACGCGGCGGCAAATGGCACGGCAACCGATGTGGTGGAAGCGTATGTGCGCGATGCCGGTGGCAATCCCAAGGGCGGCGAGGTCGTCACCTTTGCCGGTACTGCCGGCGTGAAGCTGAACGGTGGTGCGGCAGGCGCGTCAGCCACTTGCACCACTGGAACAAGCGGCGCAACTCTGGGCATCTGCTCGATCACTGCCACCAGCACAGCGAGTGGTACCTACAGCATCGCCACCAGCATTCCTGCAGGAACCCTGGGTGGCACGTTCACCGTGGGGGCAAACGCGTATTCGCCAAGCGCCGCACAAATTCATTTTGTGAGCGTGGTGAACCTCAGTGTCACCAAGGCCAACCCGGGTAGCCTGGCTGTGGGTTCGCCCTTCAACTACACCTTCACGGTAGCGAATGCGGCGAGCGCCCTCGGTCCTGCCAGCAGCGTGACCATCAAGGATCTGGTGCCTGCAGGGATCCGCATCACGGGTGCGCCGACAGGTGTGAACGTGGCCAGTGTGGACTGCTCGCCCAAGCCCAACACCTTCCCGTTTACGGGCAATGGCAGCACTATCCTGACTTGCACGGTGAACTTCACGACCTCGGTCGCAGCCGGTGACAGCACCAGCTTCAACCTGCCGGCTGTGCCGACGGCTGTGGGTTCGAGCACGAACACGGCTTCCTATGATCCGTCCGGTGGTACCAGCCCGGTCAATCCGACGGCAGGTTGCACGACGGACTGCTCGTCGACGCCCGCCACCCCAGTCAACCCTGGTTCGCCCACGCTGACGGTCAGCAAGGCCAACCCCGGCAGCTTGGCTGTGGGGACTGCGTTCAACTACGCCTTCACGGTAGCGAATGCGGCCAGTGCCTTTGGTCCCGCCAACAGCGTGACCATCAAGGACCTGGTGCCGGCAGGCATCAGCATCACGGGCGTGCCGACCGGCGCAAACGTGGCCAGTGCAACCTGCACACCCAACGCCTTCCCGTTTGCGGGCAATGGCAGCGCCGTCCTGACGTGTACGGTGAACTTCACGACCTCGGTCGCAGCGGGTGGCAACACCAGCTTCAATCTGCCGGCTGTGCCGACGGCTGTGGGGTCGAGCACGAACACTGCCTCCTACGATCCGTCGGGTGGCATCAGCCCGGTCAATCCGACGGCCGGTTGCACGACGGATTGCGCATCGACGCCTTCCACGCCCGTCACGCCAGGCACGCCTGCGTTGACGGTTACCAAGGCCAATCCCGGCAGCCTGGCTGTGGGCACGCCTTTCAACTACGCCTTCACGGTAGCGAATGCGGCTGGAGCGTTTGGTCCCGCCACCAGCGTGACCATCAAGGACCTGGTGCCTGCGGGTATCAGCATCACGGGCGTGCCGACCGGCGCGAACGTGGCCAGTGCGACCTGCACGCCCAACACCTTCCCGTTTGCGGGCAATGGCAGCTCCGTGCTGACGTGTACGGTGAACTTCACGACCTCGGTCGCAGCGGGTGGTAACACCAGCTTCAACCTGCCGGCTGTTCCGACGGCGGTGGGTTCAAGCACCAACACGGCTTCCTACGATCCATCGGGCGGCATCAGTCCGGTCAATCCGACGGCGGGTTGCACGACGGATTGCGCATCGACGCCTTCCACGCCGGTGACGCCTGGTACGCCTGCGTTGACGGTCACGAAGGCCAACCCCGGCAGCCTGGCTGTAGGCACGCCCTTCAACTACGCGTTCTCCGTGTCCAACGCTGCCAGTGCCTTCGGCCCCGCCACCAGCGTGACCATCAAGGACCTGGTGCCGGCAGGCATCAGCATCACGGGCGTGCCTACCGGCGCAAACGTGGCCAGCGCGACCTGCACGCCCAACACCCTCCCGTTTGCGGGTAATGGCAGCTCCGTGCTGACGTGCACGGTGAACTTCACCACACCGGTGGCGGCTGGCAGCAGCACCAGCTTCAACCTGCCAGCTGTGCCGACGGCTGTGGGTTCGAGCACGAACACGGCTTCCTACGATCCGTCGGGCGGCATCAGCCCCGTCAATCCGACGGCGGGTTGCACGACGGATTGCGCATCGACGCCTTCCACGCCGGTGACGCCTGGTACGCCAGCGTTGACGGTCACCAAGGCCAACCCCGGTAGCTTGGCTGTGGGCACGCCCTTCAACTACGCGTTCTCCGTGTCCAACGCTGCCAGTGCCTTCGGTCCCGCCACCAGCGTGACCATCAAGGATCTGGTGCCGGCAGGCATCAGCATCACGGGCGTGCCGACCGGCGCGAACGTGGCCAGCGCGACCTGCACGCCCAACACCTTCCCCTTCGTGGGCAATGGCACGGCGATCCTGTCTTGCACGGTGAGCTTCACCACACCGGTGGCAGCTGGCAGCAACAGCAGCTTCAACCTGCCGGCTGTGCCGACGGCGGTGGGTTCGAGCACGAACACGGCCTCCTACGATCCGTCGGGTGGCATCAGCCCTGTCAATCCGACGGCAGGGTGCACAACAGACTGCGCTTCCACACCGGTGACTCCAGTCACGCCTGGTACGCCTGCGCTGACGGTCAGCAAAGCCAATCCGGGTAGCCTGGCCGTAGGTTCGCCCTTCAACTACACCTTCACGGTAGCGAATGCTGCCGGTGCCTTCGGTCCTGCCAACAGCGTGACCATCAAGGACCTGGTGCCTGCAGGTATCCGCATCACGGGTGCGCCGACAGGCGCGAACGTGTCCAGTGTGGACTGCTCGCCCAAGCCCAACACCTTCCCGTTCACGGGCAATGGCAGCACTGTCCTGACGTGTACGGTGAACTTCACGACCTCGGTCGCGGCCGGTGGCAACACCAGCTTCAATCTGCCGGCTGTTCCGACGGCGGTGGGTTCGAGCACGAACACGGCTTCCTACGATCCGTCGGGCGGCATCAACCCCGTCAATCCGACGGCGGGTTGCACGACGGATTGCGCATCGACGCCTTCCACGCCTGTGACCCCTGGTACGCCTGCGTTGACGGTCACCAAGGCCAACCCCGGTAGCCTGGCTGTGGGGACTGCGTTCAACTACGCGTTCTCCGTGTCCAACGCTGCCAGTGCCTTCGGTCCCGCCACCAGCGTGACCATCAAGGACCTGGTGCCGGCAGGCATCAGCATCACGGGCGTGCCGACCGGTGCAAACGTGGCCAGCGCGACCTGCACGCCCAACACCTTCCCGTTTGCGGGCAATGGCAGCACCGTGCTGACGTGCACGGTGAACTTCACCACACCGGTGGCGGCTGGCAGCAACAGCAGCTTCAACCTGTCGGCTGTGCCGACGGCGGTTGGTTCGAGCACGAACACGGCCTCCTACGATCCAGCGGGTGGCATCAACCCGGTCAATCCGACGGCGGGTTGCACGACGGATTGCGCATCGACGCCTTCCACGCCGGTCACGCCTGGTACGCCAGCGCTGACGGTCACCAAGGCCAACCCGGGCAGCCTGGCTGTGGGAACTGCGTTCAACTACGCGTTCTCCGTGTCCAACGCTGCCGGTGCCTTCGGTCCCGCCACCAGCGTGACCATCAAGGATCTGGTGCCGGCAGGCATCAGCATCACGGGCGTGCCGACCGGTGCGAACGTGGCCAGTGCGACCTGCACGCCCAACACCTTCCCGTTTGCGGGCAATGGCAGCACTGTGCTGACGTGTACGGTGAACTTCACGGCTTCGGTCGCAGCGGGTGGCAACACCGGCTTCAATCTGCCGGCTGTGCCAACTGCTATGGGTTCGAGCACGAACACGGCTTCCTACGATCCGTCGGGTGGAATCAGCCCGGTCAATCCGACGGCCGGCTGCACGACGGATTGCGCATCGACGCCTTCCACGCCGGTGAGCCCTGGCACTCCTGCGCTGACGGTCACCAAGGCCAACCCCGGCAGCCTGGCTGTGGGCACGCCGTTCAACTACGCCTTCACGGTAGCGAATGCGGCTGGAGCGTTTGGTCCCGCCACCAGCGTGACCATCAAGGATCTGGTGCCGGCAGGCATCAGCATCACGGGCGTGCCGACCGGTGCGAACGTGGCCAGTGCGACTTGCACGCCCAATACCTTCCCCTTCGTGGGCAATAGCACGGCGATCCTGTCTTGCACCGTGAGCTTCACCACGCCGGTGGCGGCTGGCAGCAACAGCGGCTTCAATCTGCCGGCTGTGCCGACGGCTGTGGGGTCGAGCACGAACACGGCTTCCTACGATCCGTCGGGCGGAATCAGCCCGGTCAATCCGACGGCAGGGTGCACGACAGACTGCGCTTCCACGCCGGTGACTCCGGTCACGCCAGGCACGCCTGCGTTGACGGTCACCAAGGCCAACCCGGGTAGCCTGGCCGTGGGCACGCCCTTCAACTACGCGTTCTCCGTGGCCAACGCTGCCGGTGCCTTCGGTCCCGCCACCAGCGTGACCATCAAGGACCTGGTGCCTGCGGGGATCAGCATCACGGGCGTGCCGACCGGTGCGAATGTGGCCAGCGCAACCTGCACACCCAACGCCTTCCCGTTTGCGGGCAATGGCAGCTCCGTGCTGACGTGCACGGTGAACTTCACTGCGGCAGTGGCGGCCGGTGGCAACACCAGCTTCAACCTGCCGGCTGTTCCGACGGCTGTGGGTTCGAGCACGAACACGGCCTCCTACGATCCATCGGGCGGCATCAGCCCGGTCAATCCGACGGCAGGGTGCACTGTGAACTGTGCATCGACACCAGCAACGCCGGTCACTCCCAGCACGCAGGTGCCGGTGGCTCCGACGCTGACGGTTTCGCCGACCACGGTGGGAGGCTATCCGCAGATTTCCGGCACCGGCACGCCGGGCTACACGATCACGGTGAAGGATGGCTCGACGACGCTGTGTACGGCAATCGTCGCGGCCGATCAGACGTGGAGCTGCACGCCGGGCGGCGGCTTGCCGACGCCGGGTCTGCACACGATCAGCGCGACCCAGACCAATCCTGGCAATGGCAACACCGGACCTGCCACAACGACTTCGCTCAACGTGCTCGGAACGACCTTCACGGGTCCGACAGCCACCGGGGCAGGCAACGCCACGGCGACCTTGAGCGGTGGTGGCGCGGGCTGCGGGTTCGATGTGTCGCAGTCGTCCTTCGTCGCGGCTGCGGCGGGTGCGCCTGGCCAGTTGAGCTTCCCGTACGGCAATGTGCACTTCGTGGCCCGTGGCTGTACGCCCAGCAGCTCGATCACGGTCAGCGTCACCTGGCCGGGGCCGGTGACCGGCATGGCGTACTGGAAGTTCGGTCCAGCATCCGCAGGGGCGGCGGACTCCTGGTATCAGCCTGCGGGTGCGGTGGTGTCGGGCAATACGACCTCGGTGGTGGTCACCGATGGCGGCCAGGGTGATGACGATCGCGCAGCCAATGGCGTGATCGTGGATCCCAGCGGTCCGGCGCGTGTGGGGGCGGCACCGGGTGCCCGGCCGATCCCTGCCCTCGAACCGCGCATGCTCGCCATGGCCATGCTGCTGATGCTGGCTGCAGGCCTGTGGAATCTGCGCCGCAGACGCGGTTGACACACGGTTGAAGAGGCGCTGAACCATCGCCTGCCGAACCTGTTTCGGCAGGCGATTTCCATTGGGTAGAGGCGCTGCATCCCGGCGGCTCAAGCCTGCACGAAACCCCAGGCCGCCTTGCGGGCCTATCGCGCGTGCAACACGCCGTAAATGAGAACAATTTAGAATTTCGCGCTGATGGGTGCCTTGCATCCCTGGGTCCCGGCCGACGCACAGGCGCCTGGCCCCTTCATTCCTGCACGCCTGCCTTCCATGCACCGTTCTGTCCTGATGTTCCGTTGCGCACCGTGATGGACCGCTGAACGCCGCCGCCTGCTCCCCATGACTTTCAAGAAAATCTGGTTCCAGTTGCACTGGTTCGTCGGCATTACGGCCGGTACAGTGCTCATCGTCATCGGGCTGTCGGGCGCGGTGTTCTCGTTCCATGAGGAGATCCTGGGCTGGCTGAATCCCGGCACTGCCTCCGTGCCTGCGCGCGATGACCCACCGCTGGGGCCGCCGCAGATTGCGCAGGCGCTGCGCGAGGCCGGCGAGCAGCGCGTGGTCCAGCGCATCACCGTCTTTGCCGAGCCCGGCCGCTCGGCCCAGGTGGCCTTCAAGCCACCGGCCGGCCAGCGCCGGGGCCAGACGGTCTTTGTCGATCCCTACACGGGCGCGCAGCTGCCTGAGCAGCACGGCACGGAGTTTTTCGAATGGGTGGAGCGGCTGCACCGCTGGCTGCTGCTGTCGCGCGATGACGGCAAGCCCATCACGGGCACGCTGGCCGGCCTGTTGCTGATGCTGTCGCTGTCGGGCCTGTACCTGCGCTGGCCGCGCCGGCCGCTGTCATGGCGCACCTGGCTGACCTTCGACCCGGCGCTCAAGGGCCGCTCCTTCCTCTGGGGCCTGCACTCGGTGGCGGGCACCTGGGCCCTGGTGGCCTATGTGGTGTTCACCTGCACCGGCATGTACTGGGCCTTTGGCGTGGTGCGCAGCACGGTGGACGGCTGGGCCGGCGTGCCGCCGCGCGTGGCCGCTGCCGCGGCGCCGTCCTCGAAACCCGGTGGCGGCCGGCCTGAGCCGACTGGCGCGCAGCAGCTCATCGACATCGCGCCCGGCTGGGCCGCCTTCGAGCGCATCGCCCATGGCTGGCAGTTCGCCCAGCTGCGCCTGCCCGAGCGCGCGGGCCAACCCCTGCAGATCAGCTGGCTGGATGCCGATGCCGCCCATGAGCGCGCGCGCAACCAGATGGCGTTGCTGCCCGATGGCACGGTGCAGCGCGACGAGCGCTATGCCGACCTGCCCACGGGCCGCCGCGCCGTGGGCGCCATCTACCCGCTGCACATGGGCACTTATTTCGGCATGCCGGGGCGCATCTTCATGACGCTGGCCTCGCTGATCATGCCCCTGTTCGCCATCACGGGCTGGATGCTCTACCTGGACCGCCGGCGCAAGGCGCGTGCCCTGGCCAAGGAGCGCCAGGCGCTGATGGCGGACCCGCCACCGTCCGCCCCTGCGGGCCAGGACACCGTGCTGGTCGCCTTCGCCAGCCAGGCCGGCCGCGCCGAGCGCCTGGCCGTGGCCACCGTGGCCGCGTTGCGCGGCGCAGGCATGGCGGCCAGCCTGCAATCCGTGGCGGCGCTGGATGCCGAGCAACTGCGCCACCACCGGCGCGTGCTCTTCGTGGCCAGCACCTTTGGCGAAGGCGACCCGCCCGATGCCGCGCGCCGCTTTGCCCGCCTGCTGGGCGCGGCCTCGGGCTCGGCCCTGCCGCACCTGCAATACGGCCTGCTGGCGCTGGGCGATCGGCAGTACGCGGCCTTCTGCGGCTTTGGCCATGCACTGGACCACCAGCTGCGCCGCCTGGGCGCGCAGCCCGTGTTTCCGCTGATCGAGATGGATGGCGAGGACGCCCAGGCCTGGCATGCCTGGCAGCAGGCGCTGGCAGGGCATTTCGGCGCCGTGCTGCCCGTGTGCGATGCCCTGCCTGCGTCTTCGGCGGAACCGCTTGCCGATGCCACGGCCTTTGCCGCATGGCCGCTGCAGGCGCGCAGCCTGTGCAACGCGGGCAGCCAGGGCGCAGGGCTTTATGTGCTGGACTTGGCACCGCCCGAAGGCGTGGCCCCGCTGTGGCGGGCTGGTGCGCTGGCCGAGGTGCTGCCACGCCATGGCGCAGCCACCGTGCAGGCCTGGCTGGCCGCCCAGGAATGCGACGGTTCGGCCCCCGTGCAATGGCGCCAGCAGACCTGCACGCTGGCCGAGGCGCTGGCCGCCAGCGTGCTGCCGGCCCCGGGCGACATCGTCCCCGGCACCGCGCCCCAGGCCGTGGCCGATGCGCTGCGGCCCCTGCTGCCGCGCAGCTACTCGGTCGCCTCGCTGCCGCAGGACGGCCATGTGCGGCTGCTGGTGCGCCAGGCCCGCCATGACGGCGGCCTGGGTGTGGCGTCGGGCTGGCTGACGGCGCATGCGGCCCGGGGCACCTCCGTGGCCATGAGACTGGTGGAAAACCGTGCCTTCGAGCCGCGCGAAGAGGCAGGTGCCGAGCCCGACGCTCCGGCCATCTTCATCGGCAACGGCTCCGGCTATGCCGGCCTGCGCGGCCACCTGCTGGCGCGCATGCACGCAGGCCGCCACCGCAACTGGCTGCTGTTCGGCGAACGCCAGCGGGCCCATGACGGGTACTGCGAGGCCGAGGTCTCCAACTGGCTGGCTGCCGGCAAGCTGGAGCGTGCCGACTTCATCTATTCCCGTGACCAGGCCCGGCGCCGCTACGTGCAGGACGCCCTGCGCGAAGCCGCCGAACCCCTGCGCGACTGGATCGCCGACGGCGCCGTGCTCTACGTCTGCGGCAGCGCCGACGGCATGGCCGCAGGCGTCGATGCCGCGCTGGCCGACATCCTGGGCGCTACCGCCGTCGAAGACCTGATCGTCGAAGGCCGTTACCGCAGGGATGTGTACTGAGGTGAAGCGCCGCGTCTTAATGCACAGCGCATGAAACTGGCGCGGCCCAAGTCAGGGACACCGAGCAAGGGCCGCCCTGCCGCGAGGGTGTCGTCCCCCTCCCGCGTAGCGAGAGAGGGCGCCGTGCATACGGGGGAAGGCGCGTAAGCGCCTCAGGGGGTGATGTACCTCTCCTTGCCGAGATTGAGCATCAACCGGTTCGCCCAGCCGAACAGCGCGGCCGAGTGCAGCATGTCCAGGATTTCCTGGTCCGTGAGGCCGGCATCGCGCAGCGGCTGCAGCTGGGCAGCGCCAAAGCTGCCCGGCGCGCGCGTCAGGGCCAGCGAGGACTGGATGATGGCGCGTTCGCGCGCATTGGTGCCGGCCGTGTCGGGGTCGTCGAACATCTGTGCCATGACATCGTTGCGCTTGGCCAACTGCTCGAAGCGCTGGGCGTGGACCGATGCGCAGTACACGCAGCCGTTGGAGCGCGAGACGGCCGTGGCCGCCACCTCGCGCTCGGCGCGCGACAGGCCGCCGGGCGCGTACATGATGGCGTTGAAGGCCTGCGAGCGCTCCGACAGCACGCGCGGCTGGCGGGCCAGCAGCAGGTAGAAGTCCGACGTGCGCGCCTTGGGGTGGCTCAGGTCCAGCACGGCCTGCTGCTCGGCCGTGGCCGTGGCGGGGTCGAGCACGGGCAGCCAGGACGTCCAGTCCAGCGTCTCGCTGGTGTAGCCGTTGCGGCGCAGCGGCTCGCCCGGTGGCGGCAGGTTGGCGGGGTGCACGAAGGGGGCGGCGGCGGCTTCGGCAGCCGGCGTGCTGGCCTGGCCGCCCAGCGCGTCCATGGCCTGCACGCCCGCGAACAGGCGCAACTGGTAGGCGATGAAACCCACCAGCTGGGCCACCAGCACGGTGTCGTCGATGGACAGGCCGGACTCGGGCATGGCCAGCAGGGCCGCGCGGTCGCTTTCGGCCGGGTGCAGGGCCAGGGTGCGCACGAAGTGCAGGGCCGCATCCAGGCGGGCGTTGCCGGTCTGGGCGCCGGGCTGGGCCAGCACGGTGCGCAGCGCGGGCGTCAGGGCGTCGCCCAGGGACTCGGCACGCTGGCGGTATTCATCCGCCAGGGCCTGCACGCCGCTGACGTGGCATTGCTCGCTGGCCAGCACCAGGCGCTCGGCGCGCGACAGGCTGTCGGCCAGGCCGTCGCCCAGCAGCAGGTCCTCGCAGGCCTGGGTGGCGATGGCCACCTTGTCGCGCTGGCGGCGCGTGGCGAAAACGGGGGACTGGTCGGTCAGGCCGGCCAGGCGGTCGATGGTGTCGTTAGCGGTGGTCATGGGTGTCTCAGGTCTTGTCTGCCAGGGCCCGCACGCGGGCTTCGGGGTCGGCGGGCGTCCATTCGCCGCCGTCGAGCTCGGGCTCGGAATAGGACTGCAGCTGGGCGTAGTGGTGTTCCAGGTCCTCGCGGTAGAACAGCGAGGCCAGGCCCTGGGCCAGCTTGCGCGCGCCGTCGCTGATGGCGGGGATATCACCCGACACCGTGCCGTGCGACAGCGCGGCCGGATAGCAAAAGCAGTGCACATGGTCCAGGCCGGGCAGGGCGCCGGGCGTCTTTTCCTGGAACTCGAACAGCGGGCCCAGGTCGGGCGAGTCCGACAGTTCCTGGTCCTCGGCACCCGCCTCGGGCACGAAGCGGTCGCTCCAGATGCGCACATGGGGCGCCAGGTCGGAGAACTCGGGGCGCTGGCGCCAGTCGATGGCAAAGCCGGTGGAGACGATCAGGAAGTCCAGCGTAAACACGCCGCGCGGCGTGCTCACGCGCAGCTTGTCGCCTGCCTGCTCCACCTTCTGCACGGCGCAGCCCAGGTTGAAGTGGGCGTTGGCGTGGCGCGAGACGCGCAGCGTGCTGCCGTGCGGCGGTGGCACCTGCTGCACGTTGATGTAGTGGCGTATGCGCCATTTCCAGGCGTCGGGCAGCAGGAACTGGCCGTGCGTGAGGCCGGGCGTGCCCGAGCCCTTGGATTTGTTGATGCGCGGCAGGTCGCTGCGGCGCACCAGCAGGTCCACGCTGGCGGCGCCGTTCTCCAGCGCGGTGGCCGCGCTGTCCATGGCCGACGAGCCCGCGCCCACCACGCCCACGTGCAGGCCGGCCAGGCGGCGGTAGTCGAGCACGTCGGAGGAATGCGCCCAGCGGCTGCGGTCCACGCCCTGCATGAAGGCGGGGATCTGCGGGCCGCCCAGGCCGTCGCGGCCCGTGGCCAGCACCACGCGGCGCGCCAGCCAGGTGCGCGAGGCGCCATCGGCCGTCACATCGACCTCGACCGTGCCGTCGGCCTGCGGGCGGATGGCCGTGACCTGATGGCCGTTGCGCACGTCGCAGCGCATCACGCGGCGGTACCAGCGCAGGTAGTCCATCCACTGCAGGCGCGGGATCTTGTCCAGCGCGGCCCAGGCTTCGCGGCCCCATTGGGCGATGAACCAGGCGCGGAAGGTCAGCGAGGGCAGGCCCAGCGCGGGGCCGGTCAGCTCCTTGGGCGAGCGCAGGGTTTCCATGCGCGCCGTCGTGGCCCAGGGGCCTTCGAAGTCCAGCGGGGCCTTGTCCAGCAAAACGGCCGCGATGCCCAGCTGGGACAGCGCGGCCGACAGGGACAGGCCGGCCTGGCCGGCGCCGATGACCAGGACATCGTGCACGGGCTGGCCGTCGCGGGTGGAGGGAGGGATCCAGGCCTTGGCAGGCCAGCCCAGGGCGACGAGGTCGTCGCGCAGGCGTTCTTCAAGGGCAGCCAGGCCCGCAGGGGCCGCGGCTGCCGGTTCGGTCAGGGACATAGACTCACCAGGAACTCACGAGGAAAGGCGCGCCAGCGGGGCAGGGCCTGCGGGCGCGCGCGGCATCAATCGATGCTGATTTTCGCGTCTTTGACCACCTGTGCCCATTTCAGGCGGTCGTTGTGCACGGTTTTCTTGAACTGCTCGGGCGTCTCTATGCGGATGGCATTGCCCTGGGCCTCGAAGCGCGCACGCACCTCGGGCAGCTCCAGCACCTCGCGCACGGCCTGGCCGAGCTTGGCCACGATGGCCGGGTCCGTGCCCTTGGGCGCGAAGATGCCGAACCAGATCGAGCTGTCGAAGCCCTTGGTGCCCGTCAGGCCGCTGGAGGCGATGGTGGGCACTTCCTTGATCACTTCCACGGGCTTGGCCGTGGTCACGCCCAGCAGGCGCACCTTGCCGCTCTTGTAGTGGGGCAGCACGGTCTGGACCTGGTTCATGATGCAGCAGGTCTCGCCGCGCAGCACCGAGGTGATGGCCTCGGGGCCGCCCTTGTAGGGCACGTGGACCATGTTCAGGCCCAGGCGCGCATTGAACTCGGCAAAGGCCATGTGCGTGCCCGCGCCGTTGCCCGTGGAGGCGTAGTTGTACTTGCCGGGGTTGGCCTTGATCTCGTCCACGAACTCCTTGAGGTTCTTGACGTTGATCACGTTGGGATTGATGGTCAGCACGTTGGACACATCGATCAGCGGCGCCACCGGCACGAAGTCGGTTTCCACGTCAAACGGCAGCTTCTTGTAAAGCGCCGCATTGCTGCCGTGCGTAGCCGCCGTGCCGAAGGCCAGCGTGTAGCCGTCCGGCTTGGCGCGCGCCACGATCTCGCTGGCGATGTTGCCGGCCGCACCCGACTTGTAGTCAATGATCAGGGGCTGGCCCAGGCGCTGGGACAGCGGCTCCTGCACGCCGCGCGCGATCACGTCCACGCCCGAGCCTGCCGGGAAGCCCAGGATCATGGTCACGGGCTGGTGCGGCCACGAAGCCGCCGAATCGGCTGCCACCGCTGCGGTGGAGCCGAGGACGGCCAGGGCCGCGGCGGCGGCGGGAATCCAGGAGCGGAAAAGCGAGGGGCGCATGGTGTGCAGGGAAATCCGGTGAATCAATTCCCATATTTTCCTGAGAACTTAATGAGCCACTTTTATATGCATATGTTGGTATGAAGCCAGTGTGGGCATGGCCGCAGCGCTCAGCAAAAAGCCCGCCGATGGGGCGGGCTTCATGCCGGGCGCAAGCGCCCATCAATGGCGGTAGGGGTTGTTGGGGCGGCGGTCATGGCGGTCCGGCACGCCGTCGCGGTCACGGTCCCAGCGGCCGGGTGCGTAGCCCCAGCGGCCACCGTGCTGCGACCACACGGGCTGGCGGTACACATAGCCGGGGCGCGCCTTGACCCAGTGGCCGGCCACCCAGGCATGGCGGTGGCCCTGCGGGCGCCAGTAGCCCGGCGCCCACACATAGCCGCGGCGCGGTGCCGGAACGGCCTCGTAGCGCATGGGGGGCGGCGCGCCGAACTGCACAGAGATGGCGGCACCCGGCGCCGCGTAGGTCACGTTGGCCTGGGCCTGCGCGGTCCCGGCCCATCCGGCCAGGGCCACGGTCGCGGCGATCAGCGGTGTGCGAAGGGAAATCATGGCGGCTCCTTGTCCTTGGTTCATCGGGCTGGAGTCCCTGTGACGGGAATCCATGACTGCATGGTGCGAGTGCTGCGTCAAGCCCGGGTTGCCGCGACGCGAAGTCTTGCAATCTTGTGTATCGCCTTGGTGAAGCCTTGTTGCCAGGCGCTGCAGCGCAGGCTGCCGTCCTGCAGCCGCCGTCAGACAGTGCCTCTTCTCAGGGCCGTGAACGCCGTGAATTCCCAGCTGCGCATGGCCAGCACCAGGGTGTAGCCCTCGCGCTGGCCTGGCGGCAGGCGCTGGTCCTGCAGGTGCTGCTGGGAAAAATCATGGGCCAGCCGCTGTATGCGTTCCACGAAGCTGGGCGCCAGATGCCGGCCGATGGAGCCGTGCACCATCAGCATGCCCTCGCCCGGCTGGTCGAAGCCGCCGCCGAAATAGTCGAGCACGGCGTTCTCGCGGAAGTACTCCATCACCGGCCCGCGCGCGCGCCAGCGGAAGGTCTTGGCCAGGCGCAGCCGGTAGCGGTTGCCGGGGCGCAGCTCGATGATGCCGATGCGGTCCAGCTGGGCCAGGTAGCGGATGCCTTCGGCCTCGGTCATGCGGTAGGTGGCCACGATCTGCTCCAGCGTCCACTGGCTGAGCACGCAGATGGCCATCAGCAGCAGCTTGCGGTCGGCGACCACGGCGTTCTCCTGCTCCGGCGTCATCTCCTGCAGCAGCGGCTGGCTGTCGGCCACGCGGCGCGCCAGGTCGGCGAAGTCCAGGCTCAGCGCGCGGCAGATGGCATCGATGCGCGACAGCGGCATGTCGCCCTTGGCCAGCATGCGCTTGACGCTGGACTCGGCCATGCCCAGGGCGCGCGCCAGGTCGGCATAGGTCATCTGGGCGGCCTTGAGTTCCTTCTTGAGGGCGATGACGAGGTCGGCAGTGGTGCTCATGGGTAGCGATTATCGATACCCGAGGTGCTGGTTTGCGCGGCGGGTGCAGAAAAACGATGCTGGAAGGGCCGGTGGCTCGCCACACTCCGCCCCACTTTCCACGAGGAGCAACACATGCCATCCGTATCGATTTCACCGGCCGCCGCCCTGCGCGCGCTGTACTGGGGCGCCGCCTTGCTGCTGCTGGCCGCCTTGATTGGCCCTGCAGTGCCGCAGCCGCAGGACTTTCACGCGTTTGCCGATCAGCGTGCCTGGGGGCCGCTGCCCCATGCGCTGGATGTGCTCAGCAACCTGGGCTTTGCATGGGCCGCCGTGGCGGGCGCGCGCCTGCTGCTGGACCGGCGCAGCCAGGCGCTGGCGCCGGCCCTGCGCTGGCTGGCCGCGCTGTTCTTCACGGGGCTGGCGTGTTCGGCCATAGGCTCGTCCGTCTACCACTGGGCCCCCCACGATGCCACCCTGGCCGGCGACCGGCTGGGCATGTCCATGGCCTTTGCCGGCATGCTGGGACTGGCGCTGCAATCGCGCATTGCCGACCGCGTGGCCGTGCGCGCCGCGGTGGCCATGCTGGTCGCCGCCGTGGCCTCGGTGCTGGTCTGGCTGCATGGCGGCAACCTGCTGCCCTGGGCGCTGGTCCAGGGCGGCGGCATGCTGGCGGTGCTGGGCCTGGCCTGCGTGGCGCCGCGCCATGGCGCGCTGGCGCTGCGCCTGGGCATGGTGATCGCCTGGTATGGCGCGGCCAAGCTGCTGGAGTGGGGCGATGCGGCCGTCTTCGAGGCCACGGCCGGGCTGGTGTCCGGCCACAGCCTCAAGCATGTGGTGGCGGCGGCCGCCGCCCTGCCCGTGATCACCGCGCTGCGTGCGGCCGGCACGGCGCGCATGGCCAGTACGGGCACAATGTGCGCCGATGCGTGCGGCCACGGCGGCGCCACCAACCGTTGAGGGAAGACAAGATGTTCCAGCAAGAGACCGGCAGCCCGTCTGCCCCCACCGCAACGGCCGGCGCCGTGCCATCGGCCGCGCACGAGCACCCCAACCAGTTCGCCCTGCTGGGCCAGCGGCGCTTTGCGCCGTTCTTCTGGACGCAGTTCTCGGGGGCGGCCAACGACAACCTGTTCAAGTTCGCGCTCACCGTGATGGTGACCTACCAGCTCAGCGTCTCCTGGCTGCCTTCGGCCATGGCGGGGCTGGTGATCGGGGCGCTGTTCATCCTGCCGTTCCTGCTGTTCTCGGCCACCTCGGGCCAGCTGACGGACAAGTGGGACAAGACGCGCATGTTCCGCCTGGTCAAGAACCTGGAGATCGCCATCATGGCGCTGGCCGCCTGGGGCTTCATCCAGGCCAATGTGCCCTTGCTGCTGGGCTGCGTCTTCCTGATGGGCCTGCACTCCACGCTGTTCGGCCCCGTGAAGTTCGCCTACCTGCCCCAGGTGCTCAGCGAGCGCGAGCTGACGGGCGGCAACGGCATGGTGGAGATGGGCACCTTCGTGGCCATCTTGCTGGGCAACGTGGCCGGCGGCCTGCTGGTGGCCGTGCCCGAGGTCGGCCATCTGCAGGTGGCCGTGGCTTGCCTGGCGCTGGCGGTGATCGGGCGGATCTTTGCGCAGTTCATCCCCAATGCGCCGGCCACCGATCCGCACCTGGTCATCAACTGGAACCCCTTCACCGAGACCTGGCGCAACCTGCAGCTGGCCCGAGAGCAGCCCGCCGTGTTCCGCTCGCTGCTGGGCATCAGCTGGATGTGGTTCTTCGGCGCCGTGTTCCTGGCCCAGTTCCCCAGCTTTGCCAAGGAGGTGCTGCATGGCGACGAGCATGTGGCCTCGCTGCTGCTGGTGGTGTTTTCCGTGGGCATTGGCACGGGCTCGCTGCTGTGCGAGGTGTTCAGCCGCCGCCATGTGGAGATCGGCCTGGTGCCGCTGGGCGCCATCGGCATGAGCGTGTTCGCCGTGGACCTGTTCTTTGCCTCGCGCGCGCTGCCGGCCTCCGAGCTGATGGGCGTGGGTGCCTTCTTTGCCCAGCCCGCGCACTGGCGCGTGATGGCCGACCTGGGCATGCTGGCCCTGTCGGCCGGCATCTACAGCGTGCCCATGTACGCGCTGATCCAGATGCGCAGCCAGCCCACGCACCGCGCGCGCATCATCGCGGCCAACAACATCCTCAACGCGCTGTTCATGATCGCCTCCAGCGTGCTGGCCGGCGCGCTGCTGGCGGCGGGCTTCAGCATTCCCCAGGTTTTCCTGATCACGGGCATTGCCAATGCCGTGGTGGCGGCCTACATCTTCTTGCTGGTGCCCGAGTACCTGCTGCGCTTCGTGGCCTGGGTGGTCTCGCGCTTCGTCTACCGCTTCAAGGTGCAGGGCGACGAGCACATCCCGGCCACCGGCGCGGCCATCCTGGCCTGCAACCATGTGAGCTTTGTCGATGCCGTGCTGCTCATGGCCGCCAGCCCCCGGCCCATCTACTTCCTGATGGACCACCGCATCTTCCGCGTGCCCCTGCTGGGCTGGCTGTTCCGCCTGGCCAAGGCCATCCCCGTCGCGCCCCAGAAGGAAGATCCCGCCACCTACGAGGCTGCGTTCGAGCGCGCCGCCCAGGTGCTGCGCGAGGGCGACCTGCTGGCCATCTTCCCCGAGGGCGGCATCACGCGCGACGGGCAGCTGCAGGAGTTCCGTGGCGGCATCATGAAGATCGTCGAGCGCGCCCAGGCCGATGGCCTGCAGGTGCCCGTGGTCCCCATGGCGCTGACCAATCTCTGGGGCTCTTACTTCAGCCGCATCGAGCAGGGCGGCGCCATGGTGCGGCCCTTCCGCCGTGGCCTGTTCAACCGTGTGGGTCTGAACGTGGGCCAGCCCATGGCCCAGACCGAGGTGCAGCCCGCGCTGCTGCGCGAGCGCGTGCAGCGGCTGCTGGCGGCCTAAGAGGGGTTCTGTTCCTCCACCGTGAAGCTCAGGCCGGCATTGGCCTTGAGCCTTGCGATGAGTGCGTCGCCCATGGCAGGCGCCGTGGTCCAGATGCCGCCGGGCGTGTCCGGGGCGTCCTGCAGCAGGCAGACGGCTGCCTCGGTGATCATCTTGGACGTGGAGCCGTAGCCCGGATCGCGGTCGCCCTTGACGCCCACGCGCAGGCTGTGGCCGGCCGTGTCGGTGCCGATGAACAGCACGTCGTAGAAGCCCGATTCACGCTCTTCGCGCGATGGCCCCTCGCCAGGCTTGGGGCCGTCGTCCGCGCCCAGCGACTTGTCGGCCGCCACGGCGTTGGCCAGGGCCTCGCCCTTTTCGCCCGCGCCTGTGACCATCATCTCGTCGTAGACAAAGTCGGCGCCATAGGCATGGCCCAGCAGAAAGTTGGAGCGGTGCACGTTGCGCGTGTTGATGGCCGCCATCACGAAGGGCGCCACCCACAGGCCCAGCACCTCGTCCACCATGGGCTTGCTGCCTGAAGGCTGGCGCGGGCCCTCGAAGCCCGGCGTGAGCGAGAACGGATTGCGCAGCAGCTCCAGCACGCCCGGCTGGGCGGCGGCCGCCGCCATGGTGGCCTTGAGGCTGGCGGCCGTGCCGCCCGAGAAAGTGCCCTTCATCTTGCGCACCCGGCCCCGCACGCGCTGGGCGGGCTGGCCGAAGCGGGCCTGCATCTCTCGCTGCAGCATGAACACGCCCAGGTCGAAGGGAATGGAATCGAAGCCGCAGGAGAACACGATGCGCGCGCCGCTGGCCCGGGCTGCAGCCTCGTGGGCATCGATCATCTGGCGCATCCACGCTGGCTCGCCGCACAGGTCCACATAGTCCACGCCGGCGCGGGCGCAGGCGGCCACGAGTTCGTTGCCGTAGAGCTGGTAGGGGCCCACCGTGGTCAGCACCAGGCGGGCCTGCTCCATCAGCGCCTGCAGGCTTGCGGGATTGCCGGTGTCGGTCACCACCAGCGGGGTATCGGCGGGCGCGCCCAGCTCGTCGCGCACGGCCGCGAGCTTGGCGGCATTGCGCCCGCCCATGGCCCAGCGCAGGCCGCTGCCTGCGGGGTAGCGCCTGAGCAGGTACTCCACCACCAGCCGGCCCGTAAAGCCGGTGGCGCCGTGGACGACGAGGTCAAAGGGTTTAGTCATGGGAGATCTCCATCAATCAGCGTGGCGAACGTGCGATTGCCCGCTGCACTGCAGCCGGGGTGGGCGCATTGTCTGTGGCGCGCCGCAGGGTTCCTGTCGCCCAGGTGCCGTGCCCGATGTCCTGTGTGCTGGTGTCACATGCAGGAACTTTTTGGGGTGTAAACAACAGTCAAAAACTTGAAAAGTACCGTTTGAAGATACTCGATGGCCTGTGTCTGGCCACTGTTACGGTTGAATGCAGACACGCAAGTTACGTCTGGGCACCATGCGTCCCGTGTTCAACCAATGCCCTTGAGGGGCACCTCGGCAAATGTCCTCTTCTCCCATCGTCGTTCAGCGTGATACCCGGGCCTGGCAACTGCAGGTGTGGGTGTCGTTCGGCATTGCGGTCTCGCTGTGCGCCATCGGCCTGGCATGGCTGCCCGGCGAGCAGCTGGAGCAGGCCTTCATGGTGATGGGCTATGTGTTCTGCCTCTCGGCCGCCTTCGTGCTGGCCAAGTTCGTGCGGGACAACGAGGGCGGCCGCAGCGGCGCAGGCGACACGCCCATGTGGAAGCTGGTGGTCTGGGGCGGCTTTGCCGTGTCCATGGCGCTGACCGGCTGGGGGCTGGTGAGCATGGACATCAACGTGACCTACAAGGCCTTCCTGGGCGTAAGCTGGCTCTATCTCATCACCACCGCCTTCACGCTGGCCAAGATGCTGCGTGACCGCCACGAGGCCGACCTGGCGCAGGCCCGCATGCATGGCCGCCGCGAGGCCGCGCAACCGGCCGACGCCGAGTGATGTCCACCCCTTCCCCGCATTTCCAGGAGTCCAAGCAATGATGGTCAACCAATCCGTTTTCGCGCGCCTGCCGCGTGCCCTGCTGGCCGCTGGTGCGCTGTGCGCAGCCCTGGCCATGGCGCCTGCCCATGCGCAAAGCGAGGCCTCGGTGGCGCTGTCCATGCTGCCCGTGGCCTCCGTGGTGGGCACGGCTTCGGTGGCTTCGGCGGCCGCTGGCGCCGTGGTGGCCGTGCCTGCCGCTTTGTCGGTGGGCGGCGCGGTGCTGACCGTGAAGGCAGTGCAGGCCTCGGCCACGGGCACGGTCTACCTGCTGGAGCGTGCCTCCGACGGCGCCCAGGCCAGCGTGGAAGTGGTGGGGCGGGGCGCCTCCGCCTCGGCTTACGCCGTGGGCACGGTGCTGACCTGCAGCGTGATCGGCACGGGCGTCATCATCTCGGCGGCCGGCAAGGTGCTGGCCTTCATCCCCAACGAGATGGGCAAGGCCCTGCTGCACAACGAACGCCTGTGATGCCCGCCATGAAACCGCTGCTTTCTCCTTCCCCTGCAGCCCGTGCCGCCTGCCTGGGCCTGCTGCTGGCCGCCGCGCTGGGCACGGCCCATGCAGGGCGCAGCTGCGAGGACAAGCCCCTCACGCCCCAGTCCCTGCAAAAGGGGCTGGACCTTGCCCAGCGCACCTCGCAGGCGCTGGATGCCGAGTACGCGAAGAACGGCACCCGTGTCGTGCTGCTGGCGCGCGTGGGCCAGGACCTGAGCAAGTACGACCTGCACTACTCGCACTACGGCTGGGCCTACAGGACCCCCGAAGGCCCCTGGCGCGTGGCGCACAAGCTCAACGAATGCGGCACGGCCGGCGGCCATGTCTACCGCCAGGGCCTGGGCGAGTTCTTTCTGGACGACCTGTGGCGCTACGAGGCCGGCGTTCAGGTGCCCACGCCCGCCGTGCAGCAGGCGCTGTGGACCTTTCTGACCCAGCCCCAGACCGTGCTGCGCCTGCAGCACGAGCCCTACAGCATGGTCAGCTATGCCTGGGGCCAGCGCTACCAGCAGTCCAACCAGTGGGCCACCGAAACCCTGGCCGCCGCCATGGAGCCGGCCACGGTGCAGCGGCGCCAGCAGGCCCAGGCCTGGCTGCAGTTCAAGGGCTACGAGCCGGGCGTGCTGGTCATCCGCGCGCTGTCGCGGCTGGGCGGGCGCGTGACGGCCGCCAACATCGCCTTCGACGACCATCCCAACGACAAGCGCTATGCCAGCCGCATAGAGACCGTGACCGTGGAGTCGGTGACGCAGTGGCTGCAGCGCAGCCAGCTGGCGGGTCCGGTGCGCGTGCTGCCCTGAGCCGGACCGGCTCTTCCTCCGCCTGCGGTCTTCCTCGGCCGCAGGCCACTGAAACAGGAGTTTCCCCATGAGCAAGGCCCTGCGTCTGCCCGAGAAATGGTTCCGCCGAGGCCTGTGGCTGGTGGCGGTGGTGTTCGCGTCCTTCCTCATCGGCCTGGGCGGCCTGGTGGTGGGCGACCTGCCCCAGGTCGAGTCGCCGCGCACGGTGGAGGACTTCATCGCGCCCGAGGCGGCCGAGCCCGTGAAGGCCGAGATCAAGGCCGCCGATGCCGACCACGACAAGGCGGAAACGGCGCTGGAGAACGCACGGCTCAAGTACCAGGCCGCGCAGTCGCGCTACCGCTCGGCGCGCGAGACCTTCGACAACTGGGTGGCCACGCGCCGTGCCACCGCCCGGCCCGAGCAGGACAGCGAACTGCTGTCGCGCACCCAGGCGCTCGATGCCATCAAGCAGGAAGAGAACACCGCCCGCGCCTCCGTGGAGCGGCTGCAGGATACGAGCCTGCGGGCGCGGCAGCGCCTGGACGCGGCCAACCGCCAATGGGACGATCTGCGCGACGGGGCCATGGAGGCCTGGCGCACGGAGATGCGCGCCGTCGAGCTGCGTGTCTTTCTCTACCGCCTGGCGCTGACCCTGCCGCTGCTGCTGGCGGCCGGCTGGCTGTTCGCCAAACAGCGCAAGAGCACCTGGTGGCCCTTCGTCTGGGGATTCATCTTCTTTGCGCTGTTCGCTTTCTTCGTTGAACTTGTGCCGTACCTGCCCGACTACGGCGGCTACGTGCGCTATGTGGTCGGTATCGTGGTGACGGTGCTGCTGGGGCGCGCGGCCATCCTGGGCCTGAACCGCTATCTTGAAAGGCAAAAGCAGCAGGAATCGCTGCCGGAGACGCAGCGGCGCCAGGAACTGGGCTACGACGTGGCCCTGGCCCGCCTGGCCAAGGGCGTGTGCCCGGGCTGCGAGCGCCCCGTGGATCTGAAGGACGGCGCCATCGACTTCTGTCCCCACTGCGGCATCGGCCTGTTCGACCGCTGCGGCAGCTGCAAAACCCGCAAGAGCGCCTTTGTACGCTTTTGCCACAGTTGCGGCACCCAGGCCGATGGCCACAGCAGGAAGGCGGGCGCGGTGCTGCCCCGGGCGCAGGAGCCCGGGCCGGCGCCAGGCTGAGCCGGCCTGGCCGTCAGGGGCTCCAAGCCCCTTGAAGCTGCACGGGGTTGTGGTACACCATGGCTTGCGCGCTCGGCCGGGGCGCAGATGTCTTCAGCGAGGATGCCATGTCACGCCAGCTGCCGTATCCCCCACAACACACGCCAGCGCAACCCGCCCACCCACCGGCCGGCGGGTCCGCCCATGTCCTTCCCCTTGCGGCCTGGGCCGTGGGGGCGGCCCTTCTGGCAGGTCATGTGCTGGCGGGCCCTTCTTCATGGAAAGCATGGGCGGCCTACGCCGCGCTGTCGGCATTGGCCGGCATGGCCTGGATCTGGCGCTGCCATGCAGCCGGCTTGCCGCTGACCCGGACGCTGCGCGGCCATGGCTGGATACAGGCCACGATGGCCTTGCTGCTGGCGGCATGGCAGCCGACCCTGGCCTGGGCTTGTGCCCTGCTGTGGCTGGCGGCCGTCGCCTGGCTGCCCTGGGATGGCGAGCGCGAGCAGGCGCTGCATCTGCCCACGGGCCAGGTGGTGGTGCTGTGCGCCATGCTGGCCATGCTCTGCGCCGTGGTGGTGGCCAGGCCCATGCCGCAGATGGCGCCGGGCCCGGTCGCCGTGCGCATCCTGTGGCTGGCCAGCGTGCTGCTGCCGCTGGCCGTGCATGCGCTGGCGCTGTGGCAGGCGCTGAGCCGCATGCAGCGCCAGTACACCGAGGAGCTGGCGCAGCTGTCGAGCTATTGCGGCCAACTGGCCGACGATGTGCAGCAGTTGCAAAAACGCGTGGGCTCGCTGCAATTGCCCACGGGGCGCGACACACTCACCGGCGTGGCCAATTACGCGCGATTGATGGATGTCGTCGATGGCCTGCGCGAACGCCATGCCCGCAAGCCCGAGCCGTTTTGCGTGGTGCTGCTGGAGCTGGACCCGTGGGTGGAGCGCGTGGGTGTTCACCAAACCTACAAGGGCCCCTCGCTGCAGGACCGCGTGCTGCTCATGCTCAGCGGCCTGCTGGTCACGCACCTGCGCACCGTGGACGGCATAGGCCGCTACCGCGACGACACCTTCATGCTGGTGATGCCCGATACCGCCTCGGTCCAGGCCGTCTGGGCCCTGCAGCGCGTGCGCGAGGGTGTGCGCCAGCAGCGCTGGAGCGAAACGCCCATCCCCGATCCCGACAAGGACCCGCTGACCCTGACCCTGGCCGTGGCGGAGTTCCAGGCGGGCGAGACCTCGGAGCGGCTGGTGCAGCGGGCCGAGGCAGCCCTGTTGCATGGCCGCGCCTGCGGGCGCAACCAGATCGTGGTGGCCGAGGATGTGCGGCCGCCGCGCGCGTCCTAGACGCACAGCCTGCGATAGGGCCTGTTCATCCCCTGCGGGGGAGCGCGCTCCTCGGGATTTCCCGGATGCGGTCACAATGGGCGCCCATCGGGGCCGCCGGCCCGCCGCGCTTCATTGCATGCCCGTGCTTTCCTCCATTTCCCGGAATCTTCCCGACCGCCTCCTTTGGGGGCCGAAGCCGGCGTCACCGCTGGTGGACGAGGCGCTGCACCTGGAGCGCTGGAAACGCCGCACCTGGCAGCTGCACATCTCCGTGCTGCTCAGCCATCTCTATGCGCTGCTGCTGTTCCTGGGCCATGCATGGGCCGGCTACGCGCCCTGGCCCGTGGTGCTGGGCTATGGACTGTGGGTGGCGGCCGGCATGGGCTTCATCACCTGGGCCTATGCCAGCGACTGGTGCCACAAGCTGCGCGATCCGGGCATGTTCCTCACGCACCAGCTGGTGTCCATCATCGGCGTGCTGGGCATGGTCATGGCGGCACCCGCGCTGGCGTTCCAGTCGATGGTGATGCTGATCGCCTTCAGCGCCGACGGTTTTCTCGCACGCAGCCGCACCAGCTTCTGGCTGACGTGGATAGGCACCCTCGTTGCCGTGGCCGCCATCATCTGCTGGCGGGGTCCGCTGATGCGCATGACCACGGACACGGCTGCGGGCCAGCTGCTGGCCTTCGGCGTGGTGCTGGGGGCCGTGGTGCGCTGCAGCGTGCAGGCGACCTTCTTTCGCAGCATGCAGTACCGGCTGGGCATCGCCAATGACAAGCTGGCCGCTGCGCTGGCGCAGATCGAGGCCTTGCTGCGCCATGACGACCTGACCGGCGTCAGCAATCGGCGCGGCGTGATGGAGCGACTGCACGAAGTGCGCACCGCCGCCCAGGAGCGTGGCGAGGTGCTGTGCGTGGCGTTGCTGGACATAGATCACTTCAAGCGCATCAACGACAGCTTTGGCCATGAAGGCGGCGACCGCGTGTTGCGCGCTTTCGGCGCGCTGCTGAAGTCGCAGCTGCGCAGTACAGATGGCGTGGGCCGCTATGGCGGCGAGGAATTCCTGCTGGTGTTGCCGGACACCGGCCTTGCCCAGGCCGGCGAATTGCTGGAGCGCCTGCGCCTGCGCATTGCCGAGGCTCCGTGGACGCACACCCTGGGCGATGGCGCCCGCGTCACCTGCACGCTGGGCGCGGCGCAGTACCGCACGGGCGAATCGGTGGAGGCCACCATCGCGCGCGCCGATGCGGCGCTGTACCGAGGCAAGGCCCAGGGCCGCAACTGCACGGTGCTGGAGCCGCAACAGGCCCCGCAGGCCTTGAGCGGCGCACCGGCTCCCCGGACTGATGCCGGAATGCCTGACCGCTTGTGAGTGCAGCTCACGACGAGTGACAGAAAACATCGTTATTCATGCGCACCGATCGTCCATAGCATCGGCATCCATGCTCGGAATGGACAAGGGTGCAAATATGAACCAATGGTTCGCTGAAATCGCCGGCAACGGGCCCGAGGGCGCTGGCATCGTGGTGTCTGCGCAAGGCTGGGATAGGCATCTGCAGTCCGGCCCCCGCCAGTTGCAGGCCGGCCCGCTCCGCGCCGAACTGGCCGACGGCGGCCTGCGCAATGTCCGCTATGGCGGCGTCGACATCCTGCGCTCCATGGCCTTTGTGGCGCGCGACGGACAGGGTGACCGCTGTGTGCATGGCGCGGGCGAACTGAGCCTGCGCGAGCGGGCCGGCCGCTTCGAGGCCTTCTACGAAACGGTGGTGGACTGCGAGGAGCTGAGCCTGGCCTGGCGCGTGCGCATCGTGGGTTCGGCGCGCGGACTGAGCTTCACGTGCTGGGCGCGTGCCCAGGGGGATGTCGACGGCGGCCTGCAGCGGGGCCTGCGCGCCGGGCGGGCGGGCCTGGAACTGGTGTATCCGCTCAAGGTCCTGGCTGGCCGGCCCGTGCATGTCCAGCATGTCGATGGCAGCGCCGAAACCACCGTGCTGCCCGAGCCCGATGCGCTGCAGCGCCTGTCGCAGCTGTCTGGCATCGCCCATGAGCCCGCACCGGGCCTGCAGGTGGATTGCCGCCTGGAAGGCGCCGAGTTCGAGATGCTGGGCCAGCGCTGTGGCGGCAAGGCCTTTTTCCGGCTGCAGCCGCGCGCGTTGTCTCCTTCGCCCTCCTACCCGTTGACCCGGGGCCGGACCCTGGTGCAGATGGCCGGCCTCTCGTTTGTCTCGCCCGGCGCCCTGCAGTAGCACCGCAAGCAGCGCTTGGCCGGGCCTGGCCGGGTCAGCCTGTGCCTTGCAGGCGGGCGGCCTGCACGGTGGCCTCCAGCAGCTTTCTCTCCCTTTGCAGATGGGCGGTGAACTGGGCTTGCTCCATGACCATGGGCTTGAAGCCGGCCTCGGCCAGCTTGCGCACCAGTTCCGGCTCGGCCAGCACGGCGGCGGTCTCCCGGGCCAGGCGCTCTGCAATGCGGGCATCGGTGCGGGCTGGCAGCAGCAGGCCTTGCCAGGCTTCGACATCGAACGCCTGCCAGACCGCCGTGTCCGACAGGCTGGGTGTCTGCGGCAAGGTGGCGGCCCGCTGGCGCGATGTCACCCCCAGGCCGCGCAGCTTGCCCTCGCGCACGAAGGACTGGACCAGGGCCACGGGCAGCACGGCCAGGTCGATCTGCCCGCCTGCCAGCTCGGTCAGCGCCTGCGGGCCGGATTTGTAGGGCACATGCGTCC
Organism: Delftia sp. WSY_10; assembly: GCF_043104705.1. NCBI lineage: Bacteria > Pseudomonadati > Pseudomonadota > Betaproteobacteria > Burkholderiales > Comamonadaceae > Delftia > Delftia sp. WSY_10. Next base: position 25,131 of record NZ_JBICKY010000047.1, on the reverse strand, counting down.
ATGACAGGCCGGCCTGCTGCTGGAGCATTTCGGCCGTCAGGTGCAGGCTGGTGCCCACGCCGTCGGTGCCCACGGTCAACCGGCCCGGTTGCTGGCGTGACAGCTGCACCAGCTCGGCCGCCGTGGCGGCCGGCAGGTCGGGGCGGCCTGCCAGCACGAAGGCCGAAGAGGCCACGGGCGCCACGGGCAGCAGCTCCCTGAGGCCGTCATAGCGAAAGCGTTCTGGCGAGACCAGCGGCGCGATCAGCACGCAGCTGGCCACGCCAAACAGCACGGTGTGCCCGTCGGGCCGGGCCTTGATGACACGCTGGGTGGCGATGGTGCCCGAGGCGCCCACCGTGTTCTCTATGACCACGGGCTGGTGCAGCCGCTCGGCCAGCCTCGGCATGACCAGGCGTGCGGCCACGTCCACGCTGCCGCCTGGCGAAAAGGGCACCACCACGGTCAGCGGCTGGCTGGGCCAGGCGTCGGCCCCAGCCGTGGAGGCGCGGGCTGCCGGCGAAAGCCAGGGCGCGCCCAGCATCCAGGCCGCCAGTTGCCTGCGGTTGAGGCTCATGCCAGCCTCCCGGCAGCGCCCAGCCAGGGCAGCTGGTCCGCGTGGTAGCGCCAGGTCTGGAACACGCTGTTGAGCCGGCCGGGGCCGGTGCGGCGCGCTGCGGCATCGGGATACTCGGCGAACCAGGGCAGGATGTATTCCCAGACCACTTCCCCCGCAGGCGTGACCTCGAAGAGCCGGCCCGTGGCCGATTCGGTGATGTGGGTGTTGCCGTTCCACAGGCGCTGGGCATTGCCCATGAAGGCGGTGTAGAAGGCGTTGACCATCTCGTCCTGGTAGCTCCAGACCACGCGGTGGTCGGCAGGATCGATCTCCACCACGCGCGAGAAGGCCACGTGGGCGCCTTCGCGGAAGTTGCCGTTGTCGAAGGCCAGGATGTGGCCGTTGTCCAGCGCCACGGGCGCATGCTGGTGCGAGACCACGGAAGGCGGAATGTGCAGCGTCACCGCGCCGCTGGCCTTGTCCACGGCGATGATGCCGGAGGTGGTGCGCAGGCTCATGAGCACGCTGCCGTCGGCCCTCACGCCCAGCCCGTTGACCAGCGGCCAGTGGTAGCGGCCAAAGCCCGGGTGGATGGGGAAGTCCTCGGGCTTCAGGTGCTCCCAGGCCTTCCACTCCCAGACCAGGCGGCCGCTGCGGTCCACTTCGCGGATCACGTCGCCGTACATCACCTCGCCGGCTCCGTGCGCGGTGCCGCCGGGCACGCGTTCGGCAAAGCCCTCGGGCACGGGCGCGCAGGCGGCGTAGAGCAGATGGCCGTTGGGCAGCCATTGCGCGTCATGGTGGTGGTCCGGGTCCTCGTGGCGCCAGACGATCTCGCCCTGCGGCGTGACCTCGTAGAAATCGCCGCCGTGCCACATGGACCACGGCGCATAGCGATCGGGCGAGCGGGGGTGGTTGCCGTTGTAGCCCAGGTTGCCGTTGGGCAGGATCACGGCGTGCCGGCCCGCGCGCACGGGCAGCTTCCATTCATGGGCCACGCGGCCTTCGATGTCCACCAGGTAGACATGGCCGTCGGCCGTCTGCGGCGCGATCAGGGTGTAGCCGCCGGCCGAGAGGGCGGGGTCGTGGGCGATGAGTCCGACGCCGCGTCGGCGCTGGGTGACTTGGTCTACGGTGCTTGCCATGGGCTGCTTTCAAAGGAGGCTGGGAATGAGCGCCACTCTAGGCAGTCGCAAGCGTCAGGAATAGCTGTTTGTTTTGGATGAGGTGTCAGATAAAAATTTACACTCCGCGCCATGCCCGCAATCTCCCAGGCCTTTCGCTGTTTTGACGAGGTGGCGCGCCGTGGCTCGGTGCGCAAGGCAGCCGTCACGCTGCACCTGACGGCTGCCGCCGTGAACCAGCAAATCCTCAATCTGGAGGCCCAGGTCGGCGTGCCGCTGTTCGACCGCCTGCCGCGCGGCATGCAGCTGACAACGGCCGGGGAGCTGATGCTGGCGGCCGTGCGGCGCAGCCAGCGTGACTTCGACAACGCGCTGGCCCAGGTGGAGGACCTGCGCGCCCTGCGCCGGGGCCATGTGCGCGTGGGCGTGTCCCATGCCACGGCCGAGTACCTGCTGCCCCTGGTGATCGCCAGCCTGCACGGGCGCTATCCGGGCATCACCTTCAGCGTGCGTTCGGGCACGGGCGAGGAGCTGCTGCGCGGCGTGGCGCAGGGCGAGATCGATGTGGCCTATTGCCTGCGCCGCCCGCCGCCGCCGGGCGTGCAGGAGGTGCGCGCCTGGCCCCAGCCGCTGGGCGCGGTGATGGCCCCCGGCCATCCGCTGGCCACCGAGCCGCGCCTGCTGCGCCTGCGCGATTGCGTGGACTATCCGCTGATCCTGATGGCGCCGGGCATGGAGTTGCGCAGCATGCTGGAGCAGATGGACAGCGCGGCCCTGCACCAGCAGCGGCCGCTGGTGGAGACCAGCTCCGTGCCCATGGTGCGGCGCCTGGTGGCCGGCAGCACGGCCCTGGGATTCCTGGTGCCCGACAACGTGGCCGAGGATGTGGCGGCCGGCCGCCTGCTCTGGCGGCCCCTGCACGATGCAGGAGCACAGCTGCCAAGCTGTCTGTACCAGCGCATCGGCTACACCAGGGCGGCCGCCATGCGCCTGTTTCTGGACGAGCTGGAGCGCGTGGCCGACGAGATGCGCGCCGGCTTCGAGACCGGCGTGTCCTGGTCGCTCAAGGATATGGCGACCTGAGCGACCCTGACCACCTGAGTGACCTGAACGATCGGCTGCGGGGCGTCAGACGCCGCGAGCGCGCTCGGCCTTGAAGCGCGCGCGCATTTCGCTGAAGTTGCCGGCCTCCAGCGCGTTGCGCACTTCCTGCATCAGGTTCAGGTAGTAGTGCAGGTTGTGGATGGTGGTGAGCATGGGGCCCAGCATCTCGCCGCAGCGGTCCAGGTGGTGCAGGTAGGCGCGCGAGAAGCCGTCGCGTCCGCCTTGCTCCCAGCTCACGCCGCTGGCGCCGGCGCAGGCGTGGCAGGTGCAGCTGGGGTCCAGCGGCTGGTGGTCGGTCTTGTGGCGTGCATTGCGGATCTTCAGGTCGCCATAGCGCGTGAAGATGGTGCCGTTGCGCGCATTGCGCGTGGGCATGACGCAGTCGAACATGTCCACGCCGTCGGCCACGCCCTGCACCAGGTCCTCGGGCGTGCCCACACCCATCAGGTAGCGCGGCTTGTGGGCCGGCAGGCGGTGGGGCGTGTGGGCCATGATGGCCAGCATCTCGTCCTTGGGCTCGCCCACCGAGACGCCGCCCACGGCGTAGCCGGGGAAGTCCATCTCGACCAGGGCCTGCAGCGATTCCTCGCGCAGGTTCTCGTACATGCCGCCCTGCACGATGCCGAACAGCGCATTGGGGTTGCCCAGGCGCTGGAATTCGTCGCTGGAGCGCTTGGCCCAGCGGCGGCTCATCTCCATGCTCTTGCGTGCCTCGGCCTCGGTGGTCTTGTGGCCGTTGGTCTCGTAGGGCGTGCATTCGTCCAGCTGCATGACGATGTCCGAGTTCAGGATCGTCTGGATCTGCATGCTGACTTCGGGCGACATGAACAGCTTGTCGCCATTGACGGGGCTGGCGAAGTGCACGCCTTCCTCGGTGATCTTGCGCATGGCGCCCAGGCTCCAGACCTGAAAGCCCCCCGAGTCGGTGAGGATGGGCTTGTCCCACTTCTCGAAGCCGTGCAGGCCGCCGAAGCTCTGCATGATGTCCAGCCCCGGGCGCATCCACAGGTGGAAGGTGTTGCCCAGGATGATCTGCGCGCCCATCTCCTGCAGGCTGCGCGGCATCACGCCCTTGACGGTGCCATAGGTGCCCACGGGCATGAAGATGGGTGTCTGCACCACGCCGTGGTTGAGCGTGAGCTGGCCGCGGCGCGCGTGGCTGGAGGGATCGGTCTTGAGCAGGTCGAATTGCAGCATAGCCCTCCATTGTCCCAGATGGCCGCATGCGCGTGTCGGACGCGCCGCGACTGTCCCCGGAGCCCGTCCGGCTTAGCCGGCCCGCGTCTACACTGGGGTGGTTGCGATTCGCCAGCTACAAAAAAGGAGGTCTGCATGCTGAAGATCATGATTGCCGTCGACGGGTCCGAGCCCTCGCTGGATGCCGTGCACCACGCCATCTCCCTGGTGCGCCAGGGCCTTCAGGCGCATTTCGTGCTGGCCCATGTGCAGCAGGAGGCCTCGCTGTTCGAGCTGGCCACGCAGGACTCGGACATGATCGCCGCCGCCAGCGTGGACGCCGGTATGCACCTGGTGGCGCCGGCCGTGGCCCTGGTGCGGGCTGCCGGCATTTCCTACGAGGTGGAGATCGGCCTGGGCGAGCCCGCCGCCGCGCTGGCCGACATTGCCGAGAGCACGGGCTGCGAGCAGATCATCATCGGCGCGCTGGGCCAGGGCGGCCTGCGGCGCGTGCTGATCGGCTCGGTCTCGCGCGAGGTGGCGCGCAACAGCCGGCTGCCGGTGACCATCGTCAAGCATGCCGAGCCGCGCGATGAAGATGAGGAGCAGGACCTGAGTCCCGAGTGAGGCCGCGCCGGGCAGGCGCGCGGGCCTTCAGGCAGCCCGCCGCTGCTGGCCCTGATGGCTCTGGTGCCGGCCTGCATGGGCGTCGTAAGCTCCGTAGGCGCCGTGGGCACCATGAGCGTGCGAATGCGCGTGGGGCTGCAGCTTGCCGTGCGGCAGGCTGGCCAGGCGCTGGAACATGCGGCGGCAATAGCCGCGTATGCCCAGGCATTTGTTGATCTCGTCCACTGGCAGAGGACCCGAGACCACGACGATGCTGTCGGCCTGGTCCCAGTCGCCGGCCGCGCGCAGGCGCCGGCGCATGCACAGCGCCCAGGCATGGATGCGCGTGGGCGAGCCATGCTCATGCACCTGGCCCGTGACCAGGTCGAAGGCAATGGCCACCAGCTCGGTCCTGAGCCGGCAGCGGCGCTCGCCCGTGATGGCACTGGGCGTCTCGCGCATGTCGTACAGGCAGTAGCTGCCGGCCTTGAGCTGGTATTGCAAATCCATGGCGGACCTCCGCGGTTCGTTCTGGGGCGGGTTTCCGGGCCTGTGTGGAAAGGCCCGGGGCATCGGCGCATTCTGACGCATGGCCCCGGCCGCTGGCAATGCAGCCAGCGGGGCGGGGCTTCCCCGCGAAGGGCAAGCGGCAAAGCGTGCCCGCGAGGGCCGGCCTTCTAGAAGTCCAGAAGGCTGAAGCCCACGCTGAGCACGGTGCGCTTGTAGTTGTAATCGATCAGGCTGTCACCGTATCCGCTGAAAAGCTGGACATGCAGGCGCAAATTGCTCTTGCCACCGTTCCATCCTTCGCCTAGGGTGCGCAGCCATTCGACGCGGCCGGAGCCGCGGCCCTGGCCCAGCGAGCCGCGCGCAGTGAAGCCCAGATAGTTCTGCGCATTGACGTTCCAGCCCAGTTTCACCTCGCCCCGGCCTATGTAGTCCTGGATGCGCGGGTTGTCGTCGTGCTCGGCGCTTTCGCGGATGCGCTGCCAGGCCTTGGCGTGCAGCTGCCAGCGGTTGTCCAGCTCGAAGCCGGTCATCAGATACCAGCGGTTCCAACTGCGCGACAGCGGATCGCTCTGGCCGTTGGACTGGTGCACCAGTCCCACGCCGCTGTAGCGCCAGCGCCAGCCGAAGGGCAGCCGGGCATCGGTGGGGTAGACGTAGAAGATCTCGGGCTCGTGGTCCGTGTTGCGGAAGGGCCGCGAGATGGCGGGGCTGAACAGCTGCCAATACGACTGCTGGGTGTAGCCGACCCACAGCGAGTCCTTGCCCGCCGAGGTGCTGCCGGTCAGCAGGCCCTGGGCGACCTTGGTGCGCACGGATAGCTGCACGCGCATTTCCTCGGTCTTGTAGGGCTGCGACTGCGCGGGGTCCTTGCCGGGCGTGGTGGGCTGCCGGTTGACATGGTCGGCCGTCACCACGGACACGGACATGGGCCGGTAGCCGCGGAAGCTGAAGGTGCCGCAGTCGCTGCCCGGTTCCAGCTCGTAGTAGCGCGACAGCTCGCTGTAGCGCGGGTCGCGGCAGCCGCCGTTGGTGGGGGTGGTGGGCAGCGCCAGGCCCTGGCCGCTGTCGGCCGTCACCACGGGGGCGGGCGTGGGCAGGGCGCCAGGATCGGCTGCGGCGCTGGCGGCCGGAGCACTCCAGCCGGTGGCCGGCGGCGCGGTCAGCGGTTGCTGCTGCTGTGCCCAGGTGTCGAAGCAGGCCAGGCGAGACTGGTTGTCCGTGGTGGCGGCGCACTGGCGCCAGGCGTCCTCGGACAGGGGGCGGGGCGCTGTCTGCGCCTGGGCGCCGAGCCAGGGCGTGGCGCCCAGGCCCATGGCCAGGGCCCACTGCAGGGGTGTCGGCGTGCGGCTTGGGCGCTTGCGGCGATCCAGGTGTGGAGGATTCGTCATGGCAGGGGTCCGGTGATGGAAGGAGCGAAGAGTAAGGGGTAATGAGTGAAGAGGCAGCAGGGGGCTCGTGTGCAGGCTCGGGGGCCGGTCAGGGCGCGAGCTTGCGCAGCACGAAGGGCCGGGGCGCGGCATCCTCGCCTTCGAGGTAGTTGCCGCGGATCTCGCGGGCGCAGCTGCCTTCGACGACATCGCCCAGCCAGGTGGCGGTGATGCGCTTGCCGTCGGCGCTTTCTTCCAGCGTGATGTGGTCATCGGCCACGTCGCCGACCATGGGCCGGGTGTCTGCGCCGCGCGCGATCGTGCCCTTGACGTTGCCCTTCCACTGGGGGTGCGGTCCCAGCTGCAGGCGCACGGGCTGGGCCTGGCCTTCGACCGTGCCGGTCCATTCGCCCTGCAGCTGGCTGTCCTTCATTTCCTCGCCCTCGGGGCATGAGAGAGGGGGCTGTGCGGAGGCTGTGCGGGCGGCCTTGGGTGCGGCCTTGGCCTGGGCGGTGGGCTGTGCGGTGGGCTGCAAGGCGGTGCTGGAGCAGGCGGCGGTCACGGCCACCAGCGCCAGGCTGAGAACGGGGCGGTAAAAACGCATGCGGTGTCTTTCGGGGAATCAGGAGTCGGCGGGCGTGGACTGCTGCGCCTTGAGCGCGAACTCGGCTCGCAGCTGGCGCAGCTTCTCGCGCGGGTCTTCGCGCGAGGTGGCGGCGTCCAGGCCCATTTCCTTGATGAAGCGGCTGGGCAGGGTGGAGACCATCTCGCGGCCCTTCTTGCGGCGCTTGGTCCAGCTCACGGCCAGCGATCGCCGGGCGCGCGTGATGCCCACGTACATGAGGCGGCGCTCTTCCTGCAGGCGCTGGGCGGTCTCGTCGCTGACCTTTTGCTGGCGGCCATCGTCGTCGTCGAGCTTGAAGGGCAGCATGCCCTCGGTCACGCCGACCAGCATCACATGCGGCCATTCCAGGCCCTTGGAGGCGTGCAGCGTGGACAGGATGACCATGTCCTGCTCCTTCTCGCGCTCGCTGATGGTGGACAGCAGGGCGATGTTGCGCGCCACCTCCAGCAGGCTCTTGACCTCGGTGTGCGTGGTCGTTCCCGCCGCATCCTCGATCTGGCCGCCGGCGCGCTGGGCCATCCAGTCGCAGAACTCCAGCACGTTGCTCCATCGCGCGGCGGCCACCGATTCGCTGTCCTCGCTGTCGTAGAGGTACTGCTCGTAGCCGATCTCCTTGAGCCAGTCGAGCATGAAGCCGCGCGACTGCTCGGCGCCCAGCGTGTGGCGGGCGCGGTATTCGAGGTCGTTGATGTAGCGGCCGAACTCCAGCAGGCTGTCATGCGCCTTCTTGGGCAGGGCCGCTTCCAGCATGTGCGCGAACAGGGCGCCGAACATGCTGAGCTTGTGCTGCGAGGAAAACTCGCCCAGCTTGCCCAGCGTGGTGTGGCCTATGCCGCGCTTGGGCGTGCCGATGGCGCGCAGGAAGGCGGGGTCGTCGTCGTTGTTGATCCACAGCCGGAACCAGGCGCACAGGTCCTTGATCTCGGCGCGGTCGAAGAAGCTGGTGCCGCCCGAGACCTTGTAGGGAATGTTGGCCTTGCGCAAGGCCTTCTCGAAGGGCTTGGCCTGGTGGTTGGCGCGGTAGAGGATGGCGAAATCCTTCCAGTCCGGCGGCGGGTTGCTGGCCGCGCGCAGGCTCTGGATGCGGGCCACGGCGCGCTCGGCCTCGTGCTCCTCGGTGTCGCAGTCCACGATGCGCACGGGCTCGCCTTCGCCCAGCTCCGAGAACAGCGTCTTCGGATAGAGCTTGGGGTTGGGCTGGATCACGTTGTTGGCCGCACGCAGGATGGCCGAGGTGGAGCGGTAGTTCTGCTCCAGCTTGATCACCTTGAGCTGCGGGAACTCCACCGGCAGCTTCTTGAGGTTGTCCAGCGTGGCGCCGCGCCAGCCGTAGATGCTCTGGTCGTCGTCGCCCACGGCCGTGAAGTGGGCCCGGCTGCCCACCAGCAGCTTGAGCAGCTCGTACTGCGTGGCGTTGGTGTCCTGGTATTCGTCCACCAGCACATGGCCCAGCAGGCGCTGCCATTTCTCGCGCACCTCGGCGTGGTTCTTGAGCAGGCGCATGGGCATGCCGATCAGGTCGTCGAAGTCCACGCTCTGGTAGGCGGTCAGGCGCTCTTCGTAGCGCTGCATGATCAGCGCCGTGCTGCGTTCGTTGTCGTCCTGGGCCATGGCCAGGGCCTTGCGGCTGTCCCAGCCGGCGTTCTTCCAGTTGCTGATGGTCCATTGCCACTGGCGCGCCGTGGCCAGGTCGGTGGTGCCGCCCGAGCAGTCCTTGAGGATGCCCGTCACGTCGTCGGCATCCAGGATGCTGAACTGGGGCTTGAGGCCCAGCACATGGCCGTCCTCGCGCACCATGCGCACGCCCAGGGCGTGGAAGGTGCAGACCAGCACATCCTTGGCCTGTCGGCCGATGAGGCCGGCTGCGCGCTCGCGCATTTCGGCCGCTGCCTTGTTGGTGAAGGTGATGGCAGCGATGCGCCGTGGCGCCATGCCCGTCTCGATCAGGCGTCCGATCTTGTGCGTGATCACGCGTGTCTTGCCCGAGCCCGCGCCGGCCAGGACCAGGCAGGGGCCTTCGGTGTAGTGGACGGCCTGGAGCTGGGCCAGATTGAGTCCTGCGGACATGGGTGCGTTGCGCGGGGAAAGGCGTGAAAGTGAGGGAAGCGGGAGCATACCGCTTCGGGGCTCGGGGCCGTCCGGGCAGGTGTAAGCACCCTTGGAATTCGGCGACAAATCTCGCGACCCGCGGGGAGCTGTCTGTGGCTGTACAGCCACCGATAGAAAAGTTCACATTGATGGGTGTGATCGTTGAGCGAAAACTATCGAAAATATCAGTGCTCGCCTATATTTGCTCCAGGCGACCTCGATCTGTTCATTTCCCGCTGCTATCCGGGGAGGCGTTGAAGTTGGCTCGCACTACCGATGAGATTGGCCTGGCTGCCGAGCTGTGGTCGCCGCTGCTCAAGCAGCGTTTTGAGACATTGTTTGCCGTGGCGTCCCGCAAGTCGCTGCGCGGCTGGCGGCAGGTGCCCCTGGTCAGCGCCCAGGTGCTGGTGGTGGACGGCAGCCTGCCCGTGCCCGAGGCGGCCGGATGGCTGCCTTGCGTGGTCTATGTGGGCGGTGTGCCCCAGGGGCAGCACCTGGAACGCACGCCCCAGCGCCTGGCCACCTATCTGGATCTGGATTTCACGCTCTCCGACCTGATCGACATGCTGGACCGGGCCGCCGTCTTTCTCATGGACTGGACGGTGCGCCAGCAGGTGGCGTCCTCGCAGACCCTGGTGCGCGCCCTGGATGACCTTCGGCAGCAGGCTGAGGGCTGCCGCTATCAATTCCGGCTCAAGGCCTGGGTGGCGCTGCCCGCGCCCTGGAACAGTGCCGAATCCCTGCGGGCCCTGGCCATGCTGTGCCGTGGCCCGATGGATGTGGCCACACTGTGCGAGCACAGCGGCATGGCGCCTGCCGCCGTGGCCGAGCTGCTGCGCCACCCCCGGCTGCGCGGCACGCTCGATTGCAGCCTGAGGCCGGCCCGTGCGGACGATCCAATGCCGCTGGGCGGCCACCGCGCGCAGGCGCACGGGGCTGCCACTGCCGTGGCGCCAGGCCTGTCGCGCCAGTGGGTGCAGCGGCTGACCGGCTGGATACGCCGCGGAGGGCAGGCATGAGCATGTGGATGAGCGACCAGCCCGGTGCGGGACTGGTGCGGGTGAGCCTGATCGGCCCCATGGGCATCGGCAAGACCACGGCGCTGCGCAGCCTGTGCGGAGCGCTGATGGCCGCAACGGATGTGCCCAATCTCGACCGGGCCGCCCATTCCAAGGAGTTCACCACCGTGGGCGCGGAGTTCGGCGAGATCGATCTGGGCGAAGGAATGCGGCTGCAGCTGGTGGGCAGCCCGGGCCAGGACCGCTTCGACTTCGTGCGCCGCTGGGTGCTCAATGCTTCGGTGGGCGTGCTGCTGATGGTGGATGTGGGCGATGCCTCGGCGCCGGACTATGCCGCGCAGCTCCTGTCCGAGATCGCCACCCTGGAGGTCGAACCCCAGGTGCTTCTGCTCAGTTGCCGTGACGCCAGCGAACAACAGCAGGAGGCGTTCAGCACCGCTTTGGCCGATCGAGGTCGCGGTATAGTGCCTGTCATCCAGGCGGACCCCCGTGACCGGCAGCAGTTGCTGGATGCGCTGGGGGTGCTCGTTTCCTTGCTTTCCTTGCAAAGTCAGGCATGAAGACACCAACGCATCCCCAGATTTCCTCCACCGTGATCGAAGCTGGCCAAGTTGCACTCAATCGCGTGGTGGCGCCTCTCGAGGGCGTGCATATCGCCTTGCTGTGCACGCCCGATGGTTTCGAGATCACGGCCCTGCGGGTCAAGAGCGAGCTGCCGACGGAGCGCCTGTCTGCCATGGCGGGCTCGCTGATGGCCATGGCAAAGGCCGTGGCCGCCGAGATAGGCCACAAGTCCTGCCACCGCCTGACCTTCGAGACCGAACTGGGTACCGTCCTTTTCCAGGCCGTCGGCGGCAGCCACCCGGCCATCCTGTGCATGGTGGTCGATCAAAGCGCCCTGCTGGGACGTGCGCTGTGGGCCGCGGGCGAAGTGGCCGGCGATCTGTCCCGTCTCTGACCCCCGTATCCGATTCAAGAGTTTTCTCCCCCGAGGAGCGGGCGCGATGAGTCCATCGCATCGCCTGCCCTTGCTATTTGAAAGAGGTGGCATATGGCTTCGATACATGATTCTCTGAACGGCCTGCTGGGCATCGATGGCGCCCTGTGCGCAGCCCTGGTGGACAGCACCAGCGGCATGCTGATGGGCAGCGCGGGCTCCGGCCTTGACATGGAGCTGGCCGCCGCCGGCAACACGGAGGTGGTGCGCGCCAAGCTCAAGACCATGCGCATGCTCAAGCTGGACGATGCCATCGACGACATCCTGATCACCCTGACCCACCAGTACCACGTCATCCGGCCCGTGGCCGCCCATGAAGGCGTGTTCTTCTACCTGGTGCTGGACAAGAGCCGCTCCAACCTGGCGCTGGCCCGCCGCAAGGTGCAGGAGATCGAAAAGGACTTGGCACTCTGAGAGCGCCCGCGCTCTTGCCGCCAGACCTGCCGGAGACGGATTCCGGCAGGTTTTTTTTCGCCCGCCGTCACCGGTGCGCCACGGGCGCGCAGCGTACGCGCCGGCTTGCTGCCAGAATCGCCGCGTGCTGTCCGTCCTGCTGATCACCTTCCCCTTCTTTGCTCTCGTGGCCTGCGGCTTCGCAGCCACCTGGCGTGGCGTGCTGCCGCAGGCGGCGATACCGGGGCTCAACGCCTTCGTGCTGTATTTCGCGCTGCCCTGCATGCTGTTTCGCTTTGGCGCGCAGACGCCGATCGCGCAACTGCTGGATGTGGGCGTCTCCGTGGTCTACCTGCTGTGCGCGCTGCTGATGGTGGGCGCCACCGTGGCGCTGACCGTGCGGCGCGTGGGCTGGAACGATGCGGCCTTTGGCGCGCTGGTGGCGGCCTTTCCCAACACCGGCTTCATGGGCGTGCCCATGCTGGTGGCGCTGCTGGGTGAGCGTGCGGCGGGCCCGGTCATCGTCACCATGGCCATCGACATGGTGGTGACCACCTCGCTGTGCATTGCGCTGTCGCGCCTCGGAATGCCGGGCGGGCACGGTGTGACGGTGGCATTGCGCCGCGCGCTGGCGGGCATGGCCTCCAACCCCATGCCCTGGTCCATCGTGCTGGGCGCAGTGGCGTCGGCTGCGGGCTGGACGCTGCCCGGCCCCATCGACCGCACCGTGGCCATGCTGGCGGGCGCGGCCTCGCCCGTGGCGCTGTTCACCATAGGCGCCGTGCTGGCGCGCTCGCAGATGAACAGCCATGAGCGCGTGGCCGCGCGCGACTACGTGCCCATCGCGCTGGCCAAGCTGCTGGTCCATCCGTTGCTGGTCTGGGCCGTGGCCCGCGCAGCCATGGCGCTGGGCCTGCCGCTGGGTGAGGAGGCCTTCGTGGCCCTGGTGCTGCTGGCCGCACTGCCCAGCGCCAGCAATGTCTCGCTGCTGACCGAGCGCTTCGGTGCGCATGGTGGGCGGGTGGCCCGCATCATCCTGGTGTCCACGGTGCTGGCCTTCCTGAGTTTCTCGGGTGCCGTGGCGTTGATGACCTGAGCAGGTCCGAGCGGCAGGCCTGGGCAGGCCCGGTCAGTCCAGGCCTGTCGGCAGGCTGGCGCTCTCTACAATCGCGCCCATGTTTTTTCACCACCTCGACGGGATTGCATGAAACCCTCCCCCTCTGTCCCGGCCGGCGCCCCCACGGGCGCGGGCCTGCTCTGGATGGTGACGCTGGCCTGCCTGCTCTGGGCCCTGGTGTCCTGGCTGGCCAATGGCAATCTGGACGGCTACCACGACATGCTGGAGAACTATGCCTGGTCCCAGCCGCTGCAGCTGGGAACGCACAAGCACCCGCCGTTCTTCGCCTGGGTGGTCGGCCTGTGGTTCATGGTGTTTCCGCAGAACGACGCCTTCTACCGCCTGCTGTCCTATGCCAATGTGGGCGTGGGCCTGTGGGGTGTCTATGTGCTGGGCCGGCGCCTGGGGCTGGCGCGCCTGGCGCCGCTGGGGGCGCTGCTGCTGCTGTGGTGCTTCCCGTATACGACGCTGGCCGGCAAGTTCAACGCCAACAGCCAGCTGCTGTCCCTGTGGCCCTGGGCGGCGGCCCTGCTGCTGGCCAGCTGGCAGGAAAACGGTGTGCGGGGCCTGACCTTCAGCGTGGCCCTGGGCGTGGTCTCGGCCGCCTGCATGCTCAGCAAGTACTACAGCGGCGTGTTCCTGGCCGGTTTTCTGCTGCCCATCCTCCTGGTGCGCGAAGGTCGCCAGTGGCTGCTCACTTCCAGGCCCTATGTGGCGCTGGCAGCCTTTGGCCTGGCGCTGGCGCCGCATGTGGCCTGGATTGCCCACCACCAGTGGGTGACGCTGGGCTATGCCATGGACCAGGGCGGCGGGCAGGTGGTGTGGGGCTATGTGCTGCGCTTTGCGCTGGCGCCCATCTTCTACTGGCTGCCGGCCTGGCTGGCCGTGTGCCTGGTGTATGGCTTCATGCAGGCCCGCCAGCAAGGCGGTGGCTGGCTGCGCTGGAGCGCGCGCTTTCTGCGCCGCAGCTGGGCCTGGCAGGGGCGGGGCGACACCTTGTTCTGGCTGGCCCTCATGCCCTGGCTGACGACGCTGGGCTTTGGCGCCACCGGCGTGGTGGAGCTGTCGACGCCCTGGGCCATTCCCATCGGCTATGCCTTCGTGCTGCTGTGGCTGCGCAACCTGGACGCCGAGGCGCCTGCCGCGACGCAGGCCGCCCTGGCCGCGCTGCGCCGCGCCTGGTGGCCGAGCCTGGCCGTGGTGCTGGTGATTGGCGTGGCCGCGGGTTGGGGCAATGCGCGAAAGAGCAGCTCCGACTACTACCGGCCCGCGGCCGATGCGGCCCAGGCCATCGTGCTGTCCTGGAACCAGCGCCACCCGGAGCAGCCGCTGCAGTGGGTGGGCGGCGACTGGGCGGAAAACGCCATGCTCTCCTTCTATGCACAGCCGCATCTGCGCACCATCCCCGGCCTGCCCGACAGCGAATATGCGCGTGTGCTGGCGCTGCCGGACTGGCGCCGCCAGCCCGGCCTGCTGCTGTGCCCGCGCGGCCCCGTGGCCGGCGAGCCCGGGCCGACCGCGAAATCGCGCGATTGCGAGCGGCAGGCGCAGGCCTGGCTGGCGAAGCTGGGCCTGCCGCAGGAGCCGCGTGTGCTCACGCTGCAACGCTCGGGCTGGCGTTTTCCTGTGCCCACACCTTATGCGTATGCGGTTTTTGATGTGTTGCCGCGCGCGGGCAGCCAGCCCGCTGACAATGCTGGCCTATGACCGAATTGCATGCTGACATTGCTCCGGCCGCTCCCAAGGGAATGCTGCCGCGCGCGCCGCTGCGGCTGAGCTGCGTGGTGCCGGCCCACAATGAAGAGGGCAACCTGGAGGCGTTCCTGCGCGCCCTGGACGCGATGGTGCGCACGCTGACGCCCGACTACGAGCTGATCGTCGTCAACGATGGCAGCCGTGACGCCACGCACGAGATCGCGCTGCGCATGGCGCAGGAGCTGCCCGTGCGCTACCTGGCGCTGTCTCGCAACTTCGGCAAGGAGGCGGCCCTGTCGGCCGGAATAGACCATGCGCGCGGCAATGCCGTGGTGCTGATCGATGCCGACTTCCAGCATCCGCTGCAGATGCTGCCCCAGATGTGCGAGCTGTGGCAGTCCGGCTACGACATGGTCTATGGCGTGATCGCCGACCGGGGCGCCGAAAGCGGCGCCAAGCGGGTGGGCACCAACCTGTTCTACCGGCTCATGAATGCCGGCAACCTGGTGAAGATCCCGCCCAATGCCGGCGACTTCCGCTGGCTGGACCGCTGCGTGGCCGACGCGCTCAAGGCCCTGCCCGAGAGCCACCGGTTCATGAAGGGCCTGTACGCCTGGGTGGGCTTCAAGGCGGCGGCACTGCCGTTCGTGCCGGCCGACCGCACGGCCGGGGCGTCCAGCTTCAATTTCCGGCGCCTGGGCTCGCTGGCCCTGCTGGGGCTGACCTCGTTCACCACCTTGCCGCTGCGCGTGTGGAGCATCGTGGGCGGGATGATCTCGCTGGCGGCCCTGCTCTACGGGCTGTGGATCACCATGGAGACGCTGATCTTCGGCAACCCGCTGGACGGCTGGCCTACGCTGGCGGCCAGCATCATGCTGTTCTCGGGCGTGCAGCTGATGTCCATCGGCATCCTGGGCGAGTACATCGGCCGGATCTATGACGAGGTCAAGCGCCGCCCCACCTATCTGCTGGCGCGCGACGAGGACCGCAGCCCGCTGGCGCCGCGGGAGTAGCCATGCACGATGTGATCGCGCAGCTGCGCCGCCTGCCGCAGGCGCTGCAGTTCGTGCTGGTGGGCGGCTGCGCGGCCGCCACGCACCTGGCCGTGGTCGCCCTGCTGGTGCAACGGGTGGGCATGGCGCCGCTGCATGCCAACGTGCTGGCCTTTCTCGTGGCCTTCGTGGTCAGCTACAACGGCCATGCGCTGTTCACCTTCGTGCAGGCCGGGGCGCAAGGCTGGGCCGTGGCCGGCAAGTACTTCGCCGTCGCCTGCGCCTCCTTCGTGGCCAACGAGCTGCTGTACTGGGTGGCCCTGCACTGGCTGCACTGGCACTACTTCTGGAGCCTGGCCCTGGTGCTGGTGCTGGTGGCGGTGGGCACCTTCGTCCTGGCCAAGTTCTGGGCCTTTGCGGCCCCCGGCCGCAAGGAATCCTCATGAACACCGTACCTGCCAGAAACAACGGGGAGAAGGCCTCGGCCAGAACCGTCGTCCTGTGCGCCGACGACTATGCGCTGCACCCCCTGGTCGACGAGGCCGTGGAGCAGCTCACGCTGCAGGGCCGGCTGTCGGCCACCAGCTGCATGACCACCTCGCCGCACTGGAGGCAGGCGGCCAGGCGCCTGCCCGCGCTGCGCCCGCGCCTGTCGCTGGGCCTGCACTTCAACCTGACCGAGGGCCACGGCCTGCAGCCTGCCGCCGGCATCGGTGCCGTGATCGCGCGCGCCTATGCCGGCGCACTCGGCGGCGGCGCCATGCGCGACGCCTGGCGCCGCCAGCTCGACGCCTTCGAGGACGCGCTGGGCATGGCCCCCGACTTCATCGACGGCCACCAGCACGTGCACCAGCTGCCCGGCGTGCGCGCCGCGCTGGTGCAGGAATTGCGCCAGCGCTATGGCGACAACGCCGACGACCTGCCCTGGGTCCGCTCCACCACCCCGGCCGGCCAGCTCTGGCGCGACCCCAAGGCCGCCATCATCGCCCTGCTGGGCGGCTGGACCACCACCCGCCGCCTGCGCCGCCAGGGCGTGCCGCTCAACCACGGCTTCGGCGGCGTCTACGCCTTCGACCAGCCCACGCCCGAAGGCTATGGCCGCCACATGGCCCAATGGCTGGCCCAGCTGCAGCCCGGCAGCCTCATGATGTGCCACCCCGCCACCGCCCCCGTCCAGGGCGACGCCATAGGCGCCCAGCGCGCCGTCGAATACGCCTACCTGCGCTCCGACGCCTTCGCCCAGGCCCTCGAACAGGCGCACTGCCACATCGCCCAAGGCCCCCTGACCCCGCTGTTCACAACGAACTAAGAAGCAGCAATAGAAAAGGCCCGGCCAAAAATGGACCGGGCCATGTGGGCGCAGCGCAAAAAACCGACGAGGCCCAAAGCAAGGGACAGCAAGCAAGGGCCGCCCCGCAGCGAGGCTGTCGTCCCCCTCCCCCGCGAAGCGGGTAGAGAGGCGCCGTGCCACGGGGGGAAGGCGCGCCAGCGCCTCAGGGGGTGCTATCAGTACTCCCAGAAGATGCGCTGCAGCTGCTTCGTGTCCTGCGTCTTGGTCAGGGCCACGGCGGCCAGCAGGCGGGCCTTCTGCGGGTTCAGGTCATGGGCGACGACCCAGTCGTACTTGTCGTCGGGCTGCTCGGCGTTGCGCAGCACGAAGCCGGCCGGCACGCGCGAGCTGCGCACCACGATCACGCCCTTTTGGCGCAGTTCATTGAGCTTGGGCACGATGCGGTCGGCCACCGAGCCGTTGCCCGTGCCGGCGTGCACGATGGCCTTGACGCCGGCCTTGCCCAGCGCGTCGATGGCCGTGGCCGGCACGTTGCCGTAGCCGTAGACGATGTCCACGGCGGGCAGGTCGGTGATCTGCTCGATGTTGAACTCGCTGCCCCTGGTGTGGCGCTTGACGGGGGCGCGGAACCAGTAGGTCTTGCCCTCGACCACCATGCCCAGCGGGCCCCACTGGCTGGCGAAGGCATTGGTCTTGATGTTGGTGAGCTTGGCGACATCGCGCGCGGAGTCGATGTTGTCGTTCATGCTGACCAGCACGCCCTTGCCCGCCGAGTCCTTGGACGCGGCCGTGGCCACGGCGCCCAGCAGGTTCAGCGCGCCGTCGGCCGAGATGGCCGTGCCGGGGCGCATGGAGCCGACCATGACGATGGGCTTGTCGGTGGGCACCACCAGGTTCAGGAAGTAGCCGGTTTCCTCCAGCGTGTCCGTGCCGTGGGTGACGACGATGCCGTCCACGCCGGGCTGCTTGGCCAGCTCGTTGACGCGGCGGGCCAGCGTCAGCAGTTCCTTGTTGGTGAAGCTCTCGGATGCGATCTGGAAGACCTGCTCGCCGGACACGTTGGCGATGTTGCTCAGCTCGGGCAGGCCGGCCAGCAGCTTGTCCACGGGCACCTTGGCGGCCGTGTAGGTGGCGCTGTTGACGGCGCTGGCGCCCGCGCCGGCAATGGTGCCGCCCGTGGCCAGGACGACCACGTTGGGCTTGCCGGCCTGTGCGGTGGGAGCGGGTGCAGGGGCGGTCGCCGTGGCGGGCGCTGCGGCTGCGGGGGCCTGGCTGGCGCCGGGCTGGGACGCGCAGCCTGCCAGCGCAAGCGCGACGGCCATCAAGGTCATACGGAAGGGGGTGAACGGCATGTATCGCTCCTGGAAAGGCATTGAATGATCCAGCCTTGTGGGCTGAATGCGGCACGATGCAATAAACATGCCCCGCCTGCATCAGCGCAAATCCCGATGGGAGCCGTGCAGCGAATGCGCTAAAAGCGCTTCCGAAAAAGGAGCGGTGAACGCTTTGCGGGATTGCACCAAAGGCCTGAAAGGCTTGAGGTTTTTTGGGGCCGTTCCAGAGGCTGTGCCACGCTCAGATGGCCAGCGGGTCCACGTCCACCAGCCAGCGCACCAGGGCGCGGTGCCCGGGCTGTGCCCTGATCCAGTGCAGGTGCGTCTGCCAGGCCCAGAGAAAGCGCAACAGGGCGGGCCGCTGGGCCGACTCGATCAGCATCTGCGCGCGCTCCACATTGGCCACGCGCTGCACGGACATGGGAATGGGCGGGTAGAGAAAGACATCGTCCACATGGGGCAGGCCGGCCTGGCGGGCGGCCTCGGCCGCAGCGGCCAGGAAGGCCTGGGCGGCTTCCTGGGTGCGCGCATCGGCCCGCACGATGGCCTGGAAGGCAAACGGCGGCATGCCCGCATCGCGCCGCTCGCGCAGCTGGCGCGCCGCAAAGGCAGGGTAGTCGTGCGAGCGCAGCGCGGTGTAGACGGGATGGGACGGGTCATGCGTCTGTATCCACATCTCCGGATGGCTGCCCTGGGCGGCCACGTAGTGCGCGTCGCGCCCTGCGCGGCCGGCCGCCTGCATCAGCAGGCTGAACAGGCGTTCGGGCGCGCGGTAGTCGCTGGAAAACAGCGCGCTGTCGGGCTGCACGGCGGCCACCAGGGTGATGCGCCGGAAGTCATGGCCCTTGGCCACCATCTGGGTGCCGACCAGCACATCGATGTCGCCGGCATGCACCTGGGCCAGCTGCTCCTCCAGCGCGCCCTTGGCGCGCGTGGTGTCGGCGTCGATGCGCGCCACGCGGGCGGGCTCGCGGTCGGGGCGCTGCACATTGCGCAGCAGGCGGGCCAGTTCTTCCTCCAGCTGCTCCGTGCCCTTGCCCAGCGGCAGGATGTCGGGATTGCCGCAGCCGGGGCAGGCCATGGGCACGCGCTGGGTGTAGCCGCAGTGGTGGCAGCGCAGCGTGCGGTCGGCCTTGTGGAAGACCTGGTGGGCACTGCAGTGCGGGCAGTCGCTTTTCCAGCCGCAGTCGGCGCAGAACAGCACGGGCGCGAAGCCGCGGCGGTTGAGCAGCACCAGGCTTTGCTCGCCGCGCTGCACACGCTCGGTGATGGCATCGATCAACGGCGGCGAGAACACGGCCTTGCGCGGCTGCTGGCCCATGTCCACCAGGCGCACGCGCGGCAGGGCGGCCGCGCCGATGCGGCTGGGCATGTGCAGGCGCAGGTAGCGGCCGCCCTGCGGCTCGTCGGCATTGGGCGGGCGGCTGGCGTGCCAGCTCTCCAGCGAGGGCGTGGCGCTGCCCAGGATGACCTTGGCGCCGGTATCGCGCCCGCGCCAGATGGCCAGGTCGCGCGCCGAGTAGCGCGCGCCTTCCTGCTGCTTGTAGCTGGCGTCGTGCTCCTCGTCCACCACGATCAGCGACAGCCCCGGCAGGCTGGCGAACACCGACATGCGCGTGCCCAGCACGATGCGCGCCGTGCCCGTGTGTGCCGCCAGCCAGCTCTTGAGCCGCTGCGGGTTGGTCATGCCGCTGTGCATGCTGACCACGCAGGCCGCGCCGTACTGCGGCGCAAAGCGCGCCAGGAAGCGCTGCTCCAGCTGGGGCGTGAGATTGATCTCGGGCACCATCACCAGCACCTGGGCGCCGGGGTCGGCATCCAGCGCGGCCTGGGTGGTCCTCAGGTAGACCTCGGTCTTGCCGCTGCCCGTGCTGCCGTAGAGCAGGAAGGGGCCGGGGTGGGCGGCGATCTGCGTGAAGACGTCGGCCTGCTCGGCGCTGAGGACGATGGGGGGAATGTCTGCGGCGGCCGGGGCCGGTGCGAGCGCTGATGCAGGCGCAGCGCCAGGCGCCGGTTGCGCCTGTTCCGCCTTTGCAGCCTTGGCCGCTCTCTTCGCCGCGGCCTTGGTCGGCCTGAGCCGGCGCGCCAGTTGCTCGGCCGTCATGTCGCGCAGCTGCGGCGGCAGGGCCGTCACGGCGATCTCGCCCACGCTGCGCTGGTAGTAGTAGGCGGCGAAGGCCACCAGCCGCCGCCAGGCCGCCGGCAGCGGCGCGATGCCCTCCAGCACGGCGCAGATGGCGCGCAGCTCCACGCCTTCGGGCATGGCGGGCGGCTGGGCCGGCGCGTCCCAGACCACGCCCAGCAGTTCCCGGCGTCCCAGCGGCACGCGCACCAGGGTGCCGGGCTCCAGCGGCTGCTCGCAGGTGTAGCTCAGCAGATCACCCACGGCGCTGTGCGCCGGCGTCTGGACGGCGACATGGACGGTATGGGCGGGAAGGGGCATGGGAAGAAAGCGGGGCCTGAAAACGCTGGCGCCGCAGGGCACGAACAGCGGCAACAAAGCCGCCAAGCATAAGCCTTGGGCAGCGTCCGAGGCGTGGGAAGCGGCGTTCTACACCAGACATCCCGGGCAGTGGCTACGGGTTTCTGGGTATATCGCCAATTTCTGTGGATAACTTTGTGGGGATTATTCGGATCTATGGCCATCCCCCCATTTGTCTGACCTTTCCGAGTGGTGCATTCTGAAAACGGTGCTATCAAAAAAAATCTTCAAAAACAACGGCTTATATCGATATGTCGCCCGCGTTCAGGCGCGGGTGACAACTGTGAGTCCTAAGACCTCGCTCAGATTTTTCTGTGCATAAGATGGTCTGTGGCCATCTTGTGCAGCAAGCGCCGGCCGAGCGCGCGGACTGTGGACAGCGCGGCCCAGCCGGGCCGGTGGCTGTCACGGCAGGGGGCCGGCGCTGCGCTGGCATCCGGCCTTGCGGGTGATGAGGAGCAGGGCGGGCGCTCAGCGCTGGCGCATGGCGCGCGAATGGCCGTGGACGGCCTCGACCAGGGCGGCCACATGCTCGGGCGGCGTGAACTGGCTGATGCCGTGGCCCAGGTTGAAGATGTGCGTGGGGCCCGTGGTGGTCCTGTCGGTGTGCGGGGCGCCGAAGCTGTCGAGCACGGCGCGCGCCTGCTCGGCCACGCGCTCGGGCGGCGCGAACAGCACATTGGGGTCGATGTTGCCCTGCAGCGCCTTGCCGGGTCCGCCCACCTCGCCGCCGACGATGGCGCGGGCGCGGGCCAGGTTGGCCGTCCAGTCCAGGCCCAGCACCTCGCAGTCCAGGTCCTTCATGTCGGGCAGCCAGATGCCGCCGCCCTTGGTGAAGACGATGCGCGGCACGTCCTGCCCATCGACGCCCGTGCGCTTGAGTCCGGCCAGCACGCGCTTCGTGTAGGCCAGGCTGAATTCCTGGAAGGCGCCATCGGCCAGCACGCCGCCCCAGCTGTCGAACACCATCACGGCCTGGGCGCCCGCATCGATCTGGGCGTTGAGGTAGGCGGCCACGCTGTCGGCGTTGATGGCCAGGATGCGGTGCATCAGGTCGGGGCGCGCATACATCAGGCTCTTGACCAGGCGGTAGTCGTCGCTGCCCTTGCCCTCGACCATGTAGCAGGCCAGGGTCCAGGGACTGCCCGAGAAACCGATCAGCGGCACGCGGCCATCGAGCGCGCGGCGGATGCTGGTCACGGCATCGAACACATAGCGCAGCTTGTCCATGTCGGGCACGGCCAGCTCGGCCACGGCGGCCTCGTCGCGCACCACCTTGGCAAAGCGCGGGCCTTCGCCTTCGGCAAAGGACAGGCCCAGGCCCATGGCGTCGGGCACGGTCAGGATGTCGGAGAACAGGATGGCCGCGTCCAGCGGGAAGCGCTCCAGAGGCTGCAGCGTGACCTCGGTGGCGTAGTCCACGTTGGTGGCCAGGCCCATGAAGCTGCCTGCCCGGGCGCGCGTGGCCTTGTATTCGGGAAGGTAGCGGCCCGCCTGGCGCATCAGCCACAGCGGCGTGTAGTCGGTGGCCTGGCGCCGGCAGGCGCGCAGGAAGGTGTCGTTGGTCAGGGGGGCGAAGCTCATGGTGGGCGATTGTCGCCGAGTCGGCTTCGCCAGGTTGCCGCGATGCCCGAGCAGCGCAGGGCGTCTTGCCCCGGGTTAACCCTGGTCAATATCGGCGGCAACGGGCTTTTTGAGGCCGCTACATTGTGCGGCGTGCGTTCCGCACGGGAATCCGTCCATGCAAGGAGAGAGTTTGCGATGCAGCGAAGAACCCTGACCCAGATCCTGGCCCTGGCACCGGCTGTTTCGGCCGCCAGCTGGCTGGCTGGAAGTGCCACGGCGGCCGAGCCGCTGTTTCCGGGCAAGGCGCCGCTGCGCATCGTCGTGGGCTACCCGCCCGGTGGCGCCACCGACCGCGTGGCGCGCATCGTGGCCGACAAGCTGCAGGCGCGCGTGGGCTCGCCCGTGGTGGTGGAGAACAAGCCCGGCGCGGGCGGCCGTCTGTCGGCCCAGTATGTGAAGAACGCGCCGGCCTCCCAGCCCGCGCTGCTGCTGGCCAACCCGGCCGTGATGCTGGTGGCGCCCCTGGTGTTCCCCGACTCTGGCTACGACCCCGACAAGGACTTCCGCCCGGTCAGCGAGGTCAACCGCTACGAATTCGGCGTGGCCGTGGCCAGTGCCGTGCCCGTCAGGCAGCTGTCGCACCTGCTGGCCTGGCTGCGTGCCAATCCGCAGCAGGCCAACGTGGGCGTGCCGGCCACGGGCAGCCTGCCGCACTTCTTCTCGCTGATGCTGGGCGAGGCCGCCAAGGTCCGGACCGAAACCGTGGGCTACAAGGGCTCGGCCCCGCTGCTGACCGACCTGGTGGGCGGCCAGGTACCGCTGGCCATCGACACCTTCGACGTGCTGCTGCCCCAGCACGAGGCCGGCAAGATCCGCGTGCTGGCCGTGTCGGGCGAGCGCCGCAGCACCATGGCGCCGGACATCCCCACGCTCAAGGAATCGGGCCTGAACCTGTCGGGCATGGGCTGGAACACCTTGTTCGCGCCCCAGAGCATGGCGCCCGACATTGCCGAGCGCCTGTCGCGCATGGTGCAGGAGATCATGAAGGAGCCCGACACGCGCCAGAAATTCGAGGCCAGCCGGCTGACCCCGGTCTCCAGCAGCAGCGCGCAGACGGCCGAGATGCTCAAGGCCTACCGCGCCCAGTGGACGCCGGTGGTGCAGCGCTCGGGTTTCAAGCCCTGAACCTTCGACAAATCGGCCCGTGAGGGCCTTTTTTCATGGGGCCTAGGGTTTCCTCGGTGCCTGGGCGCTTGTCGTGGAAAGGGTCTGGCGACTAACATTTACCGACCATTCGGTAAATTATGTTTGATCTGCCGCATAAAGACGGCAGACAGGCCTCGGAGACTTCCATGCCCCCATCGCTGGTTCTGGTTGAGCAGCACGACGCCGTCCGCACCCTGGTGCTCAATCGCCCCGACGCGCTCAACAGCTTCAACGCGCAGCTGCACGAGCAGCTGCTTTCGGCCCTGGAACAGGCTGCCGTCGATGCCTCGGTGCGCTGCGTGGTGCTCACGGGCGCGGGGCGCGGCTTTTGCGCGGGCCAGGATCTCTCCGACCCCGAGGCCGCGCCCGACCAGAACCTGGGCGACCTGATCGAGCGCCGTTACCAGCCGCTGTGCCTGCGTCTCAAGTCCATGCCCGTGCCCGTGGTGGCCGCCGTCAATGGCGTGGCCGCAGGCGCGGGCGCCAATATCGCGCTGGCCTGCGACCTGGTGCTGGCCGCACGCTCGGCCAGCTTCATCCAGGCCTTTGCCAAGATCGGCCTGGTGCCCGACTGCGGCGGCACCTGGCTGCTGCCGCGCCTGGTGGGCCGTGCGCGCGCCCTGGGCCTTGCGCTGCTGGGCGACAAGCTGCCTGCGGCCGAGGCCGAACGCATGGGCCTGATCTGGCGCTGCGTGGAAGATGCCGATTTGCGCAGCGAGGCCCAGGCCCTGGCGCAGCGCCTGGCCGCCATGCCGGTGCGGGCCCTGGCGCGCACGCGGGAGGCCATGGACTCGGCCCAGCTGCTGGACTACGAACATGCGCTCACGCGCGAGGCGCGCCAGCAGGGCCAGCTGGGCGCAGCCCACGACTACCAGGAGGGCGTGGCCGCCTTCCTGGGCAAGCGGGCTGCCGTGTTCTCGGACCGCTGAGGAGCCCGCCATGCAAGACAACCACACCCCGGACGAGGCCGCCCAGCGACTGGCCGAGCAGGTGCGCGACGGCATGCTGGCGCGCGACCGCGCCGCGCAAGGACTGGGCCTGCGCATCACCGAGATCGCGCCCGGCACGGCGCGCATGGAGATGGCCGTGCGCGACGACATGCTCAATGGCTTCGACATCTGCCACGGCGGCTTCATCACGGCGCTGGCCGACACGGCCTTTGCCTATGCCTGCAATGCGCGCAACGAGATGACGGTGGCCTCGGGCCTGAGCGTGGACTTCGTCGCGCCCGGCCGGCCCGGCGACGTGCTCACGGCCCAGGCCCGCGAAGTCTCGCGCGCAGGCCGCACCGGCGTCTATGACGTGCAGGTCACCAACCAGCGCCAGGAAGTGATCGCGCTGTTCCGTGGCCGCTCGCACAGCTTCAAGGGCCGGCCCACCGTGCCCGGCCTGAACCAGCCCGTCTGAAAGGGCCCAGCCATGCCTGTCCAGCGCCCCGCCCCCGGCGAACTCGATCCCATCGAAACCGCCAGCCGCGACGAGATCGCCTCGTTGCAGCTGCAGCGCCTGCGCTGGTCGCTGCAGCATGCCTACGACAACGTGCCGCACTACCGCCGCGCCTTCGATGAGAAGGGCGTGCACCCCTCCGATCTGCGCACGCTGTCCGACCTGGCCCGCTTTCCCTTCACCACCAAGAAGGACCTGCGCGAGAACTATCCGTTCGGCATGTTCGCCGTGCCGCGCCAGAAGGTGGCGCGCGTGCATGCCTCCTCGGGCACCACGGGCAAGCCCACCGTGGTGGGCTACACGTTGAATGACATCGACAACTGGGCCAACCTGGTGGCGCGCTCCATCCGCGCGGCGGGCGGGCGGCCTGGCGACATGGTGCATGTGGCCTACGGCTACGGCCTGTTCACGGGAGGGCTGGGTGCGCACTACGGTGCCGAGCGCGCCGGCTGCAC
>NZ_JBICKY010000046.1:0-88770 GCF_043104705.1 Delftia sp. WSY_10 | reverse complement strand
GCCCAGCTCGGCAAAGCCCATGATGGACTGCAGCGGGGTGCGCAGCTCATGGCTCATGTTGGCGACGAATTCCGACTTCACGCGGAAGGCCTCCTCGGCCGCGTCGCGGGCCTCGCGCGTGGCATGCTCGGCCGCGCGGAATTCGCTCACATCCACAAAGATGCTGAGCACGCCGGTGGTCTGCCCCTGGGCATCCTTGACCGCCGCCTTGGAGATCTGCACGTCGCGGTAGCTGCCGTCCATGTGGGGCAGCCGGGCCTCCAGCACCATGCGCTGGCCCGAGCGCATCACGACCTGGTTGCTGCGTATCTGCAGCAGGGCATCGTCGCGCGAGTGCAGGCCCTTGATCTCGTGACCGAGCACGGCATAGCGGCCGCGGCCGAAGAAGTCCTCCCAGGCCTTGTTGACCAGTACCACGCGGTGGTCCGCGTCGGTGACCAGCATGGGCAGGGGCGTGGTCTCGAACAGCAGGTGCTGGAAGGCCAGCTGGGTCTGCAGCTCCTGCTGTGCCTTCCAGCGGGCCGTCACGTCCACGGCGCTGCCCGCGAAGCCCACGAGCCGGCCGTCGCGCAGCAGGGGGACGACGGCGATGTCGCAGAGTATTTCCCGGTGGCTCGGCAGCTGGAACATGGCCTGGCAGTTGCGCAGGGCCAGCTTGGCCTGGGGGTCGAGCAGGGCATGGATCTGCGGCCTGCAGGCTTCGCGCGCGATGCCTTCCAGCGGCTGCCCCAGCGCCTCGACGCTGGGCTGCCCGGTCCATTGCTCCCAGCGTGCGTTCACGAAGGTCAGCCGGCCCTGGATGTCGGTGCGAAAGATCAGCTCCTGCACGCTGCGCATGAGCACGGCCATCTCATGCTCGCTGCGAGCCAGGCGCGCCTGGGCCTTTTCCATGGACTGCTGGGACGACTTCTGGACCCTGCGGGTCTTGAGCACCGACCCGCTCAGGCCCAGCACCAGGGCAAGAAGCGCAAGGCCGGCAACGAAGAAGGCGAATGCCTTGTCGCGCCAGCGCGCGACCACCTCCGAGTAGGGCTCCTCCACCACCAGCAGCAGAGGCCAGTTGCGCACGGTGCGAAAGGACACGACCTCATGGGAGCCGAGCATGCCGGCGCCCACGTAGGAGCCGAATTCGCTGTGCGGCAGCCATTGCCGGAACAGCGGTGTCTGCAGCACGGCGGTCGCCTGCACGCCGGTGCCCGCATTCGTGCTGGCCAGCGTCTGGCCGTCGTAGCTCAGCAGCATGGCCTCGTAGCTGAGGGACTCCAGCGTGGATTGGTAGAAGTTGGCCACGGCATCGGGATTGATCAGGGCCACCAGCACGGCCGGTGCGCCGTTGTCGCGCTTGAATGCGAGGATCTGGGGCAGGTAGCGGACGCCCCGCGGTGTCGCATGCGGTGTCGCATGCGGGGCCGCTGCCAGGGAGGAGAGGCTGCGGCCGGTGACCAGGCGTCCCAGCTGGACCTTGCCCGGGACCGGAGCCGATGCCTTGTCAGGCAGCAGCTTGTGCAGCTCGATCTGCAGGCCGGCCTCGCCCGCTTGCGTGCTCGCCAGGATGCGTCCTTTGCCATCGAGCAGCGCCATGCTGCGCAGAACCGGCAACTGGCCGACCACTTGCGCCAAGGCCGCCTCGCGCGCTGCGCCGGGGCTGTCGGCGGACAGGATGACCGGGTTGTTGGCCAGGCTGGCCAGGGCGACCTCGCCGGTCTCGAAGGTCTTGTTCGTCTGATCCTGCAGCACACGGGCCAGCAACGCCGCCTGGGCCTTGCTCTGCTCGGCCTCGGCATGCAGCTGGCTCCAGACGAACAGCACCAGCCCGGCAAGCACGCACAGGGCAAAGGTCAGCACCAATGCCTTGAGGTGGGCGCTGCGCCTGGCCCCCAGAAAATGATGCGTGCCGGCTCGGCCAGACATGATGAAGGCGCTCCATCGGAGGGTTCAAGGCGCGACGATGGCGCTCAGCCCGTGGTTGCGCGCTGCCCGGGCCAGGCGGCCGTCTCGCCGGATGTCGGAGACGAACTGGTCCAGGCGCGCCAGCCACTGGGCGTCGGCAGGACTGGTTGCATAGCCGTAGGGAAGCACGTGGAACGGCTTGGGCGGTGCGATCAACCGGGCCCAGTCGGAGCTGTCGAGCAGCCGGCGGCTGTAGGGGTAGTCGGTCATGAACACATCCACGCGCCCTGCCATGAGCTCCTTCTCGCGGGTCTGGGGCGGCTCGATGGACACGATCTGCGCATGCTTGAGCGTCTCGCGCATCACGGGCTCCATGAAGGTGCCGCGCTGCACGGCGACCTGCACGCCGGGCTGGTCGATGTCCGCCCAGGACTGCACGGCCTGATTGCTCTTGGTGGTGACGCCGTAGATGTCGCTGCTCAGATAGGGCTGCGTGAAGCGCAGCTGCTTTTGCCGCTGGGGGAGTATGCCCACGGCGAACATGGCGACATCGCAGCGCGACTCCAGCAGGTCAGGTATCAGCCTGGGAAAGGAGGAATCCACATACTGCAGCCGTACGCCCAGCTCCCTGGCCAGCTCCGCCGACAGCTCTGCATCCACGCCCGTCAGCCGGCCCGTGCGCGGGTCGCGGAAGGTGATGCCGTAGTAGTCGGGCCATATGCACACACGCAGGGCGCCCGTGGATGCAATCCGCTCCAGCACCTCGCCAGCTGCGGCAGAGCCGGACCATGGCACCAGACACAGCAGCAATCCGGCAACGGCTGCCAGGCGGGCCAGCACGCGCCTTGGGGACGGTGCGCCGAAACATGTCGATGATGGATGCATGGCGGGCTTTCAGGGTGTGTCGATCAGATCGGTGAAGGACGGGGACTGCCGGGTCAGCGCCAGGCGCAGCGCATCCAGCTCTTCGATGTTGTCCATGAACGCGTCGACGATGCCGGGATCCAGGGCCTTGCCCCGTTCCGCCGCGATCATCTCCAGGGCCCGTGCTCGCCCGAACGCCGGCCGGTACACCCGGTCCATGGTGAGCGCGTCGAAGATATCGACGATGGAGGTGATGCGCGCCGACAGCGGGATGTCCTCGCCTGCCAATCCCTGCGGGTAGCCCTTGCCGTCGAAGCGTTCGTGGTGGCTGGCGGCGATTTCGGCCGCCATCTGGAACACCGGGATGCGCGACTGGCCCAGCAGATGCGCGCCGATCTCGGCATGCCGGTTCATGACCAGGCGCTCCTGCGCATCCAGCGGGCCCTGCTTCTTGAGGATGGTGTCCGGAATGCCGACCTTGCCGATGTCATGCATCGGGGCCGCCTTGCGCAGCAGGCTGGCGAATTCGATGCGGCAGCCCAGGCGCAGGGCCAAGGCCTCCGACAGGTAGCCGATGCGGATGATGTGCGAGCCGGTGTCGTCGTCCTTGAACTCGGCGGCCATGGCCAGGCGCAGCAGGGTCTCGTGGTGGGCGCGTGTCACTTCCTTGAGCAGATCGTTGCGCTCGCGGTACATGCGGCCGAAGTCCTGGATGAGCTGCTCCATCTGCTCCACGGCCGCAGGATCGAAACGTCGCGATGGCTCCCGGGGGGAGGCGGTCTGGTACTGGGCCATCAGTCGATCCTCTCGAGCTTTTCGATCGTCTCCAGCAGCTTCAGGGTGCTGAAGGGCTTGACCAGGTATTCGTCGGCTCCGGCCTGCAGGCCCGCCTTGCGGTCCTCGGCGCTGCCCCGGGCCGTCAGCAGGATGACCTGCGTATGCAGCAGCTCGTAGGAGCGCTTGATGCGGCTGCACACCTCCAGGCCGTCGAGCGTGCCCGGCATCATGATGTCGAGCAGGACGATGTCGGGCCTGAGCCTCTCGGCCATCGCCCAGGCCTCGTCGCCATCGCAAGCCTCTATGACGTCAAAGTCGCTGAATTCCAGTGTCATGCGCAGCAGCTTGCGGATGTCGGCATGGTCCTCGGCGATCAGTATCTTTTGCATGGGGAGATCTTTCATGCCGCAACAAAGGTGTGGGCTGGCATGTGAATCATAAATATCAATTCAATCAAATTTTATTGAATTTATCTATCAAATCTGTTGCCAGGCCGGGAACAGGTCTTTTGCCCCTGTGCGGGAGCCGGCAGCCCCGTCTTTATGTGGCCCGTTCCCAGGCCGGGTCTTTCCACAGGGCATCGAGGTCGGTGAAGCCCCATTTCGCGGGGTCTTCCCGACTGGCTATCTTCTCCTGGCACCCGGGCCGGGCCAGGTCAACGGTCTCCGGTGCCATCCGCATGCCGCTGGCCGTGGAATAGAACACCTTGACCTGCGGACAGGTCAGGGACTGGCGGCCAGGGTCCACGACCACCCCCAGCCTGCCCGTTGTCAGCCGCACCAAAGAGCCCACCGGGTAGATGCCTATGCTTTTGACGAAGGCCTGGAATACGGTCTTGTCGAAGTGCCCGGCGCTCCATTCGGCCATCTTGTGCACCGCCTCGGCAGGGTCCCAGCCACGCTTGTAGGGGCGGTCCGAGGTGATGGCGTCGTAGACATCGCAGACCGCGCCCATCTTCGCGAACAGGCTGATGTCCTCGCCGCGCAGCCCGTGGGGGTAGCCTGTGCCATCCACCTTCTCATGATGGTGAAGGCAGACGTCCAGCACCACCGGATCATCGACGCCGCCGGCCAGGAGCAGCTCCAGGCCTCGCGCCGGATGCTCGCGGACCTCGGCAAACTCCCTGTCGGTCAGGCGCCCCGGCTTGTTCAGGATGGGGGCGGGGATCGCCATCTTTCCAATATCGTGCAGCAGCCCCGCATAGCCCGCCTGGCGCACCTGCTGCGGTGGCAGGTCGAGCTGGCGTGCCAGCACGATCATCAAGGCGCAGACCGCCACCGAGTGCATGTAGGTGTAGTCGTCGCTGCTCTTGAGCCGGGCGATGCTGACCAAGGCGCACGGGTTGCGGATGATCGACTCGGACATCTCGGCGACCACGGAGCGGGCCTCGTCCTGGTTGATCTCCCTGCCCATGCGCGCCTCGCGGAACATGGCGGTGATCGCCTGCCTGGACTGGCGGCAGATCCGGGCGGCCCGCTTCACCTCCTCATCGAAGGCAACGGGCCGCAGCTCGCACTCCAACTCGGCCAGTTGCGAGATCTCGGACAGTTGGGCGTCGATCACGGTGTCCACCTGCTCGCGCGAGCAAGACGGCTCGTCTTGCGCGACATCCAGGCCCTTGGCGGTATCGATCCACACTTCCTGGATGGGGGCGTGCAGGATCCTCGCCAGGTCGGCAGGGTCTTCCAGCCTGAAGCGGCTGCGCCAGAACGGATGCTCCATCCAGCTGCCGCAAAAGCTCTCCAGAAACATGCCCAGCCGCAGCTGCCGCACACTGATGCGCTTGATCATGAACAAGGGCCCCGCAACGGTTCACATGGATACGTCATCTTGCCGCCATTTCCTTGCTTCTGTACGGATCCAGGTCAGAAGGCCGCCCATTCCTCCTCCTTGACCTGCGGTTGCGCACGGGCCGGCGATACGCGTGCCTGAATGGCCGGCAGCGCTTGCCTGGGCCCCATGGCCTGGACGTTGGCGGCACGCGGCGCGGCGGGGTGGCTTGCCCCATGCTCGGGGTGCATCCTGAATGTGGAGACGATCTGCGCCAGAGAAGCGGCCTGCTGCTCCAGGCTGCCCGCAGCGGCCGAGCTTTGCTCGACCAGCGCCGCGTTCTGCTGCGTCATCTGGTCCAGCTGGCTCACCGCCTCGCCGACCTGCCGGATGCCTACCGCCTGCTCGGCCGATGCGCTGGAGATCTCGCCGATCATGGTGTCCACGCTGCGCACCTGCTCCACGATGCGGCCCATCTGCTCGCCAGCCCGGGTCGCCACCTGGGTGCCTTGCTCGACCTTTTCCAGGTTGGCACCGATCAGCTCCTTGATCTCGCGGGCCGCCGTGCCCGAGCGCTGGGCCAGCGCGCGCACCTCGCTGGCGACCACCGCGAAGCCCCGGCCCTGTTCGCCGGCCCGCGCGGCCTCCACGGCAGCGTTGAGCGCCAGGATATTGGTCTGGAAGGCAATGGCGTCGATGACGTTCGTGATCTCGGCGATCTTGCGCGAGGCCTGCGAGATGTCCTGCATGGTATGCACCACCAGGGCCACGGACTGGCCTCCCTCGGCAGCCGAGGCCGACGCGGCCGAAGCCACCTTGCTGGCCTGCTGGGCCGTGTCCGCATTCGTGCGCACCGTGGCCGTGAGCTCCTCCATCGATGCGGCCGTCTCCTCGAGGTTGCTGGCCTGCTGCTCGGTGCGCTGGCTCAGGTCCAGGCTGCCGGAGGCGATCTCGCTCGACCCCGTCGCAATGCTGTCGCTGCTGAGGCGAATGCTTGCCATGATCTCGCGAAGCTTGCCGTTCATGTCGCGCATCGCGCCCAGCAGCCGGGCGGGCTCATCCCGGCCCTGCACCACGATGCTGGCCGTGAGGTCGCCCCGCGCCACGGTGTCCGCCACCGAGACCGCC
This sequence comes from Delftia sp. WSY_10, assembly GCF_043104705.1. Classification (NCBI taxonomy): domain Bacteria; kingdom Pseudomonadati; phylum Pseudomonadota; class Betaproteobacteria; order Burkholderiales; family Comamonadaceae; genus Delftia; species Delftia sp. WSY_10. The sequence goes on along the minus strand of NZ_JBICKY010000046.1, from coordinate 82,341 downwards.
ATGTGCAGGGGCTCGGTGATCGAGCGCGTGATGGCCCAGGCCAGCACGGCGCCCAGGGACACCGCCAGCGTGGCCAGCCCGCCGAGCAGGTACAGCGCCAGGTGGTAGTCCTTCTCGGCCTGCTCGGTGGCCTTGCGCCCGCCCTCCTGGTTCAGCGCGATGTCCTGGCCAACGACATCCATGAACTCTGTGAAGGCCTGGGTCGCAGATCCTGTGGCTTTGTCACGCGCCTGAGCAGACTGCTCAGCCCCGGCCTTGGACAGCTCCTGTACCTTCCTATCCTCCAGTACGACGGCGTCCCAAATTACGCGCATCTTGTCGTACAGCTTCTTTTCCTCCGGGGAGGAAATGAGCTTTTCGTAGGTGGAGAACTCCGACGCAAGAGCTTTCTCGGCCTTCGCCAGCGCCTCTTCCTGAGCCTGCTTGCCAGTTACAGACTCCTCAATCACATGGCGAAGGGTGGCGCGGCGGGCTTCATTGGCCGTGGCCCGGATCGAGGCCAGCGCATTAGTGGCAGGCAGCCAGTTGGTGCCCAGGTCGTTGGCATTGAACTGGACCCGGGCGATCTGCAGTGAGCCGATGGCCGCAACCGTACTCAGCAGCAGCAGAAGCAGTGTGAAGGCAGCAATGAGCCGTGTGCGAATGGAAAGAAGTCGAAGGAACATGCGTGTCTCCTAAGAGTAGGTGAAGAGAATTTGATCAATCTGATTCAAATGATCATTTGGCAAGCTTAAATTTGGCTTACGGAAGCATATTTATCGCTTCACCCCGCTCTTCATCCAAAGCCTCGCTTGGTGGAACAGTCGGCTCCTCTTTACTCATAGTGACAATCTATCGGGAGTAGCCACCGGCTACACGAGAAATCTTGCACTCATCGCTCGCACCAAAGACTGAGCACAACACAAATGTAACAACCAGTTGTGCTGCTCTTTTCTCTCTGTTAAATTTTTATCAAATTCATCAAATAAATTTGATTGGAGTGATGAAGATGCCACCTACACTGACAACCGACACCGCCAGGCAATGGCTTTCCTTCCTTGTGGACGATGAGGAGTTCGGCATCGACCTGCTGCAAGTGCAGGAGATCCGGTCCTACGAGTCGCCCATGCGCATTGCCAATGGCCCCGCCTACTTCAACGGCGTGCTGGAACTGCGCGGGGAGGTCATTCCCGTCATCGATCTGCGGCTCAGGCTGGGGCTTGCGCCCAAGCCATATGACGCCTGCACCGTGACCATCATGCTGCGCCTGCCTGGCGGAGTGACGGGCATGGTGGTGGAGGGGGTCACCGACGTGGTGACGCTCATGCCGCAGGACCTGCGCGCCGTGCCCGCCATGGGCGGGGGCCTCGTCAATGACTGCCTGCTGGCCATGGGCGTGCTCAATGAGCGCTCGCTGCTGCTGATCGATGCCGACAAGCTCCTGGCGACGGCCACGGCAGCCCTGCCGGACTGCGCTGCTAGCTGAGCCATGTGCTCCGGCACGCCCCGGTCTTCCGCTCGTACACCGCAAATTTTCATATCGCCCGCAGACCTGGAGGCGGAGAAAGGCGCTCTCACCTCAGCACACACCGACGTCAAGGCCTGGCCGACCGAGCTCCAGGCACAGCAGCTGGTGCAGGCCGTGTCGATCTTCCAGCTGGGAGGCCATGCGGCGCAGCTTTCCTCAACCCCGCCGCTCCCGCAACCGACGGTGCGGGCGCGCAAGCCGGCACCCGCGACAGCGGCACTCCCCGCACGCCAGGCTGCCCGCGCCGTGCAGCCCGTGCATAAGCAAGCGCAGGAGCAGGACGACTGGGTGTCGTTCTGATCAACCTCCCCCTTGCGTGCGGCCCTGGCGCTCGTCGGACCGCATCGCGGCACACCGGGATACGGGGCCACGGCCATGCAGGGGCTGCCAGGGGACGCAAGGCCCAAGTCCCAGGGCCCGCGCAAGTTCTGATATTTTCAACGCTGTTCCTGCGCAGGCAGCCCCCGGCTTTCGACACCCCCATTTCATGATTTCAAACTTCATTCCGTTGAACCCACAGCAGCTGGACGCCGCCATCGTCGATCTCGACGGCACCATGGTCAACACCCTGGGCGACTTCGCCGAAGCCCTCAACCGCATGCTGGCGGACCTGCAACTGCCGGCCATCGCCCCGCAGGCCATAGAGAACATGGTGGGCAAGGGCTCGGAGCACCTGATCCGATCGGTGCTGGCCCATGTGGGCGCGGCCGACGTGGACGCCGCCTATGACCAGGCCTGGACACGCTACGAGCACCATTACCTGCAGCTCAACGGCCAGTTCGCCGATGTCTACCCGGGCGTGCTCGAAGGCCTGCAGGCATTGCGCGCACGCGGCCTGCGGCTGGCCTGCCTGACCAACAAGCCGCTGTCCTTCGCCCGGCCGCTGCTGGAGCAAAAAGGCCTGGCACCGCTGTTCGAGCAGGTCTTCGGCGGCGATTCCTTCGAGCGCAAGAAGCCCGACCCCCTGCCCCTGCTCAAGACCTGCGAGGCCCTGGGCACCTCCCCGGCACGCACATTGATGCTGGGCGACTCCAGCAACGACGCCCAGGCCGCGCGCGCCGCGGGCTGCCCCGTGGTGCTGGTGAGCTACGGCTACAACCACGGCCAGCCCGTGCGCCAGGTCGATGCCGATGGCTTCGTCGATGCGCTGACCGAACTGGCCTGAGCCGCGCAGCCTCCAAAATTGTTGGAAAAAGAATGGGATTTGGCGATGGTTAACGCACTTTGACGGTGCGATTTATGTTTTTGCTAGAGTCGTCTGCTTTGCCATCCTGGCCGCGATCCGGCCACAGACAAGGAGGAAGCACGCGACATGCACGGACTGCACCTGACCGCCGATCTCTACCAATGCCAGGGCGACGAGCGCCATATGCTCGACGCCGATGCCATCGCCGCCCTGTGCCGCGCACAGACCGCGCAGGCCGGCCTGACCCTGGTGGAGGACCGCTGGGTCAAGTTCCCTGATTACCAGGGGCAGCCCGGCGGCGTCACCGGCACCGTGCTGCTGGCCGAATCGCACCTGGCCATACACACCTGGCCCGAGACCGGCTGCGTCACCGTCGATGTCTACGTCTGCAACTTCTCCGCCGACAACTCGGGCAAGGCCCGCGCGCTGATGGAGGGCGTGATCGCCGCCTACGCGCCGGGCCGCGTGGTGCGCCAGCATCTGATGCGCGGCGACATCGGTCCCGGCGCCCAGGCCACGGCGGCGGCCGATGAGGGCGATTGGGCGCTGGAGGCGCTCACGCCCCATGCGCGCTTTGGCTGGCGCGCCACGCGGCGCGAAACCGTGCAGACGCGCCATCAGGAGCTGGAGCTGCTGCACACGCCGCAGTTCGGCAAGGTGCTGCGACTGGATGGCCGCTTCATGACCTCCGAAGGCGAGGAATTCTTCTACCACGAGGCCCTGGTCCACCCCGCTGCCCTGGCCCACCAGGCGCCGCGCAAGGCGCTGATCCTGGGCGGCGGCGATGGCGGCGCAGCCGAGGAACTGCTCAAGCACCCGTCCATGGAGCAGGTGGTGGTGGCCGAGCTGGACGAGGCTGTGGTCCAGGCCGCGCGCACGCACCTGCAGCAGGTGCACCGCGGCGTGTTCGATGACCCGCGCCTGCAGCTGCGCATAGGCGACGGCATGGCCATGGTGGAGCGCACCGAGGAGCGTTTCGACCTCGCCCTCATGGACCTCACCGACCCCGACACGCCTGCTAGCGCGCTGTACTCCGACCAGGCCCTGGCGCGCATGAAGCGCGTGCTGGCGCCGGGCGGCGCCCTGGTGCTGCACCTGGGCAGCCCCGTCTTCCATGGCGAGCAGGTGGCGCGGCTGGTGGCCAGCCTGCGCGAGCGCTTTGCCATCGTGCGCTGCTACGGCCTGTACATCCCCCTGTACGGCGCCTACTGGGGCCTGGCCGTGGCCTCCGACACGCTGGATGCGGCGGCGCTGCCCCCCGCCCAGCTGCGCCAGCGCCTGGCCGAGCGCCGCCTGCCCGACCTGCGCTACTACAACGCCGAAGTGCACCCCGCACTGTTCGCGCTGCCCAACTATTACCGCGACCTGGTGCAGCCCGCGCCCCTGGCGGCGCTGCCCCCGCGCGCGGTCCGCGTCGCCTGAGCCCAGCCCGTTCTGGCAACGGGCCGAGCCCGGCCCGCCCTGGCCGGGCTGCGGTGGCAACTGCCCGCCCGGCAGGGCAAATTTGACACAGTGCTGCAATCTGGTGGCAAGTCTGCTGTAATGAAAAACGGCGGGAAGGCCCGTGCGCCCGCCATTTTTCCGGCTTCCTGGTAAGTATTTCCGGGATATTGCGTGCTTGCAAAAACCATATCAACAGATAAAGCGCCAGACGCCCTGTATCAAAATGACTGCTTCCCTTTCAAAAACAAGAATATCCGCGTCCAAATACCATGATGATTCCTTGCTGCGGCTTTGGAATTGGGCTTTGTTGGCAGGGCTGGTATTGAGCTTTCCCCTGAGCTTTGTATTGCCGCAAAGCCTGAGCTGGGAAAATGGATTCCTGGAGAATATCCAGGCCGTGACCCTGCTGCTGGGCATGGTGGCGGCCCTGGTTGCGGCGCGGCGGCAAAAAGGCTCCTTTGCAGCGCCACTGTGGTGGATAGCCTCCCTGTTCTGGCTGGCTTTTCTGGGGCGTGAACTGGCCTGGGGCGCAGCTTTCCTGCCCAGCCTGGAGGCTGGCAAGTGGGGGCCGGTGATCAGCTCCCAGGTGCTGTGGTACCGGCCCGCCGTCAAATGGGTGGTGGGCGCCATGCTGCTGCTGTGCTGCTATTGGTTTGTGCGCCACGGTGTCTGGAACAAGGTCATCAAGCGCCTGGTGCGCGAGAAGGCGCTGCCGATATTCAGCCTGGCGACATTTGTCGCGGCCATGGTGATATCCACCAATGCGGAAGGTCATGGTTTCATTGTCCTGCAGCAATGGTTTGATTATCAGGTGATCGTGCTGGAGGAGCTGGTGGAGACATTTGGATATATGGCACTGTGGCTGGCACAGTGGGCGCTGGTCAGGTATGTTGCTGGCTGGCAGGAAGATATTTGAGCCAATATTGATCAAACCGGCCGCCTGCATATTCCCGGTGTAATGGGGCAGATTCAGGGGCCGGTAAGTCGCCAGTAAGACGCAATCGGGGAGCATGGCCGTTTTCCCCGAAGGTTTGCCGCTCTCGCGGCGGACCGACGGAGCCTGAAACGACAGAACGTGCCATCGCAATGCAAGCCTCCATCTACCAGGACGTGATAGGTATCCAGGCGGCGGGCCAGGCGTATTCCCTGGGTTCGCGCTTCCAAGAATGCAGCCAGCACCGTGCCGTGCGGCTGGAGACGATCTTCGAGTTGCTTATCCTCAAGTTCCGCGAGGACCTGCTGCAGGCGCTGGCCGAGGAGCCGCCAGGCCCCGCACGCCACCTGCGCGCCTATATCCGCTGCGTCTGCGACCATGCCCTGTCCCGCCAGCGCGGCCAGAAGACGGCCGCACAGTTGCTGACCCGCGCAAGATTCCAGAACATATGGTTTGATTTCGTGGACGCGGCCTGCGCCGACGATCTAGTGCCCGAGGACATTGCCCTGCAATGCCGCGCCATGGTCGAGGACCTGTGGGTCATCCATGTGCTGGTCGAGCCCATGGCGCCCCAGCGCATCACCGGGATCAGGGAGCATCTGCTGTCCCTGTGCGGCAACGACGGAAACCATGAATCGCATCGCATTAATTGAGGACCATGCCAGGCTGGCCACGCTGGTCAGCCGCTCGCTGGCCAACTCCGGCATAGAGACCGATGTCTTCCACCAGATCTCCACGGCCTGGCTGGCCCTGCAGGACATCGACTACGGCGTCATCGTCATCGACCGCGGCCTGCCCGACGGCGACGGCCTGCAACTGGTGCAGCGCCTGCGCGCCGCGGGCCGCTCCACGCCCTGCCTGATGCTCACGGCCCGTGACGCGCTCAGCGACCGCGTGGGCGGCCTGGAGGCCGGTGCCGACGACTACCTGACCAAGCCCTTTCCCATGGAAGAACTGATTGCCCGCGTGCGCGCCCTGCTGCGCCGCCCGGCCCTGGTGCAGGAGCTGGCGCCGCAGCTGGGCGACATCAGCATCAACCCGCAGCAGGCCTGCATGCACTGCGCGGGCTCGGCCATCGCGCTGCCGCCGGCGGAGCTGCAGATCATGCTCAGCCTGGTGCGCAAGGCCGGCGCCACGGTGCGCCGCTCCACGCTGGAGGCGGCGGCCTGGGGCATGAGCAGCGTGGTCACGCCCAACGCCCTCGATGTGGCCCTGCACCGGCTGCGCCGCAAGCTGGCCGCGGCCGGCTCGTGCATGGAAATCGTCAACATCCGGGGTCAGGGCTATGCGCTTCGCGAACCTTTGCTGGCCCGGTAGCCTGCGCTCGCGGCTGCTGGCCGTCTATGGGTTGAGCATGGTGTTCAGCGCGCTGCTGGTGGGCGCGCTGGTGATCCTCGTCGCCAAGCCTTTCGACAGCTATGCGCTGCAGCGCGGCATGGGGCATGCGGCCGAGAAGCTGGCCGAGTGGGTGAGCTTCGATGCCAAGGGCGTGCCCCAGGGTTTCAGCGAGCGTGAACTCAAGGCCTGGATGCTGACCAGCCTGGGCGAGGAAATGCAGCTGCGCATCACCGACGCCCGCGGCCGCGTGGTCTTCGCCCCCAACGGCGAAATGCAGCCGCTGACGCAGACCGGCCGGGGCTTCGACCCCGAGCTCAAGGCCTTTGCCTACGAGCGCGGCGGCGTGGTCATGCGCGCGGGCACGGCCACGCTGGTCCACGACGGCACGACGTGGCACGTGCAGATAGCCGTCAGCGACCGCATGGTGGACTGGCTGCGCGAATCGGTGGGCCTGCCCGCGCTGTGGCGCGGCATGGTGGCCATCGGCGTGGTTTTCCTGGTCGTGTTCCTGTTCTCCACGCACCGCACGCTGCAGCGCATGCTCAGGCCGCTGGGCGTGGCCGCGCAGGATGCGCAGCGCATCACCCCGCAGACGCTGGGCACGCGCCTGCAGCCCAAGGACCTGCCGCGCGAGTTCGCGCCCCTGGTCGAGGCCTTCAACCACGTGCTGGACCGGCTGCAGGCCGGCTTCAGGAACCAGCAGGAATTCCTGTCCATGGCCGCGCATGAGCTCAAGACGCCGCTGGCCCTGATGCGCGTGCAGATCGAGCTGGAGCCCGAGGACCGGCGCAGCCCCGAGCTGCTCAAGGACGTGGACCACATGGCGCGCCAGGTCCAGCAGCTGCTGCACCTGGCCGAGGTTTGCGAACACCAGCGCTACCGCATGGAAGACATTGCGCCGGCCGACATCATTGGCGAGGTCTGCGACTTCATGGCACGCGCTTCGGAAAAATGCGGCGTGCACATCCACTGCGAGGTCAAGGACGGCTCGCCTGCCTGGCGTGCCGACCGGGGCGCGCTGTTCGTGCTGCTCAAGAACCTGATCGAGAACGCCGTGCAGCACAGCCCGCAGGGCGCCACCGTCACCGTGAAGGCCTGCGGCCTGGGCTTTTCGGTGCTGGACCAGGGCCGTGGCGTGCCGCCCGAGGACCTGCCGCGCATCTTCGAGCGCTTTTGGCGCAGCAGCGAGCGGCGCGACCTGGGCGCAGGCCTGGGCCTGCCCATCTGCCTGGAGATTGCGCGCGCCCACGGCTGGACGCTCACGGCCCTGCCCGGTGCCACGGGGCTGGAGATCCAGGCGCGCTTTGCCGGGCCCGTGCAGGAGCCCGCGCAGCCGTTCAACCGCCCAGCAATGCCTTCTTGAGTTGCTCGTCGGCCGGGTGCGGGCCCAGCCAGATGCCCAGCAGCGCCTGGAAGAACTCGGGCTCCTGGAAGGGCGCGCCCTGGGCCTGGCCCTTGACGAAGACCTGGGCGCCCTGGCCCGGCACCCAGTCCACCGAGAAGTTCTCGCCCGGCAGCAGCTTCTTGTGCTGCGTGAAGATGTCGCTCATGCGCAGCACGCCGGGCACCAGGCGGGAGAAGCGGGCGCGCTCCATGTTGTCCTCGATGCCGCGCGCGAACAGCTTGCCCAACTCGGCCGAATCGATCTCGCGCAGCATGGTCACGCTCACGCGCTTGGGGCCGGGCAGGGCCGCGATCTCCTGCAGGCTGGCGGCCGGCTTTTCCAGGTACAGGCCCGCCGTGTAGACCTTGAAGATGGCCTTGTAGCGAATGCCCGCGCCATTGAGCTGCAGCGTCTGGCCGCCCACCCCCGCCTGGGCGGGATAGGCCACGCCCGCGACGGTGCGCGGCGGCTCCTGGGCAGTGGCGGCCAGCGGCATCGCCAGCGCCATGGCCAGGGCGGCTGTCTTCATCCAGCGGGGCAAGGCGGTCATGGTGTCTCCTGCGCGGGGGCTGTGGCCCGGTTGCGGTTTGTTACGTCCGGGCGACATGTTGTGGGGATCGGGTGGGGGTGGCAACAGGGTTTTCGCTGGCCGATGGATGGCGCTGCTTTGGCGGCGTTTCCGCGCTGATTCTGTTTGCAAGCCCCTGTCGGGGCGTTTCTTTTCGAGGCCGGGTTTCGGCCCGGCGGCCGACTCACTTTCTTGTCTCGCTACAAGAAAGTGAGCAAAGAAAAGCGCCCGGATGTCCGCGACCCCTTCGCTTCGCTGCGGGGCAACCTGCGCCGTGGCGGTTGCGGGGTTCGCCATGAAACTCACTTCGCGCTGCGCGCTACGTTCAAACAATCACGGCGAGTCAGATGACGAAGCAGTCCTGTCCTTCGGCAGGACTGCAACCCCGCAACCACCACGGCGCAGGCGCTGACATACGGGGAGTTTGCCCGGGCCTTCGCTGCGCTCGGCCTGGGGCTTCGGGGCGCTTGCCGTCTTGAAAGCCTCTATCATTGCGGCGGCCCCCTGTTCAGGGGCTGGTGCGTAAGAACACTTGACTGTTGAGCGGTGCGGCCTCGCCGTTAAGGAGGCCTTGTCACGTCTGAATTGTCGGATCGTGGGTGCATGCCCACGTCCCTGCGGTTACGGGCGGGATGGGGCTACCCGCAAGGGCGTCCGCACGGCTCAGCACGTGTTCTTAACATCCCGTCCACCTGTTTGTGCGTAAGAACACAGACGGGTGGTTCCCGTCTCGCTGAGGAGTAAATCATGTACGTCATGTACGGCACTTCTTTTTCTGCCTTCCCCTCCACCCATCAAGCGCCCCACGCTGGCGCGTCTGCCGTGGGAGGGGTTGCGCCATGAGTACCGCTTCCCCAACCCTGACCCAGCCCACGCCGCAGCAGTTGAGCCATGCCGTGACCGAGATCGGCCGGCTGACGCTGCAAGGCAGCAGCGAGGTGTACTCGCTGGGCCAACTGGCGCTGGCCTGGCTGGAGCGGCCCGAGGGCCATCGCAATCTGGAGGTGGTGGCCAATGCGCTGCAGGCCATTTGCGGGGCTGCGCAGCGGATGGAGGAGCTGGTGGAGGACGAGGTGAGCTACGTGCATTGCCTGCAGGAGGATCCGGCGTATCTGCGGCGGATGGCTGCGGCTTCGGCGGCGTTTGAGCGCTGATTCTCTTTGCAAGCCCTGTCGGGCCTTCGCTTCGCTTGGCCTGGCGTTTCAGCCCAGGACGTTCTTCAGCAGCGTCTTTTCCTGCTCCGTGAGGGCGGCGATGCATTCGTCGCCCAGGGCCTGCAGCAGACGGGTGCTGTCGGCGTTGGCGATGTCCAGGCCCAGGCGCTTTTGCTGGGCTGGGGGCTGCGTGAAGTTCAGGCGCAGGTAGCTGCTGGTGCCCAGTTCCTGGCGGGCCGCCTTGACGGCCTGGACCTCCTGGGCGGCCATGACCAGGTCCAGCAGGGGCTTGACCAGGGTCAGCCCGCGCCGGGGCATGGCCACGGGGTCCTGGCCCTGCTGGGGGTTGGCGGTGCCTACGCTGATCATCACGATGTCGGCGGCCGGCCCCCACAGCTGGCGGGCGGCCTGCAGGGCCAGCAGGTCGGGCGCGTTGGCGGCGAGTCCGCCGTCCACGAAGACATGGCCTGCTGCGGCGTGCGCGGGAAAGTAGGTGGGGGCGGCCGATGAGGCCAGCATGGCGTCCATCAGCGTCAGGCCCAGCCGGTCCCTGTCGGGCAGGGCGCCGCTGGTCAGCACGTGCAGCTGCGATGAATTCCAGTTCACGGCGGGCAGCAGCAGCGGCACCTGCAGTTGCCCCAGGGCGGACTGCTCCGCTTGCGGCATGGCCTCCTTGATCGCTGCGCGCAGCGGGGCGCTGTCATAGAGCGCCTTGCCCATGGCCTGGCGCAGGCCGGGCAGCCATTTGGAGGGAAAGATGGCGGGGCCGTGGTCCAGCAGCAGTTGCTTGATGCGCGCGGGCTGGCAGCCGCTGGCCAGGGCGGTGGCGATGATGGCGCCGATGGAGGTGCCGGCGAACAGGTCCACTTTCTCCAGCAGGTCGCCGTTGCCGAATTCGCGGTGGATGCGTTCCAGCACATGGGCGCTGAAGAGGCCGCGATAGCCGCCGCCCGACAGGCTCAGGACGACCCGGCGCCGGCGCAGGCCCTGGCGCACCGCGCTGGACAGGGGCGGTACGTCGAAGTCCATCACAGCGCGTGCACGGCAACGCCACGGGCGGCGGCCTGCGTCAGGTAGAGGTTGGCGGGCTCGGTGTAGCAGACCTTGAGCAGGTCGGCCGTGGCGATGAGCAGCCGCAGGTCCTGCGCCAGGGGCGCCGTGCCCTGCGGGCCCTGGCTGTCCAGCGGCGCAACGTTGCGCCATTCGATGAAGCGCTCCAGCACCTTGTTGTCCACGCTGGTCAGCATGGAGGCGCCTTCGGCCCGCAGGTTGGCATACAGCGCATCGAGCAGGGAGAACCACTCGTTGCGGTCACGCAGGTCGTGGAATGCCTCGGCCACGGCCGCCTTGGCGATGGCCATGGACAGGTCGCTGACGATGCAGTCCAGCGGCCGGATGGTGGAGAACCACTCCAGGGTTGCGGGCTCCTGGTTCGCCATCCACAGCAGGCAGCGGGGACCCAGCAGGTAGCGGCTCATGGCGCGCGTCGGGCGGGTACGTCGATATCGCCGCGCGCCCCGGACATCTGCGCAGCGGACAGATCCACGGCTTGGCGCGGCAGCGGCAGGGACCGGCAGATGTCGGCCACCGTGCGGGGGGCGCGTTCGTTGGCGGACAGGGCCACCATGTGCTCCTCGCTGACGATCACGTAGCGCTTGCGGCCCTGGGAGATGAGGGCCACCCCGTCGTGATCGGCCTGTTTGAGCACCGCGCCGTACTGCGCCTTGAAGACCGAGATCGGCATGGGCGTGGTGTTGCGCGGCATGGCCGATCCGACCTGGTGGCTCAGGTCCCGCAGGGCGCGGTTCAGCGGGTCGCGTTCGCCCTCGGGCAAGGCAGCGTCGGTGCGGGCGGAGAAATGGGACGGCATGGTCGACCTTTCTGGTCAGGTTGTGCTGCCATTGTTGGTCAGGCTGACCAGGGTGTCAATTGTGGCCATGGCAGGCCCCTGCGGCGCCCCCGCAAGGGGCCGGCCCGCACTTGTACCCAGCCGCGTCTGCGCTACACTTGCCCGCTATGTTCATTCATCGCATGTTCATTGCAGGTTGTGGAGACCGGGGAGCCTGGCCCTGGCGCAAGCCTGTCCAACTGAACAGCTGAAGCACCCGGGGCGCGACCCGGCGTGCACCCGAGGCCCTACGGGCCAATCGAATGAATCGGCGCAATCCATGCGCAGCCCGCACCCACATCAGGTCTGCCAGCGCCACGCAATCCGGAGCCTTCCCCCGTGATCACCGAACTCGAATTCAAGAGCCTTGCTGCGCAGGGCTACAACCGCATCCCTCTGATGGTCGAGGCGTTTGCGGACCTCGAAACCCCCCTGTCCCTCTACCTCAAGCTGGCCCATGCGGGCGGTGACGGCAAGCACAGTTTTTTGCTGGAGTCCGTGGTGGGCGGCGAGCGCTTCGGGCGCTACAGCTTCATCGGCCTGCCTGCACGCACGCTGCTGCGCGCCAGCGGCTTCGGCGATGCGGCATGCACCGAGGTGGTGACCGATGGCCAGGTGGTGGAGACGGCCAAGGGCAATCCGCTGGACTTCATCGCTGCCTACCAAAAGCGCTTCAAGGTGGCGCTGCGCCCGGGGCTGCCGCGTTTTTGCGGCGGGCTGGCCGGCTACTTCGGCTACGACGCCGTGCGCTACATCGAGAAGAAGCTGGAAGATTCCTGCCCGCCCGATACGCTCAACTGCCCCGACATCCTGCTGCTGCAGTGCGAGGAGGTGGCGGTGATCGACAACCTGTCGGGCAAGCTGTACCTGATCGTCTATGCCAACCCCGGCGAGAGCGAGGCCTATACGCGCGCCAAGAAGCGGCTGCGGCAGCTGAAGGATTTGCTGCGCTACTCGGTCAGCGCGCCGCAGATCAAGGCCGGCGAGAGCCATCCGGCCCAGCGCAGCTTTGCCAAGGAAGACTACCTGGCGGCCGTGGAGAAGGCCAAGGAGCTGATCGCCGCGGGCGACTTCATGCAGGTGCAGGTGGGCCAGCGCATCCACAAGCGCTTCACGGCCAGCCCCTTGAGCCTGTACCGCGCGCTGCGATCGCTCAATCCCAGCCCCTACATGTACTACTACCACCTGGGCGATTTCCATGTGGTGGGCGCCAGCCCCGAGATCCTGGTGCGCCAGGAGAACACGGGCGAGGGCCAGAAGGTCACCATCCGCCCGCTGGCCGGCACGCGCCCGCGCGGCGCCACGCCCGAGGCCGACAAGGCCACCGAAAAGGAGCTGGTGGCCGACCCCAAGGAACGCGCCGAGCATGTGATGCTGATCGACCTGGCGCGCAACGACATCGGCCGCATCGCCAAGACGGGCAGCGTGAAGGTGACCGAGGCCTTTGCCGTGGAGCGCTACAGCCACGTGATGCACATCGTCAGCAACGTGGAGGGCATTCTGCGCGACGGCATGGACAACATGGATGTGTTCAAGGCCACCTTCCCGGCCGGCACGCTGACGGGCGCGCCCAAGGTGCATGCCATGGAGATCATCGACCAGCTGGAGCCGACCAAGCGCGGCATCTACGGCGGCGCCTGCGGCTACCTGAGCTTTGCGGGCGACATGGACCTGGCCATTGCCATCCGCACGGGCGTGATCAAGGACGGCACGCTCTATGTGCAGGCCGCCGCCGGCGTGGTGGCCGATTCCGTGCCCGAGATGGAATGGAAAGAGACCGAGCACAAGGCGCGCGCACTGATGCGCGCGGCCGAGCTGGTGGAGGAAGGACTGGAATGAGCACGGACCGCGCCAAGCAGGCCATCGACCTGGTGCAGCACTGCACCGACATGCTGGATGTGCGCCGCAATGTGGATGCGCTGGACGATGTGCTGGTGCCGCTGCTGGTCACGCGCATGGGCTACATGCAGCAGGCCGCGCGCATCAAGGCCGATGCGGCCCAGGTGCGCGACGAGGGCCGCATCGAGGCCATCGTGCGCCGCGTGCGCGAGCGCACGGCCGCCGAGGGCGGCCAGCCCGACATGATGGAGGCGGTGTACCGCCACCTCATGGAGGAATGCATTGCCTACGAGCACCGCGAGTTCGCGCGGCTGCGCGAAGGCGGTGCGCAGGACGATCGTTCCTAGGGCCTGTTCACACTCATGCGGGGATCGCGTTGCCCGGCAGCCAGCGCAGCGCATGGCGCGCCGCCACCCATTCCTCGTTGGTGGGCTCCACGCCCACGGTGACGGCGCTGCCGGTGGCCGAGATCACGGCCGCATCGCGCGCATTGGCCTCGGCGTCCAGCCGCAGGCCCAGAAAGCCCAGGCCCTCGCACACGCGCCGCCGTATCTCGGCGCTGTGCTCGCCCACGCCTGCGGTGAACACCAGCAGGTCCAGGCCGCCCAGCACGGCGACCAGGGCGCCGATCTCGCGCACGATGCGCCGCACGTAAAGAGCCAGCGCGTCGCGGGCACGCTCGGCCCGGGCATCGGCGCCTGATTCCAGCGGCAGCAGCACGCGCGGCTCGGACGAGGTGCCCGAGACGCCCAGCAGGCCGGACTCGTGGTACAGGATGCGGCCCACTTCCTGCAGGCTGAGCTTTTCGATTTCCATCAGGTAGATCACGGCGCCGGGGTCCAGCGCGCCGGTGCGTGTGCCCATCATCAGGCCGTCCAGCGCAGAGAAGCCCATGGTGGTCGCCACGCTTTGCAGGCCCCGCATGGCGCACAGGCTGGCGCCGCTGCCCAGGTGGGCCACCAGGGTGCGCCCGAGCGCCAGGTCGCCATGGCGCTCGGGCAGGGCGGTGGCCATGTATTCGTAGGACAGGCCGTGGAAGCCGTAGCGGCGCAGCCCGCGTTCCCAGGCCGCATGCGGCAGGGGCAGCAGTTGCTCGACCTTGGGCAGCGTGTGGTGGAAGGCGGTGTCGAAGCAGGCCACCTGCACCAGTTCGGGCCGCTCGCGCAGCAGGATGTCCATGGCCTCCAGCGCAAAGGGCTGGTGCAGCGGCGCCAGCGGGATGAAGGCCTTGAGGTCGGCCAGCACGCCGGCATCGACGCGCACGGGCTCGAAGTAGCGGCTGCCGCCGTGCACCACGCGGTGGGCGATGGCGGCCACGCGGGCGCCGTCCAGCTGCGCCAGGCGCGCGGTGATGCGCTCGCGGATCAGCTGCAGCGCGGCGCGGTAGGGGTGGGCTGTGTCCAGGGTGATGGCAAAGGGCGGCACGCCGCTCTCGCCGAAGTCGGGCGCGGGCCCGCCTATGCCCTGGACCTTGCCGTTCCACAGCGGCTTGCGCGGCAGCGGGCGCTGGGCACCGTCGAAGACGGCGAACTTGATGCTGGACGAGCCGCAGTTGAGCACAACGACCAGTTCGCGGGCGGGGGAGGATGCGGTGTGGGCAGGGATCATGGCGGCGAGTTCCGGTAGCGGTGGGCCAGCAGCAGGGCGATGGCGCAGGAGGCGATGCGCGAGGCGCGGCTGTCGGCGCGGCTGGTCAGGATCACGGGCACCTTGGCGCCCATGACGATGCCGGCGCTGGCCGCCTCGCCCATGTACATGAGCTGCTTGGCCAGCATGTTGCCGCTTTCCAGGTCGGGCACGACCAGGATGTCGGCCTGGCCCGCCACGGGCGAATCGATGCCCTTGGTGCGCGCGGCGGCCATGGACACGGCGTTGTCGAAGGCCAGCGGCCCGTCGAGCACGCCGCCTGCGATCTGGCCCCGGTCGGCCATCTTGCACAGCGCGGCGGCGTCCAGCGTGGCCGGCATGTGCGGGCTCACGGTCTCCACGGCGGCCAGGATGGCGACCTTGGGCTCGGGCACGCCGATGGCATGGGCCAGGGCGATGGCATTGCGCACGATGTCGGCCTTTTGCTGCAGGTCGGGCGCGAGGTTGATGGCCGCATCGGTGACGATGAAGGGGCGCGGGTAGTGCGGCGTCTGCAGCACGAAGCAGTGGCTGACGCGGCGCTTGGTGCGCAGGCCGGCGGCGGCGGCCACCACCTCGGCCATGAGTTCGTCCGTGTGCAGGCTGCCTTTCATGATGGCCTCGACCTCGCCGCAGGCGGCCAGCTCGGCGCCGCGCGTGGCGGCGGCGTGGCTGTGCGGCACGTCCTCGATGCGCAGGCCGCCCAGGTCCAGCCCGTGCTCGGCCGCCACGGCCTCCAGCCGCGCGCGCGGGGCCACCAGAACGGGGTCGATCAGGCCTTCGCGGCGCGCGTCCAGCGCGGCCGAGAGGCTGGGCTCGTCGCAGGGATGGACCACGGCCACGCGGATGGGCGGCAGGCCGGCCACATGGGCCAGAAGGCGCTGCAGGCCGTCGCGTCCGCCGGCTTCCAGGCGGATCTCGGGCAGGCTGGTGCGCTGGCGCTCGATGTGGCGCGCCGGCGCATGCACGGTGGCCTGGCCCTCGATCACGGCGGCGCCATGCTGGTTGGTGCAGGCCACGGCCAGCGTGACCTGGCGCTGCTCGGCCTGCTTGCCCAGCACCTCCACGCGCACGGTCAGCCGGTCGCCTGCGGCCAGCGGCGCCAGAAAGCGCAGCGTCTGGCCGACCAGGGTGGTGCCGGGGCCGGGCAGGCGCGTGCCCAGCACCGAGGCCAGCAGCATGCCGCCCCACATGCCGTGGGCGATCAGGGCCGTGTCGTCATCGTCGGCGCCGGCGCCGTCGGCCACGGCCGCGCCCGACAGGGCGGCAAAGAGGCGCAGGTCCTGGGTGCTCAGCGTGCGTTCCAGGCTGGCGCTGTCGCCCACGTCCAGCTCGTCAAAGCTGTGGTTGCGCATCAGGGCCAGGTCTTCGGGCGGCAGGGCCGCATCGGAATCGGGGGAGAGGTTCATCGCTTTTTCCGGGGGCTGGGGTGTGCGCGGCTGGCCTGGGCGCGTGCGGGGCGCTTGGCGGCAGGCGCGGATTCGGGAACAGGTGCGGGCTCGGGGGCCGGTTCAGGAGCTGCCGCAGGGGCGGCCACAGGAGCCGCAACAGGAGCGGTCAGAGGCGCTGCCGAAGGTGCCGTCAAAGGTACCGTCACAGGTGCGGGTTCAGGCTCGGCCGCCGAGGCTGGCGCGATGGCCGGGAGCCGCTCGGCCTGCTCTTTCGCCTGCCTGGACTCGGCGGCCTCCAGCGCCTGCACGAAATGCCCCATGGCCTGCAGCAGGCGCTGGTGCTCGGCATCGCTGAGGTTGCCGCCCTGGTTGGCCAGCTCGTCCACCGTGGTCATGCCCCAGCGGATGTCGGCGGCGGGCGAGGCGGCCAGCAACCGGGGGATGGCGGCCATGGCGGCGTCGGGCTCGCGCTGCATCAGCAGGGCCTGGCGGCGCACGATGCGGCGGAACTGCGCCATGTCGGGCGGCACGCCGCCCAGGTGGTCCTGCAGCAGCCGCCAGGCGTGGCGGAAGTGGCGTTCATCGGCCTCGCCGCGTGCGCGCAGCACGTGGAACAGGGCGCGGATGACGGCCTCGTACAGCCCGCCCTGGGCCACGCTTTCGTGCAGCCGCGCCAGCTCCTGGCGCATGTACTGGCAGTGCTCGGGCGATTCGCCGGGGTGCGGGCGCGGCGGGCCATCGTCCTGGCGGCTCTGGCCGGCCAGGGCCTGGACCAGGGGCGAGCCATAGATGGCGTGGAACAGCCGCGCCTGCATGGCATCGCGCTGGTCGCGGTAGGTGTCCAGCAGATGCACCACGGCCTGCGACATGGCCTGCTGCGCCTTCAGGAAGGGGTTGTCGGGCTCGACGGGGTGGCGGTCCTCGCGCGCATGCTCGGCGGCCTGGGCCACGACGGGCGCCAGCGGGTGCGAGTCCGACCAGCATTCATAGCCCACGCGCAGCGGGTGCATGGCCTGCAGCCAGCGCGCAGACAGCGGCGTGGACAGCGCCTGCACCCAGGGCTGCACGGTGTTGCGGTACAGGGCCAGGTTGATTTCGGAGACGCGCGCGGCAGCGGCGAAATGGCGCTCGCTTTCGGGGTCGGGCCGGACGATGGAGCGCACCTCGGCCAGGTCGCTGCGGCGGATCTTCATCAGGTAGGCGTCGTCGGTCAGATCCTGTGCCGGCACACCGGCCGGGCGGTCGGCGATCTCGGCGCGGTAGATGCCGGCGGGCAGCAGGTCGATGATGTCGATGTGCGCCGCGAACTCGCGGTGCTCCTTGCGGCCCACGGCGCCCGAGACAAAGATGCCCAGGTGGCCGATGCTGTCATGCGTGGCGAAGACGATGGTCTGGTCGTGGGCGGCGATGTCCTCGTCGTCGCGGTACAGGTCGGTGATCCAGCCCAGGGCCTGGCCCGGCGGCGTGATGTTGTCGCCATGCGAGCAGAACACCACGATGGGCGAGCGGATGTTGCGCAGGTCGATGCGCACGCCGTCCGAGGTCGTCAGCTCGGCCGTGGCCAGCCGGTTGCCGATGAACAGGTTGTCCACGATGTACTGCATCTCGCGGCCTTCCAGGAAGACATAGCCGCCCCAGTACTTCTCGAAGCCCAGGTAGCGCGGCCCCTCGGTGTCCACGTCGGCATAGACCTGGTACTGCTTTTCCCACAGCGTGTTGGCCGGGTTGAGGTTCTCGAAGTTCTGCACCAGCCATGCGCCGTCGAAGCGGCCCGCGCCCAGGTCGCTGGTCAGCGCCGTCATCCAGCTGCCGCCCATGAGGCCGCCGCCGTAACGCATGGGGTTGTCGCCGGCCCAGTACGACAGCGGCGCACCGGCCACGATGATGGGGCCGAACAGCTCGGGCCAGACGGCAGCCGTCATGAGGATCTGCCAGCCGGCCTGGCAGTTGCCGATGACGGCGGGCTTGCCCCGGCTCTCGGGGTGCAGCTCGGCGACCTTGCGCACGAATTGGGCCTCGGCGCGCATCACGTCCTCGACGGTCTGGCCGGGCACGGGGTCGGGCAGGAAGCCCACGAAGTAGCAGGGATGGCCGGCCTTGAGGGCGGCGCCGATCTCGCTGTCGGGCTTGAAGCCGCCGATGCCCGGGCCGTGGCCCGCGCGCGGATCGACGACGATGAAGGGGCGCTTGGCCGGGTCGATGACCGTGCCCTCCATGGGCGCGATGCGTGCCAGCCCGTAGTTGACGGGACGCGGCAGCTCCAGGCCCGACATCACGATCTCGGCCTGGAAGCTCAGCACATTGGGCACTTCCTCGGCCAGGTGGGCGCGGTACTGGTTGCCGCGCTGGCGCCGGATGTCGGCATACAGCAGCGTGCGCTGCCAGGCATCGGTGGCGTACTGTGCAGCTGCCTGGGGCAGCTTCAGCGGATCGCCCCACAGTGCCCCCACGTCCACGGTGCCGTGGCTATCGAGGTGCTCGTTCATCTGGCCCACTCCTTTAACGGGCATGTCCTGCCCCCTGCTTGCAGATTGCGTGTGAATGGCCGCCAAACGGCCCCGCGCCTGCGGGACCGTGCGGCTTGTGTCAGCCCCTGGGCTCTTCAGCCGTGGGCGGCAGCGTCCCGGGCCGTTTCGGCGGCAGCCGCTGCAATGGGCTGCTGCGCCGCATGGTCGGGCGGGGTGACGGATGGGGTCACGGACTGGGCCATGGACTGCACGGCCGAGGTCCAGCGCGCCAGCAGGTCGCTCCAGGGCACGGCAGTGTCGGCCGCGCCCTGGGCGCCGCCGCTCAGCGTGGCTGCCACCTGCTGCTGCCAGTCGTGCACGGCCTGCTGCACGCCCTGGGCCAGGGTCATCTGGCTGGCCATGGCGGTCTGGGCCAGGGCCTGGGCATGGCCCATGCGCAGGTGGGCGTGGCGCCAGAAGGCCTGGGCGGGCAGGGTGGCCAGCTCCTGCCAGCTGCTGGTCTGCTGCACGCCCTCGATCTCGTTGCCGGTCTCGGCGATGCGCTCGGGGCCGTTGCGTGCGGCATGTTCCAGCCATTGCTGGCCGCTTTCCTGCAGCAGCCGGCTCAGGTGCAGCTGCAGTTCGAGCTGGGCCTTGAGCAGATGGAGGGGAATGGTCTGTGCGCTCATATGGAACTCCTTGCTGGTTGACGTGGAAAGATGCCTTGGCGGCGGAACGAAACTCAGGCCATCTGGCCGATGGTCTTGCGAAAGCGGGCGAGCGTGAGGGCGAACAGCACGGAGCCGATGGCGGCCAGTGCGAGAAAGGGCTTCCAGACCACGTCCAGCCCCGCTCCGCGGTAGAGGATGGCCTGCGACAGCTCGACAAAGTGGGTGGTCGGCGCGGCCAGCATGATGGTCTGCACCAGCTGCGGCATGCTTTCGCGCGGCGTCATGGCGCCCGACAGCAGCTGCAGCGGCAGCAGCACGAGCACCAGCAGCATGCCGAACTGTGGCATGTTGCGCGCCAGCGTGGCAAGGAAGATCCCCAGCGACGTTGTGGCGAACAGGCACAGCGCGGCCCCTGCCAGGAACAGCGGCTGAGAGCCTTCGATGGGAACGCCCAGGGCGCCGCGCACCACGAGGTTGAGCGAGGCAAAGGCGGTGACCAGCACGACCAGTCCCATGGACCATATCTTGGCCAGCATGATCTCGGTCGGTGTCACCGGCATGACCAGCAGGTGCTCCACCGTGCCGTGCTCGCGCTCGCGGATCAGGGCCGCGCCCGTGAGGATGATGGACAGCATGGTCACGTTGTTGATGATCTGCATCAGCCCGCCGAACCAGACCTTGTCCAGCGCGGGATTGAAACGCGCGCGCACCACCAGGTCCACGGGCAGGGCAGTGGCGCCCCGAAAGCGCCGCACGAACTCGCTGACCTCGGCCGAGACGATCTGCTGCACGTAGCTGTTGCCCGTGAAGGCCTGGCTCATGCGCGTGGCGTCCACGTTCAGCTGCAGCTCGGGCGCGCGGCCCGCCAGCACGTCGCGCTGGAAGTTGGGCGGGATGTTGAGCACGAAGGTGTAGGTGCCCGAGTCCATGCCCGGGTCCATCTGCGTGCGGTCGATCATGGCCGGCGGCGCGAACTGCGGCGGATAGAAGGCGCCCGCGATGCGCTGCGACAGCGGCGAGCCGTCCTCGTCCACGATGGCGATGGGCGCGTTGTGCAGGCTCTCGGGCATGGCCGTGGCCGCCGTGTAGATGGAGACCGTGAACACATAGGCGATGAGCACCAGCAGCACGGGGTCGCGCCACAGGCTCCACAGCTCCTTGACGCCCAGCCGGTAGATGTTGGAGAAAAGGCGGGTGCGCATGTCAGCTCTCCTGCTTTCTGGTCAGTGCAATGGCCAGGCCCAGGATCACCGGCACGGACAGCAGCAGCGGCCCGAACGAGCCGGCCAGCTCCCGAAATCCCAGCGCCTTGCTGAACACGCCGCGGCTGATGGCGATCATGTGGCTGGCCGGATAGACCTCGCCGATGATGCGGCCCGCCCCCTCCAGCGAGGACACGGGATCGACCAGGCCTGCGAACTGCGTGGTGGGGATCAGCGTGCCGATCAGCACCAGGAACATCGAGGCGATCTGGCTGCGCGTCAGCGTGGAGGCCAGCAGGCCGAAGCCCGTGGAGGCGCCGCTGAAGATCAGCGCCGCCAGGGCCAGCGTGGCAAAGCTGCCCGTCACGGGAACGCCGAACAGGGTGACGGCCATCAGGCACATCAGCAGGAAGTTCAGCATGGCCAGCACCACATAGGGCAGTTGCTTGCCCAGCAGGAATTCGGTGCGCGTGACCGGCGTGACGTAGAGGTTGGTGATGGAGCCGCTTTCCTTCTCGCGCACCACGGCCAGCGCCGTCAGCATGGCCGGCAAAAGCAGCAGCAGCAGGGGCATGACGGCCGGCACCATGGCCGGCAGGCTGCGCACGTCGGGGTTGTAGCGAAAGCGCGTCTGGATGTCGATGAGGCCGGCCGGCGTCACACCCAGGCGCTCGCGGGCCTGCTCGGTCAGCCAGTGCTGGTGGATGCCCTGCAGGTAGCCGCGCACGGTCTCGGCGCGCGTGGGCATGGCGCCGTCGAACCAGGCGCCCACCTGCACGGAGCCGCCGCGCAGCACGTCGCGCGCAAAGCCCGGCGGGATCTCGATGGCCAGGGTCAGCTCGCCGCTGCGCATGCGGCGGTCCAGTGCGTCGTAGTCGGTCAGCGGCGGCTGCTCGATGAAGTAGCGCGAGCCCGACAGGCTCATCGCATAGCTGCGGCTGATGGTGGTCTGGTCGCGGTCCAGCACGGCAAAGCGCAGGTCCTCCACGTCCAGGCTGATGCCGTAGCTCATCACGAACATCAGGATCAGCGAGCCCACCAGGGCCAGCGTGGCGCGCACCGGGTCGCGCTGCAGCTCCAGCGCTTCGCGCCAGACATAGCTGAGCATGCGCTGGGCGCTGAAATGGCGGCGGCGCGCAGTGTGCGTTTCCACGGCAGCGGGGGCGGCAGGCGCGGCCTGCTGTTCCTCGGCAGGGGCCTCGCCGCCACCGGCCTCGACCAGGTAGCCGATGAAGGCTTCCTCCAGCGTGGCCGCGCCGCGCTTGGCCACCAGGCGCGCGGGCGTGTCGCTGTCCAGCACCTTGCCCGCATGCATCATGGACATGCGGTCGCAGCGCTCGGCCTCGTTCATGAAGTGGGTGGAGATGAAGATGGTCACGCGGTCGCGCCGCGACAGCTCCACCAGCAGGCGCCAGAAGCCGTCGCGCGCCACGGGGTCCACGCCCGAGGTGGGCTCGTCCAGGATGAGCAGCTCGGGCTTGTGCACCATGGCCACGGCCAGCGACAGGCGCTGGCGCATGCCCAGCGGCAGGGCGGCCGGCAGGCTGTGCTGTGCGGCCTGCAGGTCGAAGCGCTGCAGCATCTCGGCCACGCGCGCGGGAATGTCCGCCTCGGGCACGCCGAACAGGCGCGCATGCAGCACCAGGTTCTGGTGCACGGTCAGCTCGCCGTACAGCGAGAACGCCTGGGTCATGTAGCCCACGCGGCGGCGCGTGTCGATGTCGCGCGGGTCCACGGGCTGGCCGAACAGCCAGGCCTGGCCCTCGCTGGCCGGCAGCAGGCCGGTCAGCATCTTCATGGTGGTGCTCTTGCCGCAGCCGTTGGAGCCCAGGAAGCCGAAGATCTCGCCGCGGCGGATGCGGAAGGACACATGGTCCACGGCGACGAAGTCGCCAAAGCGCATGGTCAGGTCCCTGGCCTCGATGGCGATGTCGTCCTCGCCGCCCTCGGGCAGGGGGGCGATGGTCACGGGCGCATGGCCGCGCTTTTTCTCTTCGGGCAGCAGGGCGATGAAGGCCTCTTCCAGCGAGCGGCTGGCCGTGCGCTGCAGCAGCTCGGCCGGCGTGCCCGTGGCCAGCACGCGGCCCTCGTCCATGGCCACCAGCCAGTCGAAGCGCTGGGCCTCGTCCATGTAGGCCGTGGCCACCAGCACGCTCATGCCGGGGCGCTGGCGGCGGATGCGCGCGATCAGGTCCCAGAACTGGGCGCGCGCCAGCGGGTCCACGCCCGTGGTGGGCTCGTCAAGAATGAGCAGGTCGGGGTCGTGGATCAGCGCGCAGCACAGGCCCAGCTTCTGCTTCATGCCGCCCGACAGCTTGCCGGCCGGCCGCTCCAGGAATTTGCGCAGGCCCGTGGCCTGGGTGAGGTCGTCGATGCGCCGGCGCCGCTCGGCCGCGTCATGGCCGAACAGGCGCGCGAAGAACTGCAGGTTCTCCTCCACCGACAGCGTGGGATAGAGGTTGCGCCCCAGGCCCTGCGGCATGTAGGCCACGCGCGGGCAGACGGCCTCGCGGTGCCGGCGCTGGGCCATGTCGCCGCCCAGCACCTCGACGCTGCCTTCCTGGATCTTGCGCGCCCCGGAGATCAGCGCCATGAGGCTGGACTTGCCCACGCCGTCCGGCCCGATCAGGCCGACCATGCGGCCTTCGGGAATGTCCAGGTCTATGCCCGCCAGCGCCTCGACCTGGCCATAGCGCTGGTGCACGCCCTTCAGGCGCACGACCCAGCCGCTGGCGTGGGGCGTCGTGCTCTCGCTCATTGCGCGGGCTGGGCTGGCAGCTTGATGGCCAGGTTGGCGGGCCACTCATGGCTGGCATCGGTGCGCAGCCAGGCCATGCCGGGCACGCCGGTCTTGACCTGTTCCAGATGGCGGCGCAGCAGCTCCGGCGGGATCTGGGCGCGCACGCGGAACATCAGCTTCTGGCGCTCGCTGGCGGTCTCCACGGTCTTGGGCGTGAACTGGGCCTGGCTGGCGACGAAGGAGACGCGGGCCGGAATCACGTACTCGGGCGCGGCGTCCAGCACCAGGCGCACCTCGCTGCCCAGGGCGATGCGCCCGGCGGCGGTCTCGGGCACGAAGAAGGTCATGTAGACATCGGACAGGTCCAGCAGGTTGAGCACGCGCCCGCCTGCGCCCAGCACCTCGCCGGGCTGGGCCACGCGCAGCTGCACGCGGCCATCGCGCGGGGCCTTGAGCACGCCGTCGTCGATGTCGGCCTGCACGCGCGCCACCGTGGCCGTGGCCGCCTGCACCTGGGAGCGCACGCCGACCACCTGGGCCTCGGCCGCCTTCACGGCGGCCTGGGCAGCGGCGGCCTGGGCACGCGTGGCGGCCAGCGCCGCCTCGCTGCCGCGCACGCGGGCGCGGTCGTCATCGAGCTCCTGCACCGAGGAGGCACCCTCGCGCGCCAGCGTTTCCGAGCGCTTGAAGCGGCGCTGCGCGGCGTCCACCTCGGTCTCGCGCTGCACGATCAGGGCCTGGGCGGCGGCCAGGTCGCTGCGGCGCAGGGTGACCTGGGCCTCGGCCGCGGCCACGCTGTGCTCGGCCTGCTGGCGCATGGCGTCGGCTTCCTGGCGCTGGGCGCGCAGGGTGTCGATCTGCATGCGCGCCACGGGCTGGCCGGCCTGCACGAAGTCGCCCTCGCGCACCAGGATTTCCTCCACGCGGCCGGGCAGCTTGGTGGAGATGTCGATCTCGGTGGCCTCGACCCGGCCGTTGCTGCCGACGAAGCCCTCGCCCGGGCCCTTGGGCGTGAAGGTCTTCCAGGCCCACCAGGCCACGAGGGCCAGGACCGCCACGGCGGCGATCGGCACGATCTTGTTCTTCAGAGAGGTGTTCTTGTCCATGGGCGGGTCCGGATGCTTCAGGAATTCGGGGGATCGGCAGGCGTGGCCGGCAGGGTGGCGGGCAGCGCGGCAGGTTCCGCCCCGCTGCCGCCGCCCAGGGCGGCATACAGGCCCACCTGGCTGGACAGCAGGGCGCGCCGCGCCTGCACCAGTTGCTGGCGTGCGGCCAGCAGGTCGCGCTGGGCGTCCAGCACCTCCAGGTAGGCGGCCGAGCCGTTGTCGTAGCGCAGCTGCGCCAGCCGCGCGCGCTCGGCCTGGGCCTGCACGGCGGTGCGCTGCACGGTGATCTGTTCGGACAGCCAGCGGCGTGCGGCCAGGCCGTCGGCCACCTCGCGGAAGGCGGTCTGGATGGCTTTCTCGTACTGGGCCACGGCCATGTCGCTGCGGATCTCGCCCAGCTCCAGGTTGGCGCGGCGCCGGCCGCCGTCGAAGATGGGCAGGGACACCGTGGGCACGAAGGCCCAGGCGCGGCTGCCGCCGTCGAACAGGCCGTCGAGTTCGGCGCTGGCCGTGCCCCAGCGGGCGGTGAGCGCAATGCGCGGGAAGAAGGCGGCGCGCGCCGCGCCGATCTGGGCCCGGGCCGCGCGCAACTGGTGCTCGGCGGCGGCAATGTCGGGCCGCGCCGTGAGCAGCTCCGAGGGCAGGCCCGGCCGCAGCTCGGCCAGCACCAGGGCGTCGTCAAAGGGTGCGGCGGCGGGCAGCGGACCCGGGTGGGCGCCGACCAGCTGGGCCAGGGCATGCAGCTGCTGCGCGCGTGCCAGCTCCAGCTGGGCCAGCAGGGCCTGCGCCTGGGTCAGCAGGGTCTGGACCTGGGCCAGCTGCAGGCGCGAGCTGGCGCCCACGGCCTCGCGGCGCGTGAAGATGCGAAAGGATTCCTGGCGCGTGGCCAGCGTCTCGCGCGCAATGGCCACGCGCTCGTCCAGCTCGCGCAGGCCCAGGTAGCCGTCGGCCACCTGGGCGATCAGCGCGGTCTGCACGGCGTGGCGGCCCGCATCGCTGGCCAGCCAGGTCTGCAGGGCCGCGTCCTTGAGGCTGCGCACGCGACCCCACAGGTCCAGCTCCCAGCTGCTGAAGCCGACCTCGGCGCGGTACTCGCCGCTGACCACGGAGCGGCCCGAGAGGTTGAGATCGCCCGGCACGCGCGCCCGTGCGGCCTGGCCGCCCACGCCAATGGCCGGGAACAGCTCGGAGCGCTGGATCTGGAAGGCCGCGCGCGCCTCTTCGGCGCGCAGCGCGGCCACGCGCAGGTCGCGGTTGTGCTCCAGCGCGGTGGCGATGAGCTGGCGCAGCACGGGGTCGGTGAAGTAGTCGCGCCAGGGCAGGCCGGCGGCGGCGACACCCTGGGCGCCCGCCTGCAGATGGGCAGGCCAGGCCTCGGGCGTGGGCAGGGGCGGCGGCTCGTGCGGCGGCGCCAGGGAGGCACATCCTGCCAGGGCGGCGGCCAGTGCGGCTGCCAGCGCTGCGGCGGCGGTTCGGGGGAATGGGAGGGTCATCTGCAGTGCTGCGGGGCGCCGGTGCGGCAGCCGCTAGTTGAGGATGTGGTGGCCGCCATCGACATACAGCGTGCAGCCCGTGATGGCGCGCGCCCCGTCCGAGGCCAGGAAGGCGCACAGCGGCCCCACGTCGTCGGGCTGCAGTTCGCCGGCAATGGGCGAGCGGCGCACGCTGTCGGCCACGAGTTCATCGAACGCGGCAATGCCCGAGGCCGCGCGCGTGGCGATGGGCCCGGGCGAGACGGCATTGACGCGGATGCGCGAGGGGCCGAGCTCGGCCGCCAGGTAGCGCGTGGTGGACTCCAGCGCGGCCTTGACCGGGCCCATGATTCCGTAGTGCGGCATGACCTCGCTGGCGCCCAGGTAGCTCAGCGTCATGAGGCTGCCGCCGCTGGCGGCCATCAGCGGCTCGGCCAGATGGGCCATGCGGATGAAGGAGTGGCAGGAGATGTCCATGGCCAGCGCAAAGCCCTCGCGGGAGCTGTCCACCACGCGGCCCTGCAGGTCCGCGCGCGGGGCGTAGGCCACGGCGTGCAGCACGAAGTCCAGCCGGCCCCAGCGCACGGCGGCGGCATCGAACAGCGCGCGCATCTGCTCGTCGTCGCCCACGTCCAGCGGCATGCGCAGCTCGGCACCGATCTCGTCGAGCAGGGGCTCCACATGCGCCCGGGCCTTGTCGTTCTGCCAGGTCGCGCCGATCTCGGCGCCCGCCGCATGCATGGCCCGGGCACAGGCCCAGGCAATGCTGTCGCGGTTGGCGATGCCGACGATCAGGCCTTTTTTGCCAGCCAATAGCGTCATCTCGAATGCTCCAGATCAGAAGGTCTGCCGGGAAACAGGCCGCCTTGGGGCGGCTTCGTCAGGAATCACGGGGCATGGCGCGGCATTGCCGACATATGCGCCACGGCGAATGTTTGTATTTCCTGTGACTACGAAGCTTTTGATAGCTTGTTTTGATGCATGCAAATCAAAGGTTTGCATGCCAATATCGTCTCCTGGTCTTTTTCATTCTATCTATGTTGCACTGCAGCGACCGATTTTGGCGATGCCGTTTCGTTATATCGATGCAGTTCACTCCATAGTCTTGACTCAGGTCAAAGAGGGCTGCCTCACGGGGAGAATGCCGCTTGCCGCCGGTTGCTGTGCCCAGTAGAGCAATGGTGTCTTTTTGCGCCAACAGCCGAGCATTCCCTGTATTGGCCGGATTTCAATGAATACAAGGTATTCACACCATATTGGTGCATGGGAGGTAAAGAAAACCGGAAATCTGCCGATGGTCCGTGGACAGAGAAAATCCCCTGCCTGCAAAGGCCTGGGGCCGCCATTCAGTCAAGACAAGACCGAAGGAAGACGATCAATCCATGACCAGCATTTCATCCACCGGCGCCAGCTTTGCCGCCAGCGCAGCGGGCATGCGGCCCACGGTGTCCGTGAGGTCGTCAGCGACCACGGCAGCTGCTGCACCCGCCGACCCGGGCACGCAGGTCACGCTGGGCCAGTCCACAGGGTCCAGCGTCATCTATGCCAAACCGCAGCCCGTGGAACTGGGGCAGTTCAGGCTGACCCGGGCCTGGGCCTCGCAAGACAGGGACGACATCAGCACCCTGATGGCGCGCAACCTGGGCCTGGGCCTGGGCCCGTCGGCCAGCCTGGCCGACCGCTGGCGCGGCCTGGGCGGCGCCCTGCTGTCGCGCTTTGCGGCCACGCCGTCGGACTACCAACAGACGGTTGCTGAGTACCAGGCGCCCACGGCGGCCGACTCCGTCGCAGGCAGCGCGGATGCGCAGGCCCTGGACAAGTCCGCACTGAGCGATGTGTCCGTGGGCGCTGCCACCGTGAGCCTGAAGATCCGCACGCAATCGGGCCAGACCGTGGAGCTGCGGATTGCCACGAACGACGGCAGCGAAGCGGGCAGCAGCAGCGGGCTGCGGGTCGAGGTCAAGAGTTCCGGCACCTTGAGCCAGGCCGAGAGCGCGGCCATTGCCCAGCTGGCCGACGGGCTGGACGAAGCGCTGGAAGGCCTGGGAAAGCCGGGCAAGCCCCAGCTGGAACTGGGCAAGCTGATGGACTTCGACCGCAGCGTGCTGTCCGGCCTGGACCTGGACATCAAGAACCCCAAGCCTTCGCAGCCCCTGTCCTCGTTCAGCCTGCATGTGGGCGCCGATGGCCGATCGGTGGCGATGAAGGGCGCGGCCGGCGAGCTGGCCGTCAACCTGGAGTCCGACGCCCCCGCAGGCGCCAGCGCGTCGCAGCGCCAGGCCGCGCTGGACCAGCATCTGAAGCGCTTCGATGTGGCCGCGCAGCGCGGGCGCGCGGACGCGAACCTGGTGGACCTGTTCAAGAGCGCCTTCACCCAGCTGCACAGCGCGCAGTCCCCTGCGGCGCCGGCCCGGCTGGCTGCGCTGTCCGGGCTGGAGCGGGCCGTGCAGGCCACGCAAAGCGGCCTGGCCGATTTCCAGGCCAGCTTCAGCGGTGACTACGAAAAGACCAATGAGTTCGGCGCCGTGACCGAGGACGGCCGGGCCGCCTACCAGGTCGGCCAGAAGACCACCCGGCAGTCCAGGGGCTCGGCGGGCGAGTCCATCGCCCAGGTGGTGACCGAGTCGCTGGACGCCCATGCCAGGAAGGCGCGCAATCGCGGCATGCTGGACCCGCAGTCGGGCAACTACGATCTGATCAAGGTGCAGGACCGCAGCAGCATCACCACGCTGATCGAGACGGCCGACAACCGGGTTGCCGGCGCGCTGCGCAAGACGGACGAGCGCCAGATGCAGACCTGGGAGCAGCTCGTGGACCACCGCGTGCGCCAGCAACGCGAGACGCCCAGCGGGCGCAGCTTCACGGAGCGGATCGCGGTGAAGTAGTGTCTGCGGGGGGCTGACCGCGTGCAGGGGCGCGTGTCGGGCCGCGTGTCGTCGTTGTGTCACAAAACTTCCGTATAAGAAGTTTTTTTGAACAGAACATGACAACGGCCCGCGCGTTCATGACCGAATTTCATCTTGCCGTCATCCAGGGCGGAGCCTCTCAATGAACGCGCGCCGTGCTTTGGCGGCGGGGCTGGCGGCGCTGCTGCTGGCGGCCGTGGGTGGCGGCGTCTGGTACTCGCGCACGGAGCTGGTGCAGGACCGCCAGGCGCAGCTGACGCAGCAGCAGTCCGTGACGGCACGCGGCCTGATCGGCTCCGAGAAGGAAGCCTTCTTCCAGGACGAGCGCGTGCGCGACGTGCTGGCGCGCCACGGCGTGACGGTGACGGTGCAAAAGGCCGGCTCGCGCAGCATTGCCAACAGCTACGACCCCAAGCAGTACGACTTCGGCTTTCCCTCGGGGGCGCCGGCTGCGGCCCAGCTCAAGGCGGCGGCCAGGGCCGCCACGGTCTACACGCCGTTCTACACGCCCATCGTGTTCGCCAGCTGGCGGCCCATTGCCGAGATCCTGATCGCCAATGGCGTTGCGCAAAAGCAGGGCGAATTCTTTTACGTGACCGATCTGCCGGCCCTGCTGGCCATGGCCGGCAAGGGCACGCGCTGGCGTGACCTGAAGGCCTCCGGCGCCTTTGCCACCGGCAAGGCCGTGCTGCCCGCCAGCACCGATGTGCGCAGCTCCAACAGCGCCGCCATGTACCTGGCGCTGGCCAGCTATGTGCTCAACGGCCAGCAGGTGGTGCAAAGCCCGGCCGACCTGGAGCGCGTGATGCCGCAGGTGGCGCCGCTGTTTTTGCGCCAGGGCTTCCAGGAAAGCTCATCGGCCGGCCCCTTCGAGGACTACCTGGCCCTGGGCATGGGCAAGACGCCGCTGCTGGTGGCCTATGAATCGCAGCTGGTGGAGTTCCTGCTGCGTCACCCGCAGCGCAGGAGCGGCGAGATGGTGATGCTCTACCCGCAGCCCACGCTGTATTCCAAGCATGTGCTCGTGCCCTACACGCCGGCAGGCGAGCGCGTGGGCCAGTTGCTCGAATCCGACCCGCAGCTGCGCGCATTGGCGCAGGAATACGGCTTTCGCACCGGCGGCGACACGCACGGGCCCGAGCGCTGGGCCGGGCAGGGCGTGCAGGCGCCCGCGCAGCTGGTGGAGGTGATCGATCCGCCCAGCCAGGAGTGGCTGGAGCGAATGATCGTGGACATGGAGCAGCGCTTCAAATGACTCAAGGACCCAGGAGCAACCGATGAGCAACACCCCCCAGGCCACCACTGCCGCCGTGCCTGCGCAGGAGCAGGATTTCGTGCTGGAGCCGCCCGCGCCCGCCCTGCCCGTGCCCATCGAGTCGGCCAGCGGCAAGGTCCGCCTCAAGGCCGAGGAAGTGCAGCAGCTGGACGCGCAGGTGGCGCAGTTCATCGACGACGTCACCGCCAACGACAGCCAGTCGCCCGCCTTCAAGGGCGCGGTCGAGCGCATCCACGGCATGGGCAACAAGGAGGTGCAGGCCGCTGCCGCCGTCTCCAGCCGCATGCTGGAGCGCCCCGTCAAGACGCTGAACAACGGCCTGTTCGACCAGGGCAGCCAGATCGGCCAGGGCCTGATCGACCTGCGCCGCCAGGTGGAGGCGCTGGACCCCTCGCGCCAGGACGACCTGTTCAAGCCGCGCAAGCTGCTGGGCCTGATCCCCATGGGCAACAGGCTGGTGGACTACTTCGACAAGTTCCAGTCCAGCCAGAGCCACCTGAACGCCATCATCGACAGCCTCAAGCGCGGCAAGGACGAGCTGCTGCGCGACAACGCCGCCATTGAGCAGGAAAAGGCCAACCTGTGGGGCCTGATGGAGCGGCTGGAAAAATACATCCACATCGGCAAGAAGCTGGACGCGGCGCTGGAGGCCAAGGCGGCGCAGCTGGACGCCAGCGACCCTGAAAAGGCGCGCGTGGTGCGCGAGGACATGCTGTTCTACGCACGCCAGAAGGTCACCGACCTGCTCACCCAGATGGCGGTGAACGTGCAGGGCTACCTGGCGCTGGACCTGGTGCGCAAGAACAACCTCGAACTGGCCAAGGGCGTGGACCGCGCGACCACCACCACGGTCTCCGCCCTGCGCACGGCCGTCATCGTGGCGCAGGCGCTGGCCAACCAGAAGCTGGTGCTGGACCAGATCACGGCGCTGAACACCACCACGGGCAACCTGATCGCCGGCACCAGCGAGCTGCTGCGCGAGCAAAGCGGGAAGATCCACGAGCAGGCGGCCGGCAGCACCATCGACATCGCCAGGCTGCAGCAGGCCTTCGGCAACATCTACCAGACCATGGACGCCATGGCCGACTTCAAGGTCAAGGCCCTGGCCTCCATGCAGACCACGGTGGACACGCTGTCGCAGGAGGTGGACAAGTCCCGCGCCTACCTGGAAAAGAGCCGCCGCGAGGACGTGCGCGAGGCGCTGCAGGCGCCCGCCGGCGAGGTGGTGCTGTGAGCATGTTCCAGCGCCTGGCGGCCTGGTGGCTGCTGGGTCTGGCGCTGGCCCTGGCCGGCTGCGGCAAGTCGCCCGAACCCGCGCCGCAGGCCGCGGCAAAGGCCGATGCGCCTGCTGGTCCCCAGGGTGCATTCACCGTGCTGGCCGGCTCCGAACTCAAGGACGTGGCGCCCGCGCTGGAGCAGGCCGCCACGGCGGCGGGCGTGCCGCTCAAGCTCAGCTATGCAGGCACGCTGGAGATGGTCGAGCGCATCAATGCGGGCGAGCAGTACGACGCCATCCTGCCGCCCAATGGCGCCTATCCCGCGCTGGCGCTGGCGAACAAGCCGCTGGCGCGCGAAAAGCTTTTCTACTCGCGCGTGGCCCTGGGCGTGAAGGCTCCCGTGCTGCAAAAGCTGGGCTGGGACAAGGCACCGCCCACCTGGGCCGACATCGCACGCGCTGCCGCCCAGGGCCGGCTGCGCTACGGCATGACCAATCCGGCCAGTTCCAACACCGGCATGAGCGCACTGTTCGCCGTGGCCTCGGCCGTGGCCGGCAAGACCGAGGACCTGGACGCCAGGGAGGTCAATGCCAAGGTGCTCAAGGACTTCCTGTCGGGCCACAAGCTCACCGCCGGCAGCTCCGGCTGGCTGGCCGAGGCCTTCGAGCGCGAGCCCGGCGCCGTCGATGCGCTGGTCAACTACGAGGCCGTGATCCTGCGCCTGAACGAGAAGCTGCCCGCCGCCGACCGCCTGACCCTGGTCTACCCGCGCGACGGCGTGATCTCGGCCGACTATCCGCTGATGCTGCTCAACGCTGCGCGGCGCGCAGACTATGACCGGCTGGTCGCCCAGTTCAAGGCCCCCGCCTTCCAGGGCCAGCCGCTGCGCCAGGCCCAGCTGCGCCCCGCCAGCCCCGAGGCGCAGGCCAGCCCGGCCCTGCCCACGGCGCCCGTGGTGGAGCTGAGCTTTCCGAACCGGCTGGAGGTGATCGATGCCGTGCTCTCGGCCTACCAGAGCGATCTGCGCCGTCCGGCCACCAGCATCTTCGTGCTGGACGTGAGCGGCTCCATGAAGGGTGCGCGGCTGGCGCAGATGAAGGAGGCGCTCAAGCTGCTGTCCGGCGCCGAGGCCTCGGCCGCCAGCCAGCGCTATGCCGCCTTCCAGGCGCGCGAGCGCGTGCTGCTGATTCCGTTCTCGGGCCTGGTCGGCCAGCCCGCGCGCGTGCAGTTCGCGGCGGGCGACCTGCAGGCCGCAAGCGCCCAGGTGCTGGCCTATGCCGACAGCCTGGTGGCCGACGGCGGCACGGCCATCTATGACGCGCTCACGTTGGCCCAGCAGCAGGCACGCCAGGAACTGCGGGCCGATCCCGAGCGCTTCGTCAGCATCGTGCTGCTGACCGATGGCGCCAACACGGCCGGCCGCGACTGGGCCGCATTCGAGCGCGAGCAGCGCATGGCGCGCGACGGCGGCGCGCCGCTGGTGCGCGTCTTTCCCATCATCTTTGGCGAGGCGCAGTCCGGCGAAATGCAGGCCCTGGCCGCGCTGACGGGCGGGCGCGCCTTCGATGCGCGCAACACCGGCAAGAGCGGGCTGCCGCTGGTGTTCAAGGAAATCCGGGGCTACCAGTGACAACTCCGCCAGCGATCGGACCTGCCTGATGCGCCGCCTGCAGCTTTTCTTCTACGGCAACGGCAACCTCGCCGGCCTGGCGCTGGCCCTGCTGGGGCCGGTGCTGCTGTTTGCCGGCGTGATCGGCGCCGGCTGGGGCTGGATCACGCTGGGGCTGTACGTCGCGGGCCTGCTGCTGGGCTGGGCCCTGCAGCCCGTGGGTGCCAGCTTCGAGCGGGCGCTGCAGCAGCACTGGAGCGCCGAGGACATCCGCGAACGCATCGACGAGCTGGTGCAAAAGGCCCGTCCGATGCTCACGCCCGAGATGCAAAAGCACCTGGACAGCGTGCGCAGCTCGGTGCACGAGGTGCTGCCCTCGCTGGCCGACGCCGGCCCGGTCTTCAACGACGGCCTGTTCACCGTGCGCGAAACGGTGCTGCAGTACCTGCCCGCCACGCTGTCGCACTATGCGGCGCTGCCGCCGCTGTTCCGTGTCACCCAGCCCGTGCAGGACGGCAAAACGCCCAGGCAATTGCTGACCGAGCAGCTGGCGCTGCTGGCCGGGCAGATGCAGCAGGTGGTGGCCCATGTGGCGGCCAGCGATGCGCAGGCGCTGCTGGCCAACGGGCGCTTCTTGAAGCAGAAGTTCGACCAGCCGGATTTCCTGAAGTGAGGCGCCCGCAGGGTCGTCCCGCCACGCTGCGCGGACCCTGTGTTAGCATGCTCCGCCATGCAGCCTGCTGCATTCCCGTCTTCCAGACACCTGAACTCTCGATCCAAGACAGCCATGAACGGTACGCCCGTTTCGATCATCGTTGCACAGTGGTGGCGCTTCCAATAAGGAAGCGGCACGTCGTCGCGGTTGCGTACCGCACCTTGCCGCCGTGACGGCAGCAAGGCTCACTCAGCAGATGGCTCCCCGGCACGGCGGCTCCCAGAACCCAGGAGATTGCCCAGATGCCCTCAGATTCCCCCTTCCAGACCCAGGCAGCATTGCGCGCATTCCCGCGCCAGCCTTCGCTGCGGCATGCCCGCGCCACCCGTTTTTCCCTTTGAGACCCAGGAGCCGGTATGACCAGACTGCTGATGATCGACAACTACGACAGCTTCACCTACAACATCGTCCAGTACTTCGGCGAGCTGGGTGCCGATGTCACCGTGGTGCGCAATGACGAGGCCACGCTGGACGAGGTGATCGCCCTGGTCGAGCGCGAGAAGATCGACCGCCTGGTGATCTCGCCCGGCCCCTGCTCGCCGGCCGAAGCCGGTATTTCCGTGGCGGCCATCCAGCACTTCGCGGGCCGCCTGCCTATCCTGGGCGTGTGCCTGGGCCACCAGAGCATTGGCGCGGCCTTCGGCGGCGACATCGTGCGCGCGGGCCAGCAGATGCATGGCAAGACCAGCGTCATCACCACCGACCGCAAGGGCGTGTTCGCCGACCTGCCCGAGCAGTTCACGGTCAACCGCTACCACTCGCTGGCCATCGCGCGCTCCAGCCTGCCCGCATGCCTGGAGATCACGGCCACCAGCGAGGACGGCGAGATCCAGGGCGTGCGCCACACCAGCCTGGCCATCGAGGGCGTGCAATTCCACCCCGAGAGCATCCTCACCGAGCATGGCCATGCCATGCTCAAGAATTTCCTGGAACAGAAGGCCTGAGCAGGCCGGCACCCAACCGAGACACCGCAATGACCCAGATCACCCCCCAGGAAGCGCTGCAGCGCACCATCGAGCACCGCGAAATCTTCCACGACGAGATGCTGCACCTGATGCGCCTGATCATGCGCGGCGAGCTGTCGCCCGTGATGACGGCAGCCATCGTCACCGGCCTGCGCGTGAAGAAGGAGACCATCGGCGAGATCACGGCCGCGGCCGAGGTCATGCGCGAGTTCTCCAACAAGGTCCATGTGGAGGACAAGCGCCACCTGGTGGACATCGTGGGCACGGGCGGCGACGGCGCCAACACCTTCAACATCTCCACCTGCTCCATCTTCGTGATCGCGGCGGCGGGCGGCAAGGTCAGCAAGCACGGCGGGCGCAGCGTCAGCAGCAAGAGCGGCAGCGCCGACGCCATGGAGGCGCTGGGCGTCAACATCCAGCTCAGCCCCGAGCAGATCGCGCGCAGCATCGCCGACGTGGGCATCGGCTTCATGTTCGCGCCCAACCACCACCCGGCCATGAAGAACGTGGCGCCCGTGCGCAAGGAGCTGGGCGTGCGCACCATCTTCAACATCCTGGGCCCGCTGACCAATCCGGCCAGCGCGCCCAACATCCTCATGGGCGTGTTCCACGAGGACCTGGTCGGCATCCAGGTGCGCGCGCTGCAGCGCCTGGGCGCCGAGCACGCCATCGTGGTCTATGGCCGCGACGGCCTGGACGAGATCAGCCTGGGCGCGGGCACCCTGGTGGGCGAGCTCAAGGACGGCGTGGTGCGCGAGTACGAGATCCATCCCGAGGACTTCGGCCTGCGCATGGTGGGCACGCGCGCCTTCAAGGTGGACAATCCCGAGGAATCCAAGGCCATGCTGCTGGGCGTGCTCCATGGCGAAAAGAGTGCCGCGCGCGACATCGTCTGCCTGAACGCGGGTGCCGCCCTGTATGCGGCCAACGTGGCCTCCAGCATTGAGGACGGCATGGCCCGCGCCCAGGCGGCGCTGGACAGCGGCGCTGCCCTGGCCAAGCTCAACGAACTCGTGGCCTACACGGCCCGGCTGACGGCCTGAGCCGCGCAGCCCCCATCGACCACCGAATACAAGAAACCAAGGAAAGCAACGTGTCCGACATCCTCAAGCAAATCTGCGACGTGAAAGTGCAGGAAGTGGCCGCCGCCCAGAAGCGCATGCCCTTCGCGGACATGCGCCGCGACGCCGAAAGCCGCGTGCTCACGCGCGACTTCGTGGGCGCGCTGCGCGCCAAGATCGCCGCCGGCCAGGCCGGCGTGATCGCCGAGATCAAGAAGGCCAGCCCCAGCAAGGGCGTGATCCGCGAGGACTTCATCCCCGCCGACATCGCGCAAAGCTATGCCGATGGCGACGGCAAGGGCGTCAGCGCCGCCTGCCTCTCGGTGCTGACCGACAAGCAGTTCTTCCAGGGCAGCGTGGACTATCTCAAGCAGGCGCGCGCCAGCTGCCACCTGCCCGTGCTGCGCAAGGACTTCATGGTCGATCCCTACCAGATCTACGAATCGCGGGCCATGGGCGCCGACTGCGTGCTGCTGATCGCCGCCTGCCTGGACGACGCGCAGATGGCCGAGATGGAACAGATCGCCCACAGCCTGGACATGGCCGTGCTGGTCGAGGTGCACGACGGCGCCGAGCTGGACCGCGCCCTGCGCCTCAAGACGCCGCTGGTGGGCATCAACAACCGCAACCTGCGCAGCTTCGAGGTCAGCATCCAGACCACGCTGGACCTGCAAAAGAACGTGCCCGCCGACCGCCTGCTGGTCACCGAGTCGGGCATCGGCAGCCGCGAGGACGTCAAGGCCATGCGCGATGCCGGCATCCACAGCTTCCTGGTGGGCGAGGCCTTCATGCGCGCCAAGGAGCCGGGAGAGGCGCTGGCCAAGCTGTTTGCCTAAGACGCGTCGTTGTGCGGGCCGGCCGGTGAATCCGGGGTCCGCACGATGCGCACCACCCCGAGCTTGAGCCCCAGCATGGCCAAGATGCGGTTCATGGTCTGCACGCTGCCTTCGCTGCGCTCCTGCTCGATGTCCTGCAGCGTTCTATAGGAAACGCCGCAAAGCTTGGCCATCTCGGCCGTGGTCAGCCGCATGGTCTTCTTCAGATGCCGCACGGCCTGCGGCAAAGACCATTCGGGGTGGGCCAGCACATCGTCAATAGCCTGCCTGCGCAGCTCCAGCTGCTGGGCAATGGGAATGGGGGTGAAACGCTTGTCCATGGTCTTCAGCGCAGCGCAGCGAGCTCCTGCGCACGTGCCAGGAGGGCGGGACGCAGGTGGTCGAGAACCTCGGGCTCCAGCCCTAGCGCCAGACCGTCTGCGGCGATGCGCTCCAGCGCGGGAATCATGGCCTTGAGGCCTTTCACCAGTGGATCGCGCTGCAACGGATCCGACTGCGTGCCCCGGCGTTTTCGAGGGAGCTGCGCGGCCAGCGCACAGACGCTATCCAGCACACGGCCCCAATCGGGCCGGCCGCCCTGTTCATCCCGCCAGCGGATGCGTCGGGCAATGCCGTCCGGGTGGAGATACATGGGCGCAAAGTCGTACAGGGGCGTGAGCGCGATGCGGCCGTCGAAACCGCGCTGCACGGCGGTGTTGCGCGCGTGGTTGTCCTTGTTGCCCAGGGCCAGGTTGGCAATGTCGCGTTTGATGTATTCGAGCACTTCCTGGTGCAGTTGTAGAGTGCAGTTCGCGTTCATTTGCACGAAGTTCTAGGTAAAGCATTGGGCTGACTCAAGGTTTTTCGTATGTTTTTCCGTGTAACCATTGTCTGTCTTTAGGACGCCATTGGAGGCGGACGTACCTCCCCACCGCAGGCAAAGGTATGCTTGCCGTGATCCAACAGGCATGGCGCTTGCGCCCATGCATTTCAGCTGTACTTTTTTGAGGGAGGCTGCTGCCTCGGCATGTGGCGGCGGTGCCCCCATCCGCCATGGCCCTTCAAGACGACGCAATCGCCCCGGCGCAAGCCGACCAACTCCAATCCGCCGATCCCGCCGACTGGCCCGTTGCGCCCGACTGGCAGCCCCTGGTCGAGGACTTCTTCGCGGGTGCCACGGGCCAGCAGCTGCTGACCTTCCTGCACCAGCGCCTGGAAGCTGGCGCGGTGATCTTTCCGCCCCAGCCGCTGCGCGCGCTGGAGCTGACACCGCCCGATGAGGTGCGCGTGGTCATCCTGGGGCAGGACCCCTACCACGGCCGGGGGCAGGCCGAAGGCCTGTCGTTCTCGGTGGCGCCGGGCGTGCGCATGCCGCCCTCGCTGCAGAACATCTTCAAGGAGATGCAGCGTGACCTGGGCGTGCCCTTCCCGCCGTTCCCCAACCCGGGCGGCAGCCTGGTCAAGTGGGCCAGGAACGGCGTGCTGCTGCTCAACACCTGTCTCACGGTGGAGGAAGGCCAGGCGGCCAGCCACTCTGGCAAGGGATGGGAGCTGCTGACCGATGCGGTGATCCGGCACATCGCCCAGGGCACGCGCCCCGTGGTCTTCATGCTCTGGGGCAGCCATGCGCAGTCCAAGCGCGCCTTCATTCCGGCCGACCGGGGCCATCTGGTGCTGACCAGCAACCATCCCTCGCCGCTGTCGGCGCTGCGCCCGCCCGTGCCCTTCATCGGCAACGGGCACTTCGGCAAGGCGCGCGACTTCCGCGCCCAGCACGGCTACTGAGCGGCCCGCTCGGGGCGTGGCTCCACGATGGGGAACACGCTGTCGAAGCGGTCCAGCATGGACATGAGCGCCATCACCTTGGAGGCGTCGCCCTCGATGCGCAGCTGGCCGCTCTTGATGGCCTCGGCCATCGTGGTCTCCTGGCCTGCAATGGCGTCCAGCGTGGCGCGTGTCAGGCGCAGGCTGGCATGGGCGGCGGGCGCAAGGCCCGGGCTCTGGGTGAGGGCGCTGTTCTCCAGGTTCAGGCTGCGCTGCTCGCCGGTGTCGGTGAAGGTCCAGTTGAGCACGATGCGCTGGCCTGCGGCCTTGCCCGCGTCCAGCCGCACGCCCAGGTAGTCGAAGAACATCTCCAGCGGCAGGCTGCGCACCAGGTCGCGCGCGGCGCTGCCGGGCCTGGGCAGTTGGGGCACGCCCTGGCGCAGCTCCGCCGCGCCCTGCAGGAAGGCGTTGCGGGCCGTGGCCGATTCCATCTGGTAGCCCAGCTGTTCATAGGCATTGGCGGCCAGGCGGCGCGCGGCCTGGTTGGCCGGGTCGGCAAAGACCAGCTGCGAGGCGATCTGCGCCACCCAGCGGTATTCGCCGCGCTCGTAGTCGGCATGCGCACGGCGCAGCACGGCGTCGGCGCCACCCATGTACTCCACGGTCTTGCGCGCCGCGGGCACGGGCGGCAGCGCCTCCAGCTGGGCCGGGTTGCCTTCGTAGTAGCCCAGGTAGTGCTGGTAGATGGCGCGGATGTTGTGGCGCAGGTGGCCGTAGAAGGCATGTGTGGCGCCGTCGCGGGCCAGGGATTCGGGCATCTTCAGCATCTCGGCGATCTCCGAGCCCACGTAGCCGTGGTTCATGAGGCGCACGGTCTGGTCGTGCAGGTATTTGTAGGTGTCGCGCTGGCCGGCCAGCATGCGCTGCAGCCGGGGCTGGCCCCAGACCGGCCAGTGGTGCTGGGCGATCAGGATCTCGGCCTTGCCGCCATAGGCGTGCAGGGCGTCGTTCAGGTGGCGGGACCAGCCCAGCGCGTCACGCACCTGGGCGCCGCGCAGCGGCAGCAGGTTGTGCTGGGTGTGCACGGCGATCTCGGCCATGTTCAGCACCTTGAGCTGGGGGTAGTACATGATCATCTCGGCCGGCGCCTCGGCCCCGGGCGTGAGCGTGAACTCGATGTCCACGCCGTCGATGCGCAGGGTCTCGCGCGGCTTGTCGATCACGCGCGTGGGCGCGATCAGCCCCATGGTGCCGGGCGCACCCGCCTTGCCCAGCCCTGCGTCCACCTGTCCCCTGGCATCGCGCGGCAGCAGCATGCCGAACTGGTAGAGCGCGCGCCGGCCCATGGC
Source organism: Delftia sp. WSY_10 (assembly GCF_043104705.1). Classification (NCBI taxonomy): domain Bacteria; kingdom Pseudomonadati; phylum Pseudomonadota; class Betaproteobacteria; order Burkholderiales; family Comamonadaceae; genus Delftia; species Delftia sp. WSY_10. Next base: position 42,768 of record NZ_JBICKY010000046.1, on the reverse strand, counting down.
GTGGCCGGCGATGACGTTCTCGCCCACGGCCTCGGCCATGAAGCCAGCGGGCGCGATGACCTGCACGCGGCCCGCATCCACCTCTTCCTGGCGCACCACGCCGCGCACGCCGCCGAAATGGTCCACATGGCTGTGCGAGTAGACGACGGCCACCACCGGCTTGCGCGGTCGGTGCTGGTAGTACTGGTCCATGGCGGCCTGGGCGGTCTCGGTGTACATCAGCGGATCGACCACGATCAGGCCCGTCTCGCCCTCGATGATGCTCATGTTCGACAGGTCCAGGCCGCGCACCTGGTAGAGCCCGTCCGTCACCTGGAACAGGCCGCTGACGCGGTTGCGCTGTGCCTGGCGCCACAGCGCGGGGTGCACGGTGTCGGGCGCCTGGTCCTGCTGCAGGAATGCATAGGCCTGCATGCCCCAGATGGGCCGGCCCTGGGCATTGCGCACCACCAGCGCATCCGCCGAGGCGATCAGGCCGCGTTGCGCGTCCTCCATGGCCTGGGCGTCGTCCTGAGGCTGCTGCGCCAGCGCAGCCTGCTGGGCCGCGCGCGTGGCCGCGCTGGCTGCCTGTGGCCGGGCCATGTCGGAGACCGGCAGGCTGCTGCCTGCGCAGGCGCTCAGCAGGGCGGCGGCCAGGCAGGCCAGCAGGCGGCAAGGGCGCGCCAGCGCGCGGGGCAGGGGGTGTGAGGCTTGCATGGGAAGGTCTCCTGGCATGTGTTCGGTGTCAGCGGCGAAAATACGCAGGCCCGCCGGCTGTGTCTGTCAGCCACCCGACATCCCTTTCCATGCAAGCTTCCCTCGCCTCTTCCTACCTGCCCACGCTGCGCGCTGGCCGCTGGTTCAGCGCATTGGCGCCGCAGTTTGCCGATTTGCTGCTGGCGCTGGCACAGCCGCGCCGCCTGGAGGCGGGCGAAGCCCTGTTCCTGCGCGGCGATGCGCTGGAGGGCGGTTTGTTCGCCGTGGTCCGCGGCAGCATCGGTTTCTCCGGTGTGGGCGGCCAGAGCGAGCAGGCGCGCGAGGCTCTGCTCACGCGCATGGGCCCGGCCACCTGGTTTGGCGAGATCGCGCTGTTCGACGGCTCGCCGCGCACCCATGATGCCCACGCCATGGAGCCCAGCGAGGTGCTGCAGGTGCCGCGCCAGCCGCTGCTGGACTGGCTGCAGCAGCATCCTGCGCACTGGCATGACCTGGGCGTGCTGATGTCGGGGCGCATGCGCGCGGCCTTCGCGGCGCTGGAGGACCTGGCCCTGATGCCCGCACCCCAGCGGCTGGCGCGCCGCCTGGTGGCCATGGCGCGCGGCTACGGCGAGCGGCTGGACGATGTGCCGGCCCGGCCGCGCCTGGATATCACGCAGGAGCAGCTGGCGCGCATGCTGTCGATCTCGCGCCAGACCACCAACGTGCTGCTGCAGGGCCTGCAGGCGCGCGGCCTCATCCGGGTGCAGCGCGGCGAGATCGAGATCCTGCAATGGCAGGCGCTGTGCGCCGAGCGGTTCTGAGCGGCGCAGCCAGTCAGGGGCTGTTGTTCAGACCACCAGCGCATTCTCCACGTCCTGCACCTTGCGGCGCGCCAGCGCGAGATTGGCCTTGGCCTTGTCGAGCACCAGGTACAGGAACAGGCCCTCGTGGTGGGTGGAGGGGCGCAGGATGTGGTACTGCTTGCTCAGCGTGATGAGGATGTCCTCGATGGTGTCTTCCAGGCCCAGCGAGCGCATGGTTTTGAGTTTGGCGCGCACCAGTTCGGTGTTGCCGGCGGCAGCCAGCTCCAGGTCCACGCCCGAGCCGTCCTGCCCCAGGATCATGCCGCTGTTGTAGTCCACCAGTGCAGCGCACATGGCGCCGTCGCAGCGCATCAGTTCATCCATGGTTTGCTTGATATTGGCCATTGTTTTCCTAACTCCCTTGTGTTGCGAAAATGTTCTGCACCTTCGCGGTGCCTTCTTGCCGGATGCATAGGAGCAGCCCTTGCCTGCCTTTGCCATCACGCTTGTTCCAGCGTCCGCACGGCCTCGCGCGAGACATAGAGAACCTGGCCCAGAACGGCCTCGCGCGAGGCCACCACGCTGATGACCAGCGTCAGGCCCGGGCGCTGTGCCTGCAGCATGACGATGAAGCCCTCGGCCGCCTCGACCACCACGTTGGCGCAATGCCCGAGCTGGTTCTCCTCGCCGGCGATCATGCCCAGCGCCGCCATCGAGCTGGCCATGGCCGACAGCCGCGCCGTGCTGCCCTGGCCTTGCGCACGGGCGGCCACCTCGAAGCCGTCCTCGGTGCTGACCACGCAGCCACGCACGCCGTGCAACCTGCTCATCAGCGACTGCACCGCCGCCTGGGCTGCAGCCTTCAAGGCAGCGTCATTCTTCATGGGACTTCTCCTGGGCAAGGGCTTCGATCTGCAGCAGCAACAGCTCGATCAGGGCCACCACCTGCTGGGGGTTGCGCACATCGGCCGGCACCACGGGGCACAGCAGGCCGCGCGATTGCAGGTGCACGGCAAAGCTGTCCAGATCAGGCGCTGTGTACTCCTGCATGCGGCATACCGCCACCACGCATGCCGTGCTGCGCAAGACATCGGACAGGCCCTGGACATAGGTATCCAGGTCGGCCAGCGGATCGGAACGGCTGTTGTCGATCAGCAAGATCACGCCCAGCGCGCCGCGCGAGAGGATGCGCCACATGAAGTCAAAGCGCTCCTGCCCGGGCGTGCCGTAGAGGTACAGCTTCTCGCCGTTGTCCAGGGTCAGCTCGCCATAGTCCATGCCGGCCGTCGTCAGCGCCTTGTCCAGGGTGTCATCGGTGTTGCGCACGTCGGTGCTCACGGGGGCGATCTCGCTGACGCAGCGGATGGCCGTGGTCTTGCCTGCGCCTGGAGGGCCGGAAATCAGGATCTTGAGTTCGTTCATGGGCGCGCTCCTGCAAACCGGGCCAGGCGAAGGCGTATGCGTTCGAGCACACCCCTGTCCGGCGCTGGGTTGCCGGGGTGCGGTGCGGCGGGCGGGCGGGCCGAGGCCCAGCGCAGCAGGCCGGCGGCGTCCAGCTCGTTCAGAAAACCGGCGCAGATCTCGGGCGGCAGGCCCGAGCGCTGGCACAGGGTCTGCATCGTCGTGGGCTGGCCTGTCAGCAAGGTGGCCAGGCGGATATGGTGGGATCTCGTCAGCAGTTGCGGCGACGGCCAGCGCCGCAGCTGCAGCAGCATCAGCTGATGCTGCGTGGGCAGGCCGCTGGCGTGTGCCTTGGCGCTGGCCGGTTTGCCGTGCACCGACAGGATGCGTGCGCCCATGGTGTTGAGGCATTCCTCCAGCGCCTCGGCGCGCAGGGGCATGCCCAGGTGGCCACCCGCAGGGAAGGCTCCCCTCGGTGGCCCTCCCACGCGCAGCGTCAGCGCGGGCGGGGCGGCAGGCGCTTGGGCCAGTTCGCCATGCACCACCGTCATGTCCGCCTGGGATTCGCGCCACGTCCAGCGGTGCCGTGTGCGGTGATTCACCATCAGCACATAGGAGCGGAACAGCTTGGCGTCGCGGTCCGGCAGGCCATGCAGCATGAAGGTCAGCTCGGTTCGCTCATCCATGCTGTGCCTCCCGCTGCAATTGCCGCCTGCGCCCTCCGGTCTGGTTCGTGTACATGCCTTGCCTCTTCTTTGTAGGTCCGGCGATGGCCGGGTTGTCCATGAATTCATTCAGGAACGGGAGTCCCGGAATCCCGCAAGGGGAAGCCCGACGACAGAGCTGCGGATGATAGGAATGGCGCCGGCGGCTGGCTGTCCGGTCGCACTGGAGAATCAGAATCGGCTGGGTCAGAATCAGAGTTGTCCTATCCGATTCGTGCCCAATCCGCTCCCAGCCTGAGCGGATCGAGCAAGGGCGATGGATGAATCGCGGGTCTGCAGGGCCGTAAAAATCGGAGCTTTCCGAGTTTTGTCCCTGCATCCCTGGTCGGACTGTGGTCTCTTTTCTGGCCGGCCTTGTGTGGGTGGTGCCTGGCGGGCGCTGCCCGCTGCCCGCCGTGTCCTCCGGTTACCAGGGACCGGGCAACCGCAGCTGCAGCATCTCCAGGAAGGACTGCGCCGCATGCGGCAGCGTGCGGCCGGCCAGGGTCTGCACCTCGATGTCGCGCAGGTCCATGCCCCGGTCGCTGAGCGCCACGGCCACCAGCGCGCCCGTGGCCACCATGTGGCGCGCGGCGATCTCGCTGGCCACGGCCACGGCGGCGCCCTGGGCTGCAAAGTTCAGCAGGGTCTTGCCGTGGTTGCTCTCCATCACCGGCATCAGCATCAGGCCCTGGCGGCTGCAGGCGGCGTCCAGCAGCTGGCGCACGGCCGTGTCGGCCGGCGTGAGCGCCAGCGGATGGCGCACCAATTGGGCCAGCGACAGGCGCCGCGCCTGCGCCAGCGCATGGCCGGGGGCGACCAGGGCCACCAGCGGCGCGGCCACGCGGCAGGCCACGGCAATGCCTTTTTCGGGCGCGCGGCTGAAGCACAGGCCGATGTCGGCCGTGCCGCTGCGCACGGCCTCGGGCACGGCGGGCGTGGGCAGTACCATGACCTCGAAGACGATACCGGCGTGCTCGCGCTGGAAGGCCGCGCACAGGCGCGGCAGGAACTCGTTGGCAAAGGCGTCGGAGCTTGCGATGCGCACGCGGCCGCTGCGCAGCCCCTGCAGGGCCTCGATTTCGCCCAGCGCGCGCTCGGCATCCAGGCCGGCGCGGCGCACATGGTCGGCCAGGATCTCCCCGGCCGCATTGAGCACCATGCCGCGCGGGTGGCGTTCGAACAGCGGCGTGCCCAGCAGCCCCTCCAGTGCGGCGATCTGGCGGCTGATGGCCGAGGCCGCCACATGCAGCCGCGCCGATGCTTCGGTCAGCGATCCGCATTGCGCCACTTCATGGAAGTAGCGCAGCGCGGTGTCCTGCAGGAGAAGGTGGCGGGCGTCGGGCATGTCGCCCCGATTGTCATCAATTTGCCGCAGAGGCAACGCAGGTTTGCAAATTTGCTGATGGCGGCAAAGGGGCGAGGGTTCTACGATGGCCTGTTGCGGCGTTGCAGGGAGCAGCGGCTGCAGCTGTCCAACCCTCTGACCAGGAGTGTGCCCATGAAGGCATTGCCCAGCGTTTTACTTCCACGCCGCACCCTCGTGGCTGCGGCCTGTGCCCTGGCTGGCGCCATGGCCCTGCCCGCCGTGGCCCAGGGCCAGGCGTCCTGGCCCTCGCACCCGGTGCGGCTGGTCGTGCCCTTTCCGGCCAGCGGCGCCACCGACCTCGTGGCGCGCGTGGTGGCGCAGCGCATGTCCCAGGACCTGGGCCAGCAGCTGGTCATCGACAACCGCCCCGGCGCGGGCGGCACCATCGGCACGGGCGAGGCCGCCAAGGCCTCGCCGGACGGCTACACGCTGCTGTTCACCACCAGCAGCACGCATGCCATCTCGCCGCACCTGATGACCCGTCTGGCCTACAAGGCCGACAAGGATTTCACGCCCATTGCCGAGATCGGCGGCGCGGCCAGCATCCTGCTGGTCACGCCCTCGCTGCCCGTGCGCAACGTGCAGGAGCTGATCGCCTATGCCAAGGCCCATCCGGGCGCCCTCAACTACGCCAGCAGCGGCAACGGCACCATCGTCCACCTGAACGCTGCGGCCTTCGCGGCGCGCGCGGGCCTGCAACTGACCCATGTGCCCTACAAGGGCACGGCCCAGTCCATCACCGACCTGGCCGCTGGCCAGGTGCACCTGCTGTTCGACTCCATTCCCACCGGCATGCCCCATGTGGCCAGCGGCCGCCTGCGCGCCCTGGCCGTGACCGGCGACAAGCGCAGCGCGCTGGCGCCCGACCTGCCCACGGTGGCCGAGTCCGGCCTGCCTGGCTATTCTTCGGTCACCTGGTTCGGCGTCTATGGCCCGGCCGGCATGAAGCCCGAGCTGGTGGCGCGGATCAATCAGGCCTTCAACAAGGCCATCCAGAATCCCGAGGTGGTGGCCAGCCTGGCCAGGCAGGGCGTGGAGGCCGCATCGCCCCGCACGCCCGCGCAGTTCGCTGCCATGGTGCAAGCCGACAGCGCGCGCTGGGCGCAGGTCATCAAAGACAACAAAATCACATTGGATTGAGTGAAGCACCCCCTGAGCGGCTTTGCCGCTTCCCCCTCTCCTGCGGGAGGGGAACGACGCCCTTGCTGCGGGGTGGCGCGGCCGGCGTAGGCCCTTGCTTGGCGTCCCTGAGCTGGGCCGTGCCTGCGGTTCCTCAAGCTATCGGTGGCGCGTTGGCGCTATGGAAATTGATATGACAAGCACTGTTACGGACTGGACACTTCCCTACGCCTCGCACCGCTCTTCGGTGCTGGGCCGCAACATGGTCTCCACCTCGCAGCCGCTGGCCGCGCAGGCCGGCCTGTCCATGCTGCTGGCCGGCGGCAATGCGGTGGATGCGGCCATTGCCACGGCCATGGCGCTGACCGTGGTCGAGCCCACGGGCTGCGGCCTGGGCAGCGATGCCTTCTGCATCCTGTGGGACGGCAAGGAATTGCACGGCCTCAATGCCTCGGGCCGCTCGCCCCAGGCCTGGACGCCCGAGTACTTCGCCGCGCTGGGCGGCATCCCCGAGAAGGGCTGGAACGCCGTCACCGTGCCCGGTGCCGTCTCGGCCTGGGTGGAGCTGTCGCGCCGCTTCGGCAAGCTGCCGTTCGAGCAACTGGTCCAGCCCGCCATCCGCTATGCGCGCGACGGCTTTGCGGTCTCGCCCACCATCGCCACGCTGTGGGCGCTGGGCGGCGCCAAGCTCGGCGACCAGCCCGGTTTTGCCGAATGCTTCCTGCCCGATGGCAAGGCCCCCAAGGCGGGCGAGGTGTTCCGCAGCGAAGCCCATGCGCGCACGCTGGAGGAGATCGCCGCCACCCGGGGCGAGTCCTTCTACCGCGGCGCACTGGCGCGCTCGATGGCCGAGCACGCCAAGGCCTGCGGCGGCGCCATGACCGAGGCCGACCTGGCCGCCCACCAGGCCGACTGGGTCGGCACGGTGTCGCAGACCTTTGGCGATTCGGTGATCCACGAGATCCCGCCCAACGGCCAGGGCATTGCCGCGCTGATGGCGCTGGGCATGCTGGATGCACTGGGCGTGGGCGCCGAGCCGCTGGACGGCGTGGAGTCCGTGCACCTGCAGGTCGAGGCCATGAAGCTGGCCCTGGCCGACCTGCACGAATACAACGCCGACGGCGACCACATGCGCGTCGAATCCGCCCATCTGCTGGACGCCCGCTACCTGCGCGAACGCGCGGCGCTCATTGACCGCGAGCGCGCCAGCGCGCCCACCTACGGCGCACCGCGCCCCGGCGGCACGGTCTACCTGGCGGCGGCCGATGCCAGCGGCATGATGGTCTCGTTCATCCAGTCCAACTACATGGGCTTCGGCTCGGGCGTGGTCGTGCCGGGCACCGGCATCAGCCTGCAAAACCGCGGCCACGGCTTCACCACGCAAGCCGGCCATGCCAACGAGGTCGCGCCACGCAAGCGCCCCTCGCACACCATCATCCCGGCCTTTGCGATGAACGCCGACGGCACGCCCCAGATGGCCTTCGGCGTGATGGGCGGCCCCATGCAGAGCCAGGGCCACCTGCAGATGGCCCTGCGCGTGCTGCGCTACGGCCAGAACCCCCAGGCCGCCGCCGACGCACCGCGCTGGCGCGTGACGGGCGGCAAGGGCGTGGCCGTGGAACCCGCCTTCGACGCCGAGGTCGTCGCCGCCCTGCGCGCACGCGGCCACGAAGTCACGGTGGAGGAAGGCCATGGCGTCTTCGCCTTCGGCGGCGCGCAGCTGGTGCTGCGCGACGGCGACCACTACATCGGCGGATCGGACCCGCGCAAGGATGGGGGCGTGGTGGCGTTCTGAGCGGGGCTGTGTCCGGCAGCCTCACCCCCAGCGCAACACCCAATCCGCTCGCCCCCGCGTTGCCGCAATGCGGCGCCCATTGGGCTCGTCCACCTGCGCCACCCAGTCGCGTGCGGCCTGGGGGCTGCGGCCGTGGAGTTCGTGGCGGCGGGTCAGGCGTTCGATGCGAAGGCGGTCGTCCATGTCCACGTACCAGACCTCGTCCAGCAGCGCGCGCACGGCATGCCAGTGTGTGCCTGGCGCATCCTGTTCCTCCATCAGCAGGTAGTTGCCTTCGGTGATGACCAGGGGCACGCCGGGCGCGATGGCGATGGCGCCTGCAATGGGCTCCTCGATGGCGCGCCGGAATTCGGGGGCGTAGACCGTTTCACCGGCCACGGGCGTGTGCAGGCGGCGCAGCAGGGCCACGTAGCCGGCCGAGTCGAAGGTGTCGGGTGCGCCCTTGCGCTGCGCGCGGCCCAGGCGCTGCAGCGCGGACTGCGCCAGGTGGAAGCCGTCCATGGGCACGGCCGCCGCCAGCGGGCCCAGCGCCTGCAGCAGGGCCGCGCAGGCCGTGCTCTTGCCTGCACCGGGCGGGCCCGCCAGGCCCAGCAGGCGGCGGGGGCCGGAGCGTGCCAGCGCAAGCGCACGCGCCAGGGCTTCGGGCGGCAGGATGGCCGTCATGCGCGTGCCTGCTGCGCTCTGGCCAGCCCGTCTGCCATGAAGCCGCGTGCGTGCAGGGCCAGGTCCATGCCGTCTTCCCACATGGGGCGCCAGATGGCCAGCGCGTTCGACAGCTGCTCGTTGACGATGGCCGAGGAGAAACTCTCGAAGGTGACGGTGCCCTGGTAGCCGATCTGCGCGAGCGCACCGAAGAACTGCGCGAAGTCGATGTGGCCCGCGCCCAGGTAGCCACGGTGGTTCTCGCCGATGTGCACATAGCCCAGCCGCTGTCCGCAGGCCAGCACGGGGGCGGCAAGGTCGGCTTCCTCGATGTTCATGTGGTAGGTGTCCAGGTGCACGCAGACATGGGGTTGGCCGACTTCGTCGATGAACTCCAGCGCTTGCGTGGCCGTGTTCAGCAGATTGCTTTCGTAGCGGTTGACCACCTCCAGGCCCAGCGTGACGCCGCGCTCGCCCGCGAAGTCGGCAATGCGCCGCACGGCCTCGATCGCGTTGCGCCGGCCCCGTGGCGAACAGGGGTGGCCGTATTTCGCCATGGCGCCGTAGAGGATGCCGCCGAAATAGCGTCCGCCCAGGCGCGCCGTGATGTCCACGCCCTCTTGCAGCAGCGCCAGGCCGCGCGCGACCACGGCGGGGTCTTCGCTGGAGACATCGGCCTCGAAGGTCAGGCCCCGCGAGCAGCCCACGCCCAGGCCATGCTCCTGCAGCAGATCTCGCGTGAGTGCCAGGTCCATGAGCCGGGGGCCGTGCAGGGACAGCTCGACCAGGTCGTAACTGGCCTGGCGCGTCTGCTCGATCACATGGCGGGTGGAGGCCGGCGACAGGTCGCCGGCCCAGACAAGGGCGTGGATGCCGAGGGGGTTCATAGGGGCTCCGGTTGGACGCTGCGAGAGCGTGAAGGGGCGGGTTCGGCGGGTGCCCGGGCACGGCCCCGCCAGCGCGCCAGCAGGTGGCGCGCGGCCACGGCGGCGATCATGGTGGCGCCCCACAGGGCCTGCGTGAGCTGGGCATTGGCGCCCAGCAGGTTCACCCCGCTGGACAGCACCTGCAGGACGAGCAGGGCGACGAACAGCCCCGACACCCGGCCAAAGCCGCCCATGGGATCGGTGCCGCCCAGGATGGCCGCAAGCACCGTGACCAGCAGGTAGGACTGGGCGTAGCCCGCGCTGGCCGAGTTGAAGCGCGCCATCATCAGCACGGCGGCGATCCAGCACAGCAGCGTGGACAGGGTGTAGACGCCGATCAGCACGCGGCGCGTGTCGATGCCCGCATGGCGCGTGGCCTCGGCATTGGAGCCGACCATGCGGATGGCCAGCCCGTGGCGTGTGCTGCCCAGGTACAGGCCCACCAGCAGGCACACGGCCGCGAAGATCCAGAACGGCAGCGGCAGGCCCAGCCACTGGGCCGAGCCCAGGGCCTGGAAGGCCTCGGGAAAGCCTGCAATGGGCTTGCCGCGCGTGAGCCAGACGCACAGGCCGTTGATCAGCGACATGGTGCCCAGCGTGACGAGGATGGGATGGGCGTTGACGCGCGCCACCAGCCAGCCGCTGGCCAGCCCCACCAGCAGGCTGGCGAGGGCGCCCACAGTCAGTGCTGCGGCGATGAGCAGGCCCTCATGGCCCGACAGGTCCAGGCCCAGCGCCGACAGGCCTCCCACCAGCACCCAGGCCATGGTCAGGCCCGCCATGTTGGCGCTGGCGACCACGGCCAGGTTGATGCCGCCACTGATCAGCGGCAGCATCTGCGCCATTGCCAGCAGGCCCAGTTCCGGGATTTGCAGCAGTACCGATTGCAGCGTGCCCAGGGTGGCGAAGCTGCCGGGCAGCAGCAGCGTGAACACGGCGCACAGCAGCGCCAGCAGCGCGATCAGGCCCAGCGGCGCGCCAGTGCTGCGGTTCATGGCGCGGCCCCCGCCAAAGGCGCTGCAGGGGTGGCGTCAGCGCTGCGCTGCGGGGTGCGTCGCTGCGTGCGCCGCAGTCCCGTTGCGGCGGCGCAGGCCAGTACCACGGCGCCCAGCAGCACCTGGAAGAAATACGGCGACACGCCCATCAGGTTCAGCCCGTTGCGCAGCACGGCCAGCAGCAGCACGCCCATCAGCACGCCGCCCACGCTGCCCGTGCCGCCGAACAGGCTGGCGCCGCCCAGTACGGCGGCCGCGAGCACGAACAGCTCCGTGCCGACCAGGGCGTTGGGCACCGACTCGCCCACGCGGTGCGCCTGCACCAGGCCTGCGATGGCCGCCATCATGCCGAGCCAGCCATAGGCCACGCCCTGGATGGCGCCCAGCCCGATGCCCATGCGGTGCGCGGCCTCGGGGTTGCCGCCGAAGGCGTACAGGCGCCGCCCCAGCGCGCTGCGGCCCAGCAGCAGCGCCGTCAGCACGGCGGCTGCGCCGGCCACAGCGATGGGCAGGGTCAGGCGCACGGGGTCTGCGCCGTCGGCGCTTGCGAAGCGGGCCAGCACCACGGAGTCGCTCCACCACGACGGCAGATCGTAGATGGACCGGCCGCCCGTGCCATGCATCAGCAGCGCGAAGTACAGGTTCAGCGTGGAGATGGTGATGATGATGGAGGTGGCGCGCAGGCGGTGGATGAGCAGGGCGTTGAATGCACCCAGCGCCAGTCCCGTGGCCAGGCCCAGCGCGATGCTGGCCGCCGGTGCCCAGCCCAGGCGTGTGGCCGCGAGGGCCGCAAGGTACTGCGCCACCGTGGCCGTGGCGGCAAACGAGATGTCGATGCCGCCGGCGACCAGCACCACCAGCAGGCCCACGGCCATGATGGCGGTGACCGATGCGCCCTCGGCCACGTCCATCCAGTTGCCCAGCGTCCAGAAGCCCGGCGCCAGGGCGCCGAACAGCAGGGCCATGGCGGCAATGGCCAGGCCGAGCCGGGCCACGGGGTGCTGCAGCAGCGCGTGTGCGTGTTCAGGCATGGACGGCCTCCTCGATCTGGCTTTCGGAATGCACCCCCGGCACGAACTCGCCAGCGATGCGTCCGCCGCGCATGTGCAGCACGCGGTCGCAGTGGGCATGGACCTCGGCCACCTCGTCCGAGATGACGATTACCGCCATGCCCTGTGCGGCGAGCCCGTGCACGATCTCGAAGATGCCCTGCCGGTTGCCGATGTCCACGCCCACGGTGGGCGAGTCGAGAATCAGCAGGCGTGGCGCGGTCGCCAGCCAGCGGGCCAGCACCACGCGCTGGGCATTGCCGCCCGACAGCTGGTGCACGGGTGCGTCCAGCGCGGGCAGGCGCATGTGCAGGCGGTCGCGCCACTGGGCTGCGGTGGCGGCGCGGCGGCGGGCGGGCAGCCAGCCCAGCGGGCCGGACAGGCGCGGCAGCATGGCCAGCACCAGGTTGTCCTGCACGGACTGGCGCAGGTTCAGGCCGAGGGACTGGCGGTCCTCGGGCACATAGGCAATGCCCGCCGCCATGGCGTCGCGGTTGCTGCGCAGCGCCAGCGTGCGGCCGCCCAGGCGGATGCTGCCGCGATCGGGCCGGCGCATGCCGAACAGGCCCAGGGCCAGCTCGGTGCGGCCCGCGCCCAGCAGCCCGGTCAGGCCCAGGATCTCGCCCTCGCGCACATCGAAGCTCACGTCCTCGTAGTCGCCGTCGCGGCCCAGGCCGCGCACTTCCAGCAGCGCGGGCGCGGCGGACATGTCGCGCGCATGCAGTCGCTCATCCACTTCCTGCCCGGTCATCAGCGTGGCCAGTTGCCTGCTCGACAGTTGCGCGGCGGGCCAGGTGCCCAGCTTGCGCCCGTCGCGCAGCACGGTGACGCGGTCGGCGATCTCCATGACCTCGTCCAGCTTGTGGCTCACGAAGACGATGGCCATGCCACCGGCCTGGAGCCGGCGCACCACGGCCAGCAGCGCATCGACCTCGGCACGCGTGAGCGAGGCCGTGGGCTCGTCCATGAACAGCAGCCTGGCCCGGGCCGCCATGCCCCGGCAGATGGCCACGAGCTGGCGGCCCGCAATGGGCAGGTCGCCCACCCGCGCATCCAGCGGCAGCGCAATGCCCAGGCGCCGCAACACGGCCTGGGCCGCCTCGCGCTGGCGCCTGCGGCGTACAGGCGCCCACCAGCGGCCCATGGCCTGGTCGAAGGCGATGTTCTCGGCCACGCTCAGGTTGGGAAACAGCGACAGGTCCTGGTAGATCACCTGGATGCCCAGGGACTTGGCCAGCGCCGGGTCCAGCCGCTGCACCGTCTGTCCACCGATGTCGATGCGCGCGCCCGGCTGCGGCGCGTGCACGCCGCTGAGCACCTTGATCGCCGTGCTCTTGCCGCTGCCGTTGCTGCCCATCAGGCAGTGCACCTCGCCGGGCATCACGTCCCAGTCCAGCGCATGCAGCGCGGTGGCCTCGCCAAAGCGCACGGTGACCGCCTGCATGCGGACCAGCGCCGTTGTGGTGGCATCCATGGCAGAGCCCGGCTCACAGGCCCAGGCCGACCAGCCGGTCTATGGTCTGCCGGTTGATCGGCTCCAGCTTCTGGCCCTGAATGTTGCGGCGCTCGCGGTCTACCTGGACCTTGCCCAGGCCCGGTATCTCCATGCCGTCCGTGGGCTCGCGGCCGTCGATCAGCATCTTGCCCACATGCACGATCACCTCGCCGGCCAGCGCGGGGTTCCAGATGAAGCCTTCGCGGATCACGCCGTCGCGCACCAGCTTGGCGCCCTGGCCCGGCGAGAACGAGCCCACCACGGCAATGCGCTCGGCTTTGCGCGCATCGGCCACCGCGCGGCCCGCGCCAATGGGGCCCTGGCTGCCGAAGGCCAGAAAGCCCTTGAGGTCGGGGTGGGCGCGCATCAGGTCCTGGGCGCTGCGGTAGGAGTCGTCCAGGCTCTCGGCCACGCCGAAGCGCTCGGACACCAGCTGCATCTTCGGCCACTGTTTTTTCTGGTGGGCGATGGCCGCATCGGCCCAGGCGTTGTGCAGCGGCACGGTCAGCGAGCCCACGAAGACCACGTACTTGCCCTCGCCACCCATGGCCTTGCCCAGGCTGTCCATGTGGCGCTCGCCAAAGCCCGCGACGCTGCTCAGCTCGATGTTCCAGTCGGCGCCCTTCTGGTCGGGCGACTCGTGCGTGAGCACCTTGATGCCTGCGCTGCGCGCACGCCGGAACACGGGCTCCAGCGCCCTGGCATCGTTGGGCACCACGGCGATGACCTTGCTGCGGCGCGCGATCAGGTCCTCGACCGCGCGCACCTGCTGGGCCGCATCGGCCTCGGTGGGGCCGACCATGCCGCTGGAGATGCCCAGCTCGCGGCCCGCCTTGCGGATGCCGGTCTCCATGGCGTTGAACCACGGAATGCCCCCGACCTTGGCCACCACCGACACGTCCTCGGCGCTGGCCGCGCCTGCCAGCGCCGCCATTGCGCAGGCCGCCAGGATCCTGGAAAAACGGCTGAATGCATGAAGCATGGTGTCCCTCCCTCTGTTTTGCGCAATCGATTGTGCAAACTATAGACATGCGACTGTCGATTGCCGATGCGGGATTTCCCGAGCGCGCCCGCAGAGCCGGCCTGGCGCGGTCCGCGCGGCCGCCGCAGCGGCTACGATGGCCGCCGAGCGCTCCCGTCCCAACCCCTGCAGAGCACCGTGAACCGCCCCCGAACCTCCACCATCTACGACCTGGCCGAACTGGCCGGCACCTCGGCCTCGACGGTCAGCGCCATCCTCAACGGCAGCTGGCAGTCGCGGCGCATCAGCGAGGAGACCGCGCGCCGCGTGCAGCAGCTCGCCCAGGAACACAGCTTTGCCGTAAACCGCCAGGCCAGCGGCCTGCGCCGCCAGCGCTCGGGGCTGATCGGCATGGTGATTCCCACGCACGAGGACCGCTTCTTCGGCGCGCTGTCCCAGGCCTTCGAGCGCATGGCCCACGCGCGCGGCCTGTGCCCGCTGGTGGTCAGCACGCTGCGCGACGGCGCGCTGGAGGTGGAGACCGTGCGCTCGCTGATCGCCTTTCGCGTGGAGCACCTCATCGTCACGGGCGCCACCCGGCCCGACGCCATCAGCGCCGAATGCCGCCAGGCCGGCGTGCGCCATGTCAACGTGGATCTGCCCGGGAAGAAGGCGCCCTCCGTCACCAGCGACAACCGCTGGGGTGCGGCCGAACTCACGCGCCTGCTGCTGGCGCGCTCCAGGCCCCCGGCAGGTGCGCCGCAGGACGCGGTCTGCTTTCTGGGCGGCGTCCGCAAGGAGTACGCCACCGAGCAGCGCCTGGCCGGTTTTCGCGAAGCCCTGGCGCCCCACACGCCGGTGGCGGACGAGCACATCGTCTGCTGCGGCTACGACCCCGAAGCGGCCCGCCTTGCCATGGCCGCGCTCTACCAGCGCCTGGGCGGCCTGCCGCGCGCGCTGCTGTTCTCATCGGGCATCACGCTGCAAGGCGCCATCCGCTTCCTGCGCGCACTGCCCGATGCGGAACTGGCGCAATGCAGCTTTGGCAGCTATGACTGGGACCCCTATGCCGAATGCCTGCGCTTTCCGGTGCACATGGTGCGCCAGAACGTCGAAGGCCTGATGGCCGAGGCCTTCCGCGCCATCGACGGCGAAGGCCTGCGCGCGGGGCAGGTGGTGCAGGTGCGGCCGCAGTTGGTGGAGTGGGGGGAGGGCTGACCGCTGGACGGCGCTGTGCCCGCAGGGCTGCGCCTAATGCTGCGCGAATTCCTTGATGCTCTGCATGGCGGACTGGCCTTCGCCAGCCACCACGATCACCTTGTGGTGCTCTAGCTCCCGCATGATGTCCTGGCTGACTTCCCTGTGAGCCTGCTTGTCCTGTGGAGGCAGGTTCACGTTGACGAGGATGTCTCCGGGCAATTCACGCTGCCGGATCAGTCGCGCGATCTTGCCGGTCCAGACGTCGCCATGCGCAGCAATGTCGTTGGCATCGCTTTGGCCCAGATGCAGGGCCTTGATGATCTTGCGGGGCTTGTCGCCCACCGTCTGCACGAAGTCGAACCGGGCACTGACGTACTCGTTGCCTATGCGCGCCGGCCTGAACGGCGCATCCAATTCGAGGCCGCCCAGCAAAGCCCTCAGGCGTTCGTTCATCGTGCGTTCCACGTACTCGGGCGTGGCAAAAGCATGGTCGACATAGTGGTCGAACTGCTGCTGCAACTCCCGGGCCGGATCCTGGGTGAGCACCACTTTGGCGGGGCTGAAGCGCACAATGGCTTCGCGTGGCTGCTCGAGCGCGGCCATCATCCCCCTCAAAGCATCTGTCTTCGCCTGCGGCGCCAGGCTGTGGGCGAGGGTCTCGAGCCGCGACAACTCTTCCTCCACGGCCTTGACTGCGCTCTTGTAAAAATCCCTGTCAAGCGCATCGAAGAAATCGGTGACGCGCTTGGACTTGCGGCTTTGCAGCAGAAAACCGAAGTACCCGCTTTGCGGGCAGGTCAGCACAATGCCGACGTTGGCGAACTCGCCGGTCTCGGCATACGGGACAAATTGGACTATCGAATAGCGGCAGGCAAGAGGCTTCATGTGAACCTCCAAAAGTCGGGCGATTTGCACTTCGCAAGCGTCGCGGCAATGGCATTGATGTCCACCCTGGCGGGGATGTCGCATTCCGGGTTGTTCCAATGCCATTCCGGTGGAATATTGTCGCAGGCAAAGCGGAAAACGGCATCCATCGCCTCGGAAAGTTGATCCTGTAGCCGGTCGCGCGACACAAGATCTGTCTTCTGCCAGCAGCCTCTGAAAATGTGATTCTCGATAAAGGTTGCGGCGTCCAGATGCGGGTCGAAGGCGAGGTTGTGGTCGATGACCACCAATGCGCTGCGATGCGCATCCCACAGCAGGTTGGAGTTGCCGTCCATGCGGTCCACGTTCTGTACCCACCAGTCGAAGGCGAGGATGCTGGCCTGCAGGTCCTGCGGTACATGCAGGATCTGGGCTTTGTCGAACCAGGTGCATCCGGGATGACGCTGCGAGCCGAACGCTATGCCGCAGCCCAATTCACGCCATGGCCTGGGCGCCTCGTCCAGAAGTTCCTGGCTGACATGCAGCAGCTTGAAGGGCGGCAGCGGCAGGCCCAACTGCACGGCCAGATGCGCACAGATCCACTCGTTGCACAGGCTGGACCGATCCGTCTGCCGTCCTTTGACGTAGTAGGTCTGGCCATCGTCGGCCCGGCACAGAAACGGCTTTTGCGCGCCTTGCTCGGAGCGGCCCTGGATTTCAATGACTTCAGCGATGGCAGGCGGCATCTTCGTCTGTGTCGTACAGGTTACGGGAGGTCTGCTTCCAAGTGCCATCTTGCCCGATTTCGGCTGGATGGCCTTTGCTGCGAGTGTGATGCGGCGAGGCGTGCGGCCCTGCACCCACCAACCCCGGCATCACCGTGAAATCCACCTGAGCCTGCGCCAGTTGCTGCATGGCCGGGATCAGGGCGCGGGCGTCGCCGCGCCGCCATTGGAAGGCGTAGTGCAGGGGAGCGAGGGCGGCCTTGGGATGGGCGCCCCCGACGGCGCGCAGGCCCAGGGCGGCGATCCAGCCGGTGGGCAGGAAGCCCACGCCCAGGCCGGCGCGCAGCATGCCGGCCACGGCGCCCCAGCTGTTGCACAGGATGCGCTCGCGCACGCTGGCGCGCTGGGCGAGCAGCCAGTCGTCCAGCAGGCGCGTGGTGCCGGCCTGCGGGGGCAGGGTGACCAGTGCATGGCGCTGCAGCAGGGCCGTGGCGCCCAGGTGGCCCGCGCCTGCCAGGCCGGGGGCCACGGCCCAGGCAAAGCGTGCGGCGCCCACGGGGCGGGACAGCAGGCTGCTGCGCGAGGAGCGGCCCGCGATGACGGCAAAGTCCAGTTCGCCGTCGTCCAGGCGCTGCTCCAGCACGCCGCCCACGTCCACATGGGGCTCCAGCACCAGTTGCGGATGGGCCTGGCGCGCGGCGGCCACGAAGGCCGGCAGCCAGGTCAGCGCCGACAGGTCGCCCACGCCGAAGCGGCAATGCCCGGCCAGCGCCTCGCGCGTGTCCAGGGCCTGGCCCAGTGCGGCCATGGCGTTGAGCACCTCCAGCGCGGCGGGCAGCAGGCGCTGGCCGGCGTCGGTGAGCACGGCGCGGTGGCCGCTGCGGTCGAACAGCGGCTGGCCCAGCGCGGACTCCAGTTCCGTGATGCGCTTGGACAGCGAGGACACGGACAGGTGCACGCGCTGCGCGGCCGTGGCGAAGTTGCTGCAGGTGGCGGCCCACCAGAAGGCTTCGAGCTGCTTGACCGAGGGTGTGGACATGGGCTTGTCATTGGCAAAAAGCGAACAAGTGCATTCTAAATAATCCACTTTCATTCAATGGATGCGCGGCCTACAGTGGCGCCGGCTCCTGAACATTCCGAGGTCCGCACCATGGCCGCCATCGCCTCCTCCTCTGCCTCTGCCTCCACGCCTTCGGCATCCGCCCTGCCGGCGCCGCGCGCCCCGGCCGTGCTGCGCCGCATGCTGTCGCTGCATGATTTCGAGGAAGCCGCGCGCCGCAGGCTGCCCCGACCCATCTTCGGCTACATCGCCGGGGCGGCAGAGGACAACGCCTCGCTGCGCGACAACCGCGAGGTGTTCGGCGAATGGGGCCTGACCACGCGCGTGCTGGCCGATGTGTCGCAGCGCTCGCAGGCCGTGGAGTTGTTCGGCGAGCGCTATGCCAGCCCCTTCGGCATTGCGCCCATGGGCATCAATGCGCTGTCCACCTACCGGGGCGACCTGGTGCTGGCCCGCGCGGCCCAGCGCGCGGGCATTGTGTCGGTGATGAGCGGCACCTCGCTGATCCCCATGGAGGAGGTGGCGCGCGAGAGCCCGGCCACCTGGTTCCAGGCCTATATCCCCGGTGACCAGGCTCGCATCGACGCGCTGATCGACCGCGTGGAGCGCGCAGGCTTTCGCACCCTGGTGGTGACGGTGGACATACCGATCTCCGCCAACCGCGAGAACAACATCCGCACCGGCTTTTCCACGCCGCTCAAGCCCAGCCTGCGCCTGGCCTGGGACGGCATGGTGCGCCCGGGCTGGGTGGCCGGCACCTTCCTGCGCACGCTGCTGCGCCACGGCATGCCGCATTTCGAGAACTCGTTTGCCACGCGCGGTGCGCCCATCATGTCGTCCAGCGTGATGCGCGATTTTTCGGCACGCGACCACCTGTGCTGGCACCACATCGAGGCCATCCGCCGCCGCTGGAAGGGGCCGCTGGTCATCAAGGGCGTGCTCAGCGTGGAGGACGCGCTGCAGGCCCGGCGCGTGGGGGCCGACGGCATCGTGCTGTCCAACCATGGCGGGCGGCAGCTCGACGGCGCGGTGTCGGCCATGCGCATTCTTGAGGACGTGGTGGCGGCCCTGGGGCCGGACTATCCCGTGCTGATCGATGGGGGCTTCAGGCGCGGCTCCGATGTGCTCAAGGCCTTTGCGCTGGGCGCGCGCATGGTGCTGGTGGGCCGGCCCTTCAACTATGCCGCCGCCGTGGGCGGCGAGGCCGGCGTGCTGCACGCCATCGGCCTGCTGCGCGACGAGGTGGACCGCAACCTGGCCATGCTGGGCGCCTCCTCCTGCGGCGCGCTGGACCGCTCGCACATCGTGCGCCGCGCATCGGCCTGACAGAAACCTCCACCGTCCGTTCAAAAACACAGCCATTCCCAGGAGACATCCCATGAACCACTTCACTTCACGCCGCAGCCTGTGCGCCCTGCTGCTGGCCGCAGGCGCCGCACCGGGCGCCATGGCGGCCGATGCCGGTGCCTATCCCACGCGCCCGGTGCGCCTGATCGTGCCGTTTGCAGCCGGCGGCACCACCGACATCGTGGCGCGCGCGATTGCGCCGCGCATGGCCGAGGCCCTGGGCCAGCCGCTGGTGGTGGACAACAAGGGCGGCGGCGGAGGCGCCATCGGCGCGCACGAGGCCGCGCGTGCCCAGCCCGACGGCTACACGCTGGGCGTGGCCACCGTGTCCACCACGGCCACCAATCCGGCCATCAACCCGCGCCTGCCCTACAACCCGCTCACCGATTTCACGCCCATCACCAACATTGCGGCCACGCCCAATGTGCTGGCCGTGCATCCGGGCTTCAAGGCGCAGAGCTTTGCGGCCTTCGTGGACGAGGTGAAGAAGAACCCCGGCAAGCATGCCTACGGCACGGCGGGCACGGGCTCCATAGGCCACATGCTGATGGAGCTGATGTCCAGCCGCTCGGGGCTGTCGCTCACGCATGTGCCTTACCGGGGATCGGGCCCCGCGCTCAACGATGCGGTGGCGGGCCAGGTGCCCATCGTCTTCGACAACCTGCCCTCGGCCCTGCCCTTCATCAAGGCGGGCCGGCTCACCGCGCTGGCGGTGGCCGCGCCCGAGCGCCTGGCCCAGCTGCCCCAGGTGCCCACCTTCAAGGAGCTGGGGCTGGAGCCTGTCAACCGCAGCGCCTTCTATGGCATCTACGGCCCCAAGGGGCTGCCGCCCGAGATCGTGGCGCGCCTGCATGCGGCCGCCCAGCGCGCGCTGGCCAGCCCCGAGGTGCGCCGCCAGATCGAGGACACGGGCTCGCGCGTGATCGGCAACCGCCCCGAGGAGTTCGCGCGCGAGATCGCGGCCGAGAACGCCCTGTACCGCAAGATCGCCACGGAGCGGCGCATCGTGGCGGATTGAGGGGCAGCCGGCGGAAGGGGGATAGGGGCTGCGAAAAAATTTTCGCCAACGCTGTCACAACGCGCACGCCCCGCGCGTCTTGAAGGTATGGGCCAGCCATTCCGGCCGGCTGCTACATCCCTCAAGGAGTGTTTTCCATGACCGCTTCGTCTTCCGCCGCCACCGGCGCCCGTCCTCTTGCCGCCCCCACGCCGCGCCTGAACTTCCAGGCCGTGGCCCCCGAGCTGTACAAGGCCCAGGCCGGCATCAACGCGCTGCTGCACGAGTCCAGCCTGGGCATCCAGCTGCTGGAGCTGGTGTTCCTGCGCGTCTCGCAGATCAACGGCTGCGCCTTCTGCGTGGACATGCACACGCGCGAACTGCTGTCCCGGGGCGAGGACCTGCAGCGCATCAACAGCATCGTCACCTGGCCCGAGGTGGATTTCTACGACGGGCGCGAGCGCGCCGCCCTGAACTGGGCCGAGCGCTGCACGCGCCTGAGCCAGGCCCATCCCGAGCAGCAGGACTTCGAGGCGCTGCGCCCGCATTTCAGCGAGCGCGAGATGGTGGAGCTGACCTATGCCATCGGCAGCATCAATGTCTGGAACCGCCTGTGCGCGGGCTTTGCAGCGCCCGTGGCACGCAAGCCGATCAAGCTCTGAACGCCTGCAAGCCACTCACTCCGCCGAGAGCTTTCGCTCCTTCACCAGCCTGCCCCACTGCTCGTACTCCTTCTTCATGAAGGCCGCGAACTCGGCGCGCGTGGTGGGCTGGGGGGTGAGGCCGTGCTTGTTCAGCGCGTCCTTGACGCCGGGGTCATTGAGTACCTTGACGATCTCGGTGTTCCAGCGGTCCAGCATCGGCTTGGGCGTCTTGCCCGGTGCCACGAAGGCATACCAGTTCAGTGCCTCGAAGCCGGGATAGCCGGCTTCGGCCACCGTGGGGATGTCGGGCATGTACGCCGGGCGCGTGAGGCCCGTGGTGGCCAGCGGGATCAGCTTGCCGGCCTCGATGTGGGGCAGGGCCGTGGGCGGCGCTGCGAAGTAGCTGGTCACGCGCTCGCCCAGCAGGTCCTGCAGCGCGGGCGCGCCGCCCTTGTAGGGCACGTGCACCATGTCGATGCCCGCGCGCTGGTTGAACAGCTCGCCTGCCAGGTGGGAGGCCGAGCCCGCGCCCGTCGAGGCGTAGTCCACCGTGCCCGGGTTCTTCCTGGCCTTGGCCACGAACTCGGCCAGGGTCTTCACGCCCGCGCCCTTGTGCACCACCAGCACGTTGGGAAAGTTCACGCCGCCCGAGATGGGCGCCAGGTCCTTGAAGGGGTCGTAGGGCAGTTTCATCAGGTGCGGCGCAATGGTCAGCGGCCCCACCGAGCCGAACAGCAGCACCGAGCCGTCGGCCGCGGCATTGGCCACCTGCTGGTGGGCGATGTTGCCGCCCGCGCCGCCCTTGTTCTCCACCACCACGCTCTGGCCGATGTTCTCGCCCAGCTTCTTGGCGATCAGGCGCGCGGCCGCATCGGCGGCGCCGCCGGCGGCGAAGCCCACGACCAGGGACACGGGCTTTTTGGGAGGAAAGTCCTGGGCCTGCGCACTGGCGGCCAGTGCGAGCAGGGAGGCGGCCAGGGCGCTGGCGTGCAGGAAGTTGCGCTTGTTCATCATGGGGTTGTCTCCGTCATTGGCTGGGAATCGGGGCGGATGCGGCTAGTCGGCGCCCAGCCCGATGGGGCTGGGCTGGCGCTTTTCGGTGTTGTGGCGCAGCAGGGACGCCGTGCGGAACACGCCGTGCGCGAACTTGCCGTAGGGCAGGGTGGCGAACAGGGCGATCACCGCGCCCAGGTGCAGGCACAGCAGCAGGGCCAGGGCCGGCGTGCCGCGGCCCAGCCACAGCGCCATGCCGCTGGCCGCGACCAGGAACAGCAGGGCGATGAAGCCCAGGTCCATGGGTTTCTGGCGCGCGTCGCCATGCAGCGGGTGGCGCCTGCGGTTCAGGCGCCACAGGCCTGCGGTGCCCAGCATGAGGCTGGTGCCGCCCACGGCGCCCAGCAGCTTGGGCAGGCTGGGGAATTCGTAGGGCGCGGCCCAGCCGAACACGTAGTGGTAGACCGTGGCCAGCGCCGTGGCCGCAAAGCACAGCATGAATCCGTAGAAGGTCAGGTGGTGAAAGCGCCTGCGGCTCAGGGTGTAGGCATCGTCCTCGTTGTGGCAGCCCTCGCCGTGGCCGCCGTCCAGGTATTTGAGGCGCAGCACGTCGTGCGCGGCCTCGGCCGCCGCCGGCGTGCCCACGTCCACGCCGCCGGTGGCGGGCTTGACGTCCTTCCAGAAGCGGCGCACGCCCATGGCCAGCGCCAGCACCACGAACAGGAACACGGGCGCGAAGATGCCCACCAGCAGGTTGTGCGGGAACAGGTTGTAGAAGTTGGCGCCCAGGTCGGCGCCCCACAGCCGGCCCGGGCCGCCCTGCAGGGCCACGGCTAGCACCAGGAACAGCGACAGGCCTGCGGCCAGGGCCAGCGACAGCGTGAGCCCGTTCCTCTGGTACAGGCGCCCCAGGGCGGGCGGCCAGGCGTAGTCGGCATAGGTCTGGCCGCGCACCTCGGCCATGGCCTTGGGGATGTTGATGGCGAACTCGTGCGGCGGCGCGTACTGGCAGGCATGCAGGCAGGCGCCGCAGTTGTGGCACAGGTTGGCCAGGTAGTGCACATCGGCCTTGCCGAACTCCAGCCGCCGCGTCATGGCCGGGAAGACCGCGCAAAAGCCTTCGCAGTAGCGGCAGGCGTTGCAGATCTGCAGGGCGCGCGCCACCTCGCCTTCGGCGGCGGTTTCGGTGGAGACCGGCAGGATGGGGATGACCCGGCCTGCGGCCAGGTCCTGGGCTTCTTGGGCCAGGGCGCTAATTGTGTTTTGCATATGTGTCGTCCATGGGGTTGGCTTGCCGCCCGCAGCGCTTGAAGTAGGCCTGCTCCTGACCAGGGACAGCGAGCAAGGGCCGCCCCGCAGCGAGGCTGTCGTCCCCCTTGGGGGATGGCGCGCAGCGACTCAGGGGGGTCTTCATCTCACTGCGCCGCGCACGGCGGGTTGTCCGGCGGCGGCCAGGGCTGCGTTGCGGCCCGCGATGCGGCCGAAGGCCGTGCCGATGGACATGCCCACGCCGGCCGTATAGCCCTTGCCCAGCACGTTGCCGGCCATCATTTCGCCGGCCACGAACAGGTTGGTGCTGGGCTGGCCGGCAAAGCGCACGGCCGCCGTGTCGTCGGTCTCCAGGCCCAGGTAGGTGAAGGTCACGCCGGGGCGCAGCTGGTAGCCGTAGAAGGGCGCCGTGTCGATGGGGCGGGCCCAGTGGGTCTTGGCGGGCGCCAGGCCCTCGGTATGGCAGTCGTCCAGCGCCGTGTGGTCGAAGTGGCCGACGCGGCAGGCCCCGTTGTAGGCATCCAGGGTCTGCATGAAGCGGTCCTCGTCCAGGCCCAGCTTGCGTGCCAGCTCGGGCAGGGAGTCGGCGCGCACGCCCGGGAAGACCGGCGGCATGAAGCGGCCTATGGCCTTGGCGTCGATGACGGACCAGGCGGTCTGGCCCGGCTGCTGGGCCACCAGGCGGCCCCAGATGGCATAGCGCTTGGGCCAGAAGTCCTCGCCCTCGTCATAGAAGCGCTCGGCCTCGCGGTTGACCACCACACCCAGCGAGACGCAGTCGATGCGCGTGCAGATGCCGCCGTCGTACAGCGGCGCGCGCGCATCGATGGCCACCATGTGGGCCTGGGTGGGGTCGCCGATGCGGTCGGCGCCATGGTCTTCGAGCAGGTGGCGCAGCAGCACGCCGCGGTTGAAGGCCGTGCCGCGGATCAGGAAGTTGTCGGACGGCCATTCGCCGCGTGCGTTCTGCCCCCAGGCCTCGCGCAGCCACTCGCGGTTGGACTCGAAGCCGCCCGCCGCCAGCACGCAGGTCTTTGCGGTGATGCGCTGCTCGCCCACCCAGGCGGCCTTGAACTCGCCGTCCTCGATCTCCAGCCGGTCCACGGGCGACGCGTAGCGCACCTGCACACCCAGCCGTTCGGCGCTGCGGTAGTAGGCATTGACCAGGGCCTTGCCGCCGCCCATGAAGAAGGCATTGGTGCGCGCCACATGCAGGGCGCCCGACAGCGGCGGCTGGAAATGCACGCCGTGGCGGCGCATCCAGTCGCGGCAGGTGGAGGAGGCACGGATCACCATGCGCGCCAGGTGCTCGTTGGTGATGCCGCCCGTGACCTTGAGCAGGTCCTGCCAGAACTCCTCCTCGGGGTAGGCCTCGACCAGCACGTCCTGGGGCGCGTCGTGCATGCAGCGCAGGTTGCGCGTGTGGCCGGAATTGCCGCCGCGCCAGTCGCGCGGCGCCGCCTCCAGCAGCAGCACGCTGCGGCCTGCCTCGCGCGCCATCAGGGCCGCGCACAGGGCGGCATTGCCGCCGCCTATGACCAGGACATCGGGGTCCATGGAGTTCTCCTTGCATTCGCCATCGTGGGGATTGCGAATGTAGGGAGAACGCCGCCCGGCGGGCAGGGGCCCGTCGGCATGGGGGTATCAGTCTTCGTGATGGATGAGGGCCGTGCCGGCCCAGGCGCCGCCGCGCAGCAGCTGGCGCACGCAGTCGATCAGCACCACGCGCGCGGCCAGGGCGGCGGGCGACAGCTCATCCTCGGACAGGCTGCACAGCAGGTTGGTGCGCAGGGCATCTTTGTCCGTGATACGCGACCACTCGAAGCGCTGCGCGGCATCGGCATAGCGGCCCATGGAGGCCCAGGGCTGCACCGTGCTGCCCAGGCCTGCATCCACGGCCGCCATGACCATGGACAGCGAGTCCACCTCCAGCACCAGATGCGGCGTGAAGCGCGCCTGCGAGAAGGCCGTGTCCAGCGTGCTGCGCAGGCCGTGCAGGCCCGTGGGCAGGATCAGCGATTCGCCGGCCAGGTCGGCCAGCGCCATCTGCGGCGGCAGCGGCTCGGGGTGGTGGCCGCGCGCGCGGATCAGGAACAGTTCTTCCTCGATCAGCGGGTGCACCTGCCAGCGCCGCCCGCCTGCGCGGGCCTGACCGCCGTGCAGGCGAGCGTCGAACAGCACGGCCATGTCCAGCGCGCGCGCATTGAGCATGTCGGTCAGGTGGCCGGACATGCCCTCCACCATGTGCAGGCGCACATCGGGGTAGCGCGCGCGCATGGCCTGCATCATGGGCAGGCCCAGCATGGCCGAGGTGGTGGGCGCCAGGCCCACGCTGACCGAGCCCGACAGCCGCGCCTGCTGCGCGCTGCGCACGGCCTGCTCGGCATGGCGCAGCGTGAGCTGGGCCTCGCGGAAGAAGGCCACGCCCGCCTCGGTGGGCACCACGCCGCGCGGCGTGCGCTGCAGCAGCCGGGTGGACAGCTCGCTTTCCAGGCGGCTGACCTGCTGGCTCAGCGCGGACTGGACCATGTCCAGGTCCAGGGCGGCGCGGCTCATGGAGCCGAGTTCGACGATGCGGACGAAGTAGCGGAGTTGTCTCAGTTCCATGGGGGCGGCGCTTGTGGATGGCAGCGGCGATTGTCGGTGCAGATTCTCGGTGCAGACCGGGCGGGCCGCTGCACCGGGGGCTTGGCCTCAGATGCCGCGCGGCAGCAGGGCCGCCAGGGCCTCGCCTATCGAGCGCGCAATCAGCTTCTGGCGCTCGCCGGGCATGCGCTCCAGCGTGGAGGCCACGCTGACGGCGGCCACGGGCTCGCCTTCGGCATTGCGCACCGCCATGCCCACGGCCAGCACGCCGCGCGTGGCGTGGTTGCCGATGACGGACCAGCCGCGCTGGCGCGTGGCCTTCACCAGCAGGGCCATGCGCTCGGGCGTCATGCCGCCGTACTGCTCCAGCACGGGCGCGTTGGCCGCCATCGCGGCCTGCACCTCGGCATCGGGCAGGGCGGCTAGCAGGGCCAGGCCCGCCGCTCCCACGCCCAGCGGCTGGCGCGTGCCCACCTGGATCACCAGGATCTGCACCGGATGCGTGCCCACATGGCGGGCGATGCAGTGCGATGCCGCGCCTTCGCGCACGATGGCAAAGGCCGCGTCCGCGCAGCCCGCGCTCACGCGCTCCAGCACGGGCTGCAGCCGCACGGCCATGTTGGGCTGGCCCGCGCTGGCGGCCGTGGCCGCCAGCCGGTGGCCGGCCGCATAGGCGAAGCGCCCCCTGTGCGCCACATAGCCGCTGTCCACCAGGGTGGACAGCAGGCGGTACACCGTGGCGCGCTCCAGCCCCGTGGCGCGGCACAGGTCGGCGACGCGCAGGCCCTCGCGGCCTGCGGCCAGCACGGCGTCCAGCACCTGCAGGCCACGGCGCAGCGTGCGGCTGCCGGCATCGTCGGCGGAGAGTGGAATGTCCGCTGGCCGGACGTTTGGATTGGTGCTGCGCGAAGGCATGGAAAAGAATTTCCCGGTGATTGCAGGCAGGGCAGAAAAGGGCCTGCGTGCAGCGCGCAGTGTGCCGCAGGCCGTCGAAAGCCCACACAGGCAGACATGAGCGGACATCAGCAGACATCAGCGGACATCAGAACGATCACCTGGAGACAAGACATGACAACCCCTGCCCGTTTCAATCCGTGGGCGCGCCGGCGCCTGCTGGCCTGTTCCTTCACCTGCGCACTGGCCGGCATGGCCGCCGCGACCGTGGCGTTGGCGCCCGCACCCGTGCTGGCGCAGCCGGCGTCCTGGCCGGCCCGGCCCGTGCGGCTCGTGGTGGGCTATGCGGCCGGTGGCGCCACCGACGTGATCGCACGCCTGGTGGCCGCCCGGATGGGCGAGCAGCTGGGCCAGAGCGTGGTGGTGGACAACCGCACGGGCGCCAACAGCAATGTGGGCGCCGAGGCCGTGGCGCGGGCGCCTGCGGACGGCTACACGCTGTATGTCTACACCATTGCCAACACCATCAATGCCTCGCTCTACCCCCGGCTCGGCTATGACCCGGTCAAGGACTTCGAGCCCATCGGCCTGATCGCCAAGATTCCCAACATCCTCGTGGTCAACCCGCGCCTGCCCATACAGAACGTGGCCGACTATGTGCGCCATGCCCGGCAGAGTGCGCAGGGCATCAGCTTCGCCTCGTCGGGCAGCGGCTCGTCGATCCACCTGTCGGGCGAGATGTTCCGGCAGCTGTCGGGCCTGCGCATGCTGCACGTGCCCTACCGGGGCAGCGCACCGGCCATCACCGACCTGCTGGGCGGGCAGGTGGATTCCATGTTCGACAACGCGCCCTCGGCCCTGCCCCATGTGCAGGCCGGCAAGCTGCGCGCGATCGCCATCACCAGCGCCCGGCGCTCGGCGCTGCTGCCCGATGTGCCCACGCTGGCGGAGTCGGGCTATGCGGGCTTCGACGTGCAGTCGTGGTTCGGCCTGGCCGCCCCTGCGGGCACGCCGCCCGCCGTGATCGAGCGCCTGAACCATGCCCTGAATACCGCCCTGGCCGCACCCGAGCTGCGCCAGCGCCTGGGCGAGATGGCCGCCACGCCCGAGCCCGGCACCCCGGCGCAGATGCGCAGCTTTGCGGCGTCGGAGATCAAGCGCTGGCGCGAGGTGGTCAAGGCCTCGGGCGCCACCGCCCAGTAGTTCGGCACACGTTCGGCAAAAGCTCAACACAACCGCCCCATAAGGAGACGACCCCCATGCAACCCATTGATTTTTTCTGGCGCGCGGCCGAACGCTGGCCGCAGCGCATCGCCATCGACGCACCGGGCGGCTGCATCCGCTATGACGCGCTGGCCCGCAAGGTGGCCGCGCTGGCGGCCGGCCTGCAGGTGCTGGAGCCCGCCGTGCAAAGCCGCGTGGGCATCTGCGCGGGCAACAGCGCAGACCATGTCGCCGCCCTGCTGGCGGTGATGGCCAGCGGCAAGGTCTGGGTGCCGCTCAATCCCAAGAGCACGCAGTCCGAGGTGCGCCGCATCATCGATGCCACCGAGCCCTCCATCGTGCTGTGCGATGCGGGTGGCGCTGCACTGGTGCAAGGGGCGCCGGGCATCCACCTGGTGCTGGGCGAGGGCACGGCGGCCCTGGAGCAGGCGCAGACCGGCGCTTTGCCTGTGACACCCGACCTGCCCGCCGATGCCATCCAGGCCATCAAGTTCACGGGTGGCACCACGGGCTTGCCCAAGGGCGTGATGCAGCCCTGCCGCGCCTGGATGGCCGGCATTGCCAACCAGATCCAGGCCTGGGGGTTCGATGAGCATGACCGCTACGTCATGGCCGCGCCCATCACGCATGGCACGTCCACCTACCTGCTGCCCATCCTGGCGCAGGGCGGCTGCCATGTGCTGCTGGATGGTGCGGGTGCCGAGGCCGTGCGCAGCGCCTTTGCCGTGCGCGGCGGCACCGTGTGCTTCATGCCGCCCACCCTGATCTACATGCTGATGGCGCTGCCGGGCGCCAGCCGTGCGGACTTCCCCGGCCTGCGCCGCCTCATCTACGGCGGCGCCGCCATGCCGCCCGAGAAAATCCGCCAGGTGCGCGCCTTCTTCGGCCCCGTGCTGTCCACCACCTATGGCCAGACCGAGGCGCCGCAGATCCTCACGGCCATGCGGCCCGAGGACTTCGAGGACGAAGGCCTGTGGACCTCCGTGGGCCGGGCCACCTGGTTCAGCGACCTGGCCATCATGGCGCCCGACGGCCGCCTGCTGCCCCGGGGCGAGGTGGGCGAGGTCGTGGCGCGCGGCGATCTGCTGATGAGCGGCTACTGGCGCCTGCCCGGCAAGACGGCCGAGACCCTGGTGAACGGCTGGCTGCACACGGGGGACCGGGGCCTGATCGATGCGCAGGGCTACCTGCACCTCAAGGACCGCCTGAAGGACCTGGTCATCACGGGCGGCTTCAACGTCTATCCCGTGGATGTGGAAAACGCCCTGGGCCAGCATCCGGCCGTGCATGAGTGCGTGGTCTTCGGCATCCCCGACGACCATTGGGGCGAGGCCGTGCAGGCAGCCGTGCAATTGCGCGCCGAACTGCGCCCCGACCAGCGGCCGGACGAGGCCGAACTGATCGCCTTCGTGCGCCAGCGCCTGGGCCCCGTGCAGACACCCAAGCGCATCCACTTTCACGCCAGCCTGCCGCGCTCGCCCGTGGGCAAGCTGCTCAAGACGGCCGTGCGCGAGCTTGCGCTGGCACCCCGCTGATCCCGCACACCATCACAAGGAAACCCTGGCCATGGCAACCCCCCAACCCCCCGTCACCCGCCTGTGCACCCACACCCTCACCAGCCTGCATTACCGCGATGCCGACCTGGTCGAGGACCTGATGGGCAAGAAGACCTTCACCGAGGTGATGCTGATGCAGATCCTGGGCCGCACGCCGCGCCCCGTGGACCTGCGCATCGCCGATGTGGTGCTCATCGTGCTCATGGAGCATGGCCTCACGCCCAGCGCCATCGCCACGCGCCTCATCTACATGAGCGCGCCCGAGAACCTGCAGGGCGCCGTCTCGGCCGGCCTGCTGGCCGTGGGCAGCTCCTTCGTGGGCACCATGGAGAACTGCGCCGCGCTGCTCGACCGCATTGCCGCCGCCGCCGACCCAGAGGCCGAGGCCCTCGCCATCGCCCAGCACCACAAGGCGTTGAAAAGCCCCGTGCCCGGCTTCGGCCACCACCTGCACAAGCCCGTGGACCCGCGCGCCTACAAGCTGCTGGACATGGGCCGTGCCGAACCCGAACTGGCGGGCAGCAGAATCCGCGCGCTCGAAACCCTGTCCGCCGCCGTGGACGCCGCAGCGGGCCGGCCCATCACCATCAATGCCACGGGGGCCGTGGCCGCCCTGCTGGGCGAGATCGGCGTGCCCACGGCCGTGATGCGCGGCTTTGCCGTCATCTCGCGGGCGGCCGGGCTGGTGGCGCATGTGGTGGAGGAGCAGCAAAGCCCGTCGGGCCGGTTCATCTGGGAAACGGTGGAGGAGGCCATCCCCTACGCGGGGCATGCAGTTTCCGCGAACGCTGCGTGAAGCAATGACCGATGGACCACCGCGCGCCATGCCGCGAGCATGGAGTCCATGCAACAAACCCATGGACTGTCCAGCGCCCTCGACGGCCTGCGCGTGGTGGACCTGTCCCGCATCCTGGCGGGACCCTGGTGCACCCAGAACCTTGCCGACCTGGGCGCATCGGTGCTCAAGATCGAGCGTCCCGGCACGGGCGACGACACGCGCGCCTGGGGCCCGCCCTTCGTGCAGGCGCCCGGTGGCGAGACCGTGTCGGCCTACTTCCTGTCCTGCAACCGCGGCAAGCAGTCGGTGGCGCTGGACTTCACCGAGCCGGCCTCGCATGCCTGGCTGCTGCGCCAGATCCGCGATGCCGACGTGCTGGTGGAAAACTACAAGGCCGGCGCGCTGGCGCGCCACGGCCTGGACTACGCGGCGCTGGCCGCCATCAACCCCGGGCTGATCTACCTGTCGATCACGGGCTTCGGCCAGAGCGGCCCGTTTGCGCACAAGCCCGGCTACGACTATGTGTTCCAGGGGCTGGGCGGCCTCATGGGCTACACGGGCGTGGCCGATGGCGAGGAGGGCGCGGGCCCGCTGCGCACGGGCGTGGCCGTGGTGGACCTGATGACGGGCATGTATGCCACCAGCGCCGTGCTGGCGGCCGTGGTGCAGCGCCAGCGCACGGGGCGCGGCCAGCACATCGACCTGGCCCTGCTGGACGTGGCCGTGGCCATGAATGCCAACCAGGCGGCCAACTACCTGGTCAGCGGCGAGAACCCGCGCCGCACGGGCAACGCCCATCCCAATTGCGCGCCCTACGAGGTGTTTGCCTGCGCAGACGGGCATTTCATCCTGGCCATCGGCAATGACGGGCAGTTCGCCGCCCTGTGCTCCGTGCTGGGCACGGACTGGCACCTGGACGCGCGCTTTGCCACCAATGCCGCGCGCCTGACCGGCATGGCGCAGCTGCGCCCGCTGCTGCGCGCGGCGCTGGGCCGCTGGCCGCTGCAGGCCCTGACCGATGCGCTGGACACCGCCCAGGTGCCCTGGGGCTGCATCAACACCATGGAGCAGGTCTTCGCCCATCCGCAGGTGCGGCACCGCCAGATGCTGCAGACGGTGGAGCACCCGCAGCTGGGCACGCTGAGGCTGGTGCGCAACCCCATGGTGCCGGCCGGCAGTGGCGCCCAGGTGCCGCCGCCGCCCGTGCTCGGTGCGGCGCCGCAGGACCTCTGAATCCCTAGACATCGACAAGCCAAGAAGGAGACAAGGATGACGAAACGCATGAAAGCACTGAAGGCCGCCGTGGCAGCCGCCGCGCTGGCGGGGATGCCGCTGGCATATGCAGCGGGGGCAGCGGGGGCAGCGGGGGCACCGGGGGCACCGGGGGCCGGAAGCTATCCCGAGCGGCCCGTACGCCTGGTCGTGCCCTATGCGGTGGGCGGCGCCACCGATGTGATCGCGCGCGTGGCGGCCCGCTACCTGGGCGAGACGCTGGGCCAGGCCGTGGTGGTGGAAAACCGCCCCGGCGCGGGCGGCAGCACGGGTTCGGCCTATGCGGCCAAGCAGCCGGCCGACGGCTACACCCTGGTGATGATGGTGGAGAGCTCGCATGCCGTGAACCCCAACGTCTACGCCAAGCCTGCGTATGACCCCGTGAGGGATTTCACGCCCATCACCAACATCGCCAACGTGCCGGGCGTGATGGTGGTCAGCGCAGGCTCGGCCTACAAGAGCGCCAGGGACGTCAGCGACGCGGCGCGCGCCGCGCCGGGCAAGCTCAACTACGGCTCCTCGGGCAATGGCGGGCTCAGCCACCTGAGCGGTGCGCTGTTCGGCAGCACCACGGGCACCACCCTCACCCATGTGCCCTACAAGGGGCTGGGGCCGGCGCTCAACGACCTGATGGCGGGGCAGCTCGATGTGGTGTTCGACAACATGCCGTCCTCTGGCGCGCTGATCGCGGGCGGCCAGCTGCGTGCGCTGGCCGTGTCCAGCCCCGTGCGCCTTCCGGCCCTGCCCGGCGTGCCCACCTATGCCGAGGCCGGGCTCAAGCCCATGAACGACATGTCCTGGTACGGCCTGGGCGCGCCTGCCAGGCTCGATCCCGCCATTCTTGCCAGGCTCAGCGAAGCCATGCGCAAGACCTTGCAAAAGCCCGAGCTGATCAAGACCATCGAGCAGCAGGGCGCCGTCGTGGACTTCCAGGAGCCTGCGCAGTTCAGGCAGACGGTGGAGCGCTCCAACCGGGCCTGGTCCCAGCTGATCCGCGACATCGGATTCGAGAAACTTTGAGGAGATCTGCCGTGCATGCACAAGTGACCTTTCCCACCCCGCAGACCGCCGTGCTCACCATCACCGGCGGCGGGCCGCTGAACATCCTGGGCACGCCCGTGATCCGCGCGCTGACCGCGCAATTGGCCGAGCTGGCCGAGCGCCCCGATCTGCACTGCCTGGTGCTGCGCGGATCGGGCACGCGCGCCTTCGTGGCGGGGGCCGACATCCGCGAGATGGCGTCGCTCAACGCCGCCTCGGCACGCGCCTTCATCAGCGGGCTGCGCGATCTGTGCAACGCGGTGCGGCATTTCCCCGTGCCCGTGATCGCCCGGCTGCAGGGCCATACGCTGGGCGGCGGGCTGGAGCTGGCCATGGCGGCCGACCTGCGCATCGCGGCCGATGATGCCGTGGTGGGCATGCCCGAGGTCAAGGTCGGCATTCCCTCGGTGATCCACGCGGCCATGATGCCCGCGCAGATCGGCGGCACGCGCGCCAGCTGGCTGCTGCTCACGGGCGAGAACATCGGCGCCCTGCAGGCCGAGCGCTGGGGCTTGCTCAACGAATGCGTGCCCGGCGACCAGCTCGATGCGCGCATCGCGCAGATTGCCGAGGGGCTGGGCGGGATCGGCATCGAGGCGCTGCGCCAGCAAAAGCGCCTGCTGCGCCGCTGGGAGGGCATGGGCGTGGACTCGGCCATCACCGACAGCGTGGCCGAGTTCGGCGCGGCCTTCAACACGGGCGAGCCGCAGCACCACATGAATGCCTTCCTGGAGCGCAAGCAGGCCAAGGCCCAGGCCCAGCCCTGAACCTAGGCCTTGTCGGCCAGCCCTTTCAGAAAGCTGCGCAGCCGCTGCGCGGTGGGCGTCAGCGGCCGTTCGCTGGAGCGCACCAGCTGCAGCGGGCGCCGTGCCCAGGTTTCCTCCAGCGGCAGGCAGGCCACCGCATGCGCGGTGCCGAGCCTGCGGTAGATGCTGTGCGGAATGATGGCCAGGCCCACGCCCTGCGAGACCAGCCGCACGATGGAGGTGAAATCATCCACGTGGATGCGGCAGCGCAGCGGCCGGCCATGGCGCTTGGCCAGCTCGCGCAGAAAGGCGTAGTTGCTGCTGGTAAGCGCCATGCCCACGAAGGCATGGGACAGGGTGTCGAAGAACCGGCAGGAAGGGCCTTCGCCGTCGTCTTGCCTCTCGCCCGGCTGGGGTACCAGCGGATGGCCGGGCGGGGCGATCACCACCAGGCGGTCCAGTGCAAAGGTCTCGCAGGCCACGGCGCCCGCCATGGGCTCGCCCGCGTAGATGCCCAGGTCGGCCTCGCCCTCGGCCACGCTGGCGGCAATCGTCTCGCTGGTCTGCTCGACCAGGGTCAGGTTCACCTCGGGAAAGGCGGTCAGGAACTCGCCGATGTGCGGACCGATGAAGCCGTGCAGCGAGGAGCTGTTGGCTGCCAGCGTTGCCTTGCCCTGCAGGCTGCTGCCCAGCAGGGCGGCCTCGGCCTCCATGCCGTCGATGGCGGCGAACACGCCGCGCGCATGCTCGAGCATGGCGTGGCCTTCCTCGGTCAGCCGCATGCCCTTGTGCTCGCGCGTGAACAGCTGGCAGCCCAGGGCCTGCTCCAGGTTGCGCAGGCGCTGGCTGGCGGCCGAGGGCGTCAGGTGCCGCGCCTGGCTGGCACGCGAGAGATTGCCGGCCTGGGCGATGGCCATGAACAGCTTGAGATCGGTCAGGTCGTAGCGCATGCGGGCGTTTCCTAGGGGGCAAGAGGGCCATTATTCCTGTTGGCGCAGGGCTGCAAAGCCCGTGGCGCGCAGCCTTTGAAGGGCGCTGGGATAATCGCTGCCATGACTAAACACCGCGTCGTGGTGGGCCTGTCGGGCGGTGTGGACTCCGCTGTCACGGCCCATCTCCTCAAGCAACAGGGCCATGAAGTGGTCGGCATCTTCATGAAGAACTGGGAAGATGACGACGACAGCGAATACTGCTCGTCCAATGTCGATTTCGTCGATGCCGCCGCCGTGGCCGACGTGGTCGGCATCGAGATCGAGCATGTGAACTTCGCCTCCGAGTACAAGGACCGCGTCTTCGCCGAGTTCCTGCGCGAGTACCAGGCCGGCCGCACGCCCAACCCCGACGTGCTGTGCAATGCCGAGATCAAGTTCAAGGCTTTCCTGGACCACGCCATGCGCCTGGGCGCCGAGAAGATCGCCACGGGCCACTACGCCCGCGTGCGCCAGAACCCCGACACGCAGCTGTTCGAGCTGCTCAAGGGGCTGGACCCGGCCAAGGACCAGAGCTACTTCCTGCACCGCCTCAACCAGGCCCAGCTGTCCAGGTCCATGTTCCCCGTGGGCGAGCTGAAGAAGACCGAGGTGCGCCGCATTGCCGAGGAGATCGGCCTGCCCAACGCGAAGAAGAAGGACTCCACGGGCATCTGCTTCATCGGAGAGCGGCCGTTCCGCGACTTCCTGAACCGCTACATCAGCAAGGAGCCCGGCAACATCCTCGACGACCGCAACCGCAAGCTGGGCAAGCATGTGGGCCTGTCGTTCTACACGCTGGGCCAGCGCTCGGGCCTGGGCATCGGCGGCGTCAAGGAAAAGGGCGCGCCGCGCGGTGGCGGCGACCATGAGCCCTGGTTCGTGGCGCGCAAGGAGCTGGACACCAACACGCTGCGCGTGGTGCAGGGCCATGACCATCCCTGGCTGCTGTCGCAGTCGCTGCTGGCCGACCAGGTCAGCTGGGTGGCCGGCCACGCGCCCGCCGAGGGCAAGGCCTACGGCTCCAAGACGCGCTACCGCCAGCCCGACTCGCCGGCCCTGATCTCGGGCGCCACGCCCGAGGGCTTCCGGCTGGATTTTCCCGAGCCGCAATGGGCCGTCACGCCCGGCCAGTCGGCCGTGCTCTACGACGGCGACGTGTGCCTGGGCGGCGGCATCATCGCGGCGGTGGATCCGCACTGATGCAGCACTGACGCGGCACTGATGCGGCATTGATGCCGGGCAGGATTCGGCCCGTCGCGTTTTGCTATCGTCACGGGGGGCGGCACAACCGCCCCTTTTTCTTTTTCCTTTTGTTCTTCACGACAGCACCACAGGAGACCCCATGGCTTCATCGATTCTTGCGCGCCGGCATTTTCTGGGAGCGGCCCTGGGCGCCGTGGCCACGGCCGGATGCAACGGCGAGGTGTCCTGGGGCGATCCCATCGATCCGCCCGTGACGGACCGCGTCAAGCGTGCGCTCGATCAACTCGACGGCCAGGTGCGCGCGCAGATGCGGCGCACGGGCGTGCCCGGCGTGGCCGTGGCGGTCGTGCATGAAGGGCGCCTGGTCTATGCCCAGGGCATGGGCGTGCGCCGTCTGGGCTCGTCGCTGGCCGTGGATGCGGACACGGTGTTCCAGCTCGCCTCCGTCTCCAAGTCCGTGGGCGCCACCGTGGTGGCGCAGCAGGTGGGCCAGCGCCGCGTGTCCTGGGACACGCGCGTGCAGCAGGGCCTGCCCTGGTGGACGCTGGAGGACGCCGACGCTGCCCAGCGCATCACCGTGGGCGACATGTATGCCCACCGCTCGGGCCTGCCCGGCCAGGCCGGCGATGCGCTGGAGGAACTGGGCTTCAGCCAGCGCCAGATCCTGGAGCGCCTGCGCTACCTGCCGCTGCGGCCCGTGGGCACCCAGTACGCCTACAGCAACTTCGGCCTGACCACGGGCGCCGAGGCCGTGGCTGCCATCGCGGGCCAGTCCTGGGCGGCGCTGTCGCAGCAGGCCGTCTACGGCCCGCTGGGCATGACGCAGACCAGCTCGCTGTTTGCAGATTTCGAGGCGCGCGCCAACCGCGCGGCCGGCCACCTGCGCGTCAACGGCGTGTGGCAGACGGGGCCGGTGCGCCGGCCCGATGCGCAGTCGGCCGCCGGCGGCGTCAGCTCCACGGTGCGCGACATGGCGCGCTGGATGACCATGCTGCTGGACGAAGGCCGCTTCGAGGGCCGCCAGGTGGTCGATGCGCAGGCGCTGCGCACGGCGCTGTCGCCGCAGATGCTGCAGTCGCCGGCCGGCAACGGCGAGCCTGCGCGCTACTACGGCTTCGGCTTCAACGTGGGCGTGTCCGAGGCGGGGCGCACCACCTACAGCCACTCGGGCGCCTTCGGCACGGGCAGCGCGACCAGCTTCACCGTCATGCCCGAGCTCAAGCTGGGCATCGTGGTGCTGACCAACGGCATGCCCATCGGCGTGCCCGAGATCGTGGTCTCGCAGTTCCTGGACCAGGTCGAATGGGGCCGCCAGCGCCAGGACTGGGAGAGCATCTGGACCAAGCGGCTGGCACCCATCATGCAGCCGCATGGCGAATTGGTGGGCAAGACCCGGCCCAGCTTTCCCCGACCGCCCCGGCCGCTGGGCGCCTATGTGGGCAGCTACGCCAACCGCTTCTACGGGCCGGCCCAGGTCAGCCTGCAGACGGGCGGCGGTGGGCTGCAGGTCAGCCTGGGTTCGCAGCGCATGCTGCTCAGCCACTGGGATGGCGAGGTCTTCAGCTTCGTGCCCGAGGGCGATTCGCCGGGCAGCCTGTCCAAGGCCACGTTCGACGGCAACCAGCTCACGCTGGAGTATTTCGACGATGTGCTGACCCCGGCCGGCGTCAGTGCGGGGATAGGGCGCTTTTCGCGCTGAGGGTGGCCTGCTCCGCGCCGTCGTGCAGGTGATCGCCGGGCACGGGCAGCCAGGCGGCCAGCACGGTGGCGCCGGGCTCTGAATCCATGTCCAGATGGCCGCCCAGGCGCTGCAGGCGCGCCTGCATGCTGCGCAGGCCCACGCCCATGCCGGCCTGCTGCACGGCGGCCACGTCAAAGCCTGCGCCGTCGTCGGTGATGCGCAGCATCAGCCAATGCGGCTCGGGCCACTGCAGCTGCACCTGCACGCACTGGGCGCGGCTGTGCTTGATCACATTGGCCAGCGCTTCCTCCAGCACGCGCGTCAGCGCCAGGCACTGCAGCGCACCGGGCGGCTGCGGCCAGGCGGCCGGCACCTGCCAGTCGGACTGCATGTCCAGCGCGTCGAACAGGCTGGCAAAGCGGTGGCGCAGCGGCGCAATCCAGGCCTGGGGCGTGTCCGGCACGGTGACGGAGACGCTGGTGCCGCTGTCGATCATCTGGCGCAGGTCGTCGCGCAGCAGCTTGAGCACGGACAGGAACTGGCGGTTGTGCATGGGGGTGCCGGCCTGCTCCACCATGGCGATGGAGCGCACCAGGGAGCCGCCCAGGCTGTCGTGCAGGTCGTGCGCCAGCTGCATCCGTTCCTGCAGCCGCGAGTGGCTGAGCGCCAGCGCATGCTCGCGCGCCAGCGTGCCGCCGAGCTCGTCGCAGGCACGCGCCACGCTGTCGGTCAGCTCCTGGTTGAACTGCTCGATGCGGCGCATGCTGAGCACGAACTGCCGGCCCAGCACCATGGACAGGGCCAGCATGGTCAGCGGTGCGGTATAGGGCATCCAGGGCGTGGCGGGGCCGATCACTTTCTTGAGCGCCAGCATGTCGTGCAGGCCCGCACACAGGAAGACCAGCAGGCAGGCCGCGTAGACCAGGTGGCCCGGCTCGCGCGTGCGCCAGGCGTGCAGCGGAAAGTGCAGCGACACGGCCACGCAGATGCCGAAGTACACCAGGCCGATGTGCAGCACGCCGTCCACCAGCCACCAGGGCGCGAAGATGGCGGCGGCCATGCCGGCCAGCGTCAGCGCCCACAGCAGCTTTTCCAGCCGGGGCAGGTGCAGCCTGCCGAAGCGCCAGGTGAACAGGCAAAAGCTCTGGCTGAACAGCAAGAAGACCAGCAGGTTGCCGCGTGCCACGGCCAGGGTGTCGGGGAAGGGCCAGGCCTCGGTGGCCAGGATATTGGCCAGGAACAGCGCCCAGCAGAAGGCATTGAGCGCGTACCAGCCAAAGGCCTTGCTGGCGCGCCGCTGCAGCCAGGCAAAGGCGAACAGCACGCCCAGCACCAGCGAGACCACGATGTTCATGGCAAACAGCGTGCGCTGGTTCCACCAGGTCTGCGCGTGCCACCGGCGCAGCGCCTCGGGCTCGCCCAGGCGCACCTCGCCCAGGCCCGGCGTCTGCTCGGCCAGGCCGTGCACGCGGATCCACACGCTGTTGGTGCCCGCATGCAGGGCGGATTCGGGCAGCAGCCAAAAGCGCGGCATGTTCCAGCTGCGCGACAGGGGCTCGACCAGGTGCCGGTCGCGCCACAGCAGGTCGCCGTTCACGAAGACCTCGCCGGCCATGACCATGGAGTGCAGGGCCAGCGCCACGGGATCGGCGGCGGCGGGAGCGGTGGCAGCGGCGGCAGCGGGGTGAGCGCAGCCGCGCTGCCAGTCGATGCGGTACCAGACGGCGCCGCTGTAGCCGGGCCAGCGGTCCAGCCAGTGGTCGGGCAGGGTCACGTTGTGCCAGTCGCGTACCGCGCTGGCGATGGGCGGCGGTCCCTGGCCTGCGGCCTTGGCGGACTGGATGGACAGGATCTGCGGCAGGCAGGCCTGGGCCAAGGCGCAGCTACTGCACAGGAGAACCGCCAGGCCCAGGGCGAAGTGCCGCACCAGGCCGCACCACCTGCGCCCCCAGCCCATGGCCGTCAGCCCAGCAATCCGCGCACGCGTGCCGTGTTGACGGCGCGCGTGCGCGAGGACACGGCCAGCTTGCGGTAGATGTGCTTGATGTGGCATTCCACCGTGTAGCGCGACAGGTGCAGCTGCTCGGCGATCTCGCGGTTGGTCAGGCCGTCGGCCACCAGGCGCAGGATCTGGCTTTCGCGCGCGCTCAGCGTGGACTCGGTGCCGGTGCTCTCCGGCGTGGCGGGTGCCGCGCCCTGCAGCTCGGCGATCACGCGGCGCGCGATGAAGGGGTCGATGGGCGCGCCGCCGCGCAGCACGCTGCGGATGGACAGCGACACTTCCAGGTCGTCGCGCTCCTTGAGCACATAGCCGGTGGCGCCTGCGCGCAGCGCCGCGAGGATGGCGTCCTCCGTGCTCCAGGCCGAGATCACCAGGATGCCCACGGCCGGGTCTGCGCTGCGCATCTCGGCGATCAGGTCGATGCCGCTGCCGTCGGGCAGGCCCAGGTCCACCAGGGCCAGGGCCACGGGCTCGGCCAGGCAGGCGCGGGCCTGGGCCAGGGAGCCGGCGAACAGCAGGGCATCGGGCGTGTAGCCCAGCTGGCCCAGCACGGACTGCAGCCGCTGGCGGATCAGCGGCTCGTCCTCCACCACCAGCACCGGGGCCGGAAGCGTGGACTCTGGGACAAGCAGGTGGGCGGGCATGGAAAAGGCGTGCGCAGCGGCGGGCGTAAAAAGGGGCAGGATGGCCGCCCGACTGTGGGCGAAGCCCGCATCTTTGCATATCCCTGAAAACTGGTAATCGCGGGGGCGCGCGCCGCTGCGCCGTCCATAATTCCGGCCCGGGCCGCACGGGCGGACCCTGGCAACGACATCTACCGAAAGGACGCCGCCGCATGGCACGCGTACGTGACCCTGCTGGCTACGATGGCCAGCGTGAAATGATCCTCTCCCACGCCGCCCAGCTGTTCGCGCAGCGCGGCTATGCGGGCACCTCCATGAACGAGGTGGCTGCGGCCTGCGGCGTCTCCAAGGCCACGCTCTACCACTATGTGCTCGACAAGCACGACCTGGCCGTGCGCATTGCCGAAGAGCATGTGCTGCGCCTCGAAGCCCTGGTCAACGACACCCTGCAGGCCCATGCCGATCCCGAGCAGCGCCTGCATGCGCTGATCCGCGGCTTCGGCCAGGAGTACGCCCAGGCCCAGAATGCCCACCGCGTGCTGACCGAGGACGTGCGTTTCCTGCGCGAGGAAGACCAGCAGCGCATCCTGGACGTGGAGCGCCGCGTGGTCGCCGCCTTTGCGCAGACCATTGCCCAGGTGCGCGGCGAGCCCGCCGACAGCGCCCTGGGCAAGCCCCTGGCCATGCTGCTGTTCGGCATGATCAACTGGACCTTCACCTGGCTCAAGCCGGGCGGCACGCTGGACCATGACGCCATTGGCACCATGGTGTCCCAGCTGTTCTTCGGCGGCGTGCGCGCGGTCAGCGTGCCGGATGGCAAGAAGCCGCGCAAGGCCCGCCAGGCCTAGGCTCGGCCCGGTCCCTTACCACCGGCGCTGCACGACCACGAAGCGGTCGGCCACGAAGGCCAGCGTGGTGTAGCTGGCATTGGCCGCGGGATTGCCGCCCGTGGCATGGAAGTCGGAAAAACCGGCCGACTGGTTGACCATCACGCCCTGCGTGAGGTTGATGGACAGGGCCACGCGCGAGCGCAGCGCCGAGGCCGCCACGGCATCGACGAAGGCCGCATCCGTGGAGTACAGGCCCAGCGTCATCGCGCCATGCGCGCGCACGCTGCGCTCGGCCAGCTCGCGCGCGGCCTGGGCCGAGGGCACTGCCACCAGGTAGGAGACGGGGCCGAAGCATTCGCGCTCGTAGATGGCGGCGTCCGCCACGTCCAGCGCACGCAGCGCGGGCGTGCGCACCTCGGCCTGTGGGTACTCGGGATGGGTGAGCTTTTGCGAGGCGCGCACGGCGCGGCCCACGGTGGCGGCCTGTTCCACGCGCTCCACGGTCTGCGCAGAGCCTATGGCGCCCAGCACGGTGAAGGCCACCTTGGGATCGGCCAGCAACTGGTCGATGGCGGTGGCCAGATCGGCGCCGACCTGCTCGAAGCTCTTGTGGCCCTGGTCAGTCTCTATGCCGCCGGCCGGAATCAGCAGGTTCTGCGTGGTGGTGCACATCTGGCCGCTGTACAGCGACAGTGACAGGGCCAGATTGCGCAGCATGCCTGCGTAGGCATCGGTGGACTCGATCACCACCAGGTTCACGCCGGCCATCTCGGCATACAGGCGTGCCTGCGGCGCGTTGGACTGCAGCCACTGGCCGAAGGCATTGCCGCCGGTGAAGTCGATGGAGGCCACGGCGGCGTGCGTGGCCAGGGCCTGGGTCAATTCGGGCTTGTCGCTCACGGCCAGGGTCACGAGGTTGGGGTCCAGGCCCTGCTCGGTCAGCACATCGCGCAACACGCTCACGGTGAGCGCGGCCGGCAGCACGGCGTTGGGGTGGGGCTTGACGATCACGGGGTTGCCCGTGGCCAGCGCGGCGAACAGGCCCGGGTAGGTGTTCCAGGTCGGGAAGGTGGCGCAGCCGATGACCAGGGCCACGCCACGCCCCACGATCTCGAAGCGCTTGTGCAGCACGGCGGGCGCATGCTTGCCCTGGGGCTTTTCCCAGACGGCCTCGGCAGGCACGTCGGCCATGGCCTTCCAGGCCACGGCAATGGCTTCCAGGGCGCGGTCCTGGGCATGGGGGCCGCCGGCCTGGAAGGCCATCATCGCGCCCTGGCCCGTGGTCAGCATCACCGCATGCGCGATCTCGAAGCTGCGCTGGTGGATGCGCGTCAGCGCCTCCAGCAGCACGCCGGTGCGGCCCTGGGGTCCGAGCGCCTGCCACGCAGGCTCGGCCGCCTGGGCGGCATCCACCAGCGCCTGGGCATCGCACTCGGGGTAGCGGATGTCCAGGGCCACGCCATAGGGCGATTGCTCGGTG
The DNA here is from genome assembly GCF_043104705.1 of Delftia sp. WSY_10. Taxonomy (NCBI): domain Bacteria; kingdom Pseudomonadati; phylum Pseudomonadota; class Betaproteobacteria; order Burkholderiales; family Comamonadaceae; genus Delftia; species Delftia sp. WSY_10. Next base: position 845 of record NZ_JBICKY010000046.1, on the reverse strand, counting down.
GCCACGCGGGCGCGTTCGCCGGGCTGCCGCAGCGGATAGTCCTTGCCGAACAGCGCCTGCACGGCGGCGTGGCCCTGGGCCTGGGCGGTCTCGCCATACACCTTGGGCGAGGGCGCCTCGGGGAAGGGCGACCAGTGGCCCCGGCGGGACAGGGCCTGCAGGGCGTCGTCGAGCAGGGGGCGGTGGCGTTCGTAGAGGGCGTGGGCGGGCATGGGATGTCTCCTGGGTTGGAATGTGGCGTCGCTATCAGGGTTAGTACCGGACAACAAGCCTTGTTGCTCAAGAAAGCTGCATCTTATAATCCTACCGTCCGGTCGGTCAATTATTCTGAACCCCTTGCCTCACGACGCCAGAACCCCGATGAACAAAGACCTGCGCCCCGCCCCCGGCGAACTCGACCCCATCGAAACCGCCAGCCGCGACGAGATCGCCTCGTTGCAGCTGCAGCGCCTGCGCTGGTCGCTGCAGCATGCCTACGACAACGTGCCGCATTACCGCCGCGCCTTCGATGAGAAGGGCGTTCATCCGTCCGACCTGCGCACGCTGTCCGACCTGGCCCGCTTTCCCTTCACCACCAAGAAGGACCTGCGCGAGAACTACCCGTTCGGCATGTTCGCCGTGCCGCGCCAGAAGGTGGCGCGCGTGCATGCCTCCTCGGGCACCACGGGCAAGCCCACGGTCGTGGGCTACACGTTGAATGACATCGACAGCTGGGCCAACCTGGTGGCGCGCTCCATCCGCGCTGCGGGCGGGCGGCCTGGCGACATGGTGCATGTGGCCTATGGCTATGGCCTGTTCACGGGCGGGCTGGGCGCGCACTACGGAGCCGAGCGCGCGGGCTGCAC
>NZ_JBICKY010000045.1:0-389 GCF_043104705.1 Delftia sp. WSY_10 | reverse complement strand
CGTTCGCTGATGGGGACGGCACCGACGATTCGGCCATGGATACTGGTCTTTTGCGTGTAGTGCCGTGAACGACGCATGCCTCTGGTGCGCCGCAAATGCTCCAGAAGCTCCTTCTTCAAAGCGCCCCGCGTCTGGACAAAGAGCGTGCGATAGATGGCTTCGTGGGACACCTGCATGCTCCTTTGCTCTGGGTAGGTCCGTTTGAGCCAACCGGCGATCTGCTCAGGCGACCATCGATGCTGCAGTTTGCCAGCCACGATCTGCGCCAGGGCTGGATTGCTCGCCAGCTTGCAAGGCTTGGGGCGGTGCGCACGCTCCCAGGCTGCTTCATCGGCGCGCGCAGCCCTGTAGCAACTCTTGCCACCGTTGCGGTGAAGCTCACGGCTGAC
>NZ_JBICKY010000044.1:0-317 GCF_043104705.1 Delftia sp. WSY_10 | reverse complement strand
CTGCTGCGCGGCACCAAGCGTGAAGACGTGGAACGCGGCCAAGTGCTGTGCAAGCCCGGCTCCATCAAGCCCCACACCCACTTCACGGCTGAGGTGTACGTGCTGTCCAAGGACGAAGGTGGTCGCCACACTCCGTTCTTCAACAACTACCGTCCCCAGTTCTATTTCCGCACGACCGACGTGACCGGCTCCATCGAGCTGCCCGCCGACAAGGAAATGGTGATGCCTGGCGATAACGTGTCGATCACCGTCAAGCTGATCGCCCCCATCGCCATGGAAGAAGGTCTGCGCTTCGCTATCCGCGAAGGCGGCCGTAC
>NZ_JBICKY010000043.1:0-672 GCF_043104705.1 Delftia sp. WSY_10 | reverse complement strand
CTTAGATCAATGTTGGAATGGCTGTCTTCCGAGAAACTAATTACACTGCCCTGACCAGCCTCGTCTGTTGGTGACCCGCGTACTCTGCCATTAATGAAATCTCTTAATTTTCTTTGTACAAAGTCGTGAACTACACAGTGATTCCCCCTCCCTCTGACATACTCAACAATAGGATGAAAGCCACCTCGATATTTGACGGGACTGCAGCCATCTGGCAATGGACCTTTGTCGCTGGGGGGATGGCGACTTTCCGCCCATTCTTCCCAAGTCATGCCTTGGGAGAGTCCGGAAGATAAAATTGCCAAGATGAATATCAGTGATTTAGTTTTCATACTGGTTTGCATATGATACTCCTGGGTAAGCAGACACCTGGATATTTTTCTTCTTGCCCAACGAGCCCTCCAAGAAATTTTTCCCGATTAGAGTTGGCTTGTCTTTCACTGTAAGCTCCAGACTCTGCATCTTTAAGGTTAATTTTCATTGATTCAACTAATCCTTCCTTTTGATCTTTCTTTGTCGGTTTTAGCTTGCCATCATTTATCCAGGCTTTGATGGTATCTTCTAGTAGATTAAATTTATTTGGTGAATTTCTTCCAGTCTCTCGAATAGCATTAAATCTCTCCAGCACTTTTTCTATCTCTTTAAAACTGACCGCCGGCTTAGCCCCATACC
>NZ_JBICKY010000042.1:0-1118 GCF_043104705.1 Delftia sp. WSY_10 | reverse complement strand
CCATGTGTTCGCTGGACCAGCCTGCCCCAGAGGTCGTAGCGCAGGTGGATGCTGGGGTCGGCGGCCGGTGCAGCAGGGCTTTGTCCCCCCATGAGAGGGGTGAGCGGGGGCTGGGCCGGTTCGATGCGCGTGAGGTGGCCTGCGCTGTCGTAGTGGTAGCGCTCGATCTGGCCGTTGGGCAGTTCGCTGGCCACGATGCGGCCCTGGCCGTCGCGCTGGTGGCGTTGGCGCTGGCCCAGGGCGTTGCCCACTTCGATGAGCGCACCCCAGCGGTCGTAGTGGTAGTGCGTGCTGTGGCCCGAGCAGTCGGTGTAGCTGAGCAGTTGGCCCGCATCGCTCCAGGCCAGCTGTTTGCTGCCGCCCTGGGCGTCTTCGATGCGCCGGGGGCTGTCGCAGGTGAGCGGCGCTTCCTGAGGGTCGGGGTAGTGGTAGCGCTCGGTGCTGCCGTCGGCCTGGGTGATCTGGGTGAGGCGTCCCCAGGCGTCGTATTGGTAGCCGGTGGTGGCCCCTGCGGTGTCGGTGGCGCTGAGCAGGCGGCCCGTGGCATCGTCATGCTCCTGCTGGGTGCTGCGCCCGTCGGGCAGTTGCACGCCGATGAGCCGGCCCTGTCCATCACGCCTGAGGTGGACGCTGCGGCCCAGCGGGTCGGTGCGCGAGGCCAGGCGGCCGAAGCTGTCGTAGGCCTGCAGCCAGCGGCTGCCGTCGGCCTTGTGGTGGGCGATGAGGCGCGACAGGCCCGCCGCACCTTCGAAGTAGTAGGTCTCGATGCGATCCAGGCTGTCGCTGACGCGGGTGGCCGCGCGCGGCTGGCCGTCCGGGCCCGGCGGTTGGCTGAGGTAGTCGAAGCGGTAGGACAGCCCTTCCTGGTTGCTGTGTTCGATGACGCGGGCGCCGGGCTGGACGCTCTCGTAGCGGTAGCGGTGCCAGGGTCCGCTGGCATGGCGGTGGGCGCTGATGCGGTGGTGGTCCCATTCGAATTCGCGCACGAGCTGGCCTGCGCGGTCGTGGACGGTGATGAGATCGCCTGCACTGCTGTAGCCGTAGCGCACGAGCGTGATGGGGGTGGACAGGGGATGCAACGGGTCCTGCGTGAGGTCGACCCCGATGAGGCGCCAGCC
>NZ_JBICKY010000041.1:0-1118 GCF_043104705.1 Delftia sp. WSY_10 | reverse complement strand
CCATGTGTTCGCTGGACCAGCCTGCCCCAGAGGTCGTAGCGCAGGTGGATGCTGGGGTCGGCGGCCGGTGCAGCAGGGCTTTGCCCCCCCATGAGAGGGGTGAGCGGGGGCTGGGCCGGTTCGATGCGCGTGAGGTGGCCTGCGCTGTCGTAGTGGTAGCGCTCGATCTGGCCGTTGGGCAGTTCGCTGGCCACGATGCGGCCCTGGCCGTCGCGCTGGTGGCGTTGGCGCTGGCCCAGGGCGTTGCCCACTTCGATGAGCGCACCCCAGCGGTCGTAGTGGTAGTGCGTGCTGTGGCCCGAGCAGTCGGTGTAGCTGAGCAGTTGGCCCGCGTCGCTCCAGGCCAGCTGTTTGCTGCCGCCCTGGGCGTCTTCGATGCGCCAGGGGCTGTCGCAGGTGAGCGGCGCTTCCTGGGGGTCGGGGTAGTGGTAGCGCTCGGTGCTGCCGTCGGCCTGGGTGATCTGGGTGAGGCGTCCCCAGGCGTCGTATTGGTAGCCGGTGGTGGCCCCTGCGGTGTCGGTGGAGGCGAGCAGGCGGCCCGTGGCTTCGTCATGCTCCTGCTGGGTGGTGCGCCCGTCGGGCAGTTGCACGCCGATGAGCCGGCCCTGGCCGTCGCGCCTGAGGTGGACGCTGCGGCCCAGCGGGTCGGTGCGCGAGGCCAGGCGGCCGAAGCTGTCGTAGCTTTGCAGCCAGCGGCTGCCGTCGGCCTTGTGGTGGGCGATGAGGCGCGACAGGCCCGCCGCACCTTCGAAGTAGTAGGTCTCGATGCGATCCAGGCTGTCGCTGACGCGGGTGGCCGCGCGCGGCTGGCCGTCCGGGCCCGGGGGCTGGGCCAGGTAGTCGAAGCGGTAGCTGAGCCCTTCCTGGTTGCTGTGTTCGATGACGCGGGCGCCGGGCTGGGCGCTCTCGTAGCGGTAGCGGTGCCAGGGTCCGCTGGCATGGCGGTGGGCGCTGATGCGGTGGTGGTCCCATTCGAATTCGCGCACGAGCTGGCCTGCGCGGTCGTGGACGGTGATGAGATCGCCTGCACTGCTGTAGCCGTAGCGCACGAGCGTGATGGGGGTGGACAGGGGATGCAACGGGTCCTGCGTGAGGTCGACCCCGATGAGGCGCCAGCC
>NZ_JBICKY010000040.1:0-531 GCF_043104705.1 Delftia sp. WSY_10 | reverse complement strand
GCCCAGGTCCGGAATCGCCACGCCCACGGGGCTGCGCCCGCCATCCAGATCCGCCTTGGTGATCTGCCGGTACGTCACATGCACTGTGGTCTCGGTGATGCCGTACATGTTGATGAGCTTGGGGCTCTGCTCGTCACCGAAGCGGTCGAACCAGGGCCGCAGGCTCTCGGGCTCCAGCGCCTCGCCGCCAAAGATCACCTGGCGCAGCGCCAGGCCAGCGCCGCCTTCTTCATCCTGCTCCACGGCATGGACCAGTTGCCCAAAGGCCGAAGGTGTTTGATTGAGAACCGTTACGTGATCCGCACGCAGCAAGGCCAGGAAGTCCTGGGGCGAGCGGCTGACCCAGTACGGCACCACCACCAGCCTGCCGCCCGTGCACAGCGCACCAAAGATCTCCCAGACCGAGAAGTCGAAGGCGTAGGAGTGGAACAGGGTCCAGACATCGTCCGGGCCGAAGCCGAACCAGGCATCGGTGGCGTCCAGCAGCCGTGCCACGTTGCGGTGGCTCAGTTGCGCGCCTTTGGGGCGGCC
>NZ_JBICKY010000003.1:0-40236 GCF_043104705.1 Delftia sp. WSY_10 | reverse complement strand
CAGCGAAGCGGAGGGTCGCGGACATTCGGGTCGCCTTTGCTTTGCCTACTTTCCTTCGGCCGGCGTACCGGTGGCGAAACAAAGGAAAGTAGGTCGGCCGCCGGGCCGAGACCCGGCCTCGAAAAACAACCACCCGGCAGGGGCAGAAACGAGCAAGAGCAGGGACAAGAACGAGCAACAGCAGGGGACGGCCCCGTTCAAGACTCCTTGAACAACCTCTCCCCCACAAAATCCACAAACGCCCTCACCTTAGGCGACAACTGCCGACTCGACGCCCACAACGCCGAAAACTGCCCCGTGTGCGTCAGGTCCTCCGCCAGCACCCGCTGCAGTTCGCCACGCCCCAGTGCATCGCGCGCCAGGAAGTCCGGCATATAGGCCAGCCCCATGCCCGCCACGGCCGCGCCCAGCATGGCTTCCATGTTGTTGCAGACCAGGGCGGCGGGCAGGTGGGGCGGCATGCCGGGCAGCACCCATTCCTCCAGCTTGCCGCTGCTCAGGAAGCGGTAGCGCAGGCAGCTGTGCTGTGCAAGTTCGCCGGGGGATTGCGGTATGCCCCGTGCCGCCAGGTAGTCGGGCGAGCCGGCCAGGATGAAGCGGAACGGCCCCAGCCGGCGCGCGACCAGGCGCGAGTCGGCCAGTTCGCCGCTGCGGATGACCACGTCCAGGCCGGCCTCGACCACGTCCACCAGGTGGTCGTTGAAGTCCAGGTCCAGGTCAACCTCCGGGTACAGGGCCTGGAACTCGGGCAGCACGGGCAGCAGGAAGCGGTAGCCGATGGTGGGCAGGCTCACGCGCAGCCGCCCGCGCGGCGCCTCGGCGGCGGCCTGCATGGTGGCGCGCGCATCGTGCAGTTCATCCAGGATGCGGCGGCAGCGCTCATGGAACAGTGCGCCTTCCTGCGTGAGGCGTACCTGGCGCGTGGTGCGCTGGAACAGGCGCAGGCCCAGTTGCTGTTCCAGCCGCGCCACGTTCTTGCCTACGGCCGAGGCCGAGATGCCCAGGGCGCGCCCGGCCTCGGCAAAGCTCAGCAGGTCGGCTGCACGCACAAAGGATTCGAGTCCGCTGAAGCTGTCCATGTCGATTGCCAACCTGGGGTTGGGAGTGTGGGGAGTCTGGCGCCTATTTTCACGGCATTGCAGCGCTTTTATCGTTCATGCATGCTTGGCCATGTGCGGCCGGGAAATTGCGAAAGCCTTGCCAACCATGTCCTCTTGCCTGACTTCTTCCCGCGCACCGGGTGCGCTCCACGGTACAGCGCGACCGCATGCGTCCCCGGTCTGGGTGCTGTTGTCGGTGTGCCTTGCGGCGCTGGCGATGCCGCTGAGCTTTACCGGGCCGGCCGTGGCCCTGTCTGCGCTGCGCGAGGCGCTGGGCGGCGGGCCGCTGGCGCTCAACTGGGTGACGAATGCCTTCATGCTGAGCTTTGGCGCCACGCTGATGGCGGCCGGCGCGCTGGCCGATCTGCACGGGCGGCGGCGCGTTTTCCTGACCGGGCTGGGCGTGGTGCTGGCCAGTGCGCTGGCCCAGGCCTGCCTGGGCGGGCAGGGGGCCATCGTCGTGTTCAACCTGCTGCGTGCGCTGCAGGGCCTGGGTGCGGCCGCCGCGCTGGCGGGCGGCACGGCGGCGCTGGCCCAGGTGTTCGACGGGACGGCGCGCATGCGTGCCTTCAGTGGCGTGGGCACGTCGTTTGGCGTGGGCCTGGCCTTCGGGCCGTTGCTGTCGGGCTGGTTGCTGGGCGTGGCGGGCTGGCGCGGCGTGGTGCTTTGCGTGGCCGCCGTGGCGCTGGCCGCGCTGGTGCTGGGGCTGCGCTGCATGCCTCAGTCGCGCAATCCGCAGGCGCAGCGGCTGGACCGGGCCGGTGCGCTGCTGTTCACCGCAGCCCTGGCGCTGCTGACCTGGGGCGTGCTGCAGGGGCCGGAGGCGGGCTGGTCCAGCGGGGCGGCGCTGCTGCCGCTGGCCGGTGCCGCGCTGGCGCTGGCGGCGTTTGTGGCCGTGGAGCGGCGCGTGCAGCAGCGCACGGGGCAGCCCATGCTGGACCTGTCGCTGTTTCGCTATCCGCGTTTCGTGGGCGTGCAGTTGCTGGCGGGTGCGCCGGCCTATGCCTTCGTGGTGCTGCTGGTGCTGCTGCCGGTGCGCTTCATCGGCGTGGAGGGCATGGCGCCGCTGCAGGCGGGGCAACTGATGTTTGTGCTGTCCCTGCCCATGCTGTTCGTGCCGTTGCTGGCGGGCTGGCTCACGCGCTGGGTTTCGGCCGCGCTGCTGTGCCTGGCGGGGTTGCTGGTATGCGCGGCGGGCCTGCTGTGGCTGGGCGGGTGCGCGCCGGGCACGGCCTTTGCGCAGATGGCGCCCCCGTTGCTGCTGATCGGCCTGGGCATCGGGCTGCCCTGGGGTTTGATGGATGGCCTGGCCGTGAGCGTGGTGCCCAGTGAGCGCGCCGGCATGGCCACGGGCATTTTCAGCACGGTGCGCGTGGCGGGCGAAGGCATGGCGCTGGCGCTGGTGGGCGCGGGGCTGGCCGCATTGCTGGCATGGCGTCTGTCGGCCCTGGCAGCTCAGGCGCCCCAGGCGGTGCAGGCGCCCCAGGCGGTGCATGCCACCGGCCGCGCGGCGCAGTTGCTGGTGACGGGGAACATCGCCGAGGCCATGGCCCTGCTGCCCGGCCTGTCTGCACCCGCCGTGCTGGCGGCCTATGGCCAGGCCTTTGGCATCTTGCTGGATGTGCTGGCGGGCATCACGGTGCTCACGGCGCTGGCGGTGTACGGGTTCCTGCGTGCCGGGGCCCCCACGGATACCGGTACGGGCACGGACATGGCACATGCCTGACAATCGCGGGTTTCACTCAGCCGCCAGCCGCTTTTCGCCATGTCAGAGGAATCCCAGAACAACGCCCCCCAGACCCCCTATGAATGGATCGGCGGCGAGCCCAGGGTGCAGGCCCTGGTGGACCGTTTCTACGATCTGATGGACCTGGAGCCCGGCTATGCCGAACTGCGTGCCGCCCACGGCAGCACGCTGGCCGACGCGCGCCAGAAGCTGTTCTGGTTCCTGTGCGGCTGGCTGGGCGGCCCTGACCATTACCAGGATCGCTTCGGACACCCGCGCCTGCGCATGCGCCACATGCCGTTTTCCATCGGCATCCTGGAACGCGACCAGTGGGTGGCCTGCATGGACCAGGCCATGGGCGAGACCGGCGTGCCCGAGGAGTTGCGCGTGCGCCTCAAGGCCAGCTTCATGAACACGGCCGACTGGATGCGGAACCGGTAGCAGGTGGCTGCCCCCGGCGCTGCTGAAAAAAAGGGCCGGCCCCCTGCAGGAGGCCGGCCCAAGCAGCAATCGGTTGGGGTTCAGAGCTTTTCGTCGCGCATGTAGTACCAGTGGTACAGGAACCGCTGCCCCAACCGGCGAAACGGCGCAAACGCGGGCGAGCGCACCATGTTGAAGACGTTCGGATACTCCAGCTCCGAGTTGTAGATGGGCAGCTCGAAGGTCTTGCTCTGTCGGCCTGCGATGCGCTCGGCCATGCGCCGGCCCGCGTGGGCCGAGAAGGAGACGCCGTTGCCGCCATAGCCCACGGCGTAGAAGATGCTCTGGGCCGGATCGGGCTGGAAGACGCGCGGCATCATGTCGTGGCTCACATCGACCCAGCCCCACCAGGAGTAGTCGATGGTGATGCCCTTGAGCGCCGGGAACTTGCGGTGCAGGCCGTCCACCAGCTTGGCCATGTGGATGGGGTTGGGCGCATCGGCACCCGTGACGGCGCTGCGGCTGCCGATCTGCACGCGGTTGTCGGGCAGGCGGCGGTAGTAAAAGCGCAGCGTGCGGGTGTCGGTGATGACCTGGGTGGTCTTGAAGCCCGTGGCCTCCAGCTCCTGCTCGGTCAGCGGCCGCGTGACCAGCGAGTTCGAGAGGATGGGCATGATCTTGGAGCGCAGGCTGCCATGCAGGGCGTTGCTGGTGTAGCCGCCCGTGGCAAAGCCCACGGCGCGCGCCCGCACGGTGCCGCCGGGCGTGCGCAGGTGGTGCACGCCGTTGCGCGTCTCGACGCCCAGCACCGGACTGGCCGGGTGCACCTTGACGCCCAGCTCCCGCGCCTTGCGCAGGTAGCCGAAGGCCAGCTTGAGCGGGTGCACGCCGATGCCGTCGGGCTCGTGCATGGCGCCATGGCTGTCGGCATCGTTCACATATTCGCGGCGCAGCTCCTCGGGGCTGAGCATGCGGGCGTCGTAGCCGAAGACCTCGCGCATGATCTGGGTCTCGTTGCGCAGGAAGTCGAGTTTCTTTTCGCGGTGGGCGATGTAGAGGTGGCCGCCGGGCTGGGGCTCGCACTCGGGGAATTCGGCCACCAGGTCCTTGAAGGTCTGGAAGCCCTCGCGGATCTCGGCGTCGAGCTTGAGCGCCACGTCCTTGCCCCAGCGTGCGATCCATTGCGAGCGGTACAGGCGCCCGCTGGCGTTCTGCCCCTGGCCGCCGTTGCGGCTGGTGCAACCCCAGGCGGTCTGGTTGGCGTCCAGCACCACGGCGCGGATGCCGTGTTCGCGCGCCAGGAACAGGGCCGTGGCCAGGCCCGTGAAGCCCGAGCCGACGATGGCCACGTCCACGTCCATGTCGCCGGTGACCGGGCCGTCATCGTCTGGCGGGCGTCCCGCCGTGCCGACCCAGTAGGTGGGCGCATAGCCCGTGCCGTGGCCCGGGTTGGCAGCCACCAGCGGGTCGTACTGAGGGTCGTAGGGACGCAGGTGGCTGGGGCGGATGTCCTCGGCTTTCATGGCGGATGTCTCCTGGTGCGGCGGCTTGGGATCTGCCGCTTTTTGCTATGGATTCGGTGGAATGGGGCCAATGCCGGCAAGCCCTGCAAGGCGGTGCGCCGACGATGGAATCAGCATAGCCAGCAGGCCATGGAGCCAGTTAGCGCCACAGCCCAGCTTTCGATAGAGCCAGTGGCGGCCGGTGCGCGCGCCTGGACCTAACGATTGATGGCATCTGGTTCTAACGGGTCCGTGTGCCTGCTACCTACCATGGCCCATCGACATTTCGATGACGCGGCGCGGCGGCCCTGCCCGGGCCCGGCGCCGTGGTACCCACCACAGACAAGGAGACAGCATGAGCGCAGACACCAACCCTCCCGACGCACAGTTCCTGGCCCGCTTCGCCGAGGCCTGGAACCGCCACGACATCGAGGCCCTGATGGGCTTCATGGCCGATGAGTGCGAGTTCCACGCCGTGGCCGGGCCCGATCTCATGGGCCGCAGCTTCGTCGGCCGCCAGGCGGTGCGCGAGGGCTTCCAGATGGCCTGGCAGGCCTTTCCCGATGCGGCCTGGCTCGATGGAGACCACTTCGTGCAGGGCGACCGTGGCGTGTCCGAGAGCACCTTCAAGGGCACCAAGGCCGACGGCCTGCGCGTGGAAGCGCGCATGGTGGATGTCTTCACCTTCAAGGACGGAAAGATCGCCGTGAAGAACGCCTTCCGCAAGGACCGCCCGCCGGTGGCGGCCGCCTGACGGCGCGGGGCCTTGCGGCCCCGTGCCACCGGGAACACCGGATACGCCACGGCAAGGCGCGCACCTGCGCAGCCACCACAACAGAGCATCAGCCGTGGCGCCTGAATAAAACAGGAGACAAGACATGATCGGAAATCAGCACGCCTCTTCACCGGGGCTTTCGCACGGGCTCAAGGAACGCCACATGACCATGATCGCCCTCGGTGGCGTCATCGGCGCCGGGCTGTTCGTGGGCAGCGGCGTCGTCATCAAGTCGGCCGGGCCGGCCGCGATTCTTTCCTTCCTCATCACGGGTCTGCTCGTGGTCCTGGTCATGCGCATGCTGGGCGAGCTGGCCTGCTCCATGCCCGGGGGAGGCTCGTTCTACGAGTTTGCGCGCGAGGCCTGGCGCGACCGCCCCGGCGTGGGCCGGCTGGCAGGTTTTCTGACGGGCTGGATGTACTGGTACTTCTGGGTCATCGTCGTGTCGCTGGAGGCCGTGGCCGGAGCCGACCTGGTGCGCTACTGGCTGCCCGATGTGCCCAACTGGAGCATCAGCCTGGTGCTGCTGGTGATGCTGACGCTGACCAACCTGGTGTCGGTCAAGTCCTTTGGCGAGTTCGAGTTCTGGTTCGCCTCCATCAAGGTGGCGGCCATCGTGGTCTTCCTGTTCGTGGCCGGCGTCTACGTGCTGGGCCTGACGCCCGCCTCGCAGGGCATGCACTTCGGCAACCTCACCGGCAACGGCGGCTTCATGCCCAACGGCATCGTGCCCGTGCTGACCGGGGCGGTGGCGGCCACGGGCTTTTACTTCGGCGCCGAGATCGTGACCATTGCCGCCGCCGAGACGGCCGAGCCGCAGAAGGCCGTGGCCAAGGCGACCAACTCGGTGATCACGCGCGTGCTGGTGTTCTATGTGGGCTCCATCTTCCTGGTGGCCTGCCTGGTGCCCTGGAATGCGGGCGGCATTGCCACGCCGTATGTCAGCGCGCTCAACACCATGGGCGTGCCGGCCGCCGCGCAGATCATGAATGCCATCGTGCTGACGGCCGTGCTGTCGGCGCTGAACTCGGGGCTGTATGCGTCATCTCGCATGCTGTTCGCGCTGACGCGGCGCGGCGACGCGCCCCAGGCGCTGGCCAAGGTCAGCCGCAATGGCGTGCCCACGCGGGCCATCCTGGTGGCCACGCTGTTCGGCTACGGCGCCGTGGTGATGTCCTATGTGTCGCCCGACAAGGTGTTCGCCTTCCTGGTCAACTCCTACGGCACGGTGGCGATCTTCGTCTACATCCTGATCGCCATCTCGCAGCTGCGCCTGCGCGCCCGGCTGGAGCGCGAGGCGCCCCACCAGCTCAAGGTGCGCATGTGGTGCTATCCGTACCTGACCTGGTTCGCCATCTTCGGCATGCTGTCCATCGTCATCGCCATGGCCTTCATCCCCGAGCAGCGCACGCCGCTGGCGCTGGGCGTGGCCAGCCTGTGCATTTTGCTGCTGGCCTACGCCGTGCGGCAGTTCCTGCAGCGCGGCGTGGCGCCCGTGGTGACATCGCTGTCCGAGGCCGCGCAGCCCGAGCCGCAGAAGTACTGACCCGGGGGCGACGGGACCGGCAGGGCCGGTCCCGGCCATTCCTTGCGTTACTGCTGCTCCTCACGGATCGCATCGGCCAGGGCCTTCACGCCCTGGCCGATGTCGTTGGCGGGTATGGATTGGTAGCCCATGCGCATGTAGCTGCCGGGCGTGCCCGGGCGTGCGAAGAACACATCGCCGGGCTCGATGAGCACGCCGTGCGCGGCGGCGCGCTGCGCCAGGGCTTCGACAGGAATGTGGTCGGGCAGTTGCACCCAGCACGAGCCGCCGCCGCGCACGGGCGTGATGCGGCAGCCGGGCGCATGCTCGGCCATGGCGGCCGTGAGGGCTGCGTGCCGCTCCTTCTGCGCCTGGGCCAGGCGCCGCTGCTGGGCCTCGTAGTGGCCCAGGGAGATGAACATGGCCAGCGTGCGCTGCACGAAGGTGGCGGGGTGGCGGATCATGAGCCGGCGCAGTGCGCGCAGCTCGCGGATCAGCTCGGGCGCCGCCACGATGTAGCCCACGCGCAGGCCCGGCGCCAGGCTCTTGGACAGGCTGCCCACGTAGATCACGCGGTTGCTGCGGTCCAGGCTCTTGAGTGCCGGGATGGGCTGGCCGTCGAAGCTGCTCTCGCTCTCGTAGTCGTCCTCGATGAGGATGATGTCGTGCGCCTCGGCCATCTCCAGCAGCGCCTCGCGCCGGGCCAGCGGCATGGTCACGCCCGTGGGGCACTGGTGGCTGGGCGTCACGTAGAGGTAGTCCAGCTGGCGCAGCAGCGGCGTGACCGGCAGGCCCTGGCCGTCCACCGGCAGCGGGATGACCTGGGAGGTGCGGCTGCTGAAGATGTTGCGCGCGTCGGGGTAGCCGGGCTCCTCGATGCCCACGGCCGTGCCCTCGCGCATCAGCAGGTCGGCCACCATGTAGAGGGCGTGCTGCGCACCCACGGTAATGATCAGCTCGTCGGCCGAGGCCCAGACGCCGCGCCTGGGCAGGATCTTGGTCTGCACCTGCTGGATCAGCATCTCGTCGTCGCGCGCGATCTGGTCGGGCGCCCACTGGCGTATGTCCAGCACGCCCAGGGCCTTGAGGCAGCATTCGCGCCAGGCGGCCGTGGGAAACAGCTCCTTGTCGAACTGGCCGTACAGGAAGGGATAAGGGTAGCGCTGCCAGTCCTCTTCCTTGACGATGCTGCGCTGCTGGCTGGGCAGCAGCCACAGGCGCCGCGACCAGTCGGTGCGGCGGCCTTCGCCAGGGGGGCTGCTGGCCGCAGCGCCGCCCGGCGTGCGCCCCTTGAGTACGTCGGGATGGATGAAGTGGCCCTTGCGCTGGCGGCTCAGCAAAAAGGCTTCCTCGGCCAGCTGCTGGTAGGCCAGCACCACGGTGATGCGTGCCACGCCCAGGTGGCGCGCCAGCTCGCGGCTGGAGGGAATGGATTCGCCGGGTGCGAGGATGCCCGAGAGGATGGCATCGACCAGCATCTCGCGGATCTGGCCCTGCAGGCTCAGGGCAGGGCGGGCGCTGCGGCGAAACAGCTGCCCCCACATGGCGCCCTCGGGCGGTTGCGGCTGCGTGGCCGCGCGCTTGTCTGTCATGTCTTGTCGTTTCCGCCGCTGCGGCGGGCCGCTCGCTGTGTTTGTCTCCCGCGCAGGTGCAGGGCAGGGCCTGCATCCGCGACCGGCCAATATAGGCCAGCGCGGTGCGCCACGGGGCCCGGAGTTTGCGATGGTTGCAATTTTTGCGGAGAGGCCAGAAATTGATATACAATCGTTGTCTTGGCGGCTGTAGCTCAGCTGGATAGAGTACTTGGCTACGAACCAAGGGGTCGTGGGTTCGATTCCTGCCAGCCGCACCAAAACGACAAGCCTCAGAACTGAAAAGTTCTGAGGCTTTTTCGTTTCAGGCGCCCGCACAGGCCCGCACAGAGGCCGTGGCCATGGTTCAGGCGCTGGTCAACGGTTATTTTTCGATATTTTCATGGTGTTCCGTAGGCGTTCAAAAAAGCACGCTATAATTCGAAGCTTGGCGGCTGTAGCTCAGCTGGATAGAGTACTTGGCTACGAACCAAGGGGTCGTGGGTTCGATTCCTGCCAGCCGCACCAAAACGACAAGCCTCAGAACTGCAAAGTTCTGAGGCTTTTTCGTTTGTGCTCAGTTGGTGTCGAGGTTTGTGCGGCGTCTTCGCCTGCTGCGGTGATCTGTGTGAAGATCGGCTCCCTATGAGCAAGGCTTTCACCAAGGAATCCGACGGCGACGACGATGATGAAGTCGGCCTGCCGCCCTTGCCGCCGGGCGGCAAGAACTACATCACGCCCCAGGGCTTCGAGCGGCTGAAGACGGAGCTGCTGGACCTGATCGACAACGAGCGCCCGCGCATCGTGGAGATCGTGCACTGGGCGGCCAGCAATGGCGACCGCTCCGAGAATGGCGACTATCTGTACGGCAAGAAGCGCCTGCGCGAGATCGACCGGCGCATCCGCTTCCTGACCAAGCGGCTGGAGATCGCCGAGGTGGTCGATCCCTCCGTGCATGCCGGCAGCGAGCAGATCTACTTCGGCGCCACCGTCACCTATGTCGATGACGAGGGCGAGGAGCGCACCATCACCATCATGGGCATCGACGAGGCCGACAGCGCACGCCAGCAGGTCAGCTGGATCGCACCCGTCTCGCGCGCCCTGCTCAAGGCCCGTGTGGGCGACGAGGTGGCCCTGCCCACCCCCGCAGGTGTGCGCACGCTGGAAGTGCTGGACGTCACCTACCCGGAACCGGGCAGCGCCGCCGGGTGAGCGTTCAGGGCTGCAGTTTCTGCAGCAGCTCCAGCGTGGGATAGCCGTCGGCCACCAGGCCCTGGCTTTGCTGGAACTGGCGCAGGCCCGCGCGCGTGGCCGGGCCCATCACGCCATCGGCCGTGCCGGCTGAAAATCCCCGTTCGTTGAGCGCGGCCTGCAAGGCGCGCAACTGCTCGCGCGACAGCGGGGCCAGATCGCGTGGCCAGGCCGCCTGCACGCCCGGGCCGCCGGCCAGTTGCTGCGACAGCAGGCCCACGCCCAATGCGTAATTCACGGAGTTGTTGTAGCGCAGGATGGTGCGGAAGTTGGCGCCCACCATGAAGGCCGGGCCACGCGCGCCGGCCGGTGCGATCACGCTGGCATCGGCCATGGCGGGCAGGGCGGAGCCGTCCACGGCCTGCACGCCTTCGGCCGCCCATTGCGCGCTGTCCTGGCGCACGCTGGTCTCGGCGCGTGCATGGTCAAAGCCTGCCGGCAGGCGCACTTCGACGGCCCAGGACTCGCCCGTCTTCCAGCCCGAATGGGCCAGGTAGTTCGCCGTGGAGGCCGTCACATCGGGCAGGCTGCCCCAGATGTCGCGGCGGCCATCGCCATCGGCATCCACCGCATAGGCCAGGAAGACCGAGGGCAGGAACTGCGTATGGCCCATGGCGCCGGCCCAGGAGCCGATCATGTGGGCCGCGTCGATGTCGCCGTTGTCGATGATGCGCAGGGCGGCCAGCAACTCCTTCTGAGCCCAGGCCGCGCGCCGGCCGTCGAAGGCCAGGGTGGCCAGCGCATCGACGGTGGGGAAGTTGCCGAAGTTGCTGCCGTAATTGCTTTCCATGCCCCAGATGGCGGCGATCACCTCGGCCGGCACGCCATGGCGCTGGCTGGCCGCCTGCAGCGGTGCAGCCGCTTCGCGCAGCTTGGTGCGGCCCTGGGCAATGCGCTGGGCCGAGACGGCGCTGTCCAGGTACTGCCAGGGCGTGCGCGTGAACTCGGGCTGCGAGCGGTCCAGCTGCACCGCGCGCCGCTGCAGCCGGGCCGGCTCCAGCGCGCTGCTCACGGTCTTGGCGGAGATGCCGGCCTCCAGCGCCTTGCGCGCAAAGTCCCGCTTCCAGGCCTCGAAGCTGGCGGCCTCGGCCTGCTGGGACGCCTCTTGCGCGCCGCTTGCCTCGGCAGCAGGCGCTGCGGCCGGGCCGGCCTGTGCCGCCGCGGCAGGGGCGGCCGCAGCCGTGGAGTTTGCCGCAGCGGAAGCTGGCGCTGGCACCGGCGTGGGCGCAGGTCGGGAGGCGCAGCCGGCCAGCAGAGCGGCAGTCAGGGCGGTGGCCAGTCCGGCGCGGGTCAGCATGTGGGGGCCGTTGGCGTTGCTGGGGACGGGGGCGGTGGCATGTGCGTGGGGCATGCAGCCATTGTCTCCGCTGCGCCCTGGCGCTGAATGCAACACGGTGTTTCCGCACCAAGCCATCCATGGATCGCTATGCTGTGCTCCCATGACTGCTGCACCATCGCCCTCCCTGTCCCCGCCTGTGCAGGATGCCGCGCAGGCGCTGCGTGCCCTGCTGCGCCCTGGCCAGCGCTGGCTGGTGCTGACGGGCGCAGGTTGCAGCACAGGCTCGGGCATTCCGGACTACCGCGATGCGGCGGGGCAGTGGAAGCGGCCCCAGCCCGTGACGCTGCAGGCCTTCATGGGCAGCCATGCCACGCGCCAGCGCTATTGGGCGCGCAGCCTGCTGGGCTGGCCCGTGATGGCGCAGGCCCGGCCCGGCCCGGCCCATGAGGCGCTGGCGCTGCTGCAGCAGCGCGGATGGATGGCCGGCCTGGTCACCCAGAACGTGGACGGCCTGCATACGGCGGCAGGCAGCGAGGGTGTCATCGACCTGCACGGCCGCATTGCCGCCGTGCGCTGCATGGGCTGCGGCACCGGCATGGAGCGCGCCGTGCTGCAGACCATGCTGCTGGAGCGCAACCCCGGCTGGGCCGGCCTGAGTGCCCAGGCCGCGCCCGACGGTGATGCCGATCTGGAGGGGCGCGACTTCAGCCGCTTCGACGTGCCGGCCTGCCCGCACTGCGGCGGCGTGCTCAAGCCCGATGTGGTGTTCTACGGCGAGGGCGTGCCGCGCGAGCGAGTGGCGGCGGTGCGGGCCGCGCTCGGGCATGCGCAGGGCCTGCTGGTCGTGGGCTCGTCGCTGATGGTGTATTCGGGCCTGCGCTTCGTGCACGAGGCCGTGGCCCAGGGCAAGCCGGTGGTGGCGGTCAACCAGGGCCGCATGCGGGCCGAAGATCTGCTGGCCTGCAAGTTCGAACACGACTGCGGCCAGCTGCTTCAGCAACTGGTGCAGGGCCTGTAGAGACGAGACCGGCCCGCAGGGCCGGGGTCAGGGAATGACGCGCGATGCGCGCACCACCGAATGCACGCGGCGCAGGTTGCGCAGCGCGGACTCCACCTGCTGGTTGTCGTGCACCGAGATCACGAAGCACAGGTCCGTGGTGCTCATGGCGGCCTCGTCGGCCATGTCCACGCGCAGGATGTCCACTTCGGCGCCGGCCAGCTCGGCTGCCACGCGGGCGAGCACGCCCTTGCCGTTGTTGACGGTGACGACGATGCGGGCCTCGAAAAGGCGCGCGGCATCGATGTCATCTGCCCATTCCACGACAATGAAGCGGTCGCTGTCCTTTTCCTGCAGGCGCTGTGCGATCTTGCACTGCGCGTGGTGCACGATCAGGCCTTCGCCGCTGCCCAGATAGCCCACGATGGCGTCGCCCGGCACGGGCCGGCAGCACTGCGCGTAGTGGATGGAGCCCTGGTTGGAGCCGTCCAGCAGCACGGCGCCCTGGAAGGGCCGGTTGCTGGCATTGAAGCGTTCGCGCGTGAGCAGCAGGGCGTCGGGCCGGTGGCCGTGGCGCGCCATCAGCGCCGTCAGGCGCGAGGCCACCAGCGACGCAATGCGCCGGCCCATGCCGATGTCCACCATCAGGTCGGCGCGGCTGCGGCTGCCTGCCATGCGCAGCACTTCGTCCCACAGCGCCTGGTTGGCTTCATCGGCCGGCGGCACGGCGTCCATGCCTTCGGCGCGCATGGCCTGGGCCAGCAGGTTCTCGCCCAGGCGTGCCGATTCGCTTTGCGCGGCCGACTTCAGGTAATGGCGGATCTTGGAGCGCGCGCGGCCGGTCTTGACGAAGCCCAGCCAGGCCGGGTTGGGCGTGGCGTCTTCGGAGGTGACGATCTGCACCACGTCGCCGCTCTTGAGTTCGGTGCGCAGCGGCACTTCCTCGTTGTTGATGCGCGCGGCGGTCATGTGGTTGCCGACCTTGCTGTGGATCGCATAGGCGAAGTCCACCACGGTGGCGCCGCGCGGCATGGCCATGATCTCGCTCTTGGGCGTGAACACGTAGACGGCGTCGGGGAACAGGTCCACCTTGACGTGGTCCCAGAACTCGGCGGCATCGCGCGTCTCGTTCTGGATGTCCAGCAGCGATTGGAGCCACTGCGTGCCCAGCTGCTCGGAATCGTGGCCGGGCTGGGCCTTGTAAAGCCAATGGGCGGCCACGCCGGCCTCGGCGACGATGTGCATTTCCTCGGTGCGGATCTGGAACTCGATGTTCACGCCCGAGGGGCCCACCAGCGTGGTGTGCAGCGACTGGTAGCCATTGTTCTTGGCAATGGCGATGTAGTCCTTGAAGCGGCCCGGCATGGGCTTGTACATCTGGTGCAGCACGCCCAGCGCCGTGTAGCAATCGATCACGCGCGGCAAGATGATGCGAAAGCCGTAGATGTCCGTCACCTTGGCAAAGCTCAGCTGGTTCTTCTCCATGCGCAGATAGAGCGAATACAGCGTGCTTTCACGGCCGGCAAGGCGGGCCTGCAGCCCCGCGCCGGCGAACTCGGCATTGACCTCGTCCTGCACGCGCTGGACCAGGTCGCGGCGTCGCTTGCGCGAGCGGGCGATGGCTTTTTCCAGCGTGGCGTAGCGCCAGGGATGCAGGTGGCGGAAGGCCAGGTCCTGCAGCTCGCGGTAGGTCTGGTTCAGCCCCAGGCGGTGGGCGATGGGTGCGTAGATCTCCAGCGTTTCCGACGAGATGCGGCCCCACTTGCTGCGCGGCATGTCGCCCATGGTGCGCATGTTGTGGGTGCGGTCGGCCAGCTTGATCAGGATTACGCGCACATCGCGCGCCATGGCCAGCAGCATCTTGCGGAAGGATTCCGCCTGGTTCTCTTCGCGCGTGTTGAACTGCAGCTTGTCCAGCTTCGTGAGGCCGTCGACCAGCTCGGCCACGTCCTGGCCGAAGCGCTGGGCGAGATCGGCCTTGGTGACGCCGCAGTCTTCCATCGCATCGTGCAGCAGGGCGGCCATCAGGGCCGGGGCGTCGAGCTTCCAACTCGCGCACAGCGCCGTGACCGCGATGGGATGGGTGATATAGGGTTCGCCGCTGCTGCGCCACTGGTCGCTGTGGGCCTGGTCGGCGAAGGCATAGGCTTCGCGCACCTGCTCGATGCTGGTGGCATCCAGGTATCCCAGGTGCTCCATCAGTCCGGCAAAGGCATTGGCCGACACGGCGGTTGCCTGCTCTGCAGACATGCGCTCGGGCCGGGGTGGCGGTACGGGATCAGAGGGGGCTGTGAACGAAGTCAAGGCCGCTTTCATGACTTAAATGTAGCGTGCATGCTGGTTTGTGCAGGCTTCATGTAAAAAAAGCACCGCTGTGCGGTGCTCTTTGTGGGGCCATTGTGTTGCTTTGCAGCAAATCAGCCCGGAACCTTCTTCAGCATCTCGATGCCGACCTTGCCTTCGGCGATCTCGCGCAGCGCGGTGACGCCGGGCTTGTTCTTGGTTTCGATCTTGGGCGTGTGACCCTGGCTCAGCATGCGTGCGCGGTAAGTGGCGGCCAACACGAGCTGGAAGCGGTTAGGGATCTGCTCCAGGCAGTCTTCAACAGTGATGCGTGCCATCAGGATCTCCGGGAAACGTCAGTTGGGTTCAGAAATATTGAGAGACTCGAAGGTCTCTGCGCGGCGGCTGCGCTGAGCCGCATACTTGAGGCGCTGTGCGTGGATGATCGTCTTGAGATCAAACAGTGCGCTCTCGAACAATTCGTTGATTATAACGAAGTCGAATTTCGCCACCTGGGCCATCTCCTCGGCCGCGTTCTTCAGGCGCAGCTCGATCACCTCGGGCGCGTCCTCGCCCCGGTTTTCCAGGCGGGCACGCAGCTCGTCCCAGCTGGGCGGCAGGATGAAGATCAGCACGGCGTTCGGAAACGCTTGCTTGACCTGCAGTGCGCCCTGGTAGTCGATCTCCAGCAGCACGTCGGTGCCGACCTGGATGCGCTCTTCCAGCGCCTTCTTGGCCGTGCCGTAGCGGCGGCTGTGCACGTTCGCCCATTCGACGAAGGCGTTGTTCGACACCATGGCGTCGAACTCCTGGTCGGAGACGAAGTAGTACTCGCGGCCGTGCTTTTCCTGGCCACGCGGCGCGCGCGTGGTGTGGGAGACGGAAGGGGAGACGCGCGCATCGAACTCGCGCAGCGCGCGCACCAGGCTGGACTTGCCGGCCCCGCTGGGGGCCGAGACGACAAAGAGGTTTCCGGGGTAATCCATGGAATTTTGCGCAGTGTGTTCACGCATGGGCATCTGTGTTGGGCTTATTCGATGTTCTGCACCTGCTCGCGCATCTGCTCGATCAGCACCTTCATGTCCACACTGATGCGGGTCAGCTCCAGCGTGGCGGACTTGGAGCCCAGCGTATTGGCTTCGCGGTGCAGTTCCTGGATCAGGAAGTCCAGGCGCTTGCCGATCTCGCCGCCCTTCTTGAGCAGGCTCTGGATCTCGTCCAGGTGCGAGTCCAGGCGGGTGACTTCCTCGGCCACGTCGATGCGGATGGCAAAGGCGGTGGCCTCGGTCAGGGCGCGGTCCTGGGCGGCTTCGGGCGCCACGGCGCCTTCGGCCAGGGCCATCGCTTCCTTCCAGCGCTCCATGAAGCGCAGGCGCTGCTGCTCCACGAGCTGGGGCACCAGGGGCGTGGCATCTGCCGCGAGCTTGCGCAGCTGCGCGATGCGGTCCAGCAGCATGGTGGCAAGGCGCTTGCCTTCGCGGGCGCGGGCCTCCAGCAGTTCGGTCAGGGCCTGCTCTGCCAGCGTGGGCAGCACGCTGCTCCAGTCAACGGCCGAGTTGCCGCTGCCGCTGGCCAGGCGCAGGGCGTCGGAGACGGACAGGCTGCGGGCGTCGGGCAGCCAGGACTGGACAGTGTCCTGGAGCATGGCCAGGCGCTGCAGCATGGCGGTGGAGGGGTCGGGCAGGGAGTTGCCGTCGTCGTTGTCGATGGCGGCGCGCACCTCGACCTTGCCGCGCTTGAGGCGGGCGGTCAAAAGGGCCCGCAAGGCTGGCTCATGCGCGCGCAGTTCGTCGGGCAGGCGGAACGAAAGATCCAGGAAGCGGCTGTTGACCGAGCGGATCTCCAGACCGAGCCGGCTGTTGCGGCCCGACGCTCCACCATCTTCTTCGGACGCGCCGTGCTGGGCACTGGCGTATCCGGTCATGCTGTAAACTGGCATTGGACTTTTGATGGATGCTTGCAATTGCCCGATTATCCGGGTTTCGCCCCATCCCTGAGACTCACCGGAGAAAAATGTCTTCCAAGATCAAGCCGGCGCCATTGCCGCCAGGCAGCACGATCGGCGGCTATCGGGTGGTGCGCAGGCTTGCTTCCGGCGGTTTCGGCGTCGTTTACCTGGCCTTGGATGCAGAGGGCAAGCAGGTGGCGATCAAGGAATACCTGCCCGCCTCGCTGGCCACCCGTGCCCCCGGAGAGCTGCAGCCCGCCGTGGCGCCCGAAAAACTTTCGCTGTACCGCCTGGGCCTCAAGAGCTTCTTCGAGGAAGGGCGTTCACTGGCGCAGATCTCGCACGCTTCCGTGGTCAGCGTGCTCAATTTCTTTCGCGAGAACGAAACCGTCTACATGGTGATGAACTACCTGGAGGGTGCCACCCTGCAGGACTTCGTCGTCACCGCGCGCGAGCTCAAGGCCGAGAAGGTGTTCCGCGAATCGACCATCCGCTCGCTGTTCGACGAGGTGCTGCGCGGCCTGCGCATCGTGCACCAGCACAAGATGCTGCACCTGGACATCAAGCCGGCCAACATCTTCATCACCAATGACGACCGTGCCGTGATGATCGACTTCGGCGCGGCGCGCGAGGTGCTGTCCAAGGAAGGCAACTTCATCCGCCCCATGTACACGCCGGGCTTTGCCGCGCCCGAGATGTACCGCCGCGACGCATCGCTGGGTCCCTGGACCGACATCTACGCCATCGGCGCCTGCATCTATGCCTGCATGCAGGGATTTCCGCCCAACGAGGCGCCGCAGCGTCAGGACAAGGACCGGCTCACGCTGGCGCTGACCAAGCTGCGCGGCGTGTATTCGGACAACCTCATCGAGGTCGTCGAGTGGTGCATGGCCGTGGACCCGGGATCGCGTCCGCAGTCGGTGTTTGCGCTGCAAAAGGAATTGAGCCGCGAAGGCGAGCGTCGCTACACCAAGCTCAGCGTCTCCGAGCGCATGCGCCTGCAGCTGGACACGCTGGTGACCGACGCCAAGAAGAACATGCAAAAGATCAGCGGCACAGCGGGCCTGCCAGCCGTGGGCCAGGAGCGCAAGCCATGAGGTTTTCGGTATTCCAGCTGAGCCGCCGCGGCGGCCGTGCGCTCAATGAAGACCGCATGGGTTACTGCTACACGCGGGAAGCCGTGCTCTTCGTGCTGGCCGACGGCATGGGCGGCCATCCCGAAGGCGAGGTCGCCGCGCAGCTGGCGCTGCAGGTGATGTCCGTGCATTTCCAGCGCCAGGCCAAGCCGCTGCTCGAAGATCCGCAGGGCTTTCTGGTCGATGCGCTGCTGCATGCGCACCGGCAGATCCTGCGCTATGCCAGCGCCAAGGGAATGATCGACACGCCGCGCACCACGCTGGTCGCCGCCGTCATCCAGAAGGGCAAGATCACCTGGATCCATTGCGGCGACTCGCGCCTGTACCTGGTGCGCGGCGGCGAGCTGCTGGTGCGCACGCGCGATCACTCCTATCTTGAGATGGGCGAGATCGCCGCGCAGCTCAAGACATCGAGCCGCAACGTGCTGTTCACCTGCCTGGGCTCTCCGTCCAAGCCCATCTACGACGTGACCGAGCCGCGCCGGCTGGAGCAGGGCGACAAGCTGCTGCTGTGCTCCGACGGCCTGTGGGGCAGCGTGGACGAAGGGCACCTGCTGCGCACCCTGCACGGCCGCACCGTGTCCCAGGCCATTCCCCAGCTGGTCGATACGGCGCTGCGCAATGCGGGCGATGCCAGCGACAACGTCACGGCCATTGCCATGGAGTGGGAGACGCCAGACGCCTTCGAGTCCACCATGGGCATCTCCACCCAGGACATCGAGAACGACGCGTTTGAATCCACGATCCAGGGCGGGGCAATCGAAGACCTGGAAGATGAGCTCGACGACGCGGCCATCGAGCGCTCCATCGCCGAGATCAACGAAGCGATACGCCGCTCGGCCGAGCGCCAGTTCAAGCGCTGACCGCCGCTGCCGGCCCGCGGCAGCGGTGCCGTTGGCGCGCATGGACTACCGAACCTATTGACGACAAAGGGCGCACGGGCGCCCGACTGGATTTCTACGATGAAGATTGTGTTGGCCTCCAACAACCGCGGCAAGCTCGCCGAGCTGCAAGCCATGTTCGCCCCGCTGGGGGTGGAGCTGATCCGCCAGGGCGACCTGTTCGAGGGCGAGGCGCCCGAGCCGCATTGCACCTTTGTGGAGAACGCGCTGGCCAAGGCCCGTTTCGCGGCCGAGCGCACGGGCCTGCCCGCCATTGCCGACGACGCCGGCATGTGCGTCTCGCACTTCGGCGGGCTGCCGGGCGTGGATACGGCCTATTACTGCACGCAGTTCGGCTACGAGAAAAGCGACGACAACAACGTGCGCGCGCTGCTGGAGCAGATGCAGGGCGTGGCCGACCGCCGCGCCGCCATGGTCAGCACCCTGGTGGGCGTTCGCAGCGCAAAGGATCCCGAACCGCTGATCGCCATGGGCCGTGTGCAGGGCGAGATCACCACCGAGCGCCGTGGCACGCAGGGCTTCGGCTTCGACCCCGTGATGTACATCCCCGAGCTGGGCCAGACCTTCGCCGAGATGGACCCGGCCGTGAAGCACGCGCACAGCCACCGCGGCCGCGCCACGCTGCAGATGATCGAACTCGTGCGCGAGCGCTGGGTGCGATGATTCCCATCCAGCCCCAGGATTCGGTCTCCGGCGCCCAGGCCGCCGTGCAGCGCGACATCCAGCACTACATGCGCCCCGGCACGCTGCAGCTGGGCAGCCTGCCGCCGCTGTCGCTGTACGTGCACCTGCCCTGGTGCATACGCAAGTGCCCGTACTGCGACTTCAACTCGCACGAGCACGGCCGCGACGGCCCCGAGCTGCCCGAAGACCGCTACATCGACGCCCTGGTCGCCGACCTGGAAAGCGCGCTGCCGCTGATCTGGGGCCGCACCGTGCACAGCATCTTCATCGGCGGCGGCACGCCCAGCCTGTTCTCGCCCGAGGCCATCGACCGGCTGCTGGCCGCCATCCGTGCGCGCCTGCGCATGGAGGCCGATTGCGAGATCACCATGGAGGCCAACCCCGGCACCTTCGAGACCGACCGCTTCCGCGCCTTCCGCGCGGCCGGCGTCACGCGGCTGTCCATTGGCGTGCAGAGCTTCGACGACCGCTTCCTGCAGGCCGTGGGCCGCGTGCACGATGGCGCCCAGGCGCGTGCGGCCGTGCGCGAGGCGGCCGACAGCTTCGAGACCTTCAACATCGACCTGATGTACGCGCTGCCCGGCCAGACCGAACTGGACCTGGCGCGGGACCTGGACGTGGCCATGTCCTTCGCCCCGCCACACCTGTCGGTCTATCACCTGACCATCGAACCCAATACGTATTTCGCCAAGTTCCCGCCGGCCATTCCCGAGGACGACCTGGCCTACGACATGCTGGACCGCATCACCGCGCGCACCGCCGCCGCAGGCATGCAGCGCTACGAGATATCGGCCTATGCGCGCGAGGGCCACCAGTGCTGGCACAACCGCAACTACTGGCAGTTCGGCGACTACCTGGGCATAGGCGCGGGCGCGCACAGCAAGCTCAGCTTTGCCCACCGCATCGTGCGCCAGGTGCGCTTTCGCGATCCCGCGCGCTACATGGACCAGGCCCTGGCCGGCGCGCCACTGGCGCAGGACGGCGAGGTGCGCCGCGCCGACCTGCCCTTCGAGTACATGCTCAACGCGCTGCGACTGCGCGAAGGCTTTGCGCTGCAGGACTTCATGGAGCGCACGGGCCTGCCGCTGTCGTCCATCGCCAAGGGGCTGGATGCAGCACAGGCCAAGGGCCTGATCACGCGCGACCTGGGCCGGGTGGTGCCCACGGAGCGGGGCTTTGACTTCCTCAGCGACCTGCAGGAGCTGTTCCTGGCCGAGTGAGCGGGCCAACGACCATTGAAAAAGGACGCCTCGGCGTCCTTTTTTCGTCCAGCGCCACCGCGCAATCGGTCGGCGATCAGCCGCAGCGCACGGCCACGATGCGGCCTGTGCCGTCGACCACCAGGTTCAGGCGTTCCTGGTTGAACTCCATCGTCGTTGGCTGGCCTTCGCGCAGCACGCGGGCCATGTAGGCGCCCGACTGCTTGCGGGCGGCCTCCAGCGTGGCCGAGGTATTGCTCTTGCCCACGAAGGACTGCGCCGATGCCGCATTGCAGACCTGCACGGGGCGCGGAGCCGGTTGCGCCCCACCGCCGCTGCTGCCGCCAAAAGGATTGCTCATGCCGGCGCAGCCTGCCACCAGGGTGGTGGCGCCCAGCAGGGCCAGGGCGGCAAGGCGGCGGTGCAGGGCTGGGGTGGTGATCGTCGGCATGGTCTGTCTCCTCAATTCAGGGGGTGTGTGCTGCGCAGTATCAGGGCGGGCGCTGGCGCATCGCCTCGGACAACGCCGCATACCTTAGCCGGGCTCGGGCGGTGCCATTGGCATGCGGAAGTAACAGGCGGCAGCAAAGGCATCACGAAGGCATTGCCAAGGTGCTGCCAGGGCATCACCGCCGCGCGCTGCGGCCTTCCGCGGGGGCGTGGTGGAAGACCGTGGCCTCCAGGCCCATGGCGCGTATCCTGGCCGCCGCCTGATCGGCGCTGCGCTGCTTGGCAAAGGGGCCCGAGCGCACGCGCACGATCTCGCCCTTGTTGCTGTGCAGGGTCTGGCTGAGCGTGGGCAGCTTGGCTTTCTCCAGCCGCTCCACCACGCGCCCGGCATTGGCGGCTTCAGAGAACACGCCGATGTTGATGTAGTAGTTGCCCGGCTCCAGAGCCGCCGAGGCAGGCTTGGCAGGTGCCGGGGCCTTTGCGACGGGTTCGGCGGGCTTGGCGGGCTTGGCTGGTTTGGTTTCAGCCGCCACCTTGGAGGGCTTGGCGGGCGCTGCCGTGGCTGCGTGCACGGACGCTGGCGCTGGCGCAGGTGCTTTGGCTGGCACCAACGCGGCCTTGACGGGAATGGCTGCCGCTGCAGTGGCAGCGACGGTACCCGCAGCGCCGGCCGCTGCTACTACGGGCATGGGTTCGACCGTGCCGGAGACGGTGCTGCCGGCAGCGGGCAAGGGCGCTTGCGGATCAGGGCGCGCCTCGGCCTGGGCGACTGGCTCTTGCGGCTGGGGCGTGGGTGCGGGAGTGGGGGCGGGTGTTGGCGCCGGTTCCGTCCTTGGCGTTTCAACGGCAGCTACGGCTGCGGCGGGCGTTGGCGCCACGGCTGGTGCAGCGGCCGGCACGGCTTCGGATGGAATCACCTCCGTCTGTGCCGCCATGAAATGTGGCGTGCCCGACAGCGCCCAGATGCCGGCACCCGCAGCGGCGGCAAGCACCGCACCGGCCGCCACGGCCAGCCGCTTGCGCAAGGGCGTGGCCGCGCGGCGGGCCAGGCGTTCGTGCGCTGCGGCCATGTTGGGAGCCTCGCCAATGGCTTGCAGTGTGAGGCGGCGCACATGGTGCCAGTACAGGGCATTGGCGCCCAGGCCGGGAATGGCAATCGCCATCAGCACCAGCATGGCATCGATGCCGTGGGCTATGGCCGGGGGCAGGCCCAGCGCGGGGCGCAGCAGCAGGCCCCAGACCAGGCCCGTGCCGCCGGCGGCCAGCGCGTAGAGGCCGCCCTCTTGCCACAGCCCGCGCAGCCCGCACCAGGGCAGGGTGAACAGGCCTGCGGCCAGGTTCCAGGTGGGCAGGGGCTTGCCCAGCGCATCGAAGCGCTCGAACAGGCGCAGGTAGTAGTCGCGCGAGGGCTCGCCAATCAGGCTGGCGTACAGGCCGGGCATCAGGCCTGCACCCTGGCCACCGGTGAAGCTGGTCGTGCCGGAATTCGTGCCGGAACTTGCGCCGGGGGCCGCCCTTTCGTCGGCGGCTGGGCCGTCATCGCCGTGCTGCAGCGCATAGGCTGCGGCGGCGAAGGCGCTGGCGATCGAGGGCGGCAGCTTGCTGGGGCTCTTGGCGGTGCCGGGCTCGGCAAAGGCGGGCTCCTGCCGTGCAGGGGCCGCCTGCCTTCCGAAGTCGATGGTGGCGGGAGGTGCTGAGAGGGCTTCTTCCGATGGGGCGGGCATGTCAGCAATTGTGTCATGCACTCGTGGCTGTCGGAATCACGACATTCGTGGCTATCGATCGGGCGAATCCATCGCGCCCGATCGATTGGAGGCTGCTGTCAGCCCTGGCGCGCGGGCAGCACCGTGGCGCGGCACTCGCCGAAGCCGATGCGCGCGGCGCCTGGCTTCTCGCACCAGCCGCGCAGGATCACGGCATCGCCATCCTGCAGGAAGGTGCGGCTCTCGCCATTGGCCAGTGCCACGGGCTTCTTGCCGCCTTCGGTCAGCTCCAGCAGCGCACCGGCCTCGCTGGAGGTGGGGCCGGACAGCGTGCCCGTGCCCAGCAGGTCGCCGGGCTGCAGGTCGCAGCCGTTGACGCTGTGGTGGGCCACCAGCTGGGCCATGGTCCAGTAGGCGTGGCGGTAGCTGGTGTGGGTGATTTGCTGGGCGGCCTGGCCTTCGGCGCGCATGCGGCCGGTCTCCAGCGCCACGCTCAACTGCACGTCGAACGCGCCGCGCTCGGAGTTGGCGGCCGAGCTCAGGTAGGGCAGGGGCTGGGGATCTGCGGCGGGCCGCGTGAAGGCCGTGCGGTAGGGCTCCAGCGCCTCCAGCGTCACGATCCAGGGCGAGACCGTGGTGGCGAAGTTCTTCGACAGGAAGGGGCCCAGCGGCTGGTATTCCCAGGCCTGGATGTCGCGCGCCGACCAGTCGTTGAGCAGGCACAGGCCGAAGATGTGGTTCTCTGCCTCGTCCATGGAAATCGCCTCGCCCCAGGCGTTGCCGGCGCCGGTGTAGATGCCCATCTCCAGCTCATAGTCCAGGCGTGCGCAGGGCTTGAGTGCGGGCGCGGCGGCGTCGGGCGCCTTCAGCTGGCCCATGGGGCGGCGGAAGTCCACGCCCGACACGCGCAGGCTGGACGCACGGCCGTGGTAGCCGATCGGCACCCACTTGTAGTTTTCCATCAGCGGGTTGTCCGGGCGGAACAGCTTGCCGACGTTGGTGGCGTGGTGCACCGAGGTATAGAAGTCCGTGTAGTCGCCGACCTGGGCCGGCACGGCGTACTCCACCTCGGCCTGGGGTACCAGGCAATCCTTGAGGGCGTCCTGCGCGGCAGCGCCTTCGCGCAGCGCGCGCGACAGCGCCAGGCGCAGGGCCGACCAGGCGGCCGGTCCCATGGCCATGAAGCCGTTCAGGTGCTGTTGCGAAGCGGCTTCCAGCTGCGGCTGCACGGCATCGCCCAGCGCCTTGATCGCGCTTGCGCGCGCCAGGTCCAGCACCTGGTCGCCAATGGCCACGCCGCCGCGCCAGGCCTCCTGGCTGCCTGCGCGGCGGAACACCGCAAACGGCAGGTTCTGGATAGGGAAGTCGCTGGCGCCGGTATTGGCCGAGGCCACCCAGCTGCGCAAGCCTGCGTCATGGGTTTCGTTCAAGGACATCTGTCTCTCCTGGTTGGGTTTGTCTGTCGTTGGTATGAAAAAGGGGTTTGGCGGGGCAGGGCGAGGCGTGGCCGGCTCAGGCAGCGGCAAAGCCGCCGTCCATGTTCCAGTGTGCGCCGCGCACCTCGGCTGCCTGCTCGCTGGCCAGGAAACCGGCCAGCGCCGCCACCTGCTCCACGGTCACGAAGGCCTGGGAGGGCTGCTTGGCGCCCAGCAGCTGGCGCGCCGCCGCGTCGGCATCCAGCCCTTCGCGCGCTGCCAGCGCATCGATCTGCCGTTGCACCAGCGGCGTCAGCACCCAGCCGGGGCAGATGGCGTTGCAGGTCACGGGCGTGGTGGCGAACTCCAGCGCCACCGACTTGGTCAGGCCGATCAGCCCGTGCTTGCTGGCCACATAGGCCGGCTTGCGCGCCACGCCCACCAGCCCGCTGACCGAGGCGATATTGATGATGCGCCCCCAGCCGCGCTCCAGCATCTGCGGCGCGCAGGCCTGGATGGCGTGGAAGGGCGCCGACAGGTTGACGGCCAGCAGCTCGTCCCACTTGCCGGCTGGGAATTCGAGCAGCGGGCTCACATGCTGCATGCCTGCGTTGTTGACCAGGATGTCGATGGCGCCCATCTCGGCCGCAATGCGCTGCGCCAGCGGGGCGATGGCGCTGCCGTCGCGCAGGTCCAGCCCGTAGTGGCGCACCGGCACGCCATGCGTTTGGGCGATTTCGCGCACCAGCGCATCGGTCTCGGCAGAAGCGGCGGCCTGGCCATGCAGCGCGATGGCCGCGCCCTCGCTGGCCAGATGGCGCGCCACGGCCAGGCCGATGCCGCTGGTCGATCCGGTGATCCAGGCCACGCGGCCCGCATGCGGGCGTGAAGCGGGGAATGAGGAAGTCGGGTTCATTTCAGGAGATCCATTTCCATATGCACGTACTCGCTGAGAAAGCGGACCCGCGCCCAGTAGATCAGCAGCCCGTCGGCATTGCAGGCCCAGCGCAGCGCCTGCATCAGCGGCGTGCCCAGGGCCACGCCCAGGTGCTCGGCGGCCAGTTCGTCGGCCGGCGCTACGCTCAGGTGCTGGCGCGCCACGGCAATGCGCGAGGGGTCGCTGCTCAGGGCCACGGCCAGGGAGCTGCGCTCCAGCTGGGCCTCGATCTCGGGGAACAGTTCCTGCTCCAGATACAGCTGCGACAGGCAGAACCGCGCCGCGTCATGGTCGTACACGCGCAGCAGGTGCACGTAGGCGGGGGCCATGCGGCCCACGTCGGGGAAGCCTTCGGGAATCGGCGGCAGGCAGTCGCGCCCGGTGTGCAGGGTGATCTGGCCGATGTGAGCGCCAAAGGCCACCAGCTCCTTCCAGCTGGTGGGCAGCAGGAAGGACGGCGGCTTGTAGGGCGCCGCAATCACCCGGGTGCCGCCGCGCTTGCGCGTGAGCAGCAGGCCCTCTGCCACCAGGGCGCCCAGCGCCATGCGCACCGTGGTGCGCGACACGCCATGCAGCGCCTCCAACTCCTGCACCGTGGGAATGGCGCTGCCTACGGGCCAGGCGCCCGTGGACACCTTGCTGCGGAACAGCCGCGCCAGCTGCAGGTGCAGCTTGTCCCGGCCTTGTTGAGAGGCCGACGCGGTGGAGTTGGAGGGCATGGAGGCAATAAAGTATCTATTCAGTGCTTTTATTTTCACACAAAGCGCCAGCCCTGACAGCCTGTGCTGACGCCCATCGTTGACAAATGTCTTCAATTGAGAAGGCCGAATGACTTTTAAACTGCGGCCCTTTTTCGGTTTTTCGTTTTCGTTTTTTGAATGTTGGCCAGAGCGGCCGTTGGGTATTTCATGCAGCAGCAACATGCTTGGGAGTTTTTTCGCGCCGGTGGAGTGGACCAGGTGGTCATCCGCACCGGGCAGGACATTGCGCACATCGGCGAGCTGGACCAGAAGCTGTGGGTGGCCCTGGCCTGCCCCACGCGCGGCATCGAGTTCGACAGCGACACGCTGGACCTGATCGACGAGGACAAGGACGGCCGCATTCGCCCGCCCGAGCTGATCGCCGCCTGCCAATGGGCCGTGGCGCGCGTGCGTGACCCCCAGGTGCTGGCCGATGGCGGCGACGTGCTGCAACTGTCCAGCCTGGAGCGCGACAGCGAGCAGGGCGCCCTGCTGCATGCCGAGGCCGAGCGCATGCTGGCCCTGTCCGGCCAGGCCGGCGGCGCCGCGCTGAGCCTGGCCCAGGTGCGCGAGCGCCTGGCCTCCCTGGCGGCCATGCGCTTCAATGGCGACGGCATCGTCAGCCCCGCCACCGCCGGGGACGAAAAGGCGCTGGCCGCGCTGGTCGAGCGCATCGGCAAGGCCTATGGCACGGCGGCGGGCGCCGATGGCGTGGCCGGCATCGCACGCAAGCAGGCCGAGTCCTTCTATGCCGACCTGCGTTCCCTGCGCGACTGGCATGCAGGCGCCGAGGCCCTGGGCTGCGGCATTGCCGAGCGCGACCAGGCCCTGGCCGCCGCCCGCGCCGTGGACGCGGTGCAGGCCAAGGTGGACGACTTCTTCGCACGCACGCGGCTGGCCGCCTTCGACACGCGCGCGCAGGACCCGCTCAACCCCTCCATCGAAGGCTATGCCGCCCTGGGCCGTGAGGTGCTGGACAGCGGCGCCCAGGCCATTGCCGCCCTGCCGCTGGCCGCCGTGGGAGCCGACCGCGCCCTGCCGCTGGCCCAGGGCGTCAACCCCGCATGGGCCGGCGCGCTGCAGGCGCTGCGCGAGCAGGCCGTGCAGCCCGTGCTGGGCGAAGACCTGCAGGAGATCACCGCCGCGCAGTGGGAACAGGTCAAGGCCGCCCTGCAGCCCTGCCGCCAATGGCTGGCGGCCCGGCCCGCCACGCCGCTCGATGCCCTGTCTCAACAGGAGGTGCAGGCGCTGCTGGACGGCGGCCAGGAAGCCGCGCTGCTGGACCTCATCGCCCAGGACGAGTCCGAGAAGGAACACAGCCTGCAGGCCGTGGCGCTGGAAAAGCTCATCCGCCTGCAGCGCGACCTGCTGGCGCTGCTCAACAACTTCGTCTCGTTCAGCCTCTTTTACCGGCGCGAGGGCGCGGCCTTCCAGGCCGGCACGCTCTACCTGGATGCCCGCAGCTGCGACCTGACCGTGGAAGTGAGCGACACGGCTGCCCATGCCGCGCTGGCCGGCCGTGCCAAGACCTGCCTGGCCTACTGCGAGCTCCGGCGCGAGGGCAAGAAGAAAGCCATCGTCGCGGCCTTCACTGCGGGCGATGTGGACTTTCTCTTCGTGGGCCGCAACGGCGTGTTCTATGACCGCGCGGGCAACGACTGGGACGCCACCATCGTCAAGCTCATCGAGAACCCCACCAGCATCGGCCAGGCCTTCTTCCTGCCCTACAAGAAATTCCTGCGCATGGTGGAGGAACAGGTGGCCAAGCGCGCCTCGGCCAAGGAAGAGGGCGTGACTGCCAGCCTGGGCACGCAGGCCGGCCAGCTGGTCACGGCGCCCGGCACCGCAGCGGCCAGCGCCGCCACAGCCACGGCGGCCGCCGCCCCGCGCAAGACCGATGTGGGCACCGTGGCCGCCCTGGGCGTGGCCCTGGGCTCCATCAGCGCCGTGCTGGTGGGCATCTTCGGTAAGTTCATCGACCTGGGGCCCTGGATTCCCGTGGCCCTGGTCGGCCTCATCGCCGCCATCTCCGGGC
Organism: Delftia sp. WSY_10; assembly: GCF_043104705.1. Lineage (NCBI taxonomy): Bacteria > Pseudomonadati > Pseudomonadota > Betaproteobacteria > Burkholderiales > Comamonadaceae > Delftia > Delftia sp. WSY_10. The sequence goes on along the minus strand of NZ_JBICKY010000003.1, from coordinate 12,658 downwards.
CCAGCATGATGATTGCCTGGCTCAAGCTGCGCCAGCGCAGCCTGGGGCCCATCCTGGACGCCAGCGGCTGGGCCATCAACGGCCGCATGCGCATCAACCTGCCGCTGGGCCGCAGCCTGTCGCAGACCGCCAAGGTGCCGGTGGGCGCGCGGCGCACGGCGGGCGATCCCTATGCGGAAGGCAATGGCCTGCGCAACACCCTGGTGGCGCTGGCCGTGGTGGCCTTGCTGGCGCTGATGGCCTGGCGCCTGCACTGGGTCGATGGCCTGCTGCCCGCCGGCTGGCAGTACGGCGCGGCACCGGCCGCTGTGCCGGCTGCGCAAGAGACGGCGCCTGCACCGGCAGCGGCACCAGCACCGGCACCGGCGGCTCAGTAAGTCGATGCCAAGGGGCGGGCAAGCCACTTGCCCCGCCCCGGTCGGGAAACCTCAAGGCGCGACAATAGCGCCATGACCACCCCCACCCACGTACAACGCAGTGCCGTGCCCCTGAGCACGCACGACACCACCCGCATCGACGACCTGCGCATCAAGGCCGTGCGCCCCCTGATCACCCCGGCCCTGCTGCAGGAATGGCTGCCCGCGCCCGAAGCCGCGCAGCAACTGGTGGAAACCAGCCGCGCCGCCATCTCGGACGTACTGCAGGGCCGGGACGACCGGCTCATCGTCGTCGTCGGACCCTGCTCCATCCACGACCACGACCAGGCCATGGACTATGCGCGCCAGCTCAAGGCCCAGGCCGACGCCCTGGCCGGCGAGCTGCTCGTGGTCATGCGCGTCTACTTCGAGAAGCCCCGCACCACCGTGGGCTGGAAGGGATACATCAACGACCCGCACCTGGACGGCAGCTTCGCCATCAACGAAGGCCTGGAAATGGCCCGCGCCCTGCTGCTGGACGTGCTGGCCCTGGGTCTGCCCGTGGGCACGGAATTCCTGGACCTGCTGTCGCCGCAATTCATCAGCGACCTGGTCAGCTGGGGCGCCATCGGCGCGCGCACCACGGAAAGCCAGAGCCACCGCCAGCTGGCCAGCGGCCTGTCCTGCCCCGTGGGCTTCAAGAACGGCACGGACGGCGGCGTCAAGGTGGCCAGCGACGCCATCCAGGCGGCCAGCGCGCCCCACGCCTTCATGGGCATGACCAAGATGGGCCAGTCCGCCATCTTCGAGACCCGCGGCAATGGCGACTGCCACGTCATCCTGCGCGGCGGCAAGCAGCCCAACTACGGCGCCGAGCATGTGCAGGCCGCCTGCGCCCTGCTGGAAGGCGCAGGCCTGCGCCCGCAGGTCATGATCGATGTCTCCCACGCCAACAGCAGCAAGCAGCACCGCCGCCAGATCGACGTGGCGGCCGACGTGGCCCAGCAGATCGCCGGTGGCGATGCCCGCATCACGGGGCTGATGATCGAAAGCCACCTGCAGGAAGGGCGGCAGGACATCGTGGACGGCCAGCCGCTGGCGCATGGCGTGTCCGTGACCGATGCCTGCATCAGCCTGGAGCAGACCGTGCCTGTGCTGCAGCAGCTGGCTGCGGCGGTGAAGGCGCGGCGGTTGAAGCTGCGGGGATGAGTTGACTGGCCGGGCCTGTTTGGGACCCGCGTCATACAAGGGAGCAGTCCTGTCCTTCGGCAGGACTGCAATGCTGCAACCGCTACAGCGCAGTGGCGTGCATACAGGTCGCCGATGTAAAGACAGGGTCGGCAGACTGCGAGATCTCATTCAGATGCTTGGGCAGCGTATGCCCGCATCACGCTTTTCAGACCAGTCCGATTGCGTCATGCATTTTCGCATTGAATGATTGATTTTTATATCGGCTCAAGAGATTTTCTATTGTTGCATCCAGTGTATCTCAAGGATTGCGCCGATATGTTTGTCCATATTCCGCAGTGACAGGGATGGCGGGCAATGAATAATGAATGGCAGCTTCAACGTAACCCAGGATCTTCATTTCAAAGAATTCGGGTCATATATCATGGGTTTTGATTCTGCGGAGGAGGGATAGGTATGAGGCCTGGTGATGCAAAGCGGGTATTTGACCTCGCAGTTGGGCGCTCCGCCCCGCCGCTTGCCTCCATGGTCACCATTTTTGCCATTAGTTTCCATAGCCCTGCTCTTGTTGCCCAATTCAGTATAGCTCTTTCCTTTGCTTCACTTTTCTTTGTATTGCCGGCGAGTATTGGCGCCATCTTCTTTTCGGAAATGGCTGCCAGCAAAGATAAGGAGCAGTCAGACTCACTCATCAGTTTGCTGCTTTGGCTGGTCCTCCTATACACCGGGTTTTGTTTTATTCTGGTGTATTGGCTTCCTGTTATCTCGAAAACCCTGATATCCGGTTTGCCAGAGGAACTATTAAATGGGGCCGTATCGCAGGCAAGATTGATAATTCTGTGTATTCCATTCTTCGGAATCATCAATGTATGTAGCTGCGTTCTTGAGTCAAGATCACATACTGCCATCGTTGCAAAATTCAGAATGTGGCAGGTTTTTTTCAATGCAGCCTGTGTGATTGTTGTGCTGGTGCTGCTTGGGAGGAATGAGTGGATGAGTGATGACTCGGTCGCTCTTGCCTATCTGTTCAGTGACATCATTTTTTCCATTGCCGCATATGCTTTGATGCGGAAATACTGTCAATTCGGTTTTTCATTCAATTTTCGTGGATTGCCTGGCAGAAGAATATTTTCCGTTTTGATTCCTGGCTATGCCAATTTTTTCTTTGGAAGATATCTGATTTATATATTGTCAATGTCTGTTGCAGGGCTGGGTGCAATGTATTCTGCAATTCAATCCCAAGCTTCTGCCATATTGCTTTTGGCAGAACTGCCTGCCATGGGAGTCTGTGCTCTTCTGGCGATGGAGATATCAAAAAATCGTGGAAGATGGGCAGTGCAATTTCAGTTCATCAAAGATTCTTCTTCATTGATGATTTATTGTGCCATTATTCCGGCTGTTGCATTGATTGTATTCATGCTGTTCTATGAAATATCGATGGCCAATGGTTATCAGATTGTCGGTGAGGGGTTCCTTTCCTTGGTGTGCAAAGGAACTACGGATCTGGGGTTTTTCTATGCGGCAGCAATTTCTGGCGGGCTAGGCCTTTATTGGTCGTCAAGAATCATTTTTTGGGTTGTTTACGCATTGGTGTTTTTTGCCCCGATGTCATTGGGATTTCATGGCTCCAGTTATTCCATGATCAATTATGTTTTCTCATTTTCTTCTCTCCTGTCCTGTGCGCTGTTGGTCCTGCTTATCCGCAACAGGCGAGATTCCCTATCCGAAGAGAAGATTGGCTTGAAGCAGAGCCTGTAGCAGTGGTGGCCCTTGGCGAGGTGATCTGTCCTTCGGCAACCCCGCAACCGCCACGATGCAGGCGCTGACATACGGGGTGGGGAGGCGGGGGAACGTTCTCAGGCCCGCACGGGCCTGGGCTCCAGATTGCGCGCCGTGCCCAGCCAGGTCGCGCAATGCGTTTCATGACCATCCTCGGCCACCGCGAACAGGTCGGCTGCGCAGATGCTGAGCACGCGGCCGGCATCCACCACGCGGCCGCGCGCCCGCAGGTGGGTGCCGCGTGCGGGGGCGAAGAGCTTCACGCTGCCGTCCACCGTGGCATTGGCCCAGCCGGCAGGCAGCAGCGAACCTGCGGCCGACACCGCCGCAAAGTCGCCCAGTGCAAAGACCGCCGTGGCCTGCAACTGGCCCGGCTGAAAGCACAGGGCATCGGCAATGGGCATCTCCAGCTCGGTGGCTCCGGGCTCGGCACGCACGAAGCGCAGGCCCAGGGTGCGCGCCATGGGCATGGCCAGCACGGCGTTCTGCAGCGCCTGGGTGGATGGGGTGGGGTGGGTGGTCGGCTCAGTCATGGCCTGTCTCCTTCGTGGTGGGTGAAGCGGCACGGCGCACGCGCGGCCAGGGCGCGGCGGGTTTGTCGGGTGCGTTGGATGGGGCCGGTGCCGTCTGCGCCAGATCCCGCTCGGCCTGGCGGGCGCGCAGCCACTGCACATGGTCCAGGGCCTGGGCGCGCTGGGCCTGCAGCGCGGCGATCTGTTCGTCTATCTCCTGCACGCGCTGCTGCACGGCATCGGCCAGGTCACCGGGGCCTATGCGCCCCGCACGCCAGGCGCGCAGGTTCTCCGCAATGCGCGGCAGCCCGAACCCCAGCGCGCGGGACATGGCGATGAACACCACCTCGCGCCGGGCCGAGCGCGGATAGTCGCGGTAGCCATTGGGCAGGCGCCGGGGCTTGAGCAGGCCCGCGCGCTCGTAGTGCCGCAGCGCGTGGATGGAGACGCCCGTGAGCCGGGCGAGTTCGGAGATCAGCATGTGCCAAGGCTAGCAAGGCTCGTGCTGGGCTAGGGTTGGGAAGGGGACAGGTTTTTTCCCGCCTCGTCGCGAATCCATTCCAGGAACGCGCGCACTTCGGGGCGGTCGGCCGCTCCGGGCCGCGTCACCGCGTAGTAGGCAAATCGTGCGGGCCATGGCTTGTCCAGCACCTGGATGAGCCGGCCCGCCGCGATTTCTTCCTGGGCATAGGCCTGCGGCACCAGCGCCAGGCCCTGGCCAGCCTCTGCCGCACGGATCAGCAGGAAGTCATCGTCAAAGGCACTGCCGCGCTCCGCGCGCAGGTCGTCGGCCACGCCATGCGCTTTCAGCCAGAGCGGCCAGTCTGCGCGGTCGCCGTCGTGCAGCAGGGGGTAGTCGAGGCAATCGCCGGCCCCATGGATCACGGCCCCGTGCGCCTTCAGGAATCCCGGCGAGGCGACGGGCGTCAGAACCGGCGCCATGAGGGGGAGAACCTCCAGCCCCGGATAGTCTCCCAGCCCGTGGCGCAAGGCCACGTCCACCCGGTCGCGCCGCAGGTCCACCAGTTCCGATGTGGCCTCCACGCGGATTTCAATGTCCGGGTGCAATTGCTTGAAACGCCCCAGCCGGGGCACCAGCCACGATGCCGCGAACATGGCGACCGTGCTGACGGTCAGGCTCCGTCTTGCCTTGGTGCTTTCCAGGTCGTGCATGGCCTGGTCGATTTGAAGAAACGCTTCGCGCAGCCTGGGGAACACGCTGGCGCCTGCCTCGGTCAGCCGCATGCCAAGGCGCTCACGCTCCAGCAACACCACTCCCAGGCGGTCTTCCAGCACGCGGATCTGCTGGCTGACGGCGCCGGGCGTGACGTGCAGGGCCTGTGCCGCTGCCTTGACGCTTTTGCGCTGCCCCACTTCCACGAAAGTGCGCAGCGCCTGCAATGGATAGGTCATATTGTTTTTAGATTTACTAAATTCATGGAGCAAAAATCATCGCTTTGAATGAGATGTTTATCGCTTGAGAATAAGTCTTGCCAGTGATTCTATGAATTCAGTTTATCTAAAAGTTATATGCTCCATCTCTATTCAGACAGCTCCCCCAATGGCTTCAAGGCGACCATTGCGCTGGAAGAGCTTTCGCTGCCTTACCAGCTGCACCATGTGCGCATCGATGAAGGCGAGCACCGGCAGCCGGCCTTTCTGGCGCTGAATCCCCATGGCCGCATTCCCGTGCTCACGGACAGCGAGACGGGTGTGGTGTTGTTTGAGTCAGCGGCCATTCTTCTGTACCTGGCCGACAGGAGCGGGCAGCTGCTGCCAGCGGACCTGCAGGCCCGCTGGGAGGCGATCAAATGGCTGCAATTCCAGGCGTCCAGTGTCGGGCCGCTGCTGGGCCAGCGCGTGCACTTCGAGCTGTTCGCGGACAGCCCTGACCCTGCGGCCATCGAACGCTACCGGCGCCTGACGGAGGAGGCGTTCACGGTGCTGGACCACGCGCTGCAAGGCCGTCCCTATCTGGCTGGCGACAGCTACTCCATTGCAGACATTGCCCATTTCGGCTGGATGCACATCGCGCGAATCATCCACTTCGACTTCAGCCGGCACCGCCATCTGAGCGCATGGCATGAGCGGGTCGCGGCCCGGCCTGCGGTGCGCAAGGGCATCACGCTGCCGGCACCGGCAACCGGCGCATGAACACGAGTCAGGTCCAGACAATGAATGCAACTCCTCTCTCCCCGCGCACGGGCGGGGCTTCCTATGCCTCGTTCTACGCACACCCTGGCTACCGGCGCATGTTCGCACCAGACCGGCTGACCGTGGGCATCTTCCTGCCGCTGCGCAGCTACAAGGGCGACATGTCGGTGCTGCGCGGGCAGGCGGATCTGGTCACCCGCATCGACCAGAATGGCTTTGCCGCCGTGTGGGTGCGCGATGTCCCCTTGTTCGATCCCTCGTTCGGGGACGCCGGGCAGGTATTCGACCCCTTCACCTACCTGTCTTTTCTGGCGGCCCGTACCCGCAAGGTCGCCTTGGCCACCGGCAGCGCCATCGTCTCCCTGCGCCATCCGATCGACCTGGCCAAGGCCGCCACAAGCATTGACCAGCTTTCCGGTGGCCGGCTGGTGATGGGCGTGGCCTCCGGCGACAGGCCGATGGAGTTTCCCGCCTACGGGCTGGAACACGAGGCCCGGGCACAGCGCTTTTCCCACGCGGTTGCCTATATGCGCCAGCTCATGCAGCCCGGGCACCTGGACATCGATTCCCCGCTGGGGCGCCTGGAAGGCGCCGAGTTTCTCCCCCAGCCCGTTGCGGGGAGCATTCCGCTGATGGTGACGGGATCGTCCGGCCAGTCGCTGGCGTGGATTGCCGAGCATGCAGATGGCTGGCTGACCTACCCCGGTGCCACCCATACCCCCCGGGGGCCCCAGCACCTGGCCGAGAAAATCCGCGCCTGGCGTGACCTGATCCCTGGAGGCGCGTTCCGCCCGCACATGACGAACGAGTGGATCGACCTGGTCGATGACCCCGGCCACCCCCCGACCCCGTTGCATGGGGGCTATGTCCTGCGCACCGGGCGCAAGGGACTGGTGGCATTGCTCGAACAGTGGCAGGCGGCGGGGGTGAACCACGCGGCGCTGGGCATCCAGTGGTCACAGCGCCCGCCCGCCGAGGTGCTGGAGGAACTGGCCCAGGAGGTGCTGCCGCACTTTCCCTCGCACGAAGGGCTGCCGGCAGTGGCGGCTGACTGGTGAACGCAGGCCTGGGCCAGGAATGGCCGGGTCGCGGCGAACTTGCATCCCTGAGACCGGGGGCATTCAAGCCGGCTGCGCTGCAGGCCTCATCACGCGCGCCGTGAACCGGGCCATGAACTCGCGCGTGACAATGCGCCCGCCCAGGGCCGTCAGGTAGTTGGCGCAGCCGTGCACCACCGAGGCGCGGTTGTCGTCGAAGGCTTTCAGCCCCAGGCGAACCACGTCTTCGCTGGATGCTTTTTTCCCGAAGGATGCGGCCTCGCCGGCGCGGGCGAAGAACGCCGTGTCGGTAGCGCCCGGGCACAACGCCAGCACGCGCACGCCGCGCGGCCGGTACTCGGCCCAGAGCGCTTCGCTGAACGAAAGGACAAAGGCCTTGGTCGCGGCGTAGACCGCCATGTACGGGACCGGCTGAAACGCTGCCGTGGAGGCGATGTTGATGACGCCGCCCTGGCGCTGCTCCAGTGCAGGGAGACACAGGTGCGTCAATTCCACCAGGGCGCCCACATTCAGGTCGATGGCCTCCCGCTGTATGTCCAGCGCCAGTTCATCAAACCTGCCGTGGGTGCCGAAGCCGGCGTTGTTCACCAGCAGGTCCGGCAGCAGGCCCCTGGCGCTGACGGCCTCGAAGACCCGCCGGGCCGCCCCGGGTGCGGCCAGGTCCTCCACCAGGAATTCGGCGCCGGGCAATTCGCGGGCGAGCTTCTCGAGCCTGTCGCGGCTGCGCGCGATCAGCACGACTTTGGCGCCACGGCGGGCAAGCTCCCTGGCGAATACTTCACCGATGCCCATGGAGGCGCCGGTCACCAGGACGGTTTTCTGGGAGAAATCAAAAGGGGTTTTCATGCACTCGAGTATTGCGACGGGGGGCCCGCCTGGGAATGGGCAGCGCTGGTAAGCTGATTTGCATTCATGAAAAACCAACCGCCCACCACCTGGGATGACCTGCGCGTGCTCCTGGCGCTTCACCGCCACCAAAGCCTGCTGGCCGCAGGCGCTGCCCTGGGCCTGTCCACCTCCACCGTCGCGCGGCGCATCGAGGCGCTGGAGCAATCCCTGGGCCGCGCCCTGGTACACCGCAGCAGCGCAGGGACGACGGTCGAGCCCGATGCGATGGAACTGGTGGAGCTGGCCGAGCAATTCGAGCTGGGACTGGGCGGCATCAAGCGCGACGACCGGCCCGCTGAGAAGGCCCATGCGCTGACCGGCACCATCCGCGTCAGCATGGGCGAAGGCTTCGTGAAGCCGGTGACCGCCGTGCTCTCGCAGTTGAGAAGCGCGCACCCCGGGCTGCATATCGAAGTGGCCGTGGAGTCGCGCTTCACGGATGTCGGGCGGCGCGAAGTGGACGTCGCGCTCCGGGTCGGGCGCTCCAGCTCGGCCGTGGTGGTGGAGAAATGGGCGGGGCAACTGACGTTTGGCCTGTACGCCTCGCACGGCTATGTCGAGCAGCGCCTGCCGGGTCGCCGCCTGCGCGTGCAGGACTTCGCCAGCCACGATTTCGTGGGACAGGACCTGGCCACCGGCCGGCAGGACGCCTCCAACCTGTGGCTGGCCAGCCGGGGCGCCACCCGGTTCGTCTTTCGATCCGGCTCCGACCTGGCCCGCCAGGAGGCCACGGAGCAAGGCCAGGGCATCTGCCTGCTGCCCGACGCCATGGCCCATGCCGTGCCCGGCCTGGCACGGCTGGAGGTGGATGCGCCGCTGCCGTCCTGCCCGGTGTACCTGGCCTATCACCGCGACCGCCGCAACGTGCCGGGCGTGCGGGCAGTGATCGACGCGCTGGGCGCGGCGCTGGCCGAAGGGCTGCAGCCGCCCGCAGAAAAAGCCGAAGCGGCCAACCCTGCCGCGCAGTCATGACAGGCCCGGTCTTTCCAGACCGTTCAAGGCGAGGGCGCGGCCGACGGACCCGGTGAGCAGCCAGGACCATCGTTGGTCGTCGATCCCAACGAAACAAGAATGGGCAGTGGCTGGCGCGAAACGACCCGTTGTGGTCGTTCGTGCCTCGGCGCCTGCAACCGCTCAATCCTTGAGCAAGCGCGCCTTCACCGTTCGCCCCTTGATCTTTCCGCTATTGAGCCGGGCAACCACGTCATGCGCAATCTTGCGGTCCACGGCCACATAGGTTGCGAACTCGTTGATGTCGATCTTGCCCACTTGCTCGCGGGTGTAGCCCAGGTCTGCGGTGAGCGCGCCCAGCACATCGCCCGGGCGGATCTTGTCCTTGCGGCTGGCATTGATGTGGATGGTGGCCTTGGATGGCAGGAGCCGGCCGCCGGGAGTCGGCGTCAGCTCGTCCAGCGGGTACCAGACGGATGGGCTGCCCTGCATCTGCTCGATGTTTCCGACCGCGCCCATTTCGTCCATCGTCGCAAGACTCAGGGCCAGGCCTTTCTGGCCGGCGCGGCCTGTGCGGCCGATGCGGTGCACGTGCACTTCAGGGTCGGGCGTGATGTCCACGTTGATGACGGCGCCCAGGTTGGTCACATCCAGCCCGCGAGCCGCCACATCGGTGGCGACCAGCACGGAGCAACTGCCGTTCACGAAGCGCACCAGCACCTGGTCACGGTCACGCTGCTCCAGATCGCCGTGCAGCTCCAGCGCGCTGTAGCCCTGGGCCTGCAGCAGCTCGGCAAGGGCCCGGCAGCGCGCCTTGGTATTGCAGAAGGCCAGCGTGCTCTCGGGCCGGAAATGCTCCAGCAGGCGAGCCACCGCAGGCAGCCGCTCTTCCTTGTCCACCTCGTACCAGCGCTGCTCGATCTGCTCGCCGCTGTGCTGCGCGGCGACCTTGACCGTGACCGGGTCACGCATGAATCGCGCGGCCAGCTTGGCGATGCCTTCAGGGTAGGTGGCGGAGAACAGCAAGGTCTGGCGCTGCGGGGGGCACTGCTTGGCGACCTTGGCGATGTCATCGACGAAACCCATGTCGAGCATGCGATCTGCTTCGTCAAGCACCAAGGTGTTCAGCGAATCAAGGTTCAGATTGCCCCGGTCCAGGTGATCGATCACACGGCCGGGCGTGCCCACGATCACGTGCGCGCCGTTCTCAAGGCTCGCGTTCTGGCCGCGCAGCGGAACGCCGCCGGACAGGGTCACCACCTTGACGTTGTCTTCCGCACGCGCCAGGCGGCGAATCTCGGTCGTCACCTGATCGGCCAGCTCGCGGGTGGGGCAGAGCACCAGGCCTTGCACCGAGAAATTGCGCGTATCCAGCTTGGCCAGCAGCGCCAGGGCAAAGGCTGCGGTCTTGCCGCTGCCGGTCTTCGCCTGGGCGATCACATCCTTGCCTTCAAGCGCAGGGGGCAGGCTGGCGAGCTGAATCGCCGTCATTTCAAGGTAGCCGAGCCGCTCAAGATTGGCGAGCGTCGCAGGCGAAAGCGCAAGTTTGTCGAAGGAATGGGGGGAAGCCGAGGGTGCAGTCATGGCGGCATTTTAGTTTTGGCGCTCTCAGGACCGGGGCGCGGCACGCTGGTCACTGAGAAAGAACAGGGGCTTGCTGGGCCATTGCCGGCATGTGCGAGAAGACGGCCAGCGGGGTGTTGACGGCATGGATGGCAAGAGGTCTGCCGTGGGGCTAACAGATAGCAACCAGCCTGAAGCTGCCGGCCAGCAGTCGGCTGGCGACCCATTGCGGTCTTCGAAGCAAATTCAAAAGCGGTCGTCCAGAGCACCCCAGTTTCGAAGACCTGCGGCCGCATCGGCGTAACTCAATGCAAGCCTGAAGGCTCTTGCAAACGTTGGCTGGCGAGCGGTCGGCTGGCCTACTACCGGCCGCGCTTCTCCAAAATCGCGATGAGTTCTGCGTCGACCTCGTCCGGCACTTGGTTCTGTCGATGGCGAAGTCGTTCAACTACCGTGCCGGTCGGGGGATGGCTGTCCCACGCCTCGCGGCTCCAGTCGCCCCGCAGCAAGATGTCCCAGTAGATCTCGCCTTTCGTGCTATCCACCAGATCGCCTGCGTCATCGGGGGCTGCGCCGTAGCTCAGCAGCAGCGCCGCCAGCGGTAGGCAGATCGGGCGCATCTCGCTGCCGCGACCGCACAGCAGCAGCGCAACGGCACCGAGCAGCGAGCCGCGCCAGTACAGACGCTTGTAGCGGAAGTCAGCGTCAATGCCGCTGCCCGTCAATTTGTGCAAGCACAGGCGCACAGGCATGTTGGCGTCTAACCCCTGGGCAAGCAGCCCGGCCAAGAAATCCAAGATCAACTGACCATCGCGCGCCGGGACGAAGTGTCGGTCGCCGTTCAGTGGGACGTCGGCCATGAGCGCCCGCTCCTTGGCGTCGAAAATGCCAACTAACACCTCGCGCTGAAACGCATCGGGCTCCATCCAGAACGCGGCGCTGGCACCGTTGGTGAGCAACTCATTGGCCAGGGTCAGCGGCTGGCAACCCATCGTCGGGTGGCGCATGACGTTACGCAGCAGGGAGGTGGGGCGGTCATCCCACAGCGGGGTGTCCAGATTCACCCCCGCGGCGACCAGCTCGGCAACGGTTCCTGCGTCGCGCTCCTGCCAGTACAGGCGCTCCAGGCGGCGCTGATCGCTCATGGCCGGCGGCGCAACGGAGCGCGCGCCCAGTGTCTCCAGCACGGCCAGCACGTCCAGCCGGTCCTTAAAGAAACTCACACTGTTGAAGAGAAGGCTGCCCCTCACCTGCTCCGGGTGCAGGGCCCAGCGGATCTGCGCGTTGACGTCCACGCCCTCGCGAGAGGCCAGCAAGGCCAGCAGTTCGGGATGTTCGCAGAGCGCGCGCAGCACACACTCCGAGCGCCACAGCGCCACGGGGTCGGCTTGTGGCGCCTGCACGAGCGTGCGCAGCAGTGCCGGAGTGTTCTTGCCGCCGTAGCTCTGCACCACCTCTGCGACCTCGTCGACCCAGGCCAGGCAGGCGATTAGGTCGACGTTCGCGTCCAGCAGCGCCGACACCGCCTTGCCTAGCCGGGCCTTGGCCGCATGCACCAGAAGCGGCGTGCCATCGACCACGGCATTCTTCGGTGCGCCGGCCTTGATGGCCTTGGCGAAGGCAGCCTCCTTGCCGTCCAGCAGCAGCTCCAGCAGCTCCTCCTCCTCAGTCAGCATCGGCGCCGGGAAGGCCTTGGCAGCAACCTTTTTGCCGCCTTGGTAATGCAGCGTTCGCGTTTCGCCGACCTGCCCGTACCAGATGCGCACTCGGATGTGCGTCGCGCCGGCGTCGTGCAGTGCCTGGATATGCGCCTTCTCCAATTCGTCACCGGATGAGGTGTCAATCACGAAGCGCAGCGTCTCGCCCCGCAGCGACGTACTGGTCACGAAGGGCTTCTCCCAGTCGTCGAAGCAAGCTTGCAGCGGCGCGGGCCACTGGTCGGCGAACTGGCCGACTGCGGTCTGGAGGTGACCGTGCAGCGCGGAGAGCATAAGGGCATCAGCGCCGATGCAGGTAAAGGTCAGGATGTTGGAAGACATGAGGGGGGTGTAGACAGGCGAGAAGGCGTCTGAGGCGCCATTGTGTCCAAGCTCGGTGCCCGTTAGCTTGACACTTTGTCCACACACCCATATCCAGCCTTTGCGACTTTCAATCGACGTTGCAAATTCGGCTTTGGATTTGACTATCGGATAAAAGCAATGTCCGCTCT
>NZ_JBICKY010000039.1:0-320 GCF_043104705.1 Delftia sp. WSY_10 | reverse complement strand
ATGATGCGGGTGCCGTCGGCCTGCACGATCTGCAGGTTGGTGGGGTGGTCGTACAGGCGGGCCTCGTAGCTGAGCAGCCAGCCGCGGCCGAGCAGGCCTGGCGGCACGTAGGCCCGGCTGTAGCTGCTGTTGTAGTGGCGCACGACTTCCAGGCCGAGCACGCCTGGCAAGGCGGGCATGTCCACTTCGCGCTGGTATTTGTTGCCGTTGATGAGGTGGATGGGGTTGCCTGCGCCCTGGTTGGTACTGCTGGAGTTGCCCTGGGTGGCGGGGCCGGCGCCGCCGCAGGGGCTGCCGCCGGGCGTGGGGGTGCAGGTGCC
>NZ_JBICKY010000038.1:0-1147 GCF_043104705.1 Delftia sp. WSY_10 | reverse complement strand
GCGCGTCCTTGCCGCCGTGGATGCGCTGGTGCAGCAGGCGGTAGCGCCGGCCTGTGCCGTCGCTCAGGGAGACCAGGCGGCCTGCGGGCAGCGGTTCCGGACTGCCGTTGACGTCCGGGGCCGTGGTCTTGCCGTCGCTGTAGTGGTAGAGCTGGCGGCGTCCGAAGCGGTCGATCTGGGCCATGAGGCGCCAGGGGCCATCGACCGACTCACCGGGCGGGGGGCCAAAGCCCCAGAGGGTGTCGCCATCGCCGCTGAAGGCCAGGATGGCCTCGGGATTGCACGCCAGCGCCGCCTCCACATGCGACCAGCGCGGGTTCGCAGCCCAGGGCGCTGTGCCGCCGTCCGGCTCCGGGCTGCCGCCGCGCAGCAGCCAGATGTCTTCGCTGGCACTGTGCAGCTGGCCGCCCGGGGCCAGGGGCTGGTCGAAGGTGATGACGCGGCCGCTGGCGTCCAGCAGCAAGGTGGCCTCTTCCTGCAGGCGGATGCTGAGCTCCTGCAGCAGGTGCCAGCCATGGCCCAGCAGGCCGCAGGCCGCGCCGTGCTCGGGGTTGACGTAGCTGCTGTACTGGCGCTGCCAGGCCACGGGCAGCGCAGCCGATGGCAGGGCGAAGTCCAGGTCTTGTGCGCCCAGCAGGACCTTGGCGCCGAGCTGGGGGTTGACGGGGGAGCTGACGGTGATGCCACCTGGGCAGACGGAGCAGGCCAGGCCCCCCTGGCTGCCGATGAGCACGGTGCGCGAGCCGGTGACGATCTTGCCCTTGACGACGCTGTCGGTGATGCGGGCTGCGGGTTGGCCACTCATGCGAGGCTGCTCCTGGAGAGGTGAGAGAGAACGGGACGGCGGATGCGGAAGATGCGGGGAATGCAGGGGCTGCAGGACATGCGGGCCTCAGCAGTTGAGCCGGTCCATGGGCGAGAGGATCTGGATGTCGCCGGGCGTGATGCGGATGGTGCTTTTGCCGCAGGTCAGCAGGATTTCCTGCTGGGCTTCGAGCCGGATCTTGGCGGCATTGAGCTGGATGCTTTGTCCATCCATGGTGAGCTGCGAGGCCTTGCCACCTCCGCCTGCACCCCCACCACCGCCGCCATCGCCCCCACCGGGCGCCGTGATGTTCATGGCCATGCCGCCACCGGCGCCACCTCC
>NZ_JBICKY010000037.1:0-99070 GCF_043104705.1 Delftia sp. WSY_10 | reverse complement strand
CGCTCGAATTTTTCCTTTGCCATGATTTCTCCGAAAGAGCAAAACCTGTGTGATGTTTAAGGTCTGCATCCCATTGCTTGGTCGCCCCGCACAGGTGACAGGACGGCATGGGATCGCAGACCGGCAAAAATCGCAGCCCCTTTTCAGGAGCTGCGACTCAAAAGCCTTCGATTATACAAAAAGCCTTACTTGGCGCGAGCAGCCACGATGGCTTCGGCCACGTTGCGGGGAGCTTCGGCGTAGTGCTTGAACTCCATCGTGTACGTAGCGCGGCCTTGCGTCTGCGAACGCAGCGAAGTGGCGTAGCCGAACATTTCCGACAGCGGCACTTCGGCCTTGATGGACTTGCCACCGCCGGCCATGTCGTCCATGCCCTGGACCATGCCGCGACGCGAGGACAGGTCGCCCATCACGGTGCCGGCGTAGTCTTCAGGCGTCTCGACTTCCACGGCCATCATGGGCTCGAGGATGACGGGGCTGGCCTTCTTGGCGCCTTCCTTGAAGCCGAAGATGGCAGCCATCTTGAAGGCCATTTCGTTCGAGTCCACATCGTGGTACGAACCGAAGGTCAGGCGCACCTTGACGTCCACCACGGGGTAGCCGGCCAGCACGCCGGAAGTCAGCGCCTCGATCACGCCCTTCTCGACCGCAGGGATGTATTCGCGAGGAACCACACCGCCCTTGATTTCGTCGACGAACTCGAAGCCCTTGCCGGCTTCCTGGGGTTCCAGGGTCAGCACGACGTGGCCGTACTGGCCCTTGCCGCCGGACTGGCGAACGAACTTGCCGTCCACATCGGTAACCTTCTGGCGAATGGTTTCGCGGTAGGCCACCTGGGGCTTGCCCACGTTGGCTTCCACGTTGAATTCGCGCTTCATGCGGTCAACGATGATTTCCAGGTGCAGCTCGCCCATGCCGGCGATGATGGTCTGGCCCGATTCTTCATCGGTGCGCACGCGGAAGGACGGATCTTCAGCAGCCAGGCGCGACAGGGCGATGCCCATCTTTTCCTGGTCGGCCTTGGACTTGGGCTCCACGGCCTGTGCAATCACGGGCTCGGGGAAGACCATGCGCTCCAGCACGATGGGAGCTTCGACGGCGCACAGCGTTTCGCCGGTGGTGACGTCCTTCAGGCCCACGCAGGCAGCGATGTCGCCGGCGCGGATTTCTTCGACTTCCACGCGCTCGTTGGCCATCATCTGCACGATACGGCCGATACGCTCCTTCTTGCCCTTGACCGAGTTGAACACGGTGTCGCCCTTGGTCAGGACGCCCGAGTACACGCGCACGAAGGTCAGTTGGCCGACGAACGGGTCGGTCATCAGCTTGAAGGCCAGGGCCGAGAACTTTTCGCCGTCGTCTGCCTTGCGGCTGAGCTTGGTTTCTTCGTTTTCGGGATCGGTACCGGTGACGTCAGGGATGTCCACAGGCGCCGGCAGGTAGTCGATCACGGCGTCCAGCATGCGCTGCACACCCTTGTTCTTGAAGGCGGTACCGCACAGCATGGGCTGGATTTCGGTAGCCAGCGTACGAGCGCGCAGGCCGGCCTTCACGTCTTCTTCGGACAGAGTACCTTCTTCCAGGTACTTGTTCATCAGGTCTTCGCTGGCTTCGGCAGCCGCTTCCACGAGGTTTTCACGCCACTTGTTGGCGGTCTCCACCAGCTCGGCGGGGATTTCGTGGTATTCGAACTTCATGCCTTGCGAGGCTTCGTCCCAGATGATGGCCTTCATCTTGACGAGGTCGACCACGCCCTTGAAGTTTTCTTCGGCACCGATCGGGATCACGACGGGCACGGGGTTGGCCTTCAGGCGCAGCTTCATCTGCTCGACGACCTTGAAGAAGTTGGCGCCAGTACGGTCCATCTTGTTCACGAAGGCCAGACGAGGCACCTTGTACTTGTTGGCCTGACGCCACACGGTTTCCGACTGGGGCTGCACGCCGCCCACGGCGCAGTACACCATGCAGGCGCCGTCCAGCACGCGCATGGAACGCTCCACCTCAATGGTGAAGTCCACGTGGCCGGGGGTGTCGATGATGTTGAAACGGTGCTCGGGGTAGGACAGGTCCATGCCCTTCCAGAAGCAGGTCACTGCAGCGGAAGTGATGGTGATGCCGCGCTCTTGCTCTTGCTCCATCCAGTCGGTCGTAGCAGCGCCGTCGTGCACTTCGCCCAGCTTGTGGGTCACACCGGTGTAGAACAGGATACGTTCGGTGGTGGTGGTTTTGCCGGCGTCGATGTGGGCGGAGATACCGATATTGCGGTAGCGCTCGATGGGGGTCTTGCGAGCCATGATGGATCCTTGATTGATCGTATGGAGGGAGTCTCTGCCCGTTCCAGCCTCATGGTGCAGACGGACAGCAGTCTTATCTGGGGACGCTCCTAATCGAGACAAGGCCGCAGGCAAAAATGCATGCGGCCCGTCTGATCAGGAGCGAAGCGCTCTTAGAAGCGGAAGTGGCTGAACGCCTTGTTGGCTTCGGCCATGCGGTGCACTTCGTCACGGCGCTTCATGGCGCCGCCACGGCCTTCGGTGGCCTCGAGCAGCTCGTTGGCCAGGCGCTGGGCCATGGACTTCTCGCCGCGCTTGCGTGCAGCTTCCTTCAGCCAACGCATGGACAGGGCCAGGCGACGCACGGGACGCACTTCGACGGGCACCTGGTAGTTGGCACCGCCGACGCGGCGGGACTTCACTTCGACCATGGGCTTCACGTTGTTGATGGCAACGATGAAGGCTTCCAGCGGGTCTTTGTCAGGGTGCTTCTTTTGAATCAGGTCCAGGGCACCGTAGATGATGCGTTCTGCGACCGCCTTCTTGCCGCCTTCCATGATCACGTTCATGAACTTGGACAGCTCGACATTGCCGAACTTGGGATCCGGCAGGATTTCACGTTTGGGGACTTCGCGACGACGTGGCATTTTTTACCTCTATCTTGCTTCAGTTGGCGTCTTTTCAGACACCGCGAGAGCCAACAGGACTCCCACTTACTCGACCCGCGCAAAACACTTGCGTTTGGGGTCACTACGCTGGATCTCGCGCCACGCGGGATACAGCACCTTCTTCGAAAAAACGCAGGGCTTACTTGGCCTTGGGCTTCTTCGCGCCGTACTTGGAACGGGCTTGCTTGCGGTCCTTGACGCCTTGCAGGTCAAGGGAGCCACGCACGATGTGGTAACGCACACCGGGCAAGTCCTTCACACGGCCGCCGCGCACCAGCACAACGCTGTGCTCTTGCAGGTTGTGGCCTTCACCACCGATGTAGGAGATGACCTCGAAGCCGTTGGTCAGGCGCACCTTGGCAACCTTACGCAGAGCGGAGTTAGGCTTCTTGGGCGTCGTGGTGTACACACGGGTGCACACGCCGCGGCGCTGAGGGCAGTTTTCCATAGCAGGGCTCTTGGATTTGACAACTTCGACCGTGCGGCCCTGACGCACGAGTTGGTTAATGGTTGGCATTAATAAACGTCCCTAAACGTGAATTGCTTGCGAAAAGCGAAAACGTGAATCCCTTCGGAAATTCCGAAAAGCCCTCGACTGTACCAGCTTGCAGGAGATCGCACAACTGCACCCCCTTCAAGCCGGTACGCGAGGGCCTGCGCGACAGGCGCGGGGCTTACTTGATCCAGAGGCGGATCGCATCCCAGGCACGGCCGAAGAAGCCAGCCTGCTCCACGCCTTCAAGCGCCACCAGCGGCACTTCGGCCACGGTGTCGGCCCCCAGCTTGACCTTGAGCGTGCCCATGGCCTGGCCCTTGGTGAACGGAGCGATCAGCGGGTCCTGGCGCACGACTTCGGTGCTCAGCTTGCCGCCACTGCCGGCCGGCACGGTGACCACGATGGGCGTGGTGCGGCCGATCTTGACGGTGCCCGCCTTGCCCTTCCAGACCTCGGGCGTGGCCACGGCCTGCTCGGCGTCGAACAGCTTGACCGAGTCGAAGGCCGCATAGCCCCAGTTCAGCAGCTTCTGGCTTTCATTGGCGCGCGCGTTCTCGCTGGCGGCGCCCAGCACGATGGAGATCAGGCGGCGGCTGCCCACGTTGGGCAGATCGCGCTTGGCCGTGGCCACCAGGCAGTAGCCGGCCGCAGCGGTGTGGCCGGTCTTGAGGCCGTCCACGGTCGGGTCGCGGAACAGCAGCGAGTTGCGGTTGGTGCCGTTGGAGGCCGGCGTGCCCGGGTAGAAGTACTTCTTGGTCGAGTAGTAGTGCATGTACTCGGGGAAGTCCTGCATCAGGCGCTGCGCGAGGATGGACAGGTCGCGCGCCGTGGTCAGGTGGCCGGGCTCGGTCAGGCCTTCGGGGTTCTTGTAGCTGGTGTTCTTCATGCCCAGCGCCTTGGCCTGCTCGTTCATGAGCCGCACGAAGTTCTCGGCCGAGCCGCCCACGCCTTCGGCCAGGGCCATGGTGGCGTCGTTGCCGGACTGCACGATCATGCCCTTGATCAGGTCATCCACCGGCACCTGCATCTTGGGGTCGATGAACATGCGCGAGCCCGGCATCTTCCAGGCGCGCTCGCTGACGGGCAGGCGCTGCTCCAGCGTGATCTTCTTCGCACGCAGTGCGTCGAAGACCAGGTAGCCGGTCATGAGCTTGGTCAGCGAGGCCTGCTCGATGGGCGCATCGATGTCCTTGGCACCCAGCACCTGGTTGGCGGTGACATCGACCAGCAGATAGTTGCGCGCCGCGATCTCGGGCGGCTGGGGCGGGGTGATCTGCGCCAGCGCCAGGGCCGGCGCCATGGCCGCTGCCAGTGCCAGGACTCGCAGCGTGGAGGAAATGGGCTTCATGAGGAAAACTCTCGCTAAAGGGCAGGTAAAGCAGGAAAGGCGGAAGATGCCGCCGGCTGGGGCGGGCCTATTGAGCAGCGGCGCGGGCCGCTAGGGAAGTGAGCGCAAATGGCGGACCACGAGACTCTTGAGTAGCGGCAATTGTCCGTGAAAGAAATGACCGCCCCCTGGCACGACGGTAACAGGCAGTATCTGCGGGCGCGCCCAGTCCATGACGGCCGACAGCGGCACCGTGTCATCGGCCTCGCCGTGCACCACCAATGTCCGGTCATGGGCTTCGGGCGGCACGGGGGCCACCGAGAAACGGCTGGCCGCCGTGCCCACCAGCACAGCCTTTTCCACCCGGCCTTCATTCCACAGGCCCGCCAGCACATGGCTGGTGACGAAGGCGCCGAAGGAAAAGCCCGCCAGCGCGATCGGCCCTTCGGGAGCGACCTGGCGGACCACGGACAGCATGTCCTCGGCCTCGCCGATGCCTGCGTCGTGCTCGCCGGCACTGGCACCCACGCCACGGAAGTTGAAGCGTACGGCCGTGTAGCCGCACTGCACGAAGGCCCGCGCCAGGGTCTGCACCACCTTGTTGTCCATGGTGCCGCCAAACAGCGGATGGGGGTGGGCGATGATGGCCACGCCGCGCGCAGTCGCATCGGCGGCCGGCGCGTCGCGCAGGGCCTCCACGGCCCCGGCAAGGCCGGTCAGGGTCAAACGTTCGGTCTGCGCATTCACAATCGCTATCCTAGTAGTAGCAGCCAGTCCAAGCTGACAAAGCACTGATGCCCGGAAAGGCCCAAAGTTCCAGCCGGTGCTCAGCGGCCCACGTCGGGCGGCAGCAGCAGGCGCTCCACGGGCTGGCCGTTCTTGAGATGGGACTCGACGATCTCGTCGATATCGGTCTCGTCCACGAAGGTGTACCAGGTGCCTTCGGGGTAGACCACGGCCACGGGCCCGCCCGCGCAGCGGTCCAGGCAGCCGGCCTTGTTCACGCGCACCTGGCCCTTGCCGGCCAGGCCCAGCTGCTTGACCTGCTTCTTGCAGTGGTCGAAGCCTGCCTTGGCGCCGTGCAGCGCACAGCAGTCCTCGCCGCCAGGCCTCTCGTTGAGGCAAAAGAAGATGTGGCGCGCATAGTAGTTGCCTGCGCCTTGCTGGCCGCCTTCGGCCCCGGGACGTGGGTTTTCGCTCATGCAGCGGATTCTAGGCCTGCGTCTGCTGCCCCGAAGGCGCCGGGGGCGCTGAAGGTGCAGGCGGCAGCGGCCCTGCATCGCGGCGCGCCACCCTGAGCAGCACGTAGACCAGGGTGGCATAGGGCCACAGCCAGCCCAGCCACTGCCCCAGCCCGTAGAAGCGGATGAAACGCCCCTGCTCCCAGGCCTGCAGCGTCTCGGAGAAATAGGCACTGGTGGGCGCCTGGTTCAGGATGCTCAGTTGCAGCACCAGCACCAGCATCAGCAGGGCTGCACAGGCGCGGCGCGGCAGCGGCAGGGCCACCATGGCCAGGCCCACGCCGCCCCATACGCCCATGCGCACCGGCAGGTCCACCCACTCCCAGGCATGGGCAGGCCCCCAGCTCAGCGCGGCCGACATCGCCGAGACCGCGATGCCGATCACGATGGCCGAGCCCGCCAGCACGGCGCGCCGACCCATGTGGCGCATCACGCAATAGGCCAGCAGGCAGGGCACCCACAGGCCCAGCATCACGCACAGCATCTCGGTCACGGGCGATAGCGGCGTCAGGGCCGACTCGCGCAGCGGCAGCCACATGAGAAAGGGCGTGCCTTCGAGCAGGTCCAGCAGGCCCTGCTCCAGCCGCTCCAGCACCTGGCCCAAACCGAAGGGCACGGCGGCGGGAAAGAGCAGCGCCCAGGGCCACAGCGCCAGCAGCACCATGGCGCCGCCGCCATCCTCGCCCAGCCAATGGGTGCGAAAGGCGCTCCAGCGCGCCAGGGCGCCCAGGCGCTCCAGCAGCAGCGCCACCAGCGCGCCCAACAAGGTACCGCCCGCATTGAGCACCAGATCCAGATTGGAGGGAACGCGCCGCGGCAGGTAGATCTGCAGGAACTCCATGGACAGCGACAGCAGGGTGCCTGCCAGCGCCGCCAGCGGCACGGCCGCGCGCGGGCTGCCGCTGCGCACCAGGGCCAGCGCCAGGAAAAAGCCCAGCGGCGCGTAGCCGACGATATTGGTATTGACGTCGAACCAGGTCCAGTACGGCGGCGGGATCTTTGCCGTCAGGAAGACCAGCGGATCAATGCCCTGGGCACGCCAGCCATCGAAGGGAAACAGGCTGGCGAAAACGATGAGCACCGCATAGACCAGTGCCAGCGGCCAGGCCGAAGTCCTTTGCACCACGCCCTGCCTCCCTCTTCGTTGGATCGGTTTCTCAGAAAGGTTTGACGACCACCAGGATGACGATGGCCGCCAGCAGCAGCACCGGCACCTCGTTGAAGAAGCGGAACCAGCGGTGGCTGTGCTGGTCCCGGTTGTCGATCAGCTTGCGCAGCAGGCGCCCGCAGGCATGGTGGTAGCCGATGACCAGCAGCACGCCGGCCAGCTTGGCGTGCATCCAGCCGTTGCCCGGCCCCTTGCCGATGCCGTAGCCCAGGTACAGCCACAGGCCCAGGCCCAATGCGGGCACGGCCAGCAGCGTGGTGAAGCGCAGCAGCTTGCGTGCCATGAGCAGCAGGCGCTCGCGCTCGGCCACCGAGCCGGGCGTGACCATGGCCACGTTGACGAAGATGCGAGGCAGATAGAACAGGCCCGCGAACCAGCTTGCCACGAAAACGATATGAAAGGCTTTGACCCACAGCATGCGGGCAGTGTACGTGCGTACAGGGGTGCGCCAGGCTGCGCAGGCGCAAAAGCCGAGTCCCGCGTGCCGGCGTCGTCGCCGGGGTTGCGGGGCCTGCGGCGGGAATGGGGCACAATTTTCGGCATGCATCTGTCCAGCCCCACCCCCTTCCCGCACAACCGCCCCCGCCGCCTGCGCCGCGACGCCTTCACGCGCAATCTGGTGCGCGAGAACGTGCTCACGGCCCATGACTTCATCTACCCCGTGTTCGTGCACGAAGGCACGAACCAGCGCGAGGCCGTGCCCTCCATGCCCGGCGTGGACCGCCTGAGCCTGGACCTGCTGCTGCCCGTGGCAGAGCAGTGCGTGCAGCTGGAGATCCCGTTCCTGGCGCTGTTCCCCGCCATCGAGACCTCGCTGAAGACGCCCGACGGCAAGGAGGCGCTCAACCCCGACGGCCTGATCCCGCGCGTGGTGCGGGCGCTCAAGAAGGAGTTCCCGCAACTGGGCGTGATGACCGACGTGGCCCTGGACCCCTACACCAGCCACGGCCAGGACGGCATCCTCGACGAGTCCGGCTACATCATCAATGACGAGACCGTGCAGGTCCTGGTGGGCCAGGCCCTCACCCATGCCGAGGCCGGCGTTGACATGGTGGCGCCCAGCGACATGATGGACGGCCGCATCGGCTCCATCCGCGAGGCGCTGGAGGCCCACGGCCACATCCACACCCGCATCATGGCCTACAGCGCCAAGTACGCCAGCGCCTTCTACGGCCCGTTCCGCGATGCCGTGGGTACGCGCGGCGCGCTGGGCAAGGCCGACAAGAACGTCTACCAGATGGACCCCGCCAACACCGACGAGGCCCTGCGCGAAGTCGCCCAGGACCTGGCCGAGGGTGCCGACATGGTCATGGTCAAGCCCGGCATGCCGTACCTGGACGTGGTGCGCCGCGTCAAGGACGAATTCGGCGTGCCCACCTTCGCCTACCAGGTCAGCGGCGAGTACGCCATGCTCAAGGCCGCCGCCGCCAACGGCTGGCTGGACCATGACCAGGTGATGATGGAATCGCTGCTGGCCTTCAAGCGTGCGGGTGCCGACGGCATCCTGACCTACTTCGCCATCGACGCCGCGCGCAAGCTGCGCGGCTGAACGCATGCCGCCGGTGACGCCGCCCACGGGCACGGGAGCCGCTCCCCCAGCCGGGAACGCCAGGAACATGCGCATCTTCCACCTGCAGCCGGGCGGCGCCACCGAACTGGCCGACCTGCCCGGGCAGGCGCCCGCGCAGGGCTTCCTGTGGATCTCCTGCACCCGCGCCACCTTGCAGGAGCGGCTGGCCGACGTGCAGCGCACGCTGCAGCTGCTGTCGGGCCAGCAGCTGGTGGACCTGCATGTCTCGGACCTGCTCAACGCCCAGCTGCCATCGCGCTACGACTACACCTCGCAGTACGACCTGCTGGTCTTTCGCCGCCTGGCCAGCGGGCAGGCGCGTGCCGCCGCGCAGGCCGGCACGGCCTCTTCGCCTGCGGCGCAGGCGGCGCCCCCCTCGCCTCCCGTGCGCCGCACAGGCCCGCCCGTGCTGCGCAACATCGACACCAGCCCCGTGGGCTTTGCCATGTTCGACCAGGTGCTGCTGTCCGTGCACCCCGACGACTGCACCGTGCGCGACGCCTATGCCGCGCGGCTGCTGGCCGCCATGCCCAGCGATCTGCGCGAGGGACGGCTGAACCCCACATCCGGCACGCGGCTGCCGGCCAGCCCGGCCGACCTCATGCTGCGCGTGGTCAACCTCATCGTGGACGGCTTCCTGGACCTGCGCCGCGAACTGTCGCGCCAGCTGGACCACTGGCAGACCGAGCTGCTGCGCCCGCGCACGCGCTTTGCCAACTGGGGGGCGCTGCTGGACGCACGGCTGGCCCTGCATGAGCTGGACGAAGTCTGCGAAGACCAGCGCGCCGCCGTGCAGGACTGGACGGACGCGCTGGAGACCTGGGCGCCCCCCGAGGGCGCGGCGGCGCTGCGCGAGCTGGACCTGCTCAAGGTGCGCAGCCGCGACGTGCTGGAACACATAGAGCGCGTGGTCCACCATGTGCGGCGGCTGGAGCAAAGCACCGAGACCGTGGTGCAGATGCATTTTTCGGTGCAGAGCAACCGCACCAACGACATCATGCGCACGCTGACCGCGCTGACGGCCGTGTTCCTGCCGCTGAACCTGATTGCCGGCATCTTCGGCATGAACTTCGAGTTCATCCCCCTGGTGCACAAGCAGGACGGCTTCTGGTGGGCCATGGGCTCGATGACGACGATTGCCGTGGGCCTGACCATGTTCTTCTGGCGCAAGCGCTACATGGCGCGCACGGCGCAGGGCTAGGGCCCCGCCCGCTCCAGCGGCATCCACAGCGTGAAGCGATTGCCGCCGGCCAGCGGCGCCCAGTCCAGCCGCGCCTGCAGCGCCAGCGCACGCGTGCGCATGTTCACCAGTCCCTTGCGGCCCTCGGTGGGTGCCTGGGCGCGGTCGAAGGGGTGGCCGTCGTCCTCCACCAGCACCTGCACGCCGGCCCGGCCGTCCAGCGGGGCCTGTGCCGTGCGCACCGTGATCTCGCGCGCGCCGCTGTGCTTGATGATGTTGGTCAGCACCTCCTGCAGGATGCGCAGCACATGCAGGGCGGCCTGCGCGTCCAGCCAGGGCAGCGCGGGCAGGTCGCTCACCTCCCAGTGCAGCCGCAGCCCCGCCCCCTCCAGGCGCGGCCCCAGCCGGTAGCGCAGCCCGGCCAGCAGCGCCAGCAGGTCGCAGTCCAGCGGCTCCAGCGAGTCGATGGACAGCTTCAGGTCATCGATGCACTCCTGCAGCAGCTGCACCAGGTCCACCGTGCCGGCCTGGTTGAACTCCACCACGCGCAGCGCGCTCATCAGCGAGGAGCCCACGCCGTCGTGCATCTCGCGCATCAGGCGCTGGCGTTCCTGCATCAGCGTCTGCTCGCGCTCCACGGCCAGCAGGCGTTCATGGGCCTGGGCCAGCTCCGCCTCCTGGGCCTTGAGCCGTTCCGCCAGATGCAGGTTGGCGTTCTCTGCCACGGCCAGCGCGCCGTTGTAGCGCCGGTAGGCCACCAGCAGGAACAGCGTGAACAGCCCCAGGTACACATAGGGCGTCAGGTAGATGCTCTCCATGCTGATCAGGTAGCTCTGCAGCGCCAGGTCATGGAAGCCGATGGGAAACGACAGCAGCATCCACACCGCCAGCATGGTGCTGCCGCCATCGCGCATGCGCCAGGCGCCCGCCACGGCCATGCACAGCACCAGGATCTCCGGCGGCACCATCAGCAGCCGCAGCAGCGGCAGGATGGTCTCGTGCGCCGGCCCCCACAGCGGCACCGCCACCAGCAGCACCGTGCCCACATAGCCCTGCAGCACCCGGCCCAGCCAGGGCCGGCGCCTGCGCTGCATCAGGCACAGGAAATGGAAGGCCGCCACCGTGGCGCCCATGAGGCCGGCCAGCGTCAGCCAGGAGAACCAGCCGTCCGACAGGGCCAGCCCCTCGCCGTCCACCATGAACTGCAGCGAGCCCAGCAACTGGCACAGCGACATCAGGAAGAACAGCAGGAACACCACATCCCCGCGCCGCCGCTGCAGCGTCCACAGCGCCAGCGCGAACAGGCCCAGCACCAGGTAGGAGCCCGCCGTGTAGACCACCATATCGGCCTGGAGCAGGCTGCGCAGCCGCCAGGACAGGCGCAGCGACTCGGCCGGCCCCGCCCACAGGCTGGACAGCGCCCCGCCCACGCCCTGCTGGCTGGCCATGCGCACATGCACCTGCAGCGGCCTGCCCGGCTGCGCCAGCCCGCCCAGGTCCAGCCACACCGGCCGGTTGAAACTGTTCCACACCCGGCTGCCGCGCGTCTGCCAGGCCAGCTTCCCATCCACATACACCGCCACCGTGCCCACCGTCTGCCAGCGCGGGATATACAGGCGCGCGCCCTGCGGCGTAGGCACCAGGGCTTCAGGCGGCACCACGGCGCGGAACCAGCGCACCTCGGGCGGCGCCGCTGCCAGGTCGCCGCTGCCCGACACGGCCCTGTCGCCCCCATAGGGCAGGTCCACATCGCTCCACGGCGTCGATGCATCCAGCACCGCGTCGTCGGCCGACGCAAGCGCCGCAGGCGGCGCCCAGTGCGTGCTGTCCGACCGCCACAGCTGCGCCTGGCGCAGTTGCACCGCTTCACCTGCGACGGGGCCACGCAGCCCGAATGCCCCCGCCAGCAGCATCGCCAGCGCCACCAGTCCCGCCGAAACCAGCAAGACCCTCCCCTGCAGCAGCGGCTGCGTCATCTGCCCACCGTGGCGGCGCTCATTGCCGCCCCTCGGCCAGCCAGCCGCGCTGCAAGGCCACATGCATCATCTGCGTGCGGCTGGACACCTGCAGCTTGCCGTAGATGCGCCGCACGAAGGTGCGCACCGTGTGGCGCGACACGCCCAGCTGGCGCGCCACCTCGTCCAGCGTGTGGCCGCGCGCCACCAGGCGCAGCACCTCCAGCTCGCGCGTGGACAGCGCCTGCGCGGCGGCCTGCGGCTCGGCAGGCGGCTGCAGCCCGGCCACCGCCCCGGCCCGCTGCTGGCGCAGCAGCAGCTTGCGCGCCACCATGGGATTGATGGGGCTGCCGCCCGCGTGCAGGCTGCGCACTTCCTCCAGCACCGCGTCGGCGGCCAGGTCCTTGAGCAGATAGCCCATGGCGCCGGCCTCGATGGCGGCCAGCACATGCTGCTCGTCGCCAAAGATGGTGCTGACCATCACCGCCGCCCCGGGGTGGCGGGTGCGCACGGCAGCAATCACCTCCAGGCCGCTGCCGTCGGGCAGGCCCAGGTCCACCAGCATCACGTCCATGGCACCGGCCCCATCGGCGCGGCCGAGCTGGTGCAGGGCCTCCGTGCGGCTGGCTGCCGCCCAGCACAGGACCATGTCCTTCGCGGCATTGATCACGCCCACCAGGGCGTGGCGGCAGGCGGCGTCGTCCTCCACCACGGCCACGCGGATGGGTGTGGGCGCGGCATTGCCGGCTCCGGCGGGGCTGGCTGGACTGTCTGGAGGGTCTGCGTGCATGGGCCAAAAGTTCTGCGGACCTGCCATGGCGGCAAGGCCCGCATGTTCACATGGATAGGGGTGCCCCGTCTTGTCGCCCGAAAGGGGGACATACAGGAAAGGCGCCAGTGGCTATGGTCGCCCAGGCCACCCGGCACCGACTTCAAGGTTCAAGGAGATAGACGATGGCCCTCCTGCCCATGCCCCGCACCGCGCAGGCCGGCATTACCGCCCTGACCCGCGCCGTGCCCCGCGCCCTGGCCCTGGCCGCCCTGCTGGGCGCCGCCCCGGGCGCACAGGCCGCGCCCGCCGGCAGCCAACTCACCTGCCATGCGGCCAGCGACGGCAGCGCCGCCGCCAGCGGCCTGGACTGGAGCAGCGCCACCACGCTGCAGGCCGCGCTGGGCAGTGGCGCCTGCAGCAGCATCCGGCTCAAGCAGGGCATCTACCGGCCTACGGCCGGCACGGACCGCAGCGCCAGCTTTGCCATCAACGCCCCGGTGCACTTGCTGGGCGGCTACACCGGCAACAGCGCCGCACCCGAGGAACGCACCACCGACCCGCGCCTGACCGTGCTGTCCGGCGACATCGATGGCAATGACAGCAACCGCGCGGGCGGCATCACGCCCGCCGCCACGGACATCCAGGGCGGCAACAGCTTCAACGTGGTGGTGATCGGCGGGCGGGGCAACAGCAGCAGCGGCGGCCCCTACACACGGGACAACACACGGCTGGACACCCTCACCATCACGGCGGGCCAGTCCGGCGGCACCAGCTACCACGGTGCCGGCCTGTACTGCAACGGCGCGGGAGCGGGCAGCGCCTGCAGCCCCACGCTGCTCAACGTGGTGTTCAGCGGCAACAAGGCCGAGTCCAATGCCGGCCAGGGCGGCGCCCTCTTCAACCTTTCCGACAACGCCGGCACCGCCAGCCCCCTGATCCGCCAGGCCAGCTTCAGCGGCAACAGCGCAGCCATGGGCGGTGCCATCTATAGCGAAGGCTGGGGCAACGGCGCCAATGCCATGGAGATACGCCAGTCCCTGTTCACCGGCAATTCGGCCAGCGCGGACGCAGGCGCCCTCTACCACCTGGTGCACAACACGGCCAATGCCCTGCGCATCGAGGACGTCACCTTCACCGGCAACCGCGCAGGCCGCCATGGCGGCGCCCTGTACTACCGCACGGTGGGCACCTCGTTCACGGGCAGTTCGCTGGTCCGTTTCACCACCTTCGCCGGCAACCAGGCGGGCACCAGCCAGGCGAACGGCAGAGGCCACGCTCTGTACAACGATGCCGCCTGGCCCACCGGGTATGCCAACCCTGTCGCCCTGGTCTCCAGCATTCTGTGGAACGCGACTGGCGCGACAGGCCCGGAGATCTACAACAAGGACGGCAACAACCCGCTGGTGAGCCTGGACTACAGCATTCTCAGGACCGTCAGCACCGCCGGCCTGCCGCTTGGCGCCATCGACATCGACGACAGGGGCACCAATCTTTTCGACCAGGACCCCCTGCTGGCAAGCCTGCACAACAACGGCGGCGCCACGCCCAGCCTGCTGCCGGCCGCAGGCTCGCCGGCCGTGGACGCCGTACCGTCCTACTACTGCAACGGCCTCATCGACCAGCGCGGCCAGGTGCGTCCCCAGGGCGCGGGCTGCGACATGGGCGCGGTGGAACTGCAGGGTGCCGCTGCCTTGATCGTGCAGGTCAGCACGCCAGGCGGCAGCGTGACGGCCGGCGACCTGCCCGTGCCCCTGGACGGCGGCATCGTGCAATGCACGCAGCCTTCCGGCGGCGGCACACCGGCACAGTGCAGCGCCAGCTACCCCTCCGGCGCCCAGACCCTGGTCACGCTGACGGCCACGCCCGCTCCGGCCTACAGGTTCGCAGGCTGGGGCAATGACTGCAGCGGCAACGCCGCCTCCTGCACCGTGACCATGGACCGGGCGCGCAACGTGCTGGCCATGTTCGTGCCCGACACCACGTACACGGGCTCCGGCCCCGGCGGCGCCGTCACCCTGGCCCTGGACAGCCCCAGCGGCGGCTGCGTGCTCGACGGCGCGCCCGCCTTCACGGCAGCCACCGGCAGCCTGCCCGCGGGGCACCGCTATCCCTGGGGACAGGCCAGCTTCCAGGCCATGTACTGCATGCCGGGCGAGAAGCTGGGCGTCACGCTCACGCTGCCCGAGGCCATTCCCGCCCATGCCCGCCTGTTCAAGTACCTGGACCAGCAATGGGTGCCCTGGCCCATCGACAGCCTGCAGGGCCGCACGCTGCGCTTTTCCGTCACCGACAACAACGGCAGCTCCACCGCCGCCGCCACGGGCGACAGCAATCCCGCGCCGGGTGCCATCAGCGACCCCGTGCTGCTGGCCGTGCCGCTAGCGGGTCCTGCCGGCCCCACGGCCACGCCCGTGCCGGGCCTGGGCCTGCCCGCCTTGGCGCTGCTGGGCCTTTTGACCGCTGCAGGCGCTGCGCTGTCGCGAAGGGAGAGGAGTTCACGGAAAATCGGCGCTGGCACATCGCCACGCACCCCCAGGAGTTCCCCATGACCGCATCCGCAAGCCGGAGCCCGCTTTCACGCCGCAGCCTGCTGGCCGCCAGCGCAGCCACCGGCCTGGCCCTGTGCGAAAGCGCCCTGGCCGCCCCCGCCGCCCCCGGGAAAAGCACCGAAGCCGCCGTGCTCACCATCAGCGGCCCCGGCGTGCGCGGCAACCGGGGGCCGCTGGACCCGGTGGCCGATCTGCTGCTGAAAAACCATGGCCTGGCCTTCGACTCGGCCTGGACCACAGGGGCCGGTGCGCTGGAGCGCCTGCCCACGGTGGAGATCACGCCCCATATCGAATACGACGGCCAGCCCCACCGGCTGCGCGGCCCGCTGCTGGCCACCGTGCTGCAGGCGGCCGGCGTGGACACCGCCGCCGCAGCGGCCAAGGGCCAGTGGATCACCCTGCAGGCCATCGACGGCTACCGCGCCCAGCTGCCGCTGGCGCAGGCCCTGCAATGGCGCATGCTGCTGGCCACGCACATGGACGGCCTGCGCCTGGGCCTGGGCGGCCTGGGCCCGCAATGGGCCATGTATGACGCCGACCGCATTGCCGATCTGGCAGGCAAGCCGCTCAAGGAACGTTTTGCGCAGGCGCCCTGGGGGCTGTACCACATGGGGCTGCACGCGCAGCAGCCCCAGGGCTGAAGCTGGCTTCAGAGCGCGGCAGGGCGCGCATTTGGAGTACCATTTCGCGATCCCCTCGGGGGATACGGGCTTGGCGGCCCGGAACAACGTAGGCGCAGCAGCCGCACGCCTTTTTCACGAGGCAGCGGCTTTTTCATCTTCCCGGTGCTGCGCCGGGCACGGTTCCGTTTTGGCGGGGCTGTGCGGGACCTCCGTAAGGGGGTGCCGGTCCTACGTCCGGTCCGCCAACCTGCACAGTCCTGCCACCTCTCTTGGCGGAGTGGCGGCAGGCTCTTTATGTCACGTAGGAGCTGCCATGGCTGACATCACTCCATCCGGCGAATCAGTTGCCACCCCTCCCTCTTCCACCCTAGGCCCGCCCGGGGAAGAGACCGGCCTGTACTACCCCATTTCCGAATACGAGGTCTATCGCATCAAGGACTGCATGCACCAGATGGGCCTGGTGATCGACCTGTGCTGCATGGCCGGCCCCGACCAACAACTGAACGACCTGGGCGGGCTGATGAGCTTCCTGACCGCGCAGCAGCGCGCGCTGCGGGGCACGCTGCAGACCGTGCAGGCGCGCAAGGCGACGCCGGGGCCGGCCTGTGATCCGGACCCCGGGGGTTGATCAGGCCAGCTGCGGACACTCGCGCAGCACCGGTCAGCCCGGCCTGGCGCCGTCCGCATCCCGGCGAATGGATGGCCATTGCCTGAGCAATTCAGGCAAGGCCGTCTGCACGGTGTCCCACACCAGATCGAGGTTGATGTCGAAATAGCCATGGGCGATGCGGTTGCACATGCCGCGCATGTTGCGCCATGGCACTTGCCCGTGTGTCTGGGCGAACTCGGCATAGCCATCCATGACCTTCGTGACAGCCTCGCCGATGATGACGAGGCTCATGATGACGGCCTGCTGGGTGCGCTTGTCCTCCAGGAAATCCTCCTTGGCCAAGCCCTCCACGAAGCTACAGGCATCCGTTGCGGCCTGCTGTATGTGATCGAGGTAATCGGGAAGGCGATGCCCGTTCATATCGGCTGCGCCTCCGCAAGCACCTGGGCACGGAACTTCAGCGGCAGGTCTCCGGGCGTCAGCAGATCAACGCGAAGGCCGAGCAGCGATTCCAGCTCGGCCTGCAGGCCGCCCAGGTCGAACAGCGTCGCGCCCGGCAATGCATCGACCAGCAGGTCGAGGTCGCTGCCGTCCCGGTCGGTGCCATGCAGCACGGAGCCGAAGACGCGCGGGTTCGCAGTGCGGAAACGGCTGGCCATTTCACGCACTGCGCTGCGATTCATGTCGAGCACCACGGACGGTCGCATGGACATCCTTTCCTGTTGAGACTTCTGGAAAGCCTATTGCATCAGGCACCGGGTTTCAAGCAGCACTCCCGGAAATCCCGATGCCTGGATTTTCCATGCCGGGCCACGCCCGGCACGGCAGATCAGGCCAGGTGCTGGTCGAAGAAGGCCAGCGTGCGATCGCGCGCCTGCAGGGCGCTGGCCTCGTCGTAGGCGCTGCGCTGGTCGCAGTTGAAGCCGTGGTCTGCGTCGTACAGGTGCACCTGCACATGCTTTTGCGCCTGGGCGAAGGCCTGCACGGCGTCCACGGGAATGTGCGCATCGCGCCGGCCGAAGTGGGCGATGACGGGGCACAGCGGCTCGCGGCCCATCTCCAGCGGCGTGGTCATGCCGCCGCCGTAGTAGCAGGCCGCAGCCGACAGGCTGGGCAGGTTGCAGGCCGCGCGCCAGGCCCACAGGCCGCCCCAGCAAAAGCCCACGATGCCCACCTTGCCGCCGGGCACCAGCGTGGCGGCATGGGCGATGGCGGCCTCGATCTCGGGCAGCACGCCGGGCTGGGGCAGCGCCTCGGCGGCGGATTTCAGCGCCATGCCCTTGGCACGGTCGGCGTCGCCGTAGCCCAGGTCCACACCCGGCTCCACACGCGTGAACAGTGACGGCGCCACGGCCACATAGCCCCGCGCCGCAAGCCGGTCGGTCACGGCGCGGATATGGGCGTTGACGCCGAAGATCTCCTGCAGCACGACGATGGCACCGCGCGCGGGCACGTCGGGGCGGGCCACCCAGGCCGGCGAAGACGTGCCATCCAATGAAGTCAACTGCACAAAACTGCCCATGTCCGCGTTCCTTTCTGTCTGAGAACCTGTTGTGATTTCCCGGTGGGCGGACGCGCCCCGCAATGCTGTAATGGCGGCGGGCCGGCCCGTGCGGCAATTCTTTCACAGGAGACATTCGATGGAACGAAAAGTCGTGCTCATCACCGGCGGCAGCCGCGGCATAGGCGCCGCAACGGCACGCATGGCAGCGCACCGGGGCTGGGACGTGGTGATCAGCTACCAGCACCAGCGCGATGCGGCCGAGGCCGTGGTGGCCGACGTGCAACTGGCCGGCACCCGCGCGCTGGCCGTGCAGGCCGATGTGGGCGACGAAGCCGAGGTGCTGGCCCTGTTCGGTGCGGTGGATGCGCAGTTCGGCCGGCTGGATGCCCTGGTCAACAACGCCGGTGTGGTGGACCGCGCGCAGACCGTGGCCGAGATGAGCGTGCAGCGGCTGGAGCGCATGTTCCGCGTCAATACCATCGGCAGCTTCATCTGCGCGCGCGAGGCCGTGCGGCGCATGAGCACCCGCCACGGCGGACGGGGTGGCGCCATCGTGAACGTCTCCAGCATCGCTTCGCGGCTGGGCGCACCGGGCCAGTACGTGGACTATGCGGCCGCCAAGGGCGCGTTGGACGTGATGACGCTGGGCCTGGCCAAGGAAGTCGCCGCCCAGGGCATACGCGTGAACGCCGTGCGGCCCGGCTTGATAGAGACCGGCATCCACGCCAGCGGCGGACAGCCCGACCGCGTCGAGCGCCTGGCGCCCAACGTGCCCATGCAGCGCGGCGGCAGGGCCGAGGAGGTGGCCGACGCCATCCTCTGGCTGATGTCCGACGGCTCGCACTACACCACGGGCAGCCTGGTCGATATCTCGGGCGGCAACCTCTAGCTCCAAGGCAACCATGGACCTCAAACCGCTGATCACTTTGGTGGCCATCATCAACCCGCTGGCCATCGTCCCCTTCTTCATCCACTACACCGAGGGATTCAGCGCCCAGCAGCGCCAGCAGACCATTCGCACGGCGGCGCTGGCCTCGTTCTGCGTGATCGCGGCCTGCGCCATCATCGGGCTGCAGGTGCTGGACTTCTTCAACATCTCGCTGCAGAGCTTCCAGGTGGGCGGCGGCCTGCTGCTGCTGATCAGCGCGATGAACATGCTCAACGCCCGCCCGGCCGAGGAACGGCCCAACGCGCCCACTCTGGCGGCAGGCGCGGAAAAGGCCGCCATGGGCAACAGCATTGCCGTGGTGCCGCTGACGATTCCGCTGCTGACGGGGCCGGCCTCCATGTCCACCGTGGTGATCTATGCCGACCAGGCACGCACCATCTGGCAGCACCTGGCGCTGGTGGGCTATGGCGTGGTGGTGGCCCTGGTGGTGATGGTCTGCTTTTCGCTGGCCGACCCGATTGCGCGCGTGCTGGGCAAGACCGGCATCAACGTGATGACGCGGCTCATGGGCCTGATCCTCGCGGCCCTGGCCGTGGAGGTGATGGCGGGCGGGCTGGTGAAGATCTTCCCCATCCTGGCCTCGCCCGCGATCGTGCCCTGAACGGGCTGGCTGGCCGATTGAAGGCCCGCCGGATCAGGCCGGCACGGCCCGCGCGCGGTCGGCGCTGCCGTCGCAGGCACCGCCGCAGCCCGTGATGGGCTGCTCGGGCAAGGCCTCGGGGTGGGCCAGCGAGCCCGTGGCGGGATCGAAGCCCGCACTGCGCAGATGCAGGGCCAGCGCCGCATCCATGGTCTGCGCATGGTGCACGAACCAGGCCGCCAGCTCGCCCGCCATGCTGCGGATCACGGCCAGATCCCCCGCTGCCGCCTTGGCCGCCCCCTCGCGCATCACCTGCAGCACCACCTTGTGCTGCAGGCTGTGGCAGTTGGTGCTGGTGAACCGCGTGGACTGCATCCAGCGGTCTTCCTGGTCGAAGTGCACCTGCGTATGCGCGATCAACTCATCCCAGCGCACGCACAGCTGCGCATCATCGGCCGCCTCCACCTCGGCCAGCAGCAGCACGAACTCCTGGTGCACCTCGTCCATGGCCGGCAACTCCAATGCCAGCGCTCCGCTCCATTCCAGCACGGCCATATGCTTCTCCTGCCTTCATCATGAAAGACTGCAGCTTAGGAACAGCACCGCCCAACCCGTTTGACCCACATCAGCCAACCCGAAAACAGCAAAGCCCCGCGAGCGGGGCTTGGTCAAGGCGGATAAAACTGGCGCGGCCAAAAGGCCAGGGGCACCGAGCAAGAGCCGCCTCGTGGCGAAGGTGCCGTCCCCCTCCCTTGCGAAGCAAGTAGAGAGGGGGAAGGCGCGCAGCGCCTCAGGGGGTGCCTACCAGCTTACTGTCCATATTTACGCTTGGCATCCGCCACGCAGGCATCCTTGGCGTCACCGCTCATGGTGTCGCAACGGGCCTTGGCAGCCTTGTAGTCGGCTTCGCGGGTTTCCTCGGCAGCGTCCTTGCGGGTCTCGGCCACGTTGGCGGCCTTGGCGGCAGAGTTGGCGGCAGGTTCGGCCTGGGCCTTGTTCACCTTGGCGGCTTCGACGGCACGCACATGGGCAGCCTTGGCATCCTTCACGCAGACGTCCTTGGCGTCGCCCTTGAGGTCATCGCACTTTTCCTTGGCGATGTCGTAGTCCGCATCAGCCTTGGCCTTGAGTGCCTTTTCGCTGTTCTTGGGCGAAGGATTGCGGCGCGACTCCAGCTCAGCCTTGGCCACGTTTTCCTGGCCCTTGGCCTGCTTCTCGCAGACGTCCTTGGCGTTGTCCTTGAGCGGCTTGCACTGTTCCTTGGCAGCCTTGTAGTCGGCCTCGATCTGGTTCTTGGCGGCCGTGTGCTCGGCATTGGTCATGGCCATGGCGCCGGAGGCCATCAGGCCCAGGGCGACGGCGGACAGCATGTGGCGAAAGCGTTGCGGTGTTTGCATGATGGAACTCCTTGTATTTGTACTGAACCGGCCCTTGGTGCCTGCGGCGGCGGGCCATTGGTGCGTGCCCTCAGGCACGCTGGCTGTCGAGGAGCGGATGGCGGCGCCGGCCAGGGCGACCAGCCCATCCGCAGTCCACCCTCGTCAGTCTTCGAAGCGGAAGTCGGGGTTGCGCTTTTGCCAGTCGGTCAGCTGCTTTTCGGCAGCGTCGCGGGCCAGGCCCTGGCGCTCCTGCAGCTTGCCCAGGAATTGCTCGCGCTTGCCGGCGATCACGTCCAGATCGTCATCGGTGAGCTTGCCCCATTGCTCACGGATCTTGCCGGTGAATTGCTTCCAGTTGCCCTTGATGCGGTCTTCATTCATGGCTTGTTCCTTTCAGTGATGTTGAAGTCGTGCCGTGCAATCAGGCCTTGTTTTTTTCAAAGCCGCGATCTGCATCAGCGACGGTTTCACTGTAAAAAACCTGCGCGCCGCGCGCCGTAGTCTGGACCTAGTGTTGACGGTCGTCCCAGGGGCAGCCGAGACGGTGGGATCGGGACTACAGCCCCTGACGGACGCGCGGGAAGCGCTGGGTCAGGCGCGGCCCGCCCCTGCCCTGAGTACCCGGCCTTTTCCCCGTATGTCCGCACCTGCGCCGTGGCGGTTGCGGGGTTGCAAGCCTGCCGAAGGACAGGCTTGCTTCGTGATCTGACCTTTCTTGGCGAATCAAGAAAAGGGCAGTCGGCTGCCGGGCCGAGACCCGGCCTCGAAAAGCAACCATCCGGCAGGGGCAGAAAAAGTCCACTTGCTTGCAGAGCCAGTTGCCGAAAACAAAAAACGGCCAGCGGATGCAATGCACCCACCAGCCGTTCTCAAGAGAATGGATGGGCTGGAAATCCAGCAGCAGCTCAGTGCCCCTGCTGCCCCAGCCACGCATCGATCTGCGCAATGGCCGCATCCGTGGCCTTGGCCAGGGCCTGGGCGCCGCCCGCCGCATCGCCCGAAGCTGCAGGACTGCGCACCTCGAACACCTTCTGTCCGAGCAGGCGGTCCACAGCACCGCTTTGCTCGACCAGGGTGGCGCGCAGGCGCACCACGCCGGCACTGGAGCCGGGCGCGTCAAAGACCTGGCTGAACTCTTCGATGTCCACGCGCAGCAGCGTGGGCACGGCGCCTTGCAGGCGCGGCTGGGCCACGCTTTCGCTGCTGGCCAGCACGGGGCGCTGCAGGCCCAGCTGGCTGCGCAGGCGCTGCTGCAGCAGCAGTGCAGGAGGCTGGCTCCAGCGCGCCAGCTGGTAGGGGCGCAGTTCCTGGCCGTTGGCATAGGCCAGGCGGTAGAACATGGCCGTGCTGCCGTCGGACAGGGCGGGGGCCTCCACATCGGCCAGCGCCAGCGGCGTGCGTGCCTGCGGGGCGGCGGATGTGGCGGACTGCGCGGGCGTGGACAGCGGCGCCAGCCCGAAGTCATAGCGTGCGGGCTGGGCGGGGGGCTGCGGCAGGGCCGAGCAGCCGGCCAGCAGGATCAGGGCGGCGGCCAGTCCAGCGCTGGCCACGGCGGTCTTGCGAGATGGGGACATGCGGGTTCCTCGGTCAGGGCTGGGTGGCTGCAGACGGGGCGACGAAGCCGGGCTCGCCCGGCCCCGGACGGGCCTGGCCCGGCCCGTAGATCACGGCCTGCGGGTTGTCGCTGAAGCGGCTGGCGGCCGTGCCCATCTGGCGCGCGGCGCGCGAGACATCATCGGCCGCTCGGTTGGCGTGCGGCACCGTGCTGCGGCCCAGCGAATCGGCCATGCGGGTCAGTGCGCGCGTGCTCTGGGCGATCTGCTCCAGCGGCCCGTCCTGCGCGTTCACGCGGCGCACGGTCTGCTGCAGCTCGGACGCCACGGCGGCGGCTCCGTTGCTGGCCTTCTCCAGCGACTGCAGGGTGTTGTGGGCGTCGGCGGCGAGCTGCGGCACCTGGGTGGACAGCGTGCGGTCCAGGTTCTGCGTGAGCTGCTGCACGCCTGCGGCAGCGGCCGCAATGTTCTCCAGCGCCTGGCTTACGCGCTTTTGGTTGTCGGTGTCCAGCATGTCGCTGAGGCGGCGCGAGATCTCATCGGCGCGCTCCAGCAGCACCTGCCCCTGGTCGGCCAGCATGCTCAGCGGCGAAGAGCGCAGCGGCAGGCGCGGCAGGCCGCTGGGGCCCGGGGGCAGTTGGGGCTGGGGCTGGTCCGCATCATCGAGCTGCACATGGGCCAGGCCCGTGACGCCCTGGTAGCCCAGCACGGCGAACGTGGTGGGCGTGATGGGCGTGTTCACGCCGATGGCGATGCGGATCAGCACATTGCCATTGGTCTGCGGATCGAACCCGATCCGCGTGACCTTGCCCACGGCCACGCCCTTGTAGCGCACGGCCGCCTGGGCCTGCAGGCCGCTGATGCCATCCTTGGTGGACAGTTCGTACTCGTTGTACTGCCGCGTATCGCGCGTCAGCCAGATCGCCAGCCCCGCCAGCAGGGCCGCCACGACCAGCACGAAAATGCCGGCCGCCATGGCATGTGATTTGTTTTCCATATCAATGGTCCATAACGTTGAGCCCAGCAAAACAAGGCATGGGGCCACAGCCCCCAGGGCCAGCACTCAGAGCGCGGCCTTCAAAATCGGCGCACCCCAAGGCAAGGGACACCGAGCAAGGGCCGCCCCGCCGCGAGGGTGTCGCCGGGTGCCCGTACGCCCCCCCCCGCAAAGCGAGAGGGGGGAAGGCGCGAAGCGACTCAGGGGGGCTTCTCATACCGTGCTCATCGCGCGCCTGCCGCGCTCGCCCTGGAAGAAATGCTCGATGAACGGATGCTTGAACTCGGCCACCTCGCGCGGCGGGCCGCTGACCAGCACCTTCTTCTCGGCCAGCACGGCCACGCGCGAGGACAGTGCGAACAGCGTGTCCAGGTCGTGCGTGACCATGATGACGGTCAGGCCCAGCTCGGCACGCAGCTCGCGCAGCAGTTCGCAGAATTCGTCGGAGCTGGTGGGGTCCAGGCCGGCCGTGGGCTCGTCGAGCAGCAGCAGGGGCGGGTCCATGATCAGCGCCCGCGCCAGCGCCACGCGCTTGATCATGCCGCCCGAGAGATCGGCCGGCATGCGCGAGGCATGCTCGGGCTTGAGGCCCACCATCTGCAGCTTGACCAGGGCCGCGTCGCGCACCAGTTCGTCGGGCAGCGTGCCCTGCTCGCGCAGCGCGAAGGCCACGTTGTCCAGCACGCTGAAGGCCGAGTACAGCGCCCCGTGCTGGAACAGCATGCCCACGCGGCTGGCGGCGCCCTCGCGGCCCATTTCGCTGGCCGGGCGGCCCAGCACTTCGACACGCCCCTTGGTGGGCTCCAGCAGCCCCAGCATCTGGCGCAGCAGCACGGTCTTGCCCGTGCCCGAGCCGCCGACGATGGACAGCATCTCGCCGCGCTGCACATCCAGGTCCAGGTCCTGGTGCACGGCAAAGGCGTTCTCGCCTTCGCCGAACACGCTCCACAGCCCGGCGATGCGCACGATGGGCTCGTCGGCTGCGGGCGTGGAGGAGGTTTCGGTGTCCATGGCCATCAGATTCCGACATCTTTGAAAAGGATTGCGAAGATCGCATCCACCACGATGACCATGGTGATGGCCGACACCACCGAGGCCGTCGTGCCCTTGCCCAGGCTCTGCGTATTGGGCTCCACGCGCAGGCCCCAGTGGCAGCCGATCAAGGCGATGAGGGCGCCGAAGACCACGGACTTGCCCATGGCGATCCAGAGGTTGCCGATCTTCACGGCGGCAGGCAGCGCCTCGGCAAAGTAGGCGCCCGTGACGCCCATGGTCAGGTCGGCGGCCAGCATGCCGCCGGCCAGCGCGGCCAGCGTGGTCCACAGCGAGACCAGGGGCATGGCAATGGCCAGCGCCAGCGCACGCGGCAGCACCAGGCGAAAGCCGTGCGGTATGCCCATGACCTGCATGGCGTCCAGCTCTTCGGTGACGCGCATCACACCGATCTGGGCGGTGATGGCCGAGCCCGTGCGGCCCGCCACCAAGATGGCCGCCAGCAGCGGGCCCAGCTCGCGGATCAGCGAGATGCCCAGGATGTTGACGATGAAGGATTCCGCCCCGAACTGGCGCAGCTGCAGCGCCATCAGGTAGGCCAGCACCACGCCGATCAGAAAGCCCACCAGGGCCGTGATGGGCAGGGCCGTGGCGCCCATGGAGTAGAGGTGGCCGGAAATGTCGCGCCAGGGGCCCCGGTGCGGGGCACGCGCAAAGCGCACCAGGTCGATCAGCAACTGGCCGATGAGCCGCGTCAGCTGTGCGAAATGGCCACAGGCGTTGATGACCAGGCAGCCCAGGCTGTCGATGTGCTCCAGCAGGCTCAGGCGCGGGGCCGGCGGTGCAGGCTCCTTGGAAAAACGGGCCACGCGGTCGAGCATGGCGCGCTGCGCGTCGCTGGCCGCCAGGCGTGCGGGCAGGCGACGGCCCCAGTGGTTCCACAGCAGTTGCGCGCCCACGTGGTCCAGCCAGTCCAGCCCTTGCAGGTTCCAGCCCAGGTCATCGCCCTTGGCGTCGGCCAGCTGTGCACGCAGCCTGCGCCATTGCGCCCGCCGGCCCAGCTCGGCCGCGCCCCAGGAGCCGGTCAGCAACGCCCATTGGCCGTCGTTGTCACGGCGCAGGCTGCATTGGGGGGGATTGTTGAGGGCAGACAAGTGCAGGAAGTCCTTGGGGGTTGCGAAGGCGAGGCCGAGGCGCGTGGGCAGGCACGGTGGCACGCCCGCCAAGACCGCAGGATAACCGAGCGGCGCGGCCCGCAGATTGCCCCGCAACGCCGTGTGCGCGACGGCTTTGCCCTACGCGTGCAATTTTTATCAAAAAACCAGCGGGACCGCCATCGCTGCTGCATGCGCTGCTGCGAAAAAAGGAGTCCAGCGCGCTTTCCCTCTCGACAGTGCGCATGCCGTCCGCACAATGGGCCGAAGCACCAACCCCGGCTCCCAAGGACGTTCCGGCCCGCAGCGGACGCCCGCCCATCTCCATGAGCAATACCACCTTCGACTACATCGTCATCGGCGCCGGCACGGCAGGCGCCCTCCTGGCCAACAGGCTCTCGCGCGACGGCCGCAGCCGCGTGCTGCTGATCGAGGCGGGCGCCAAGGACGACTACCACTGGATCCACATCCCCGTGGGCTACCTGTACTGCATCGGCAATCCGCGCACCGACTGGCTCTACCAGACCGAACCCGACGAAGGGCTCAACGGCCGCAGCCTGCGCTATCCGCGCGGCAAGACGCTGGGCGGCTGCTCCAGCATCAACGGCATGATCTACATGCGCGGCCAGGCCCGCGACTACGACGGCTGGGCCGAGCTGACCGGCGACGACGCCTGGCGCTGGGACCAGGTGCTGCCGGCCTTTCGCCAGCATGAAAGCCATTGGCGGCTGGACGCCGGGGGCAACGCCGATGCGCGCTTTCGCGCCCTGCACGGCGGCACGGGCACAGGCGGCAGCGGCGAATGGCGCGTGGAGCGGCAGCGCCTGCGCTGGGACATCCTGGACGCCTTTGCCGAAGCCGCCCAGCAGGCCGGCATTCCGGCCACCGAGGACTTCAACGGCGGCAGCAACGAGGGGGTGGGCTACTTCGAGGTCAACCAAAAGGGCGGCCTGCGCTGGAACACCGCCAAGGCCTTCCTGCGGCCCACCTGCTATGGCCGCCCCAACTTCGAGCTGTGGACCCATGCCCAGGTCAGCCGGCTGCTGTTCGAGCCGTTGCCCGCCGGCGGCCTGCGCTGCAGCGGCGCCCAGGTCTGGACCGGCTCGGAAATGGTCGATGTGCAGGCCAGCCAGGAGGTCCTGCTGTGCGCGGGCGCCGTGAACTCCCCGCAGATCCTGCAGCTGTCGGGCATAGGCCCGGGGGCGCTGCTGCAAGGCCACGGCATCGCCGTGCGCCACGACCTGCCCGGCGTGGGCGAGAACCTGCAGGACCATCTGCAGATCCGCTCGGTCTACAAGATCAAGGGGGCGCGCACGCTCAACACCATGGCCAATTCGCTGTGGGGCAAGGCCGGCATCGGCCTGGAGTACCTGCTGCGCCGCAGCGGCCCCATGAGCATGGCGCCCTCGCAGCTGGGCGCCTTCACGCGCAGCAGCCCCCAGCAGGCGCACCCCAATATCCAGTACCACGTGCAGCCGCTGTCGCTGGACGCCTTCGGCGAGCCGCTGCACGGTTTTCCGGCCTTCACGGCCAGCGTCTGCAACCTCAACCCCACCAGCCGGGGCACGGTACGCATCCGCAGCGGGGACTTCCGCCAGGCGCCTGCCATTGCGCCGCACTACCTGTCCACGCCCGAGGACCGGCAGGTGGCCGCCGACAGCCTGCGCGTGACGCGGCGCATCGTCAGCCAGAGCGCGCTGGCGCGCTTTGCCCCCGAGGAATGGAAGCCCGGCGTGCAATACCAGAGCGACGAGGACCTGGCCCGCCTGGCCGGCGACATTGCCACCACCATCTTCCACCCGGTGGGGACCACGCGAATGGGCCGCGCCGACGACCCCATGGCCGTGCTCGACAGCCGCCTGCGCGTGCGCGGCGTACAGGGCCTGCGCGTGATCGATGCAGGCGCCATGCCGCGCATCACCAGTGGCAACACCAACAGCCCGACGCTGATGATGGCGGAGAAGGCCGCCGGCTGGATTCTTGCGGACAGGCAGGGCCGGGGCCAGGAGCCGGCACGGCAGAGCACGGAACCGGCCGTTGCGCTGGCCGCCTAGGACTGCTCCTGCAGCAGCGGCGGAATCGCCGCCAGCAGCGCATCGATGGTCACGCGCAGCCGGTAGGGCAGAAAGCGCGTGCGCGGCCACAGCACATGCAGGGGAATGCGCGCGGCCGGCACGTCGGGCAGCAGGCGCACCAGCGCCCCGCTGTCCAGCGCACTGCGCACCCGCCACAGCGGCATGTGGGCCAGGCCCGCGCCCTGCAGCGTGGCCGTGGCGATGGTTTCTATGTCGTCAAAGCCCAGCGCCGGTTCCAGCACGGGCGCGGCCAGCGATCCATCCTCACCGGCCAGCCTCCAGGGGGCGGCGCGGCCGCTGCGCATATAGGCAATACAGCGATGCCCGGCCAGGTCGGCCACGCTGCGCGGCGCGCCATGGGCCTGCAGATAGGCGGGTGATGCGCACAGCACCATGGTTTGCATGCCAAGGCGCCGCGCAACCAGCCAGTCGCTGTCAGACAGTTCCCCGCTGCGTATGGCCAGGTCGATGCCGTCATCGGCGAAGTCCAGCTGGCGGTCGGTGAAGCTGGCCTCGATGCGCAGGCGCGGATGCAGCTGCGCCAGCTCCAGCAGCAAGGGAGCCACGTGGTGGCGGCCGAAGACCACGGGTGCGCTGATGCGCAGCCGGCCCACCACTTCCCGCCGCCCGGCTTCCAGCATGTGCCGGGCGGCATCCAGGTCCTCCAGCGCCTGCGCGCAGCGCTCGTAGAACATCTGGCCGTCCTCGGTCAGCCCCAGGCTGCGCGTGGTGCGCACGAACAGCCGCGCGCCCAGGCGCTCTTCCAGCCGCGCCACGGCCTTGCCAACAGCCGAGCGCGTAAGGCCCAGGCGCTCGGCCGCCTGGGCGAAGCTGCCGGCCTCGGCCGAGGCGACGAAAGCGCTGACGCCTGCCAGCCTGTCATTTGCAATTGGTTCCATAAATTCTACAAACCATAGCCTCAATTGAATCAATGCAATTATGGAGGAATCAATAGACTGAAGTCCTGTTTGATATCTGCCTCGAAAGGACCGCCTTCCATGACCGTGCCTGCGTCTTCCCCATTCATGCAGCAATGGCAACTGCCCGCCCTGGGCCATGAAAACCTGCAGCTGGTGCAAGTCCCCATTCCCGAGCCCGGGCAGGGCCAGGTACTGGTGCGTGTGCATGCGGCATCGCTGAACTACCGCGATCTGCTGACCCTGCGCGACGGCATGGGCATGGGGCCGGCCCTGCCCCTGGTGCCCGGCTCGGACATGGCTGGCGAGGTGGTCGCCATCGGCCCGGGCGTCGCGGAGTTCGCGGTTGGCGACGCCGTGATCAGCACCTTCTTCTGCGGCTGGCAGGACGGCGTGCAGCCGCGCACCAGCCTGCCGCTGGGCTCGCCCGGGCCGGGCATGCTGTCGGAATACGTGGTGCTGGGCGAAGACAACCTGGTCGCCGCGCCCCGTCAGCTGGACTTTGCGCAGGCCAGCACCCTGACGTGCGCGGGCGCAACGGCCTGGTTCGCGCTGGCCGAGTCCGCGCCCACGCGGCCCGGGGACACCGTGGTCATCATGGGCACGGGCGGCGTGGCGCTGTTCGCCATGCAGATCGCCCATGCCCAGGGTGCGCGCGTGGTGGTGGTTTCGGGCAGCGACGACAAGCTGGCGCGGGCTGCGCAGCTGGGTGCAGACCACGGCATCCACCGCCACCGCACGCCGGACTGGGCCGCCGAGGTGCGCGCCCTCACGGGAGGACGCGGCGCCGACCATGTGCTGGAACTGGCCGGGGGGGATAACTTCGGCCGCTCGCTATCGGCCCTGGCACAGGGAGGCCGCGTGTCGGTGATCGGCAATCTGCAGGGTGACGAGCTGCGCGGCTCGGTCTATCCGCTGCTGCTGGGGCGCGCCACCGTTCAGGGCATCGGCGTGGCACACCGGCGTGCGCTGCAGGATCTGGTGCGTGCCGTGGACTGGCTGAAGCTGCAACCTGTGATCGACAGCGAATACGCGCTGGCCGATCTGCCGGCAGCCCTGGAGCATCTGGAGCGGGGTGCTTTCGGCAAGCTGGTGCTGCGCATGCGCTGAACGTCCGGCAACCGGCAATCATCGTCCCAGCCCCTTGCTGGTGCAATCCCGCACTTTCGCGGCAACTGCGGGAAATCCCCGATGCACCACCCAGGTGCGGCCATTAAAGTCCATCCACTCTCGCGGTACCACAGTGCTGCACAAGAGGGGCCGAGGAGACAACTCGTACACAACCAGATCAACATTCATAAATAGCATCCCAAGATGCATTTCCCAGAGCGCCGGCAAGTCCGGCGCTTTTTTTATGCCTGCGGCCAGCCTGATCCGGCACCGTGGCGGTGCGACAATCGCCGCCCTATGGAATGGATCATCGTCTCGCTGGCCTCGATGCTGGCCGGCTTCGTGGACGCCATCGTGGGCGGCGGAGGCCTCATCCTGCTGCCCGCGCTGTTCGCCACCTTCCCCACCGCACCACCGGCCACCCTGCTGGGCACCAACAAGAGCGCCTCCGTCTGGGGCACGGCCATGTCCACCTGGCAGTACGGCCGCAAGGTGCAATTGCCCTGGCGCGCGATGATGCCGGCCGCCTGCGTGGGCATGGCGGGCTCCTTTGCGGGGGCCTGGGCCGTCACGCAGATCTCCCCCGACTTCCTGCGCCAGTTGCTGCCGCTGGTGCTGCTGGGCGTGCTGGTCTATACGCTGGCGCGCAAGGACATGGGCCGCAACCACACGCCG
This sequence comes from Delftia sp. WSY_10, assembly GCF_043104705.1. Classification (NCBI taxonomy): domain Bacteria; kingdom Pseudomonadati; phylum Pseudomonadota; class Betaproteobacteria; order Burkholderiales; family Comamonadaceae; genus Delftia; species Delftia sp. WSY_10. The sequence goes on along the minus strand of NZ_JBICKY010000037.1, from coordinate 68,752 downwards.
CGCTATTCGGGCCGCGCCGAGACGCTGATCGCCTGCGCCATCGGCCTGGCCATCGGCTTCTACGACGGGTTCTTCGGCCCCGGCACGGGCAGCTTCTTCGTGTTCCTGTTCGTGCGGCTGATGGGCTATGACTTCCTGAACGCCTCGGCCTCGGCCAAGCTGCTGAACATGGCCACCAACCTGGCGGCGCTGGCGCTGTTCACGCTCAAGGGCCATATCTGGTGGCACCTGGCCGTCCCCATGGCGGTGGCCAACGTGCTGGGCGCCATGCTGGGCACGCACATGGCCCTGCGCCATGGAACGGGCTTCGTGCGGGTCATCTTCATCGGCGTGGTGAGCCTGCTGATCCTCAAGACCGGCTACGACGCCTTCATCGCCTGAGCACGCAGGCCAGCGGCATCCGCAACACCTGCCATCGGCATCGGCGACGGCAACCTTCTATAATTGCCGACTTTTCGCCTTGAGCTGCGGCGGCAGGTGCATGTCGCACCCCTGCCAGCGGCTGCACCCGACCCGCCGCGCAGCCACGCAATCGGCCCCGCCGTCCATGGCCATGCACCGATCCGTGCGTTGGCGCTTTCCCCCTCTTGCGGCGCCGGGGTCAGGTCCTGAGCGACAGCCCTCCTGGAGCTTCCATGAAACGCATTACCGTCATCGCCGCCGCCGCGCTGGCCCTGTGGACCGCCGCAGGCGTTCAGGCCCGCCCCTTCGACGCCATCCAGAAGGAAGGCACGTTGCGCCTGGCCACCGAAGGCTATTACGCGCCCTTTGCCCATTTCGAGGGCAAGCAGCTGACCGGGTTCGAGGTCGAGCTGGCACAGATGCTGGCCGGCAAGATGGGCGTGAAGTACGAGTGGAAGACCATCAGCTTCGACGCCCTGCTGACCGGCCTGCAGCAGGACCGCTGGGATCTGGTGATTTCCTCGCACGGCATCACGCCCGAGCGCGAGAAGGCCGTGACCTTCACCCAGCCCCACTACTGCTCGGGCGGCATCGTGATGTCGCTGGACCCGGCCATCCGTTCGGCCAAGGACCTGGCGGGCAAGACGGTGTCGGTGCAGACCGGCTCCACCTATCTGCAGTACATGGAGAAGAACGTGACCGGCATCAAGCGCCTGGTCAACTTCCCCACGAACGAGGCCGCGCGCAATGCGCTGCTGTCCAAGCGGGTGGACGCCTGGGTGACCGAGCGCTTCATTGCCAAGGAACTGCAGCAGAAGAACCCCAATGCCCAGCTCAAGCAGGGCGAGATGCTGCTGGTCGAGCGCATCGCCGCCGCCGTGGCCAAGGACAACAAGTCGCTGGCCGACGCCTGGAACAAGGCCTTCAAGGACGCCCTGGCCGACGGCAGCTACGCCAAGCTGTCGCAGAAATATTTCCACGAAGACATCCGCTGCCCTGACTGAGGCCCCGGGCAGATCTGCCCGACCGGCGCCCACTTGCAGGGCGCCTTTTTGTTTCTAGCCCACCTATGCTTACCGTCCTCTGGCCCGCCCACTGGAGCCGCTCGCAGCGCAGCAACGCCACCCTGGTCACGGCCCTGCTGCTGATGGTGCTCGTGGTTTCGCTGCTGGGGCAGTTGCTGTCCCTGCTGCCCGAGCCCATAGGCTCCAATGCCGACACCTTCGCCGATGGCGCGCGCACCACGCTGTACCTGACGCTGGCCAGCGGCGCCGCCGGCCTGGTGCTGGGCATCGCCGCCGCGCTGGCGCGCACCTCACGCACGGCCGCCCTGCGCTGGGCTGCAGGCTTTTACGTCTGGGCGATCCGCGGCACGCCGCTGCTGGTGCAGATCCTGTTCATCTACTTCGCGCTGCCGGTGCTGATCCCGGGCCTGAACCTGCCCGACTTCGCCGCCGCCTGCATTGCGCTGGCGCTGAACGTGGGCGCCTACAACGCCGAAGCCGTGCGTGCCGGCCTGCAGGCCGTGCCGCGCGGCCAGGCCGAGGCCGCGCGCGCGCTGGGCCTGCCGCGCAGCCGCGTCTTCATGGACGTGGTGTTCCCGCAGGCCTTCAAGATCTCGCTGCCGCCGCTGGTGAGCAACTTCGTGGCCCTGCTCAAGGATTCGTCGCTGGCGTACGCCATCGGCGTGGTGGAGCTGACCAATGTGGGCAACCGCATCCAGTCGGCCACCTTCCAGCCCGTGGAGACCCTGGTCACCGTGGGCGTGACCTACCTGGTGCTGACCACGCTGGTGACCCAGGTCACGGCTGCCGTGGAGTACCGCTTCGACGTGGAGGGCCGCCACAAATGAGCGCCGACAAGCTGGCACGGGGCATGCCCTACATCGTGGCCGACAAGGTCACCAAATCCTTCGGCAGCCACCAGGTGCTCAAGGGCGTTTCCACGCAGTTCTGCACGGGCGAGGTGACGGTGATCATCGGCGCCTCGGGCTCGGGCAAGTCCACGCTGCTGCGCGCCATCAACCGGCTGGAGCCGCATGATGGCGGGCGCATCACCATCGACGGCGTCGAAGTCACCGACAACGAAGCCACGCTGCAAAAGCAGCGCTGCGAAGTGGGCATGGTGTTCCAGCAGTTCAACCTGTTCGGCCACATGACGGTGCTGGACAACGTGACCCTGGCGCCGCGCCGCATCCACAAAACGCCGCGCGCCCAGGCCAATGCCAAGGCCATGGCCCTGCTGGAGCGCGTGGGCATGCAGGCCCACGCCCACAAGTACCCGTGGCAGCTGTCGGGCGGCCAGCAGCAGCGCGTGGCCATTGCCCGCGCCCTGGCCATGGAGCCGCAGGTGATGCTGTTCGACGAGCCCACCAGCGCGCTGGACCCGGAGATGGTCCAGGAGGTGCTGGACGTGATGCGCGAGCTGGCACGCGGCGGCATGACCATGATCGTGGTCACCCACGAAATGGGCTTCGCCCGCGAGGTCGCCGACCGCGTGATGTTCTTCGACCAGGGCTGCATCGCCCACGAGGCGCCACCGGCCGAATTCTTCGGCAACCCGGCCAGCGAGCGGATCGCGGCGTTCATCGGTCGCATGGGGCATTGAGGCCCGGGCCTGCGCACACAGGCTGCTCAAGAAAGCAAAGAGCCGGCAATGCCGGCTTTTTTGCTTTCTCAATCCTCCAGCTCGCCAGCAGACGGCGGCGGCAGCGCGGCAGCGCGGTTGGATGCCACAGGCGCCGATGCCTCGGGCGGCTCGTAGCGCGGCAGGCCGGGCAGGTTCACGGTTTCCGCATCCAGCGTGATTTCGGAGACGCGGCGCGGGGTGCCTATGGGGACGCCGGCCTGGCCCTTGCGCATGGCGGCCATGTCTTCCAGGCTGGGGTAGCGGCCCAGCAGCCAGTAGTCGAACACGCGGCGCGCCAGCGGTGCGGCGGCAGCGGCGCCGAAGCCGGCGTTCTCCACGATGGCAGCGACGGCAATAGTGGGGTTGTCGGCCGGCGCGTAGGCGATGTACAGCGAGTGGTCGCGCTGGAACTCGGACAGGCGTGCCGCGTTGTACTTCTCGTTCTGGCGCACGCCCACGGCCTGGGCCGTGCCGGTCTTGCCGGTGGAGGTGTAGGGCGCGTTGCCGAAGATGCCGCGCGAGGTGCCCTCCACCGTCACGGCGGCCACGGCGGCGCGCACGGCCTCCACGTTCTCGGGCTTGTAGCCCATGCTGGTGCCTGGGTCCTTGTTGATGGCCGAGAACTGCTGCGTGACGGCATCGACACGGCCCACGGCCAGGTGGGGGCGGTGCTTGACGCCCTTGGCCGCCAGCGTGGACATGGCATTGGCCAGCTGCAGGATGGTGAAGTTGTTGTAGCCCTGGCCGATGCCCAGCGAGATGGTCTCGCCCGCGTACCACTTCTTCTGCTCGGGCCGCTTGTAGGTGTTGCGCTTCCACTCGGTGCTGGGCAGCACGCCGCGCGCCTCGCCGCGCACATCGATGCCGGTGAGCTGGCCGAAGCCCAGCGGCTTCATGTAGTCGTGGATCATGTCCACGCCCATGTCGTTGGCCAGCATGTAGTAGTACACGTTGGACGACTTGATGATGGAGCGGCGCAGGTTGGTCGGCCCGTTGGGGTGGCCCGAGCGGAAGGTGTGGCCGCCGAAGGTCCAGCTGCCGTTGTCCATGATGGTGGTGTCCGGGCGGCGCTTGCCCGACTCCAGCGCGGCAATCGCCATGAAGGGCTTGTAGGTGGAGCCCGGCGGATAGGTGCCCCGCAGCGCGCGGTTGAGCAGCGGGCGGTTGATGGATTCGTTGAGCGTGGTCCAGCTCTCCTGGTCGATGCCATCGACGAAGAGGTTCAGGTCGAAGGTGGGACGGCTGACCATGGCCAGCACTTCGCCGCTGCGCGGATCGATGGCCACCAGGGCGCCGCGGCGGTCGCCGTACAGCTCCTCCACCATGCGCTGCAGCTTGATGTCCAGCGACAGCACCAGGCTGTCGCCGGGCGTGGCGGGGCGGCTGCCGAGCTTGCGCACGGCATGTCCGCCGGCCGAGGTTTCCATTTCCTCCCAGCCGGTCTGGCCGTGGAGGTCGGTTTCGTAGCTCTGCTCCACGCCCAGCTTGCCGATGACGTCGGTGCCACGGTAGTTGGCGGCGTCGTCGGAGTCTTCCAGCGCCTCTTTCTCGCGCTGGTTGATGCGGCCGATGTAGCCGATGACATGGCTGGCCGTGTCCTGCATGGGATAGGTGCGGAACAGCCGCGCCTTGATGTCCACGCCCGGGAAGCGGTAGCGCTGCGCGGCAAAGCGCGCGACCTCGTCATCGGTCAGGCGCGTGCGGATGGGCAGGGAGTCGAAGCTGCGGGAGTCGTCCACCAGGCGCTTGAACTTGCGCCGGTCGCGCGGCGTGATCTCGACGATCTCGGCCAGGCTGTCGATGGTCTCTTCAAGGTTGCCCGCGCGCGAGGGCATGATCTCCAGCGTGTAGGCCGAGTAGTTGGTGGCCAGCACCACGCCGTTGCGGTCCAGGATCTGGCCCCGGTTGGGCACGATGGGCACCACGGCCGTGCGGTTGCTTTCGGCGCGCTCGGACAGCTCCTCATGGCGCTGCACCTGCAGCACCAGCAAGCGCGCCACCACCAGCCCGAAGGCCAGCAGCACCACCACGCTCATCACCCATGCGCGCAACCTGAATCGCTGCAGCTCGGCTTCTGTATTGCGGATTTCCATCACGCGTCAAGCCTCACAGGGGACGGTTCTCGTCACTGTCCGGCGGGCGGCGCTGAGGCGCCAGCAGCAGGCCGCTGACCAGGGGCCACAGCAGGGCCTCGATCAAAGGCGCGACGACCACCAGCGGGCCGGGCATGATGCCACCGGCCACCATGCGCAGCAGCACCTGCAGGCCGTGCACCACGGCAAACAGCGGCAGCAGGTGCAGCGCCTGCACGGGCGTGGAGAACCACGACAGGCGCCGGCCCATGGCGCCGGCCGCGAACACCAGCAGCGCATAGGCCAGCGCATGCTGGCCCAGCAGGGAGGAGCGGTCCACATCCATGCACAGGCCCAGCAGGAAGGCCACGCCCATGCCCACGCGCTGGGGCTGGTTCAATGCCCAGAAGGCCAGCAGCACCATGAGCAGGTCGGGTTGCCAGGCCTGGCGTCCCAAGGGCAGCATGTTGAGTGCCAGCGCCGCCAGCAGGCTGACGACGATGAACAGGGGATTGACCGGCAGCAGCAGCTGCTGGCCGCGCGGCATGATCATGCGGGCTCCTTCCTGGCGGAGGCGGGTGCGGCGGGAGCAGCGGGTGCTGCAGGCGTGGCCGGCGCATCTGTCTTGCCGGCCTTGCCACCGTCCTTGGAGGCTTCCTTGCCCTTGCCATCCTTGGGCTTGTCTTTTTCCTTGCCCTTGTCTTTTTCCTTGCCCTTGCCGGCGCGCAGGGGTTCGGCAGCGCCTTCCGCCTCGGGATGCGTGGCGCGGTCCAGCGGCTTGAGCACCACCACGTGGCGCACGCCCTGCACGCGGCCCACGGGTTCGCAGTAGATGCGGGAGAAGGCCGAGTCCGCGCGGCGCTCCACCGAGACCACCTTGGCCACGGGCAGGCCCGGCGGGTACAGGCCGTCGACGCCGCTGGTGGTCAGCAGGTCGCCTTCCTGCACATCGGCATTGCTGGGCATGAAGCGCAGCTCGATGCCGCCGGTGCGCAGCGGCGACGGGTCGCCATAGGCCACGCTGCGTGCACCGGTGCGCGGGTTGAAGACGGGAATGGCCTGGTCGCGGTCGATGAGCAGGGTGACCTCGGAACGCAGCGGATACACGCGCGTGACCTGGCCGACCACGCCCTTTTCATCGAGCACGGGCGAGCCCTGGGCGATGCCGTCCACCTGGCCGCGGTCGATGACCACACGGCGGGTATAGAGGTCGGGGCTGTCGTAGACCACTTCGGCCGCCGTGCCGGGCGTGGTCAGGCGGTCGCGCAGCTGCAGCAGCTCGCGCAGATGGTCGTTTTCCTGGATCAGTTCGTCGGCCAGCGAGGCACGCTGGGCCATGGCCACCAGTTCCTTGCGCGCGCCCTGCTCCCGGGCCTGGGCCTCGTCCAGCGAGCCCAGGTAGCGGCTGGCGTCGTGCACGGCCTCCACCGGCTTGAGCATCACCCACTGCACGGGGTACAGCACGGTGGACACGGCCACGCGCACGGGGTCGGTGATCCTGAAACGCGCGTCGGCCACCATCAGAAACAGCGCCAATGCGCTGTAGATGGCCAGTTGGGAGACGCGCGAGGGCCGCCGCTTGAACAGCGAGGGCGCCGAGTGGTCCAGGGTGTTGGGATTCATGCGCCCCTCCCGCGCGGCAGGGCCTGCCCTGCCGCACTTGCTGCGGCCTGGAAAGCACGGGCCGGGCCCGGTGCGAAGGAAGGCAGGGCAAGCATGCAGGTCACCACGGAAGGGAGAAGAAAAACGTTGCAGTCGGTCGGCTGCCGCCCGGGCCCGCGACAACGGGCCCCGGCCTGCGCCGCGTCAGTCGCTGGTGAAGATGCTGCCCTGGCGGTCCATGGTCTCCAGCGCCATGCCGCAGCCGCGCACCACACAGGTCAGCGGTTCCTCGGCCACGAGCACGGGCAGGCCCGTCTCTTCGGCCAGCAGGCGGTCCAGGTCGCGCAGCAGCGCGCCGCCGCCGGTCAGCATCATGCCGCGCTCGGCAATGTCGGCGCCCAGCTCGGGCGGGGTCTGCTCCAGCGCGTTCTTGACGGCGCTGACGATCTGGTTGAGCGGGTCGGTCAGGGCTTCGAGCACCTCGTTGGACGAGATGGTGAAGCTGCGCGGCACGCCTTCGGAGAGGTTGCGGCCCTTGACTTCCATCTCCTTGACTTCGGAGCCGGGGAAGGCCGAGCCGATGTTCTTCTTGATGGATTCGGCCGTGGGCTCGCCGATCAGCATGCCGTAGTTGCGGCGGATGTAGCTGATGATGGCTTCGTCGAACTTGTCGCCGCCCACGCGCACGGAGCCCTTGTAGACCATGCCGCCCAGCGAGATCACGCCGACTTCGGTGGTACCGCCACCGATGTCCACCACCATGGAGCCCGAGGCCTCGGACACCGGCAGGCCGGCACCGATGCCGGCGGCCATGGGTTCCTCGATCAGGTAGACAGAGGTGGCGCCTGCCGCCTCGGCCGCGTCCTTGATGGCGCGGCGCTCGACCTGGGTGGAGCCGCAGGGCACGCAGATGATGATGCGCGGGCTGGGCGTGAGCACCGAGCGCGGATGCACCATCTTGATGAACTGCTTGATCATCTGCTCGGTGATGACGAAGTCGGCAATCACGCCGTCCTTCATCGGGCGGATGGCCTCGATGTTGCCGGGCACCTTGCCCAGCATGGCCTTGGCTTCACGGCCCACCGCCTGGATCACCTTCTTGCCATGCGGGCCGCCTTCGTGGCGGATGGCGACAACGGAGGGTTCGTCCAGAACAATGCCCTTGTCGCGGGCGAAAATCAGGGTGTTGGCTGTGCCAAGATCAATGGCAAGGTCGGTGGAGAAATACCGACGGAAAGCTCCGAACATTACGAGAGTCCTCTCAGGCACGGCATGCTCGTCGGCCTGCCATCGCCGGGATGAAAGTTAGGGAGTCTGGATGGGGTTGGCTTTTCGCACAATGACCAGCTCGGAGAGGGTCTTGCGGCAAAGCCGAGATAATACCGTATCCCCTGTGAATAACTTGTACTGCCGGGGCTTGAAATGCGGGTTTACATCCCGTTGCCCCCTTCAAAATTCCTATGGCACTGAACGCACAAGACATCGCACGCATCGCGAACCTCGCACGGCTCGAGCTCTCTTCCGCAGAGAGTGAGCGCATGCTAGGCCAGCTCAATGATTTTTTCGGCATCGTGGAGAAGATGCAGGCTGTGGATACTTCGGGCGTCAGCCCGCTGTCACATCCGGTCGCCGCCATCCAGGACATTGCCCTGCGCCTGCGCGAGGACATTGCCAGCGAGCCCGACCAGCGCGACGCCAATCAGCGCAGCGCCCCGGCCGTCGAGCGCGGCCTGTTCCTGGTCCCCAAGGTGATCGAGTGAGCGCCGGGCGTCGCTCGCCCTGCTTCCTGTCCCCTGGCATCCGTCCCCGTTTTCCGCATCCCATACATGACCCAGCAAACCACTGATCTGCACACGCTCGGCGTGTCGGCCCTGTCGGCCCTGCTGCGCGAGCGCAAGCTCGGCGCCGTCGAAGCCGCCCAGCATTTCCTGGCCCGCGCCCAGGCGCACCAGAACCTGGGCGCCTTCGTCAGCATCGACGAAGAGGCCACCCTGGCCCAGGCCCGCGCTGCCGACGCCCTTATTGCCCAAGGCAAGGGCGGTCGCCTGGCTGGCGTGCCCATTGCGCACAAGGACATCTTCGTCACGCGCGACTTCCCGACCACGGCCTCCAGCAAGATGCTGGCCGGCTATCGCTCGCCCTTCGACGCCACCGTGGTCACCCGCCTGGCCGAGGCCGGCGCCGTGACGCTGGGCAAGCTCAACTGCGACGAATTCGCCATGGGCTCGGCCAACGAGAACTCGGCCGTCGCGCCCGTGGGCTTCGACGCACCCGCGCCCGTGCGCAATCCCTGGAACCTGGACCGCGTGCCCGGCGGCTCCTCGGGCGGCTCGGCCGTGGCCGTGGCCGCCGGCCTGGCGCCCGCCGTCACCGGCACCGACACGGGCGGCTCCATCCGCCAGCCCGCATCGTTTTGCGGCATCACGGGCATCAAGCCCACCTATGGCCGCGCCAGCCGCTACGGCATGATCGCCTTCGCCTCCAGCCTGGACCAGGCCGGTCCCATGGGCAAGAGCGCCGAGGACTGCGCCCTGCTGCTGTCCGAGATGTGCGGCCCCGACCTGGACCGCGACTCCACCAGCCTGGACGTGCCCGCCGAGGACTTCACGGCCCGCCTGAACGACGGCATCGAAGGCCTGCGCATCGGCATCCCCGCCGAGTTCTTCGGCGAAGGCCTGTCGGCCGACGTGCGCGCCGCCGTGGATGGCGCGCTCAAGGAATACGAGAAGCTGGGCGCCCGCCTGGTGCCTATCTCGCTGCCGCGCACCGAGCTGTCGATTCCCGTGTACTACATCCTGGCCCCGGCCGAGGCATCGTCCAACCTCTCGCGCTTCGACGGCGTGAAGTTCGGCCACCGCGCCAAGGACTACACGGACCTGGTGGACATGTACAAGAAGACCCGCGCCGAAGGCTTCGGCGACGAGGTCAAGCGCCGCATCATGATCGGCGCCTACGTGCTGTCCGAGGGCTACTACGACGCCTACTACCTGCAGGCGCAGAAGATCCGCCGCATGATCGCCGACGACTTCCAGGCCGCCTTCCAGCAGTGCGACGTGATCGCCGGCCCCGCCGCGCCCACCGTGGCCTGGCAGCTGGGCGGAAAGAGCGACCCACTGGCCAACTACCTGGCCGACATCTTCACGCTGCCCGCATCGCTGGCCGGCCTGCCCGGCATGAGCGTGCCCGCAGGCTTTGGCGAGGCCGGCATGCCCGTGGGCCTGCAGCTGATCGGCAACTACTTCAAGGAAGGCCAGCTGCTCAACGCCGCCCACCGCTTCCAGCAGGCCACCGATTTCCACCTTCAAGCTCCGAAGGGCATCTGAGACCCCATGACCGCGAAACTCATCCAGGGCTATGAAGTCGTCATCGGCTTCGAGACCCACGCCCAGCTGGCCACCCAGTCCAAGATCTTCAGCCGCGCCAGCACCGCCTTCGGCGCCGAGCCCAACACCCAGGCCTGCGCCGTGGACATGGCGCTGCCCGGCACGCTGCCGGTGATGAACAAAAAGGCCGTCGAGTGCGCCATCCGGCTCGGCCTGGCGCTGGGCTCGCACATTGCGCCGCGCAGCATCTTCGCACGCAAGAACTACTTCTATCCCGACCTGCCCAAGGGCTACCAGATCTCGCAGTTCGAGATTCCCGTGGTCCAGGGCGGCGAGGTGTCCTTCTTCCTCGGCGACGAGAAGAAGACCATCCGCCTGGTGCGCGCCCACCTGGAGGAAGATGCCGGCAAGTCGCTGCACGAGGACTTCATCGGCCAGTCGGGCATCGATCTGAACCGCGCCGGCACGCCGCTGCTGGAGATCGTGACCGAGCCCGACATCCGCAGCACGGAAGAAGCCGTGGCCTACGCCAAGACGCTGCACCAGATCGTCACCTGGATCGGCATCTGCGACGGCAACATGCAGGAAGGGAGCTTTCGCTGCGACGCCAACGTCTCTGTGCGCAAGCCCGGCCAGCCGCTGGGCACGCGCCGCGAGATCAAGAACCTCAACAGCTTCAAGAACATGCAGCTGGCCATCGACTACGAGATCCGCTGGCAGATCGAGGAAATCGAGGACGGCCGCCGCATCCAGCAGGCCACCGTGCTGTTCGACCCCGACACGGGCGAGACGCGCTCCATGCGCACCAAGGAAGACGCGGCCGACTACCGCTACTTCCCCGACCCCGACCTGCCGCCGCTGGTGGTCGCGCCCGAGTGGGTGGAACAGGTCAGGGCCGACATGCCCGAGCTGCCGCGCGCCATGGCCGCGCGCTTTGTCGAGCAATATGGCCTGCCCGAGTACGACGCCACCACGCTGACGCAAAGCCAGGCCATGGCCGCCTACTTCGAGGACACGGCCCGGGCCTGCAATGCGCCCAAGCTGGCCAGCAACTGGATCATGGGCGAGATCTCGCGCCGCCTGAACACCGAGGAAATCGGCATGGAGGCCGCCAAGGTCTCCAGCGCCCAGCTGGCCGCGCTGATCCAGCGCATCGGCGACGGCACCATCTCCAACAACGCCGCCAAGCAGGTGTTCGAGGCGCTGTGGACAGGTGAGGGCCAGGACGTGGACGCCATCATCGAGGCCAAGGGCCTCAAGCAGATGAACGACACGGGCGCGCTGGAGAAGATCATCGACGAGGTGATCGCCGCCAATCCGGCCAACGTGGAGCAGTACCGCGCAGGCAAGGACAAGGCCTTCAACGCCCTGGTCGGCCAGGTCATGAAGGCTTCCAAGGGCAAGGCCAACCCGGCGCAGGTCAACGAGCTGCTCAAGGCCAAGCTGGCCTGACCACACGCCCGGTCCACCCGGTCCACCAGGCCCGCCCACCGTGGCGGGCTTTTTTTCGTGTGCACGCTCCGCGCCGGCTGTCCCGCACCGAACAGCGCCTGCGCCTGCATGTCTCCAGAATCCCTGCCATCGCACCTGAGGAGACAGCATGACCACCAGCACCGACCGCCTGCACATCCCCGGCCTGCCCTGGGCCGACTCCCCTGAAGCCGTAGGCCTGGGCGGCGCGCGCCTGGCGCGCCTGTCGGCCCGGCTGCAGCGCGGCGTGGACACCGGCGAGATCCCGGGCGCCGTGGCCCTGGTGGCGCGGCGCGGCAAGCTGGCCTATCTGGAGAGCTTCGGCCTGCTGGACCCCGAGGCCGGCACGGCCATGCGGCCCGATGCCATCTTCCGCATCGCCTCCATGAGCAAGCCCATCACCTCGCTGGCCATCATGATGCTGGCCGAGCAGGGTCGGCTGTCCATCATCGAGCCCGTGGAGCAGTACCTGCCCGAGCTGGCCGCGCTGCGCGTGGGCCTGGAGCGCGCGCCGCTGGCACGCTCCATCACGCTGCAGGACCTGCTGCGCCACACCTCCGGCATTCCCTATGGATTCGCCGGCACCGAGCACCCCGTCAAGAAGATGTACCTGGATGCGGGCCTGTTCAGCGGCAAGTTCACCAATGCGCAGTTCATCACCAGGCTCGCGCAGCTGCCGCTGGTGGCCCAGCCCGGCGAGACCTGGGAATACGGCATGTCCACCGATGTGCTGGGCCGCGTGGTCGAGGTGGTCAGCGGCCAGACGCTGGCCGCCTTCGTGCGCGAGCACATCACCGGGCCGCTGGGCATGGCCGACACGGGCTTTCATGCGCCCGACAGCGAGATCGCACGCGCCGCGCGGCCCCAGCCCGAAGGGCCGCAGAAACAGATGCCGCCCATCCCCCCGGTCACGCGCGCCATGATGTTCGAGTCGGGCGGCGGTGGCATGGTCTCGACCATGGCGGACTACGCGCGGCTGTGCCTGTTCTGGCGCAACGGCGGCACGCTGGACGGTGTACGCCTGGTCTCGCGCAAGACCGTGGAGCTGATGACCTCCAGCCACCTGCCCGCCAGCGTGCGCATGGGGCCGGACATGGCGTATTTCGGCGCCCAGTTGCCCTCGCCCGAGGTGGGCCAGGGCTTCGGCCTGGGCTTTGCGGTGCGCACGGCGCCGGGCCTCAACCCGCTGCCGGGCAGCGTGGGCGACTTTTCATGGAGCGGCATCTACGGCACCTTCTTCTGGATCGATCCGCAGGAGGACCTGTTCGCCATCCTCATGATGCAGTCCATGGCTCAGCGCATTCCCTACCGCTGGGTGATGCGCGAGGGCGTGTACCAGTCCGTGGTGGACTGAGCCGGCAGGCGCGCTGCACCGAAAGGGTGCAAAGCCCATGCTGCCAGCAAGAGCGGCGTCCCTTCCTAAAATGACGCGCTTTTGCAGCCCTGCCCCAGGGCCGCGCAGGCAAAGACAACAAGACAACAAGGCCATGGGCTGGAACAGAAAAGCATGGGGGCCGGTGGTGCCACGCCCCGCGCCTGCGGACATGTGGCGCGTGGCCATGGGCTCCATCGTGGGCATGGGAATGGCCACGGCCCTGGTCTGGCTGGCGCATGCGGGCACCTGGGATCTTCCCCTGCGCCTGTTCGCGCCGCTGGGCGCCACGGCTGTGCTGCTGTTCGCCGTGCCCACCAGCCCGCTGGCCCAGCCCTGGTCCTGCGTGGTGGGCAATACGGTGTCTGCGCTCTGGGCCCTGTTCGTGCTGCAGTGGAGCCCTCCCCAGCTGGCCCCTGCGCTGGCCGTGGGCGGCGCCATAGGCTGCATGCTGCTGACGCGCTCGCTGCACCCGCCGGGTGGCGCCATGGCCCTGCTGACGGTGCTCAACGCCAAGGCCTCGCTGGCCGCCGGCTGGATGCTGCCCTTCGTGCCCGTGGGCGCGCTGACGCTGGCGCTGGTCCTGGCGGCCACGGCGCTCCACCGCGCCACGGGCCGGCGCTATCCCCACCATGCCGACACGGCGCCCAAGGCCGCGCCCGCCGATGCGGCCCACCGCCATGCCTCGCGCCTGGGCCTGTCCCATGCCGATCTGGAGGGGCTGCTGCTGCGCTTCGGCCAGGAAAACAACCTGGAAGCCGATGACCTGGCCGAGCTGCTGGCCGCCGCCGAGGAAACCGCCATAGAGCACCGGCTGGGCGGCGTGCGCTGCGCCCAGCTGATGACGCGCGATCCCGTGAGCTGCTCCTTGGACGACGACGTGCACGCCGTGGCCGCACGCTTTCGCGCTCACCCGGCCAAGAGCCTGCCGGTGCTGGACGCCGATGGCGGCCTGGCCGGCACGGTCTCCCGTGCCGAGCTGTACGAGTGGCTGTGGATGAGCCCCGTGCGCCCGGCCGAATCTGCGGCAAAGCCTTCTTTGTTGAACTGGCTGGGCCAGCGCCTGCCCGGCAAGAGCCGGGCCGTGCCCCGTCTGTCGGAGCTGCCCCAGCTGGTTCATGCGCCTGAACTCAGCGTGGACGAGGACACGCCCGTGGGCCAGTTGCTCAACGCCCTGGCCCGGCACAGCGTGCCCTGTATTCCCGTGATGCGCGAAGGCCGGCTGACTGGCCTGATCACGCGCACGGACCTGATGCGGCTGCTGCTGCAGCCGGGCAGATAGGGCGACCCGGCAATGCGCCAGTTTCAGGAAGTGCGCCCAAGCGCAGCATCCTGAAACCTGGCCATCAGAACAGCACGCGGCAGCGGATGGTGCCGGGAACCTGGGTCAGTTTCTCGACCGCCAGGCCCGAGGACTGGGCTGCCAGGTCGATCACCACATAGCCCACCTTCTCGTCGGTGCGCAGGTACTGGCCGGCAATGTTGATGCCGTTCTCGGCAAACACCTGGTTGATGGCCGACAGCACGCCGGGCTGGTTGTGGTGCACGTGCAGGATGCGGTTCTGGCCGGGGTGGGCGGGCAGGGCCACTTCGGGGAAGTTCACCGCCGAGGTGGTGGTGCCGTTGTCGCTGTACTTGACCAGCTTCTCGGCCACTTCCAGGCCGATGTTGGCCTGGGCCTCCATGGTGGAGCCGCCCACGTGCGGGGTCAGGATGACGTTGTCCAGGCCGCGCAGGGGCGAGACGAATTCATCCTTGTTGCTGCGCGGCTCGGTGGGGAACACGTCGATGGCGGCGCCCAGCAGCTTGCCGGCCTTCAGGGCCTCGGCCAGCGGCTCGATTTCCACCACGGTGCCGCGCGAGGCATTGATCAGGATGGCGCCGGGCTTCATGGCCGCGATTTCCTTGGCGCCGATCATCCACTGGGTGGAGGGCAGCTCGGGCACGTGCAGGGTGACGATGTCGCTGCTGGCCAGCAGATCGGCCAGCGATGCGGCCTGGCGCGCATTGCCCAGCGGCAGCTTGGTGGACACGTCATGGAAGAGCACCTGCATGCCCACCGACTCGGCCATCACCGACAGCTGGGTGCCGATGGAGCCGTAGCCCACGATGCCCAGCGTCTTGCCGCGGATTTCGTAGGAGTTCTCGGCGCTCTTGAGCCAGCCGCCGCGGTGGGCGGAGGCGTTCTTGGCAGGCACGCCGCGCAGCAGCAGGATGGCCTCGGCCAGCACCAGCTCGGCCACCGAGCGCGTGTTGGAGTAAGGCGCGTTGAAGACCACCACGCCACGCTCGCGCGCCGCGTCCAGGTCCACCTGGTTGGTGCCGATGCAAAAGCAGCCCACGGCCACGAGCTTTTGCGCGGCGGCGAACACGTCGGCCGTCAGCTGCGTGCGCGAACGGATGCCGACGAAGTGCACGTCGGCGATCTTGCGCTTGAGCTCCTCGCCTTCCAGCGCGCCCGTCACGGTCTCCACATTGGTGTAGCCCGCGTTGCGCAGCACTTCGAGTGCGGAAGGATGGATGCCTTCGAGCAGCAGGAACTTGATCTTCGATTTATCCAGCGACGTTTTGGTCATGGGCGAGCCCTCTCTAGTCAGTCAGAAATCAAAGCGAGCATTACAGCGGATTCGGGAAGCCGCTACAGCCGGTAGGCCCAAAGCCAGCGCGCCCGCAAGCGGGAGAACCATGCGCCCTGCGGCCATGAACATCCCGCCATCCGGCAGACACCCATTGCAGGACGGCACATGCCACGGGAGCACATGCACACTTCGAGATTGGCGCGAAATGTAAAACATTGAGAACCGGTGCGCCCGTGCGCGGCAGCCTTCCTAGAATTCGCGCGTCTGCGTCCGGTGCTTTCAAATCAATAGCAACAGAACAGGCCTGCAGGCGGGCCGGACGCGCCCTTGTTTTACGAACCAACCGAGGAATCCGATGATTACAAACATGCTGCGCAGGATCGAGGACCTGCTGGTGCAGGTGGTGCGCGTGGTGCTGCTGGTGTTCTCCCTGCTCGTGCTGGTGGGCATGGCACTGTGGACCTGGGAGAGCTTCAGGCCCGGCAAGGCCGAGGCGCCCCAGGCCGTGGCCCAGGAATTGAACTGGAAGGACGCCAGGCCCGACCTGCAGTTCGTCGTGGACGAAACCAGCCGCGACCTGGGCGCGGGCGGCGGCGAACCCGCCATGGAAAAGCGCCTGGTCGATCCGGCGCTGCGCCCCGCCTTCCAGAAGGCCGACGCCCTGGTGCGCGCCTTCGTGAACAAGGATCCTGCGCGGCGCGAGCGCACCGAGCGGGACCACCAGGCCCGGGGCCTGGCACCGCTGCACCCGCTGCTGCAAGGCGACGCCCAGCCGTCCGAGGCCGATGTGCAGCGCCGCATCCAGGAGCGCGGCCAGCGCGAAGGCGATGCCGGGGCCGTGGATGCAGCGGCTGCCGCAGCCGCCTCCGCCGACGAGGAAGACAGCTGGATGGTCGATCCCGTGGATACCGCCGCCGCCATCCATGAGCGTGCCCAGGCCGCCGAGCTGGAACACGGCAAGGGCGCCTATGCGGCCTATGTGCAGGGCTTGCCCGCCGCGCTGGAGCAGGTCTTCGGCAATGCCGCGCTGGAGCCGCGGCTGCAGGCGCAGACGGCCCAGCAGATCCTGTCCACGGTGCTGCTGAACTACACGCTGTCCCTGGACAATGCGGCGCGCGCGCTGCGCGGCGAGGACAGCCACGGCAGCAGCTCCTGGAAGGAACGCTTCGGCGCCGTGGAGACGGCCTTCTGGAGCATGCTGATGTCATTCCTCGTGCTGGTGGTGATGGTGCTGGTCTTCATCCGCATGGAGCGCCACCTGCGCGTGATCAGCCAGCAGCATGGCCAGGCACCGCGCCAGCCCTGAGGCCTTGCGCTATCGTTGCCGCTTTCCTTTCTGCTTGCCGCCTATCCGCATGACACGCAACACCACCACCCCCATCCATCCGCAGTTCCTGGGCCGCATGTCGCCGCGCGCCTTCAGGCCCGAGGCACTGAGCCAGGCCCAGGTCGAGCAGTTGGCCGACGCCGCGCGCTGGGCGCCTTCGGCCAGCAACAAGCAGCCCTGGCACTTTGCCTATGCGCTGCGCGGCGATGCGAACTGGCAGGCCTTCAGCACCATTCCCAACGAGTTCAACCGCCGCTGGTGCCTGGAGGCGGGCGCGCTGATCGTGCTGATGTCCGACCGCCAGGCCTCGCCCGGCAAGCACAGCTTCGACGCAGGCTGCGCCTGGGGCTACCTGGCGCTGGAAGCCCACGCCATGGGCCTGGCCACGCACGCCATGGGCGGCTTCTCGGCCGACGCCGCACGCGAGGTGCTGCGCCTGCCCGAGCACCTGGAGCCCGAGGTGGTGATCGCCGTGGGCTGGCGCGGCGATGCGGCCACCCTGCCCGACGATCTGCGCGAGCGCGAGGTGCCCACGCCGCGCAAGCCGCTGGCCGAAGTGCTGAGCGCCGGCCCCGTGGCCACGGGCGGCTGACGGCGGGTTCCAAGTCCTACGCCGCTTTGCGGGGATGCCCCGGATGGCCGCTCCAGGCCCCGGGGCTACACTGGCCCACAGGCCTGCGGCGCAGCAGGCGTCCATGACCCCAAGGAGTTGCCATGACACCATCCTCCAGCCCCAACCTCGACAAGCTGCGCAACATCGTCCAGAAGTTCGGCGCCAGCTCCTTCACCACGGACCAGGTGGCCAGCGAATACGACGATGCCCCGGCCACGGCGGAAAGCATCGAGCAGTTCGACGCCCTGCTGCAGCGCCATGCAGCCGTGCTGGGCATCCATTCCGTCCCCGGCAGCGGCGGCCAGGGCCACGGCGCCACCGTCTGGCAACCGGCCTGAGCGCGCAGGCGGCGCAAAGCACGGCGCCGCTACACTCGCTGCGGCCGGCACGGTGTCGGCGCGCAGTTTCCTTTTGATGTCCTCACTCTCCCCCCATACCTGGCTGCAGCTGTCCGTGGCAGCCAGTGCCTTGCTGGTGCTCGCCTCCATCGGCTGGGTCTGGCACGGCACGCGCGCCCTGCCCGCGGATTCGCGCGATGGCCGCAGCGCCCGGCGCATGGCGGCCCTGTTCGCCCTGGGCGCCCTGGCCTGGCTGGCCTACGGCCTGTACACGGGCTATGCCGCGCTGTGGAAGGCAGACGCGCTGATGCTGTTCGCCCAGCAAGGCGCGCTGCTGCGCCTGCCGCTGCTGATCGGCGGACTGGCCTGGGTGGCCGCGCTGTTGGTCACGCGCGTGCTGCGCATGCTGGGCCGGGCCGGATCGGCATGAGCCGGCGCTGAGCGCTCAGGGCGCCGCCACCTCCTTGGGCAGCACATAGGCACGCACGCTGTCGCCAGCCTTGGTGCCGGTCGAACCATGACCACCCGCCACCACCACCAGGTACTGGCGCTGGTCCGTGCCCAGGTAGGTCATGGGCGTGGCCTGGCCGCCAGCAGGCAGGCGGTCCTGCCAGAGCTGGCGGCCGCTGTCCACGTCATAGGCGCGCACATAGTTGTCCAGTGCCCCCGAGTAGAAGGCCACGCCGCCAGCGGTCACCACCGGGCCGCCAATGCCGGGCACGCCCATGCGAAACCCCAGCGGCAGCGGGCTCAGGTCGCGCGGCGTGCCGTTGCGGCGCTGCCAGACGATCTGGCCCGTGCGCAGGTCGGCACCCGCCACAAAGCCCCAGGGCGGCGCCTGGCAGGGAATGCCCAGCGGCGAGACAAAGGGCTTGAGCCGCACCGCAAACGGTGCGCCGAAGTTTTCGTTGAGCGCGGGCAGGCCGTCCTTGGGCGGGCCGCCATCCTGCACCAGCAGCGAGGTATCGTCCGCACGCGGCACCAGGGTGGAGACGAAGGCCAGCCGCGTGGGCGTGGCAAACACCACCTGCCGGCGCGGATCCACGGCCACGCCGCCCCAGTTGAAGACGCCGAAGTTGCCCGGATAGATCAGCGAGCCCTGCTCCGAGGGCGGCGTGAAGCGCCCCTCGTAGCGCAGCCGGTGGAAGGCCAGCCGGCACCACGCCTGCTCGAAGGGCGTGGCACCCCACATGTCGCGTTCGGTCAGGGCCGGGGGATTGAAGCTCAGCTGCGAATGCGGCTGCGTGGGCGCCGTGCGGTCGCCGCGTGCCGCGCCCTGCGGCGCAGCCACCTCGGTAACGGGCAGCAGCGGCTGGCCCGTGCGCCGGTCCAGCACGAACAGCTCGCCCTGCTTGGTGGGCTGCACCAGGGCGGGCACGCTGTGGCCGCCGATCTCCAGGTCGATCAGGCTGGGCTGCGAGGGTACGTCATAGTCCCAGAGATCGTGGTGCACGGTCTGGAACACCCAGCGCACGGCGCCCGTGGCGATGTCCAGCGCCACCACGGAGGACGAATACCGCTCGGCCTCGGCGCTGCGCCGGCCGCCCCATTGGTCGGGCGGCGCATTGCCCATGGGCACGAAGACGAGGCCCAGCGTCTCGTCCACGCTGGAGATGGACCAGCTGTTGGGCGAGCTGGGCACATAGGTCTGCCCTTCGGGCAGCGGTGTGCTGGTCGCTGGCCGCCCCGGGTCCCAGGCCCACAGCAGCGCACCCGAGCGGATGTCGAACGCACGGATCACCCCCGAAGGCTCGCGCGTGGAATGGTTGTCCAGCACCGTGCCGCCCACGATGATGCGGTCGCGCGCCACCACCACCGGCGAGGTCGAGTAGTACGAGCCCGGCTTGCGCTCGGGCATGCCCTGCCAGAGGTCGATCTGGCCCTGGCCGCCCGCCACGTTGCCGCAGGTCTGGCCGTCGGCGGGATTGAGGGCGACCACCTTGCCGTCGGCCGTGGCCATGAACAGCTTGGCGGTACAGCGGCCATCATCGGAGGAAGGGGCCGGGGAGACCGAGGAAGCCGGATCAGCCTGTACCGCCTGTGCCGCCTGTGCCGCCTGTGCGCCGGCCTTCCTTGCAGCCGGCGCCACCGCCGAATGCGTCTGCCCTGCCGCCGCATCGAACTGCGCGGCCGCCTGCGCCGACTGGTAGGACAGGCCCCGGCAGGTCAGGTGCTGCAGCGCCAGCCCCTTGGGCATGGGCAGGTCGCGCCGCCACAGCTGCTTGCCCGTGGTGGCATCGAGCGCAATCACCGACTGGTGGGGCGTGCACAGGAACAGGCGCTCGCCGATCTTCAGCGGCGTGACCTCGAACGTGGTTTCTTCGGGATCGCCGGGCTTGCCGCGCACATCGCCCGTGCGGAACTCCCAGGCCAATTGCAGCAGCCGCACGTTGTGCGGGCCGATCTGGCGCAGCGGCGAATAGCGCTGGCCCGCTCCGGTGCGGCCGTAGGCATGCCATTCGCCATCGGGCACGGCATCGGTGGCATCGCCCTGCAGCACCGGCGGGCTGCGCAGGCCGCCGGCCTCGGAGGCCACCATGGACATGTTCTGCACGGCCGTGACTTGGCCGTCGGCAGGCAGGTCCGACGCAGCGGCGGCCGCGCCCGCAAACTGGCCCTGGGTTTCATGGGCATCGCGCTGGCGCCCGAAGGACAGGCCCGCAAGAATGGCCGTGCCCAGCACCACCAGCGCCAGCGCCGCATGGGCCGGTGCCAGGCCCCGGTTCTGGCCCATGTCGGGCTCATGGCGCAGCGCACGCACCGACCAGGGCAGCACCAGCAGGAGGCCCATCAACCAGGGCAGCCCCAGGCGCCCCGCCAGCGGCCACCAGTCCAGCCCTATCTCCCAGACCGCCCACAGCGCGGTGCCCAGCAGCCACAGCGCAAACAGCCACAGCGCCATGGCCGAACGGCGCGCCACGCCCCACCCCACCACCAGCAGCAGCAGGCCGGCGATCACGTAGTAGCCGCTGCCGCCGGCCAGCAGGAGCTGGGCGCCGCCCCAGGACAGCCAGGCCCCGGCTGCCCACAGCAGCAAGGCCATCAACCAACGCCACACCGTCATGCTGCCTCCCTTGATGTCAGCCCGCAGACTCGATGCGCAAAGCCTAGCCCTGCATGCGGGCGCCGCATGCAGGACGAATTCGACTCAGCAAGCGTGCAACGAGAAGGAGGAAGGAAAGGAGGGGCAGGAAGGAGAAAGAACGCGGCGGCGGGCGCGGCGTTGGGCCTGCCTCAGCGGCGTGCGCTCGCAGCCCACAGCTGGCGCAGCTGCTGCAGCTCGGCATCGAAGCGCTCCTGGATGCGGCGCTTTTCCTGGTCCTGCTGCTGGACGAAGCGCTGCTGCTCCTCCTGCGAGGCCGTGTTCTCGTCGAGCTGGCGGCGCAGCGATGCCGGCGCCTTGGCGGGGTCTTTCCTGTAGAACTCCATCTCGGCATTCAGGGCCGTGCGCCGCGTCTGCAGTTCCTGCTGGCGCTGGCGCGCCACGGAGATGACCTGATCGACCTGGGAGATGGCCTCGGCACGCTCGGCATCGTGGGCGGCCTGGTTGGGGTAGCGCGTGATCAACGCCTTGTCGCGCGAGCGCTCCTCGCGCATGCGGCGCTGCTCTGCCTGGTCGCGGCGGCGCTGGGCGTCCAGCTCGGCGCGTTCGTTGTCGGTCAGCGTGGGGCCCACGCGGCGCAGCTCCACGCCGGAGTTGCCCAGCACGCGCTGGTCGCGGTCCACGCATTCGGCAATCGGGCGGTCGGCCGTCAGGCGGCGGCCACGGGCGTCGGTGCATGAATAGATGCCCGGCCCCAGGGGCACATCCTGGGCGAGCACGGCGCAGCCCAGCGTGGCCAAGCCCATGGCACACAGCAAGGATCGTGCATGCATCGCCCGCTTCATCAACCGCTTACCCCTTGTCGTTGACTCCATAACGCTGGCGGTAGGCCAGCACGCGCTCATGGTGGCCGCTGCCTGCGCTGCCACCTTGAATCTCAAGATAAAGCAATAAGTCTGCCAGTTTTGCAATAGTGCAGACCTGCATGCCCAGCTGGTTGCGCACGTACTGCACGGCGCTGTGGGGCACGTCCTGGCCATTTTCCGTGGCCATTTCCTGGCGGTCCAGCGCGATGGCCACGGCATGCGGCGTGGCACCGGCGGCGCGGATGATGGCGATGGACTCGCGCGCGGCCGTGCCGGCGCTCATCACGTCGTCCACGATCAGCACGCGGCCCTTGAGCGGCGCGCCCACCAGGGTGCCGCCCTCGCCGTGGTCCTTGGCTTCCTTGCGGTTGTACGCAAAGGGCTTGTTGATGCCCATGCGGGCCAGCTCCACCGCCACGGTGGCCGCCAGCGGGATGCCCTTGTAGGCCGGGCCGAAGATCATGTCGAACTCGATGCCGCTGGCCGCAATGGCTTTTGCATAGAATTCGGCGAGACGGCCCATCTTGCCGCCGTCATCGAACAGGCCGGCATTGAAGAAATACGGGCTCATGCGCCCGGCCTTGGTCTTGAACTCGCCGAAACGCAGCACCCCTGCGTCAACGGCGAATTGCACAAATTCCTGCGCCAGACGGCCTGCGTCATCGGCCTGCAGATTACTCACCACCATGGATTCATCCTTGTTCAAATTGACCAGCCTCAACCTCAACGGCATCCGCTCGGCCTCGACCAAGGGCGTCGAAGCCTGGATCGAGGCCACTGCGCCGGATTGTATTTGCGTGCAGGAAATCAAGGCCCAGGCCGCAGACATGACCGGACGCTTCGAGCTGCTGGCCGGCCTGCGCGGCCACTTCCACTACGCCGAGAAAAAGGGCTACTCGGGCGTGGGCGTCTACAGCCGCCACGAGCCCAGCGACGTCGTGGTCGGCTTCGGCTCGCACGAATTCGACGCCGAAGGCCGCTACGTGGAGGCGCGCTTCGACACGCCATCGCGCAAGCTGTCCATCATCAGCGCCTACTTTCCCAGCGGCAGCTCCGGCGAACTGCGCCAGACGGCCAAGTTCCGCTTCCTGGCCGAAATGCACGCCCACCTGATGCGCATGAAGGGCGAACGCGAGTTCATCCTCTGCGGCGACATCAACATCGCCCACCAGCAGATCGACCTCAAGAACTGGCGCAGCAACCAGAAAAACAGCGGTTTCACGCCCGAGGAACGCGAGTGGATGACAAAATTGTTGAACAAAACTGAGCCGACTGGCGGCCTGGTGGACGTTTATCGCCTGCTCCAGCCCGACACCACCGACACCTGCTACACATGGTGGAGCAACCGCGGCCAGGCCTACGCCAACAATGTGGGATGGCGCCTGGACTACCACCTGGCCACCCCCGCTACCGCCGCGCTGGCCCGCACCGAGAACATCTACAAGGATGTGAAGTTCTCGGACCATGCGCCGGTGACCATCGGCTACGACATGAAGCTGTGAGACGTTCAAGCAGGGCCTTGGGTCGCGGCGGTTTGACTCGTCGCGCTCTCATACAGACACTGTGCGCATGATCTTTATCTGAGGGTTCCGAGATGAAATCCATTGCTGTCTCCAGCGCCAAGCGGCCAATCCATCTCACGATCAATGCAGATCTGGTGACGCAGGCCAAGGCCTATACCGACAATCTCTCGGCCACCATGGAATCCCTGCTGGCCGAATACGTTGCCAGGCAGGAGGGCGCACAGCGTGAGCGCCAACGGCTTGCCGACGCCTGCGCCAGCGACTGGAACGCGGTCAACATCTCGGTGGGTTCGTTCGCAGACGAGCTCTGCTGCCGCGCGGCACTCCAACCGTGGGTGCGAGGATGAATCCCGTGTTTGTCATTGAAGGCGTGCCGGTCGTCCTGCATGCCCAGGACATGGCTTCAGTCGCCCTGGATCAATTGGGTGAAGTGGTGGCCTCACTGGAGCATGAAGGCCAAGCCATCGCCGATGCGCTGGACGAATTGCTGACCCGGTCCGGGGGCTGACCCAAGATCGTTTTCAAGGAGGCCAGGGCTTGGGCCCTGCCCTCCTCGGACTTCAGCCCGGGCGCACGCCTCACTCCAGCGCCTTGCCCATGTCCTCCACCACCTTCTTGGCGTCGCCGAAGACCATCATGGTCTTGTCCATGTAGAACAGCTCGTTGTCCAGGCCCGCATAGCCGGCCGCCATGGAGCGCTTGTTCACGATCACCGTCTTGGCCTTGTAGGCCTCCAGGATGGGCATGCCGTAGATGGGGCTGCCCTTGACGTGTGCGGCGGGGTTCACCACGTCGTTGGCGCCCAGGATGATGGCCACGTCGGCCTGGCCGAACTCGCTGTTGATGTCCTCCATCTCGAAGACCTGGTCGTAGGGCACCTCGGCCTCGGCCAGCAGTACGTTCATGTGGCCGGGCATGCGGCCGGCCACCGGGTGGATGGCGTACTTCACGGTCACGCCCCGTTCGGTGAGCTTGTCGGCCAGCTCCTTGACCGCGTGCTGGGCACGCGCCACGGCCAGGCCGTAGCCGGGCACGATGACCACGGTCTCGGCATTGCCCAGGACGAAGGCCGCATCGTCGGCGCTGCCGCTCTTGACGTTGCGCTGCTGCTGGGAGCCTGCGGCCGCGCTGGTGGCCTCGCCGCCGAAGCCGCCCAGGATCACGCTGAAGAACGAGCGGTTCATGGCCTTGCACATGATGTAGCTCAGGATGGCGCCCGAGCTGCCCACCAGCGAACCCGCAATGATCAGCATGCTGTTGTTCAGCGAGAAGCCGATGCCCGCCGCCGCCCAGCCCGAGTAGCTGTTGAGCATGGACACGACCACCGGCATGTCCGCGCCGCCGATGGGAATGATCAGCAGCACGCCCAGCAGCAGTCCCAGGGCGATGACCAGCACGATGTCCATCCAGCTTTGGCTGTGCCAGAAGCCGAAGACGAAGAAGGCTGCTGCCAGCCCCAGCACGGCGTTGAGTGCATGCTGGCCCTTGAACTGCACGGGCGCGCCCTGGAACAGGCGGAACTTGTACTTGCCGCTGAGCTTGCCGAAGGCGATCACCGAGCCCGTGAAGGTCACGGCGCCGATGAAGGCGCCCAGCGCCAGCTCCACGCGGTTGCCGCCCGGGATGGCGCCGCCCTTGGCCGTGATGGCAAAGGCCCAGGGCTCGGCCACGGCGGCCACGGCGATGAACACCGCCGCCAGGCCGATCATGCTGTGCATGAAGGCCACCAGCTCGGGCATCTTGGTCATCTCCACGCGCTGGGCCATGACGGCACCGGCCGTGCCGCCGACCAGCAGGCCCAGCAGCACCCAGCCCAGCCCCAATGCATTGCCGCCGGCCAGCTGCACGATGAGCGCCGCCGTGGTCAGCACGGCGATCACCATGCCGGCCATGCCGAACAGGTTGCCCCGTATGGACGTGGTGGGATGCGACAGCCCCTTGAGCGCCTGGATGAAGCAGACGCTGGCCACCAGGTAGAGCAACGTGACGAGGTTCATGCTCATGACTGGCCCTCCGCCTTGGCATCCTTGCCGTCCTTGGCCGGAGCGCTCTTGCGCTCTTTCTTGCGGAACATCTCCAGCATGCGCCGCGTGACCAGGAAGCCGCCGAACACGTTGACCGCGGCCAGCGCCACGGCCAGCACGCCCATGGTCTTGCCCAGGCCCGTTTCCGTGAGCGCCGCCGCCAGCATGGCGCCGACGATGACGATGGCCGAGATGGCATTGGTCACCGCCATCAGCGGCGTGTGCAGCGCGGGCGTGACGGTCCAGACCACGTGGTAGCCCACGTAGATGGCCAGCACGAAGATGATGAGATGGATGATGGTGGGGGATACGGCTTCCATGTCATTTCCTCCGCAGCTGGCCTTCATGGGCCATCAGGCACGCGGCCACGATGTCGTCCTCCATGTCCACATGCAGGGCGCCATCCTTGTTGATGATGAGCTTGAGAAAATCGAGCACATTGCGTGCATACAGGGCCGAGGCATCGGCCGCCACCATGGCGGGCAGGTTGGTCAGGCCCACGATGGTCACGCCATGCGTGACCACGGTCATGCCGGCCTGGGTCAGCGGGCAGTTGCCGCCGCGCTCGGCCGCCAGGTCCACGATGACAGCGCCGGGCTTCATGGCCTGCACCATCTCGGCCGTGACCAGCACGGGAGCGGGCCGGCCCGGGATCAGCGCCGTGGTGATGACCACGTCGGCCTGGGCCACGCGCTTGGCCACCTCGGCCTTTTGCCGGTCCAGCCAGCTTTGCGGCATGGGGCGGGCGTAGCCGCCCACGCCTTCGGCGGCCTCCTTCTCCTCGGCGGTCTCGTAGGGCACGTCGATGAACTTGCCGCCCAGGGATTCGACCTGCTCACGCACGCTGGGCCGCACATCGCTGGCCTCGATCACGGCGCCCAGGCGCTTGGCCGTGGCAATGGCCTGCAGGCCGGCCACGCCCACGCCCAGCACCACGACGCGCGCGGCCTTCACCGTGCCGGCCGCCGTCATCAGCATGGGAAAGAAGCGCTGGTACTGGTTGGCCGCAATCATCACGGCCTTGTAGCCGGCGATGTTGGCCTGGCTGGACAGCACGTCCATGCTCTGCGCACGCGTGGTGCGCGGAGCCGCCTCCAGCGCATAGGCCGTGATGCCCGCATCGGCCAGGCGCTGCAGGCCTGCGGGCTGGAAGGGGTCCAGCATGCCGACCAGCGTTGCGCCCTTGCGGACCAGGGGCAGCTCATCCTCCGAAGGAATGCGCACCTTGAGCACAAGATCGGCGCCCAGGGCGCCTGCCGCATCGACGATCTCGGCGCCCGCTGCCTCGAACAAGGCATCGGGCACGCTGGCCGCCACTCCCGCTCCCGACTGCACGCGCAGCACATGGCCTTGCGCACGCAGCTTCTTGACGGTCTCGGGGGTCGCGGCCACCCGGGTTTCTCCTGCCATGGTCTCGGCAGGCACGCCAATCAACATACCGGTTCTCCCTCGCGTGATGCCGGTACCCGCCCTGCGCTGCATTGCGCAGGCGGCGGCCCGGCCCATCCTCGAAAAAATCCTTGCGCGCCTGCATGACGGCAGGCTGGCTTGGCGGCACGGCTAGCTTGTATCACGGCCGCGTGGCGGCAGCCACGGGGTCTGCCCGCGAGGATGTCGCCTGTCCGTCACAAGACGCCGGATTGCCGCGAAATGACAGCCACATTAAATGATCGCCATCCACGACCCGGCGCACCGCTGCCGTGTCCCAATGCACCTTTGAGCGACTGCAGCGGCGCAGCCGCTCAGTGCGAAGGAAGGCACCATGGGACTCTTGCAAAGACTGTTCGGACAACACGCGCGCGGCGGCCATCACGGCGGCAATATCGGCGTCCATATCGGCGGGCATCACGCCGGCGGCGCATACCCGCCTGCGGCCGTGGCGGCGGTCTGCCCCGGCTGCCATGCATCGATTGCCTCCAGCTCGCGCTTTTGCCCGCAGTGCGGCGGCGCGGTGCTGCCGCAGGCCTGCAGGAGCTGCAACGCCAGCCATCCGGCCGGCGCGCGGTTCTGCGGGCAATGCGGGCAGCCGACCACCTGACGGCGCAAGCGGAGGCGGCCCTGCGCTGCCATCAGGGGAAGGAGCGGGAATAATGGGCGCTTTCGCCAGAAGCACCCACGCCGCCCATGCTCCAGTACCACACCATCCCCGTCACCGCCTTCCAGCAGAACTGCTCGCTGGTCTGGTGCGACCAGACCATGGAAGCCGCCGTCATCGACCCGGGCGGCGACCTGGAGCAGATCGGCTGGGAGATAGATCGCCTGGGCCTGGCGCTCAAGGCCATCTGGCTCACGCACGCCCACATAGACCACGCGGGCGGCACGCGCGAGCTGGCCGATGCACAGCAGCTGCCCATCATCGGCCCCCATCCCGGAGACCAGTTCTGGATCGATGCCCTGCCCCAGCAGGGCGCCATGTTCGGCTTCCCGCATTCGGACCCCTTCACGCCCACGCGCTGGCTGCACGATGGCGACACGGTGAGCATCGGCCAGGAAACGCTGCAGGTGCGCCACTGCCCCGGCCATACGCCCGGCCACGTGGTGTTCCATGCGCCGCAGATCGACCGCGCCTTCGTGGGCGACGTGCTGTTCGCGGGCAGCATCGGCCGCACCGACTTTCCCCAGGGCAACCACCAGCAGCTGATCGACAGCATCGTCCAGCGCCTGTGGCCCATGGGCGACCAGACCGTGTTCATCCCGGGCCACGGCCCCGAAAGCAGCTTCGGCCGCGAGCGCAAGAGCAACCCCTACGTGGGCGGGACTTGAGCCTGCAGCTGTCTCAGCCCAGCACCTCGATCCACCGATAGCCCAGACGCACGCTGCCGCCCGCCTGCAGCTTGCGCAGCTCCTCGTTCACGCGCTGGCGCGAGGCGCCCACCACATGCGACAGATCTCCCTGCGATATGCGCAGCAGGGTGCGGCCGCCGGGCAGGGGCTGGCCGTTCTCTGCCGCCAGCACCTGCAAGGTGGCCCAGACCCGGGCATGCAGCGTGTCCTCCGAACTGATGAAGATGGTGTCCAGCAGCCCGTTCACGCGCAGGCTCAGCAGGCGCGCCACAGCCAGGCATGCGGGTGCATCGCGCTCCAGGAAGTCCAGCAGCGGCTGGCGCGGCAGGACCAGCACCTCGACATCTCCATCGGCCACCAGGTCCACGGGCACGGGCGCATTGCCCAGCACCGAGCTGATGCCGGTGATCTCCCCGGCCTCCAGCCAGCGCGTCATGCGCTCGGTGCCGCCCACGGTGAAGGCCACGACACGAAAGCGCCCTGACAGCAGCACCAGCGCATGGTCGGCCGCATCGCCGCGCTTTTGCACGAACTGTCCATCGCGGTAGCGGCGCCTGGACCCTATGGCCCGCAGCCCGCGTGCAGATGCGGCCGGCAATTCGGCCAGCAGGTCCACGCGATAGCGCTCGCTGCGCGCCTGCGCCAAAGAGGTGTTGGGGGAACCGAGCTTGGTGTTCACCCGATCATTGTCCCTTTCGCGGCAATTGGCGCATAGCACCGTCCTTGTAATCGGCCCCATACCCACACGTATGGAGCCCGCCCCATGATCCGCACCACGCTCGCCCTGGTATCCGCCTTCGTGTTCGCCCTGCTCTCGACCCAGGCAGCCCTGGCACAGACTCCCACGCTGCGTATCCAGGACTACCCCGGCATCGGCAACTTCCTGGTGCGCGTGGCCAACGCACGGGGACTGTGCGAGAAGCACGGCATACGCTGCGAACTGCGCCCCATCCCGCAGGCGCCGCTGGCGCTGCAGACCTTGCTGGCCGGTGACCTCGAAGTGGCGTTTACGCCGCCCGAGGTGCTGCTCCAGGCGGTCAACAAGGGCGCCGACCTCAAGGTGATCGGCAGCGGCGCGAGCGCGCCGACGTTCTTCCTCATGGCCTCGTCGGCCCTGCCCACCCCGCATGCCGGCCAGGGCTATCCCGCCGTGATGCAGGACTTCAAGGGCCGGCGCATCGGCGTGACGGCGCGTGGCAGCGCGGCCGAATTCCAGCTCGTGAGCCTGCTGCAGGGTGCCGGCATGAAGGCGGACGACGTCACCATCGTCGCCGTGGGCTCGCCCAACACCGCCTTTCCGGCGATTGCGCAAAAACAGGTCGATGGCCTGATGCTGTTCTCGCCCATGGATGGCTTTTGCGAGGTCAGCCAGGCCTGCCGCATCGTCGTCGATCCGCGCAGGGGCCAGGGTCCGGCCGATGTGGTGGACACCAACGGCGCCGGCGTGCTGCAGGTGGTGCGCGCCGACTTCCTGCGCAAGAACGCCCAGGCCGTGGAGGGCTTGCGCCGCGCCATGAACGAGGCGGCCGACTATGCCCGCGAACCGGCCCATTTCGATGCATTGCTCAAAGTCGCGCAGGACAGCTTCAGGATCAACACGCCAGGCGGCGACCGGATCCTGGAAGTGGCGCTGCGCAACGCCATTCCTTCCATGCAGTTTGCGGTGGACCCCAAGGCCCTGCAGCATGCCGCGCGCTACCTGCAGCGCACGGGACAGATCGACAAGCTGATCGACACCGCGCCCCTGCTGGCGAAGTGAAGGGGGAGCGCGCCATGACTTCCAATGGATCGCAGCTGCCGCCCCCGCAGGCCATTGCCGCCGACGGCTTGCAGCTGAGCTTCGACGGCCGCACGCAGGTGCTGGACAACATTGCGCTGCAGGTGGCCGAGGGCGAATTCGTCTCGCTGGTCGGGCCCAGCGGCTGCGGCAAGACCAGTCTGCTCAACCTCTGCGCGGGCCTGGTGGCCCACACCGGCGCCGGCACGCTGCGCGTGCTGGGCGAGGCACCGCGCCTGGGCAGTTCCCGCGTGGGCTACATGCTGGCGCGCGACAGCCTGCTGCCCTGGTGCACGGCGCTGGAGAACGCCGCCTTCGGCGCGCGCGTGCGCGGCGTCGGCACGGCCGACAGCACGGAGCGCGCACTGCGCATGCTGCAGGAGGTGGGCCTGGCCGACCATGCGCAGGCCCTGCCCAAGGCCTTGTCCCACGGAATGCGCCAGCGCACGGCGCTGGCGCGCACCTTTGCGCTGGACGCGCAGCTGCTGCTGATGGACGAGCCCTTCGGCGCCCTGGACGCGCAGACCAAGCTGCAGCTGCAGGACCTGCTGCTGCGCCTGTGCCAGCAGCACCGCCACAGCGTGCTGTTCGTGACCCACGACCTGGCCGAGGCCGTGGCGGTCTCCGACCGCGTGGTGGTGATGTCCTCGCGCCCGGGCCGCATCATCGCCGACCTGCCCATAGACCTGCCGCGCCCGCGCTCCATCCGCGACCTGCAGAAGTCGCCGCGCTTCCATGAACTCTATGCGGCCCTGTGGTCGCAGCTTGAATCGGGATGGGTGCACCATGAAGGCTGACCGTCTGCAATGGCTGGCGCTGCATGCGCTGTTCATCTGTCTCGTGCTGGGACTGGCCGAATGGGCCGCCGCGCGCCGCTGGCTGGACCCCACCTTCTTCGGCCAGCCCAGCGGCGTGGCCGCCTATCTCTGGAACCATGCGGGCACGGCTCGGTTCTGGTCCGACCTGGGCTGGACGCTGGCGGCCGTGGCCTGCTCCTTCGTGCTGGGCAGCGTGGCCGCCTTCGCCACGGGGCTGGCCTTCGTGCGCTGGCCGGCCATCGAGCGCTTTGCAGAGCCCTACTTCAACGCGCTGAACGTGATGCCGCGCATCGCGCTGGCGCCGCTGTTCATCCTGTGGTTCGGGCTGGGGCTGGGCAGCAAGATCGCCGTGGGCTGCTCGCTGACCTTCTTCATCGTGCTGTCGGCCACGGTGGCAGGCATGCGGGGCGTCAGCCAGGACCATGTGACGCTGTGCCGCACCCTGGGCGCCAGCGCCGCCACCACCTTCTTCGAGGTCACGCTGCCCGGCGCCGTCCCGGTGATCTTCTCGGGCCTGCGCCTGGGATTGATCTATGCCCTGCTGGGCGTGGTGGGCACCGAGATCATCGCCAGCGAAAAGGGCCTGGGCCAGACCCTGGCCTACCTGGGCTCCACCTTCGACATCAATGGCGTCATGGCGCTGCTGCTGGTGCTGGCCCTGCTGGGCGTGGGCATGGTGCGCTTCATGTCCTGGGCCGAGAGGCGGCTGCTGCACTGGCAGTGAGCCCGCCAGCCCTCTCTCTCCACCTTCCTCCCCTTCCATCCGTTCCTTCAAGGAGTACCCCATGGCCAATGCCGCCCCCATGCAGCTGATCGACATCGACGCCCGCTACCACCACATCCGCCCCGTGCCGCGCATGCCCAACTTCGCAGCCTGGATCGAGGGCGTGGACCTGACCCGGCCCCTGTCCTCCGAGGTGCAGGCAGAACTGCGACAGGCCCTGTACGACTTCGAGGTCATCTTCTTCCGGCCCCAGGCCATCACGGCCGAGCAGCATGTGGCGCTGGCGCAGGTGTTCGGCCCGCTGTCCAAGGGCTCGTACTTCGAGCGCAAGAGCGGCATGCCCGACGTGGAGATGATCATCTCCGACAAGGACCGCCCGCCCGCCATAGACAACTGGCACACCGACATCAGCTGGAAGCAGCAGCCGCCGCTGGGCACCGTGATCCAGATCGTGACCACGCCGCCGGCCGGCGGCAACACCTGCTGGACCAGCACCAGCAAGGCCTATGACTGGCTCTCGCCCGGCATGCAGCAGTACCTGGAAGGCCTGCAGGCGGTCCATACCTGGGAGGAATCGGGCTTCCGGGAATACCTGGGCCGCAAGGGCGAGGAGGCGCTGTTCGAGGCGCTGCGCCAGTTCAAGCCCGTGACGCATCCCGTGGTGCGCACCAACCCCGATTCAGGCCGCAAGTGCATCTTCGTCAATGCCGATTTCACGCGCCACATCACGGGCGTGGACCGGCACGAGGCGCGCGGCGTGCTCGCCTTCCTGCTGGACTGGCTGAAGAAGCCGGAGTTCATGGTGCATCATCAATGGGACGCGGGCGGCATCGCCATCTGGGACAACCGCAGCACGCAGCACTATGCTGTGGCCGACTACTGGCCCCACTACCGCGTGAACCAGCGCGTCACCTTCGATACCCCTTCCACCCAATGACAACGAGACACGGAGACAGCTTCATGAGCACGCAAGAGCACCTGCAGTTCTATATCGACGGCCAATGGGTTCCCCCGGCCGTGCCGCGCACGCTGGATGTGATCAATCCGTCCACCGAGGAGGTGGCGGCCCGCATCAGCATGGGCTCGGCCGCCGATGTCGATGCAGCCGTGGCCGCCGCACGCCGCGCGTTCGACGGCTTCTCGCAGACCACGCGCGACGAGCGGCTGGCCCTGCTGGACAAGGTGCTGGCAGTCTACATGCGCCGCATCGACGAGGTGGCGCAGACCATCTCGCTGGAGATGGGCGCACCGCTGTGGCTGTCGCGCGCGGCCCAGGCCACGGTGGGCGCGGGGCACCTGAAGCAGACCCTGCAGGTGCTCAGGGACTTCGAGTTCGAGAGCGTGCGCGGCACCACCGGCATCGTGCATGAGCCCGTGGGCGTGGTGGGCATGATCACGCCCTGGAACTGGCCCATCAACCAGATCATGTGCAAGGTGGCACCGGCCCTGGCGGCGGGCTGCACCATGGTGCTCAAGCCCTCGGAGATCGCGCCGCTGAACGCCATCCTGGTGGCCGAGATCCTGCACGAAGCGGGCGTGCCGGCCGGCGTGTTCAACCTGGTCAACGGCGACGGCCCCTCGGTGGGCGAGGCCATGTCCGTGCACCCCGGCATCGACATGATGACCTTCACCGGCTCCACCCGCGCGGGCATTGCCGTGGCCAAGGCCTCGGCCGATACCGTCAAGCGCGTGACGCAGGAACTGGGCGGCAAGTCGGCCAACATCGTGCTGGACGATGCCGACATCGAAAAGGCCGTGACCCAGGGCGTGAACGCCTGCTTCACCAACTCCGGCCAGAGCTGCAACGCGCCCACGCGCATGTTCGTGCCGCGCGCCCTGCATGCGCGCGCCGTGGCCGCGGCCAAGGCCGCTGCCGAGGGCATGAAGGTGGGCGATGCACTGGCCGACACCGGCGCCATGCACATGGGCCCCGTGGTCAGCGAGGCGCAGTTCCGCAAGATCCAGGGCCTGATCGAGGCCGGCATCGCCGAAGGCGCCACCCTGGTGGCCGGCGGCACGGGCCGCCCCGAGGGCCTTGCGCGCGGCTACTTCGTGCGGCCCACGGTGTTTGCCGACGTGCGCAACGACATGACCATTGCGCGCGAGGAGATCTTCGGCCCCGTGCTGGTCATCCTGCCCTACGACACGGAGGAGGAGGCCATCGCCCAGGCCAACGACACGCCCTACGGCCTGTCGGGCTATGTGCAGTCAGGCAGCCTGGAGCGCGCACGCCGTGTGGCCTCGCGCCTGCGCACCGGCATGGTCCACCTCAACGGCGCGGGGCCGGACTTCGGCGCGCCGTTCGGTGGCTACAAGCAGTCGGGCACGGGCCGGGAATGGGGCGAGCACGGCTTCAAGGAATACCTTGAAGTGAAAGCCGTGATGGGCTACCAACCAAAGCAAAAAGCCGCCGCCTGAGGGCGGCTGCCTACCCGCGCCGTGCGGCCTCGTAGAGGCCTTCCACGCGCGGGATGTTGCGCTCCAGCTCGCGGATGCGCTCGGGGCCTGCGGGGTGGGTGGACAGGAATTCCAGGCCGCCGCGGTCGCCCGTGGCCTGGCCCATCTTGCGCCACAGCGAGACCGAGGCCTGGGGGTTGTAGCCGGCGCGCGCGGCCAGCTCCAGGCCCACGAGGTCGGCCTCGCTCTCATCGCCCCGGCTGAATTTCAGCGACAGCAACTGGCCGCCCAGGCGGGCCGCCGCATTGCCCAGGTCGCCCAGGCCCAGCAATTGGGCGCCCAGCGAGATGCCGATGCTGGTGGCCTGGTTCTTGGCCAGCTGCTCGCGCGAGTGCTCGCGCAGCGCATGGGCCATTTCGTGGCCCATGATCATGGCGATCTCGTCGTCGGTCAGCTGCAGCTGGTCGATGATGCCGGTGTAGAAGGCGATCTTGCCGCCCGGCATGCAAAAGGCATTGATCTCCTTGCTGCCGATCAGATTCACCTCCCAGCGCCAGGCATTGGCGCGCGGGTTCCATTGGGCGGTGTAGGGGATCAGCCGCCGGGCAATGGCGCGCAGCCGCTGCAGCTGAGGGTTGCTGTCGCCAGCCAGTGCGCCCTGGGCGCGGGCCTTGGCCAGCAGTTGCTGGTACTGGTCGGTGGCGGCGCCTTCCAGCGTCTCGGCCGGCACCAGCTTGCGCAGGCCCGAGGCACCGCCCACCTGCACCTGGGCCGCCACCGGCGCCGTGGCCAGGCCCATGGCCGCCGCGCTGCCGGCCAGCAAGAAACCGCGACGCGCGCGCCAGGGCGCGCAGGCACAGCCCCAGGCGGACGGGGCACAGGGCTCGGAGGAGAGATGGGTTGGCTGCTGCATGCCGCCAAGTCTAGCGGCCATGCATGCCTGAAACATGCGGAGAACAGCGCATCGTGAAGAGCGGCGCCGGCCTACAAAGAGTCACGCCATCTGCGCGGCCATCACGGCCCGCTGCGAGCGCATCTCGGCGCCGATCACCAGCATCAGCCCCGCCAGCACGGCCAGCAGCCCCAGCCACGATTGCAGCGGCTGCCGCTCGCCCACGACCCACACCGCCAGCACGAAGGCCGCCACGGGCTCGATCAGGCTCAGCGTCACGCCCGTGGGGCCCGAGATGCTGCGCAGCCCGATGGAAAACAGCATGTGCGCCAGGCCCGACACCACCACGCCCAGGTAGACCACCACCAGCACGGCCGCCAGGCTCCACTGCGGCAGGCCGCTTTGCACCAGCGCAATCGGCACCGCCATGCAGGCCGCCCCGGTGAAGACATAGAAATTCACCACGCGCGGCGACATGTGGGTGACCAGGCGCTTGTTGATCAGCGCATAGCCCGCGTACGACAGCCCCGCCAGCAGGCACAGGGCCAGGCCGCTCCAGGACAGCGTGGCGCCGCCCCGGGCCATCACCATGGCCGCGCCTCCCGCCACGCTCACCAGCGTGCCGGCCCACCACAGGGCCGACAGGGGCGCGCGCAGCACCAGCGCCTGCATCAGCCCGGCCCAGATGGGGCCGCTGCCAATGGCCACGGCCGTGCCCACGGCCACGCCCGTGAGCGTCACGCCCTCGTAGAAAAAGATGCTGTAGCCGCCGATTCCCATGGATGCCAGCAGGAACCAGGCCGGGCGCAGGCCCAGGTGCACCGGGTTGGGCAGCAGCGGCTGGACGGGCGCCACGCCCTGCCCGGCCCGCCCGCGCAGCCTCCAATGGGAGACCGCCAGCAGCACGCCCAGAAACAGGCTGGAAACCGCCAACTGCGCGGCGCCCACCCAGAACGGCGACAGCCCGCCTGCGCCCAGGCTTTGCGCCGTGCCCGTCGTGCCCCAGAGCACGGCAGCCACCGAAACGAAGGCGATGCCGACGGCGGAGGAAGAAGCGGAAGAGTTGCGAACCATGGCGCCATGTTGCGCCTGGCGCGGCCGGGCATTTGTCGAGAAACGCTCGTAGTCCGGAAGACTGTGAACGGGCTAGCCGCGCAGCTGCCGCGCCGTCACGCCCCGGTCGCGCCGCAGCGCATAGGCCAGCGCGCTGGCCGAGGCATAGCCGCAGCGCAGCGCCGTGGCCTCCAGGGGCAGGCCCCGCGCCAGCCCGCGCTCGGCCGCATCCAGGCGCAGGCCGCGCAGCCAGGCCTGGGGCGGCTGGCCCGCCAGCTCCACGAAGCGTGCGTGAAAGCGCTGGGCGCTCATATGGCACAGGGCGGCCAGCCGGGCCGTGGGCCAGTCCTCGTGCAATGCGGCCTGTACGCTCGTGGTCAGTTGCTGCAGGTCCAGCCCCCGACGCGCCAGCAGGCCGGGCGCCTGCAGCACCTGGGCCAACTGCTCTGTGGCCGGGCCTTCCGACTCCCGGCCGCGCAGGGCGGGCGGCACGGAAAAGCGCCGCATTCGGTCCAGCCCTGGGCCGCTGGGCGCATCGATGACGAACACGCGCGAGCGCGGCGCCGCCAGGTAGCCGTGGTCCACGCCGGCGGGGATGAGCATGCCGCTGACGGCGTCCACAAAGGCGCTGCGCCCGCCCACCTCCAGCTCCATGCGGCCCTGCAGGGCATAGAGGATTTGCGCATGGCCGTGGGCATGGGCCTGGTGCTCGCCGCTGTAGCTGCGCACCGAGCTGTGCGGCGCGAAGGCGGTATCGGTGGCATCGGCCGCGCCGTCTTGCGCGGCGGCATCGCTGTGGAGGGAAGAGAGGGTGTAGGCCATGGCGGCATCCTGTGCCCGCGATGGTAGCGCGCGCCAGTCCGCGCCACCATGGGCCCGATAATGGCCGCAGCCTGCCGCAGCCCAACATGACCGAGCCGTCCACCACCACCTCCTCCGCCCCTTCCACCTCCACTGAAGCGCCCCGCCGCAGTTGGGCCCAGACCCTGCGCGTCTATGCCGAGCCGGCCAGCCTGCGCATGCTGGCCCTGGGTTTTTCGGCAGGCCTGCCGCTGCTGCTGGTGCTGGGCACGCTGTCGTTCTGGCTGCGCGAGGCCGGCGTGGACCGCACCACCATCGGCTACCTGAGTTGGGTGGGCCTGGCCTATGCCTTCAAGTGGGTCTGGTCGCCGCTGGTGGACCGCATGCCGCTGCCGCTGCTCACGCGCTGGCTGGGGCGGCGGCGCGGCTGGCTGCTGTTCGCGCAGATGCTCATCGTCGCCGGGCTGTGCGGCATGGCGTTCAATGATCCGCGCGTCTCGCTCACGCCGCTGGTGTGGTGCGCGCTGGCCGTGGCCTTCGGCTCGGCCACGCAGGACATTGCGCTGGATGCCTACCGCATCGAATCGGCCGACACCGAGCGCCAGGCCGCGCTGGCCGCCACCTACCAGACCGGCTACCGGCTGGCCATGATCTGGGCCGGCGCCGGCGTGCTGTGGCTGGCCGCCCGCGCCGAGGTGGCGGGCACGGCGGGCTACCAGAGCGGCGCCTGGCAGGTGGCCTACCTGGCCATGGCCGCCTCCATGGCCGTGGGCATGCTGACCGTGCTGCTCTCGCCGGAACCGGTGCCCCGCCCGCTGGCGCCTGCCCGCAATGCGGCCGAGTGGCTGCGTGGCGCGCTGGTCGAGCCCTTTGCCGACTTCCTGGGCCGCTACCGCTGGCAGGCGCTGCTGGTGCTGGGCCTGATCGCCATCTACCGCATCAGCGACGTGGTCATGGGCATCATGGCCAACCCCTTCTACGTGGACATGGGCTTCACCAAGGACGAAGTGGCCGCCGTGACCAAGGTGTACGGCGTGATCATGACGCTGGCGGGCGCCTTCCTGGGCGGGGCGCTGGCCATGCGCTGGGGCGTGATGCGCGTGCTGATGCTGGGCGCCGCGCTGTCGGCCGCCACCAACCTGCTGTTCGCCTGGCTGGCCACGCGCGGCCATGACGTGAATGCGCTGGTCTGGGTGGTGAGCGCGGACAACCTGGCCGGCGGCATCGCCTCGGCGGCCTTCATCGCCTACCTGTCGGGGCTGACCAATGTGCAGTACTCGGCCACGCAGTACGCGCTGTTCAGCTCCATGATGCTGCTGGCGCCCAAGTGGCTGGCCGGCTTCTCGGGCGCCTTTGTCGATGCGCATGGCTACGTGAGCTTCTTCCAGGCCACGGCCCTGCTGGGCCTGCCCGTGCTGGTGCTGATCGCGCTGGCCTCGCGCGTGCATGCGGTGCGGCCCACGCAACGCGGCAGTTGAGCGGCTGGCCGCAGGCTGCGCTGTTTTACCGAACTTTACGCAAGCGACAAGCACGGCTGACGGGGCGCTGCGAGCATCGTCGCAACACGACGCCAGGCCCCAGCATGAATACACTGCCCTCCATGAGTACGCACCATCTTCTGATGATCGAAGACGACACCCGCCTCGCGCAGATGGTGGGTGACTACCTGGGCAACAACGGCCTGCAGGTCACGCACATGGGCGACGCCCGCAGCGGCCTGGAGCAGCTGCAGCCCGCCGACGGCGTGGCCGGCGCCGACCTGCCCGACCTCGTCATCCTCGACCTCATGCTGCCCGACATGGACGGCCTGGAGGTCTGCCGGCGCATCCGCGCCCTGCCAGGCGCCGCAGCGCAGGTGCCGG
The DNA here is from genome assembly GCF_043104705.1 of Delftia sp. WSY_10. Taxonomy (NCBI): domain Bacteria; kingdom Pseudomonadati; phylum Pseudomonadota; class Betaproteobacteria; order Burkholderiales; family Comamonadaceae; genus Delftia; species Delftia sp. WSY_10. The sequence goes on along the minus strand of NZ_JBICKY010000037.1, from coordinate 30,462 downwards.
TGCTGATGCTCACGGCCAAGGGCGACCCCATGGACCGCATCATCGGCCTGGAGATCGGCGCCGACGACTACCTGCCCAAGCCCTTCGAGCCGCGCGAGCTGCTGGCGCGCATCCGCGCCATCCTGCGCCGGCGCGGCGGCGGCGGCGAGGGCTCGGCCGCAGGCCAGCCGGCCACGGCGCTGCGCTTCGGCAGCCTGGAGATCGACCGCGACGCACGCAGCGTCACCGTGGCGGGCCAGCCCTGCGAGCTGACCTCCTACCAGTTCGACCTGCTGGTCACGCTGGCCGAGCGCGCGGGCCGCGTGCTCACGCGCGACCAGATCATGGAGGCCGTGCGCGGCCGCGAGCTGGAGGCCTTCGACCGCTCCATCGACGTGCACATGGGCCGCATCCGCGCCGCCATCGAGGCCGACCCCAAGGCGCCCAAGCGCATCCTGACGGTGCGCGGCGTGGGCTACGTCTTCGCCAAACAACAAGACTAGCCAAGCGAATGAAGCTGCTGTCCCTCTTCTCCCAGCGCCTGTACCTGCGCATCTGGCTGGCCGTGGTGGGCGGCGTGGCCGTGCTCACGCTGACGGTGGCCTGGGCCTGGCAGATCGCGGCCGAGCAGAACGCGCAGAACGTGCAAAGCGCCAGCTCGCCGCCCTCGCGCGACGTGGCCATGCGCGACGGCCAGGGCAACGTGATCGCCCAGGGCCGTGCGCGGCGCCTGCCCGGCCCGCCCGAGGAGGGCCTGCGCTTCGAGATCGAAGGCACGGACGGCCAGACCTACATGCTGCACATGGCGCCGCGCCCGCCGCGCGGCGACCGCCCGCCGCACGACGGCGCCGCCGCCTTCTGGCTGCGCCCGCCCTTCGGCTTTCTGTGGCTGCTGGGACTGGTGGGCGTGGCCGTGGCCGTGGGCGTGTTCCCCATCATCCGCCGCCTGCTCAAGCGGCTGGAGAACCTGCAGCGCGGCGTCAAGCGCTTTGGCGAGGGCGACCTGTCGGTGCGCGTGCCCGAGCACGGCAGCGACGAGGTGGCCGACCTGGCCCACCAGTTCAACGCCGCCGCCGCGCGCATCGAGACCCTGGTGACCTCGCACAAATCGCTGCTGGCCAATGCCTCGCACGAGCTGCGCTCGCCGCTGACGCGCATCCGCATGGGCCTGGAATTCATGGGCGACGACCCCGCCAGCGCCCGCGCGCGCGCCGAGATCCAGCGCAACATCAGCGAGTTGGACCAGCTGGTGGACGAGATCCTGCTGGCCAGCCGGCTGGAGACCTATGAGGGTGACGTGGGCACGATCGAGCCCGTGGACCTGATCGGCCTGGCCGCCGAGGAATGCGCGCGCGTGGATGCCGACCTGGACCTGCAGTCCACCGACGCGTTGGAAGTGCCCGGCATCTCCAAGCTGCTGCGCCGTGCCGTGCGCAACCTGCTGGAGAACGCGCGCCGCTACAGCCAGGGCGCCATCACGCTGGAGCTGGCGCGCCAGGACGCCATGGCCGAGATCCGCGTCTGCGACCACGGCCCCGGCGTGGCGCCGGCCCACCGCGAGCGCATCTTCGAGAAGTTCTTCCGCCTGCCCGGCGCCAGCGAGCGCTCGGGCGGCGTGGGCCTGGGCCTGGCCCTGGTGCGCTCCATCGCCCAGCGCCACGGCGGCAGCGTGCACTGCGAAGGCCGCGCCGACGGCCAGCCGGGCGCCTGCTTCGTGCTGCGGCTGCCGCTGGCCTGAATTCGGCTGGACCGGCAAAACGGCTGAACCTATCCGCCGGCCATCGGCTGCGTGGATTCCGTTGCAAGAAGCCCGCGAGGATTCACATGGTCTCCATGACTGCCTTCCTCTTGCAGGGCCCGGGGCATGCCGCGTTCCAGCATTCCCCCATAGGGAAGAGATGACATTGATGCCTACAGCCCCATTGACCTGCCTTGCAACAGGAACTCCAACAGGCAACCCACTTCTGGCATTTCCCATGCATTGGATGTTTTCATATTTGCAGCAGAAATCGACCGGCAAAAGTCAGGAACCCCATTGCACCCCCAATACAAGAAATTGCGTTGCACCATGAAATACCCATGAAAATCCCGGGCATTCCTTATTGCATTCCCTTGGGTTGATCAAAATCCTCAACTTCAATGGCCATGCAATGAGGGAGAGAGATCAATATGACGACGCACAAGACCATGATGGTTGATGAAAAGACTGACTACGTATTGCTTCCAGTACGTGGCATGCATTCAGAAGCCATGTCCACACTGGGATTGGCAAGCACAAGCTTTGGCCGCACACTGCGCGCCCGCCTGAAAGCCAGCAAGAATGCCAATGTGGAAATCGCCCCGAAAGGGGTCGATATCGTTCATTCGGTTTCTCCTACCGGGGCCAAGCTCGTTGCGGTGACGCCCCAGGAACTTGCGGCCCTGCGGGTGGAAGCGCCCGGGGTTCGCGCGGTTCCCGTGGTTGTCTACGACCTCATGCGCAGCCCACGGCTGAAAGCGGTCAAGCGAGCGAAGAGTACGAAAACGGGCCCCGGCATCTCTTTGCGTCTCAAGGTCGAAGACGGGGCAGGCAATCCCGTCCAGGGCGCTCTCGTCGTGGCATTCACTGATTTCGCCGCCGGGGTGGGCGGTGACAGCACCAGCAATGCCAAGGGCGAGGCCACGTTGAAGCTGCAAGACGGCCCCATGGTCGAAGTGCTGGCCGTCTATGCGGATATCACTGGCCATTGGGGATTGGTGCAGCGCCATATCACCCTGGTTGATGGCTATACCGTCAAACTGGATGCAGTGGATCTGAGCCAGGACGACTTCGTCACGCGCCTCTATGGCAAGCCCAAGGCCACTGACGGTCGCAATGTGGTTGTCGGCGTGGTGGACACTGGCGTCGACGGCACGCACCCGGATTTGGCAGTGCAGCAATCACGTGCCTTCGTCTATCAGGAAAAGGATGCCGGCGACGGCTCGCCACGCACCCGTGATGGGGAGCATGGCACGCATGTGGCAGGCCTTGTTTCCGGCCGGGGCCAAGGCGCGGCCAGGCACCATGCCGGCCGGGCTCCTGCCGCGACGCTCAACTCCTACCGTGTGTTCCCGCAGGCAGGCGGAGGTGCGCTGAACTACGACATTCTGCGGGCCATCGAAGCCGCCGTGGAAGACGGTTGCGATCTGATCAACCTGAGCCTGGGCACCCCATCACCCGATGAAGCCGTCAGGGACGCCATCAAGGAGGCTTTCGACCGCGGCACAGTCTGCATTGCCGCAGCCGGCAACAACGGGCGCAAGCCGCTGCTGTTTCCAGCACGGTGGTCGGAAGTGATCTCGATCACCGCCATCGGCGAAAAAGGCACCTACCCCGACCACTCCACGGAGACCCTGGACGAACTGGACCCGTACACGGCACTGACGGCGGACTCGCTGCACAAGCGACGTTACGCAGCGAAGTTCACCAACATCGGGCCGGAAGTCATTGCGACAGCGCCAGGGGTTGGCATCGTTTCGACACTTCCAGGAGCAGGCTACGGCGCAATGAGTGGAACCTCCATGGCAGCGCCGGTGGCATGTGGCTTGCTGGCTGCCGAGCTATCCCGCAATCCACAGATCCTCACCATGGCGCGAACACGCCAGCGCGCCATAGAGATCCAGCGCCTGTTCTTCTCCATGTGTGTGGTGGCCGGCTTTGCCAGGGATTTTGAAGGCCAAGGCTTGCCCAAATGAACGCTTGCGCTAGAGTCCCGTTCATGAGCCATGTGATCCTTCGCAAGACCAAGGACGCCGCCGTGTCTGCGGCCGACGTGGTCACGCTCGTCACAGATGCCACCACACGGGGCCGCATCTTGAGCCACAGCGGCAACAATGTGCTTGCCGACGTACCCAGCGGTCAGATCGATATGCTAGCGGCACGGCTGTCGGGCTGGATCGTCTCCGAGCAAGGACCGGCAACTCCTGTGCCCGACTCCCGGATGCGGGCACGCAAGCGTTAGGGCCTGCCCTCGTGCGGTTGCTGCGGGCCATTAGCCAGCCGCAGCAGCCACTGAGTCGGCCCACGCTGCGCCAGTCAGCCACCGCGCCGGTGCTGCCACTCCACACGCTCCACCAGGTCCCTGAGCAGGTCGAAATGCCAGCGGGTGCGCTTGAGCAGGCGGCCGTAGCGCGAGCGGGGGAAGCGGTAGGCTCCATCGGCCAGTTCGATGGCGCAGGACGCCAGGTGCCACTGCTGCTCGAACGCCTGGTGGCTGTCCGGCGGGTCGGCGCGCATGCGGCGTATGTGCGCCAGCGCCAGCTCCACCGCGCATTCCACGTCGAACTGGCGGGCCTTGCGGTCGGGCTTTTTGCCACACACCTCGGCCAGGGTGACCAGCCGCCCCTCGATGACGACCAGACAGACATGCATGGCCTGCCACGCGCTGGGCCAGTCGGAAGGCCTTGCGGCTGGCGGCCGCAACGGCAACGGCTGCGCCTGCACTGCCGCGCCGGCAGTGTTTTTGCGGGATGTCATGGGGTCAGCCCTCCTGATAGAGAAGAGGGCTGGAAGGGGCAAGCGCAGCGCTGGGGCTGGCAAGGATGGGGAGGGTCATGGTCTGTTTTCCTACGAGATCACAGAAAACCACCGGTTGAGTTTCTACGCACAACAGGTGGGCGTGGTGGTTAGAAACACGTCCGTAGCCGTGCGGGCGTCCTTGCGGATAGCCCCCACCACGCCCGAAACCATGCGGACAGGCGCAAGCAAATGCGCCAATCCGACGAGATAAGGCATGACAAAGCCCCGCTTTAAGGTGGGGGCTGCAACCTGACGGAAGGTGTTTCTACGCACCGGGCCTTTCGGCTTGCGGCCAGTTTAACGGGGCCAGGGCGGGCCGGCCAGCCGAGCCCTCAATCCCGGCCCAGGTGCTCGCACAGGAAGTCGATGAACACGCGGGTCTTGCGCGGCAGGTGGCTGCTGTCGGGAAAGACCACGCTGATGGGCTGGGGCGGCAGGGCGTGGTCCGGCAGCACGCGCTGCAGCACGCCGCCGGCCAGGTCGTCCTCCACAAACCACGCAGGCAGCACGGCCACGCCCAGGGAGGACCGGGCCAGGGCGCGGATGGCGGTGGAGGAGTTGGATTGGTGGGCCGCCCGGCCCACCACGTCCACACCCTGGCCGCCGGCAGTGCGCAGCGTCCAGGCCGTGGGGTGGGTGAGGTTGCTGTTGGCAATCCAGGGCAGGTCTGCCAGGTCTTCGGGCCTGCGCACGGGATGGCTGCGCAGGAAGGCGGCCGAGGCCACCAGCACGATGTCGTAGCCGGCCAGCCTGCGGCTTTTGAAGCTGGAGTCCGCCAGGTGGCCCAGGCGCACGACCAGGTCCAGCTTTTCGGCCACCAGGTCGCTCAGTGAAGAGTTGACGTCATAGGCCACCGAGATGCCCGGGTAGCGCTCCAGGAAGGCCGGGATCAGCGGAAGAATGTACTTCTCCCCGTATTCGCTGGTGGTGCTGATGCGCAGCCGGCCCGCGATGCGGTTGCCGCTGTGCATGGCGTTGTCGAAGGCGCTGCCCACGTCGCGGACGATGCCCTTGAACTCGTCGTAGAACTCCCGCCCGGTTTCCGTCAGGGCGATGCTGCGGGTGTTGCGCACCAGCAGGGCCACCGAAAGCGCCTCTTCCAGCGCCTTGACGTGCAGGCTGGCCATGGCCTTGCTGATGCCCAGGAAGTCCGCCGCCCTGGTGTACGAGCCGAAATCCACCACGGCCAGAAAGGTCTGAGCGCGGTGCAGCAGCGTGTGCATGGCCGTGCTTGTGGGGGTCATTGTTCAATCCAGTCAAACAAAGAGTCCAGCATAGCCCCATCGACGTGGCCGCCCGCGCTCTTTAGTCTTGCCCCTCCTGAAAGCGCAAGATGACATACCGATACCGCCTGGCCACCGTTTTCCTGATGGGTTTCTTCGTCGACTGCATCAACATCTTCATGCCCGCCGTCGCGCTGCCCACGATTGCGGCCGAGTTCCATGTGGGCATCTCGGCCGGGGCCTGGGTGGCCAATGCCTACATGCTGGGATTGACGCTGGCCATTCCCCTCGCCCCCTGGCTGGCCGACCGCTGGGGCGCGCGCGGGCTGATGGCGGGCTCCATGCTGGCATTCGCCGTGGCCGCCTGGGCCTGCGGCGAGGCGGGCAGCTTCGGCCAGCTGGTGGGCTGGCGCTTCATCCAGGGTATGGCGGGCGGCCTGGTGATCCCAGTGGGCCAGGCCCTGGCCTTCAACCGGTTCCAGGGACCGGAGCGCGCGCGTGTCTCCACGCTGGTCATGGCCGTGGCGCTGATTGCACCGGCCCTCTCGCCCTGGCTGGGCGGGCTGATCGTGGACCACGGCTCCTGGCGCTGGGTGTTCCATTCCAATATTGCGCTGGCCCTGGCCGCCGCAGGCCTGGCCTGGCTGTGGGTGCGCGATGCACCGGCCACGGCCCGGCAGCGGCCGGACCTCAAAGGCCTGGTGCTGGTCAGCGCCGCGCTGGCCGCCTGGCTGCTGGGCATGTCGCTCTATGGCGCAGGCCAAGGCTCGGGCCAGGGCCTGGCGCTGGCCTGGCTGGGCATGGCGGCGGGCCTGGCCTTCACGGTGCTGTATGCCATCCATGCCCGCAAGACCGCCCACCCCATTGTGGAACTGCAACTGCTCAAAAGCCCGCGCCTGCGCATGTCGGTGGCCGTCTACCACGCCATTCCCGGCGTGTTCACGGGCGTGAACCTGCTCAACATCTTCTACCTGCAGGACATGCTGCACCTGAGCGCGCAGGCCACAGGCCGATTCATGATGGTCTACGCAGGCGGCGCCCTGGTGTCCATGCTGGTGGGCGGCCGGCTGTACAACCGCGCGGGCGCACGGCCCCTGTTCATCGCCAGCATGGTGCTGCACAGCCTGGGCATTGCGGCGCTGGCCGCCGTGGCGGCCCCTGCCGACACCTGGCTGCTGGCGGCCGCCTACGGGCTGATGGGCCTGGGCGGCGGCCTGGGTGCCAATACCGCGCAGACGACGGCCCTGCTGGACTTCGACGGCCGGCAGACGCAGCAGGCCAGCGTGATCTGGAACATCAACCGGCAGATGGCCTTCAGCGTGGGCGCCGCGTTCTTCCTGATGGTTTTCAACATGCTCGCCACCCGCCTGGACGCAGGCCGGGCCTATCACATCACGTTTCTGATTGCATCGCTGGCAGGGCTTGTACCCCTGCTGCAACTGCGATCGCTGCACACCCCCGAGGACCACCATGCAAGACAACAAGCCCATCGACCGTGACATTGACATCGGCATCGCCGAACGCAGCATCCACCGGGTGCACGAGCTGATCCACACCGTCTTCACCCAACCAGCGGGCGCACAGGAGGCGCTGCAGGCGCTGATGCCGCAGTTCAGCCCGGAGTTCAGCATGGTGACCACCACGGGCAGACTCGTCGGCCTGGACGATGTGGAACAGATGTTCCGGCGCGCGGCCGGCCAGCGGCCAGGGCTGGAGATATCCGTCTGCGACGTGCAGCCCGTATGGCGGGACGCGGCCGGCCTGGCCATGCGCTATCTGGAAACCCATCGCCTGGACGGCGTGGAGACCTCGCGCCGATCAGTCGTGATCCTCAAACGTGCGGGCCAAGGGGTGCTGTGGCATTACCTGCATGAGACGGCCCTGGGCTGATGGCCCAGTCCGCGCTCGCCACTCAGGCCCGCAGGTAGCGGTCGGCGATGCTGCCGGGCACGTAGAGGCCGCGCTCCAGATAGAAGTCCAGCTTCTTGCGGTCGGGGGCGCGCAGCTTGATCAGCGGCACAGGCGCCTGTTCGGTGCGCGAGAACATCAGGCGGATCTTGAGCGGGGTGCGGCCCCAGTTACCCTGCACGTGCAGGAAGAAGGGGCCGTCCTCGGCCTTGGCCAGCCGCAGCCGGTAGCTGCCGCCGGCGCGCAGCACGCGCTGCATGGCCAGGTGCATGCTGAGGTAGGCGGGCATGTCGATGCCCTGGCGCAGTTGTTCGTAATCGCCGGCCTGCTGGAGCTGGGCGATATAGGCCTCGCCCGTCTGCGGCAGGACCTGCTCCACGTATTCCTTGTGCAGGGCCGCGATGAAGGCGCTGCCCGGGGGCGCGGCCATGAGCCAGTTCTCGACCACGGGCACCTGCAGGTCGCGGGTGTAGCGCTCCAGGTAGTAGGCGACGAGATCGGCGCCGCTGCGCTGCTGCTGCTCCAGCAGCCAGTCCAGCGGCTCGGTGAGGATGGTGCTGGCGTCCAGCCAGATGCCGCCGTGGCGGTGCAGCAATTCCAGGCGCAGCCAGTCCGAGCGCTTGGCCACGGGCAGCTGCTGCAGGTTGCCGGGCAGTTGCGGCACGTATTGCGGCAGTTGCGCGTCGTTGAGGATGCGCAGGCTGTAGCCGGGGTTCAGGCGGGCCCAGTTGTCAAAGCAGCGCTGTATGAGCAGCGGCACCGAGTCGCCATTCCAGTAGGCCCAGATGATGCGGGGTATGGGCGTGGAGACCGGCACGGGCGCCGCAGGCCCGATGTCATGGCTGCGGAAGTCGGGCGCCGGGCCCTTCTCCAGGCGGCGTGCGAAGGTGGCGTAGAAGCGGCGCATGCCGGCCGCCAGCCACAGCTCGCCCCGGGTTTTCAGTTTCAGGCCGCTCATGCAGGGGCTCCCGGTGTTCCCAGCTGCTGCGCGCGGCGCTCCCAGCTGCGCAGCTTCCATGCGCGCAGCCACCAGCCGCGCCGCAGATAGGCCTGGCGCAGGGCCGGCAGGGACAGCGGGGAGATGCGGCCGAAGTCCGCCAGGAACTGCTGCGCCAGCGCCTGCCGCTGCGCGGGCGGCATGTCCCGCTGCCGGTCGAGAAAGCGCAGGGCGCCGATGAGGTTGCGCGCAGCCTGGTGCGCCCAGGCGAACTGCAGGCGCCCGTCGTTGCGCAGCGCATCATCTTGCAGGGCTTGCACGGACTGCGCCAGCGGCCACAGGGCGGCGGACTGGTCTGCCGCCTTGGCAGGCGTCATGGAGGCAAGGATGGAGTTGGCACGCTGCCGGTAGGCCACCCAGGGCTGGGGGTGGTAGTAGAAGCTGCTGCAGCGCAGCGCCATCTGCGGCATGGTCATCATGTCTTCGAAATAGCGGCCTGCAGGAAAGCGCAGGCCGGCATCCCACAGGCTGCGGCGCGAGATCTTGGACCAGGCATGCAGCTGGCCCGTGCGCAGCAGGCCGGCCAGCAGGGCGCCCCGGTCCTGCGAGCGCTGCAGCGTGGGGCCCTGGAAGCTGTGCCGGTGCGCCTCGCCGCGCAGGCGGTGCTTGAGGCGCGGGGCCTCGCGCCAGACGGAGAAGTCGCAGAGCACGGCATCGGGCGCATGTTGTTTCACGATGGTCGACAGCCCGGCAATCGCGCCGGGCAGCAGCTTGTCGTCGGAGTCCAAAAACCACAGGTAGTCGCCCGTGGCCGCATCGATCATGGTGTTGCGCGCCGCGCTCAGGCCGGCGTTGCGCTCGTGCTGCATGAGCTGCAGGCGGCCGGGCCAGCGCTGGTCCAGCTGCTGCATCAGGGCCCAGGAGCCATCGGTGGAGCAGTCGTCCAGCACCAGCACCTGCACGCCGGCATCGGCCTGGTCCATGACGGACTGCAGGCATTCCTCCAGGTAGGGCACCACGTTATAGACGGGCACCAGGATGCTGAGCCAGGTCACGGACGCTCCCCCTGCAGCAGGCGGGCGAACAGGTCTTCGTACTGGCCGGTCATGCGCTGCAGGCTGTAGTGCGAAAGGGCTTCCTGCCGCGCGGTGGCGGCCATGCGCACGGCGGCTTCGTCATCCTGCAGCGCCTGCTGCAGGGCGTCGGCCAGCGATTCAGGGTCGGCGTGCGCGGCCAGCAGGCCGTTGTCGCCGGGCCGCACCACTTCCTGCACGCCCACCACGCGGCTGCCCACCACCACGCAGCCCGCCGCCATGCCCTCCAGCAGGGACAGGGGCATGCCCTCGTAGTGCGTGGACAGCACGCAGACGCGGTGCGCGCGCAGCAGGCCGGGCACGTCGTTGCAGATGCCGATGAATTGCACCTGGTCCTGCAGGCCCAGTTCGGCGCTGAGCCGCTGCGCCGCCTGCTGGGCGCGCGCCTTGCCGCCGCCGGCCAGGGTCAGCGTGGGCTTGAGGCCGCGCTGGCGCAGCACGGCCAGCGCGCGCAGCAAGGTGGCATGGTCCTTTTGCCGCGCAAAGCGCGCGGCCATGACGATGTCCGGGCGGCGCTGCAGCAAGGGGGGTGGCTCCTGCAGATAGGGCTCGGGCCGGATGCCGTTGCTGATGGCCAAGAGCTTGTCTGCAGGAAAGCCGCGGTCCTGCAGGCTCTGGCGCACGCCTTCGGAGCAGCCGACGATGGCGGCCGTGCGCTCGGTCAGCCACAGGGCCTGCGCCAGCCGCCAGCGCGTGTAGCGCTCGCGCGAGTTGTGTTCCACATGCACCAGGCAGGGCACGCCGGCCCACAGCGCGGCAAAGCGGCCCCACAGGTGGTCGCTGAACCCATGGGCGACGACGATGTCCGGCCGGAAGTCCAGGCAGATGCGGCGCAGCTGCCAGACGGTGGCGGCATGGGACCAGCCGGCGACCACGTCGACATCGATGCCGCCGTCGCGCAGCTTCTGCACGCGTTCATCGGAGGTATTGCGCTTGCGCCGCAGCACCAGCCGGGCGTCGAAGCGGCCCGACGCGCGGTGCGCCGACACCAGATCCACCGCCACCTGGGTGGCACCCGAGAAGCCGCCCGTCACGAAGTGCAGCACCCGGGGCCGGGTGGTGGCGGCGCGCTCCCTCACCGCACGGCTCCGCTGGCCCTTTCCAGGCCATGCAGCGATGACCACAGGGCCACCACGAGGAAGACGAAGAAGACGATGCCGCTGTTGTGCACGAAAAATTGCTGTGACATGCCGAACGCCAGGTACATGGCTGGCATCAGGCTGCCCAGGATACGCAGCAGCAGGGCCTCGCGCCAGGGGGTGCTGTCCGCAGGCCACAGCGCCATGCGCCGCCGCGAGGGCCAGAACAGCCACAGCAGCGAGATGAACAGCGCTGCCTGCAGCAGCACGCCCGGCACGCCGAGCTTGACCCAGATGTCCAGGAAGTCGTTGTGGATGAAGTTGTATTCGCGGATGGAGCGTCCATAGTCACCCGCGTCCACGCGCCGGTGCATCTCGTCCACATAGCCCTGCATGCCCCAGCCCAGCAGGGGCTTCTCGCCGATCATCTGCACGGCCAGCCGGTACTGCTCCAGCCGGGTGCCCAGCGAGGTGTCGGAGTTGCCGGAATGCAGGTAGTTGCTCACATCCAGGTAGATCTCGTCGACGCGCTCGCTGACGCGGGGTATGAAGGCCATCACGGTGGCCAGCGCCACCACGATTGCAGCGCAGCCCAGCAACAGGCGCCCGAAGTACTGCGGGCGGTACATGCGCACCAGCACCATCAGCATGAGGAACATCGGCAGCAGCGCCAGCCAGCCCCCCCGCGAGCCCGACAGCAGCGAAGCCAGCGCACCCATTGCAGCGGCCGCCAGCACCAGCAGGCGCCACAGCAGGGAGCGCTGGTGCCAGAAGGACATGGCATAGATGCAGGAGAAGCAGCCCAGCAGCAAGGCCATGTTGCCCCACTGGATGGCATTGGTGTAGCCCGTGGCCCGCTCCATGCCCAGCACGCAGACCTGCCACAGGGCCATGAAGCCCGCGCCTGCGCTGCCCAGCGGTATGCCCCACAGGAAGATCCGCGCCGTGGGCGGGTAGCACATGGCGAACAGCAGGCTGACCGCGCCCAGGATGAATTTCACGGGGCGGTCGAACTGACCGGTGCCCCCGTCCAGCACGGACAGGTGGTACCACATCACCGCCATGCCCATGAACAGTGCCACCAGCAGCCAGGTGCCAGGCGACTGCCTGTACCGGACCCAGCGGGGCAGAAAACACAGGGCGCCCAGGGCCATGAGGCCCGCGCCATAGGAATAGCCCGAACGCAGCCACAAGGCCAGTCCGGGCACCAGAACAGCGGCCAGGGTCGTGAGGAGCCCTGGCAGCTTCGACTTGTCAAATCTCATCAAGACCGCGACTTTCTGCCCCAAAATGCGGGCATTCCGCTTTCCATCCGCTATGAAAAAAATTCCTGCGGTCTTATTCAGGCTGCTCCATCGCTGGGCAGCCCCTTCCAAAATCGGCGCAGATTACACCATGCCCGCGCCCTTGCAGCTGCCCCCATCGCCCCCGGCAGCCGATGGTCTTGCAGCGGACATCCCGAAGACGATCTGGACGTACTGGAACCAGTCCGGCCTGGACCCTTTCGTCCAGCAGTGCGTGGACAGCTGGCGGCGGCAATGCCCGGGTCACCAGGTCATCGTCGTGACACCAGAGAGCCTGGGCCAGTACGTGGCCTGCGGCGACCTTCCTGCGGCGTTTGCCGAACTCCACCCCACCAAGCAATCGGACTGGCTGCGCCTGTATCTGGTGGCGCACCACGGCGGCTACTGGTTCGATGCCACCACGCTGCTGACCGCGCCGCTGGACTGGATGGGCGCCGGCGCAGGCGCTGCCGAGCTGACCGGCTTCTACCTTGAGGGCTTCACCAGGGACAGGCGCTACCCCGTGATCGAAAGCTGGTCATTCTGCGCTCCGGCCGGCTCGCGCTTTGTATCGGAATGGCAAAAGGAGTTTCACCAGGCGCTGATCGTGGAGGGCCCTGCGGCCTACCTGCAGCGCCTGCAGTCGCGGCCCGACGCCGCCGAGGTGCTGCAGGGCATCCCCGATCCAAATTACCTTCTGATCCATGTGACGGCCCAGCAGGTGATGCGCCGGCTGCCCGATGCCCGGCTCACGCTGTTCAAGGCCGAGGACACCGCCTTCTTCTACCACCGCGCCCTGCGCTGGAAGTGGTACCTGCTCTACCCCCAGCTGTGCCTGGCGAAGGCGCCGCAGGTGGCGGCACCCATCGTCAAGCTGCGCGGCGGGGAACGGCGCCATTTCACGGACATGCTGGCCTTGCACGGAGATGCTGCGCCAGACAGCATCTGGAGCCGCGCGCTTTCGGCGCGCTGAGACACGCAAAGCGGGCCGAGGCCCGCTTTGCTCAATGCCCGCCTGCGAAGACTTCGCCGGCCTTCAAGCGGTACAGCGTGCCGCAGTAGGGGCACTTGGCCTCGCCGGTGTGGGCCACGTCCAGGTAGACCTTGGGATGGCTGTTCCACAGCTTCATGTCGGCCTTGGGGCTGGGGCAGAACACGCCGCCCTGGGCGTTGAGGTCCTTGGCCGCCAGTTCGACGGTGGCATTCGTTGTCATGCTTGCTTATCTCTTTCGTGGGTATCTGTCATTTTCATCGCCGGGCCGCCCCAAGATGAAAAGCACCCCCTCGGGGGGCAGTGGACCTTGCAAAGCAAGGGTAGCGTGGGGGTCATTTTTCTCAGACCCGAGTCAGCCAATGGGCGTACTTGGGGTTGCGGCCGTTGACGATGTCAAAGAAGGCCTGCTGGATCTTTTCGGTGAGGGGGCCGCGGCTGCCCGCGCCGATCTCGATGCGGTCCACCTCGCGGATGGGCGTGACTTCGGCGGCCGTGCCGGTGAAGAAGACTTCATCGGCGATGTACAGCTCGTCGCGCGTGATGCGCTTTTGCACCACCTCCAGGCCGAGGTCCTTGCAGATGTGCATCACGGTATTGCGCGTGATGCCGTTGAGCGCGCCGGCCGACAGGTCGGGCGTGTAGACCACGCCGTCCTTGATGACGAAGATGTTCTCGCCCGAGCCTTCGGAGACGAAGCCCGAGGCGTCCAGCAGGATGGCCTCGTCGTAGCCGTCGTCCAGCGCCTCGGTGTTGGCCAGGATGGAGTTGGTGTAGTTGCTCACCGCCTTGGCCTGGCTCATGGTGATGTTCACATGGTGGCGCGTGAAGCTGGAGATCTTCACGCGGATGCCGCGCTGCATGCCTTCCTCGCCCAGGTAGGCGCCCCAGGCCCAGGCAGCCACCATCAGGTGGATGGTGTTGCCCTTGGGCGAGACGCCCAGCTTGCGGTCGCCGATCCAGGTCAGCGGGCGCAGGTAGCACGATTCCAGCTGGTTGGCACGCACGACCTCCACCTGGGCCTGGTTCACCGCTTCCTGGGTGAACGGGATCTGCATGCGCAGGATCTTGGCGCTGTTGAACAGTCGCTTGGTGTGGTCTTCCAGGCGGAAGATGGCCGGCCCCTGTTCGGTCTTGTAGGCCCGAACGCCCTCGAATGCGCCGCAGCCGTAGTGCAGCGTGTGGGTCAGCACGTGGATCTTGGCATCGCGCCAGTCCACCAGCTGTCCATCCATCCAGATCTTGCCGTCACGATCGGCCATCGAGGGAACAACGGGGCTCATAGAAACATCCTTGGGGGTATTGAACAGAACACCAACCCGCTATTTTAGGGCGCGGGGGCTGCCTCGGGGGCCGCCACCGTCTCGGGTTGCGGTTCGGGTTCGGGCGTGGGGCGCACCAGGGTCCACTTCACGAGCCGGCCATGCATGAACTCGCAGGTCACATGGGATTGCGTGCCGTCGGTCCAGCGGTAGATCTCGGGATGCTGGCCGTCTTCGGACAGGCGCTCGCCCAGGGAGCGCGTCATGGCCACCACGTGCATCAGCGAGACCTTGGGCTTGAGCTTGACGTTGAGCATCACGGCGCTGCCCACATAGCCCATGGGACGGTCCGAGGCCTTCTTCATGATGGACATCAGCCGCGTGAAATGCAGCAGCAGCCACATCATGATGCCGCCGCCCACGGCAACCACGCCCATCCAGCCATAGGACTGGTGCGCAGCCACCAGCAGTACGAGCAGACCCAGGGGAATCAGGATATTGCGCAAATTCATGGCGCCGATTGTCTTATGGAGGCGCCGCAGGACCGCTGCGGACAGTGCGTATGCCCCCGCAATGCGCTCGGCAAGGCAGTGCCTCAGCCCATCCCTCGGACGATGTTCATGGCTTCGTCCACGCGCTCCACGGCATGCACGGTCAGGCCGGGGATGGCCTTCTTGGGCGCATTGGCCTTGGGCACCACGGCCATGGTGAAGCCGAGCTTGGCGGCTTCCTTCAGGCGCTCCTGGCCGCGCGGCGCGGGGCGCACTTCGCCGGCCAGGCCCACTTCGCCAAAGGCCAGGAATCCCTTGGGCAGGGCGCGGCCGCGAAGGCTGGAGGTGATGGACAGCATCACGGCCAGGTCGGCCGCCGGCTCGCTGATGCGCACGCCGCCCACGGCATTGACGAAGACATCCTGGTCCGCGCAGGCCACGCCCGCATGGCGGCTGAGCACGGCCAGCAGCATGGCCAGCCGGTCCCGGTCCAGGCCCACGGACAGGCGCCGGGGCGCGGGGCCGCCCTGGTCGACCAGGGCCTGTATTTCCACCAGCATGGGCCGCGTGCCCTCCAGCGTGACCAGCACGCAGGAGCCCGGCACCGGCTCGCTGTGCTGGGACAGGAAGATGGCGCTGGGGTTGGTGACGCCCTTGAGGCCCTTCTCCGTCATGGCGAAGACGCCGATCTCGTTGACGGCACCAAAGCGGTTCTTGATGGCGCGCACCAGGCGGAAGTTGCTGTGCGTGTCGCCCTCGAAATAGAGCACGGTGTCCACCATGTGCTCCAGCACGCGCGGGCCGGCCAGGGCGCCTTCCTTGGTCACATGGCCGACCAGGATCACGGTGATGCCCGTGGTCTTGGCCGCGCGCGTGAGGTGGGCCGCGCATTCGCGCACCTGGGCCACCGAGCCCGGCGCCGAGGACAGCTGGTCCGAGTACACGGTCTGAATGGAGTCGATGACGACCACGGCCGGCTGCGTGGCCTCCATGGTGGCGAGGATCTTCTCCAGCTGGATCTCGGCCAGCACATTGACCTGGCTGGCCTCCAGCCCCAGGCGGCGCGAGCGCAGCGCGACCTGGGCACCGCTTTCCTCGCCCGTGACATACAGCGTGGGCAAGCCCACGCGGTGCAGCGCATCCATGGCCTGCAGCAGCAGGGTGGACTTGCCGATGCCGGGGTCGCCACCAATCAGCACCACGCCGCCTTCGACAATGCCGCCGCCCAGCACGCGGTCCAGCTCCTCGATGCCGCTGGGCGTGCGCGCCACGTCCTGGGCCTCGATGGCCGACAGCGGCATCACGGCCTGGGCGTTGGCCAGGCCCGCATAGCCCTGCGGCTGGCTGAGCCGGTTCTTGCCCGCGCCCGCAGGCTCGGCAACGGCCTCGATCAGCGAATTCCAGGCCCCGCAGGCCGGGCACTTGCCCAGCCAGCGCGGGCTGGAGCCGCCGCAGGCATTGCAGATGAACGTGGTTTTGTCTTTGGCCATGGGTTGGGCACTATACCGAGCGGTGGCTGCCGCCCCGCCCGCCTGCCTGTTGTCTAACGCAGTTGCGTGACAAAGAGATATCGGTTATAGTTGCCTTCTTCGCTGCACAAAATGCGGTGAAACGAAATTACTGCGGAATTACCGCGCGATGGAGCAGTCTGGTAGCTCGTTGGGCTCATAACCCAAAGGTCGGAGGTTCAAATCCTTCTCGCGCAACCACCACGAAAAAAAGCCCACTTCGGTGGGCTTTTTTTCGTCTGTGCCTTTCTTGCTTTTCTCCACGCAGGTCAGCTGGGATCGTTCAGGTCTTCATGGTGGTCTGCCTGGCCCTGCTTCCAGTACGAGGCCACGCGCATGCGCTTGGGCGCGGCGCCCTTGGCCAGCAGCAGGCGCCGCAGCTCGGCCATGGCGCTGTGCTCGCCCGCCGCCCAGATATATCCGTCGTCGTCCTGGGGAAGCTCCAGCGCCTGCACGGCGTCGGCCAGCGATTCGACCCAGGCACAGTCCAGCTGGGCCGTGCTCTTCCACTGGCGGCGGTCGGCAGGGTTGCGCAGCTGCACGCGCACCACGGCGCGGCTGCCGGCGGGCAGCTCGGCCAGGCGCCGCTCGATGGCGGGCATGGCGGTCTCGTCGCCGAACAGCCAATGCCATGGCAGGTTGGCCGAGATCACCAGGCTGCCGCGCGGCCCGGCCAGGCCCACCCACTGGCCCAGGGGCGCGGTCAGCGCCCATTCGGTGGCGGGGCCGGCATCGTGCAGTGCGAAATCCATGATGAGGTTCTGGCGCGCAGCGTCGTAGCGCAGCGGCGTGTAGTCGCGCAAGGTGGGGCGCTCGTCCTCCACGAAGGTGGGGCGGCCATCGAGCAGCACGGGAAGCGCGGGCAGTTCGCGCCCGGCCTGCGGCAGGATGAGCTTGACGTGGTCGTCAAAGCCCGAGCTGACGAAGTCCTCCAGTTCGGGTCCGCCCAGGGTCAGGCGCACAAAGCCGGGGCTGGGCTGCTCGCGCGAGAGCAATTGCACATGGCGGGCGCGGAAGGGATGGCGGACACGGTGGACGACGGGGGCAGGCGCCACGGCAGAGTTGGCTGGATTGGGCAAGTTCATTGGCGAAACGGCCTGTGACGGCCTAGAATGTTGATTTAGTCCACCAATTCTCTGCCATCCGTTGACTTTGTCAACATATTTCCACAAGACCCTGCCATGAATGCCTCCTTGCCCGCCGATATCTTCGAGGCCATGCACGAGCTGCTGCACCTGTTCCGCTCGCGCATGCGCGAGGACATGGAGTCCATGGAGCCCGGGCTGACGCCCAACGAGGTGCGCGTGCTGATGTACGTGGGCCGGCACCCGGGCCGCACGCAAAGGGATCTGGTCGACCACAGCCACATGGACAAGGCCCAGCTCGCGCGCATGCTGGCGCAGCTGCAGGAGCAGGGATGGCTGGACCGCGAACCGGACGCCCGCGACCGCCGCGTGCGCTGCCTGAGCCTCAGCCCCCAGGGCCAGGCCCTGTTCGACCGGCTGCGCCAGTCGCGCCAGGCGCTGGCGGCGCGGCTGCTCAAGGATTGGGAGCCTGCCGCGCAACAGCAGATGATGGCGCTGCTGGAACGGGCCAGGGACAGCGTCCAGGCCGCGCCCTGATCAATCGACGGCCTTGTTCACGCGCGGCGCGACGGCGCACATGAGTTCATAGCCCAGCGTGCCGGCCGCCTCGGCCACCTCGTCGATGGGCAGCACGGCGCCGTTGCCGGCGCGGCCCCACAGCGTGACTTCGCTGCCCATGCCGGCATCGGGCACGGGCGTCAGGTCCACGGCCAGCATGTCCATGCTCACGCGGCCCAGGGTGCGGGTGCGCACGCCGTCGACCAGCACGGGCGTGCCGGTGCCGCAGTGGCGCGGATAGCCGTCGGCATAGCCGCAGGCCACGGTGCCCAGGCGCACGGGAGCTTCGGCCGTGAAGCGCGATCCATAGCCCACGCTCTGCCCCGCAGCCAGCTGCTGCACGCCGATGATGCGCGAGCTCAGGGTCTGCGTGGGCTGCAGGCCCCAATGGGCCGCCGTGTGCTGCGGATAGTCGGGCGAGCTGCCGTACAGCACGATGCCGGGCCGCACCCAGTCGCAGCGCACCTGGGCATCGTCGCCATGGCGCAGCGTGGCGGCACTGTTGCCCACGCTGCGCTCGCCGGGCAGGTCGCACGTGGCGTCGTGAAAGCGCTGCAGCTGCGCGGAGATGCCCGACTGGCCAGCGCCTGCGTCGGCATCGCTGAAGTGGGTCATGAACGAGATTTCCTCCACCTGGGGCAAGGCATTGAGCCGGGCCCAGGCCGCGCGAAAGCGCTCGGGCGTGAAGCCAAGGCGGTTCATGCCGGAGTTCATCTTGAGGAAGACGCGGTGGCCGTTCTGCGTCTTGTGCGCGGCCAGCCAGTCGATCTGGGCGTCGCAATGCACGGCATGCCAGATGGACAGGCGCGAGCAAAGCTCCAGGTCGCGCGGCTCGAACACGCCCTCCAGCAGCAGGATGGGGCCGCGCCAGCCCAGCTGGCGCACGCGCTCGGCCTCGGCCAGGTCCAGCATGGCGAAGCCGTCGGCGCCGCGCAGGGCCTCGAACACGTTTTCGATACCGTGGCCATAGGCGTTGGCTTTGACCACGGCCCACAATTTGGCATCGGGGACCGCTTGCCGCACCCGCTCCAGATTGTGGCGAAGCGCGGCGGAATGGATGGTGGCAAGAATGGGACGCGGCATGGTTTTCACTCAGTCAGAAGCTTGGGATTCTGGCACTGCCGGCCAAAGGCCGCGTGATATAACCGCCAGTCACTTGCCACGGGGCCCTTATTTAACCGGTCAGCAGCCCTGCGGCTGACCCCATCTGCCTATCCATGAAGCGCGGTTTCTACACCATCATGTCAGCGCAGTTCTTCAGCTCGCTGGCAGACAACGCCCTGTTCGTGACCGCCGTGGAACTGCTGCGCACCAATGGCGCCCCCGAGTGGCAGCGCGCCGCCCTGGTGCCCATGTTCGCGCTGTTCTACGTGATCCTGGCCCCCTTCGTCGGCGCCTTTGCCGACGCCCTGCCCAAGGGGCGGGTGATGTTCATCAGCAATGCGATCAAGATCGTGGGCTGCCTGATGATGCTGTTCGGCAACCATCCGCTGATCGCCTACGCCGTGGTCGGCCTGGGCGCAGCGGCCTACTCGCCCGCCAAGTACGGCATCCTCACCGAGCTGCTGCCCGCCTCCCAGCTGGTCAAGGCCAATGGCTGGATCGAGGGGCTGACCATCACCTCCATCATCCTGGGCGTGCTCGTGGGCGGGCAGTTGCTGAGCCCGGGCATCTCGACCCATCTGCTGGACTTCGACCTGCCGCTGCTGGACACGGGCGTGGACACGGCCGCCGAGGCGGCGATTGCCGTGCTGGTCGGCGTCTATGCGCTGGCCGCCTGGTTCAACCTGCGCATTCCGCTGACCGACACCATCCTGCGCCCGCTGCGCCAGGACCCCAGCAAGAGCCTGCTGGCCAACACCCTGGCCCTGCTGCCCGACTTCTGGACCTGCAGCCAGCGGCTGTGGGGGGACAAGCTGGGCCAGATCTCGCTGTCCACGACCACGCTGTTCTGGGGCGTGTCGGGCAATCTGCGCTACATCGTGCTGGCCTGGGGCGCGGCGGCCCTGGGCTACGGCACCTCCCAGGCATCGGCCCTGGTGGGCGTGGTGGCCATCGGCACGGCGGCAGGCGCCATCCTCGCATCCATGCGCATGCGGCTGGACAACGCCACGCGCGTCATTCCGCTGGGCATCACCATGGGCCTGCTGGTGATCGCCATGATCTTCATCCACAGCGTGTGGGTGGCCATTCCCTTCCTGATCCTGCTGGGCGGCCTGGGCGGCTTCCTGGTCGTGCCCATGAATGCGCTGCTGCAGCACCGCGGCCACAACCTCATGGGCGCGGGCCGCTCGATTGCCGTGCAGAACTTCAACGAGCAGGCCTGCATCCTGGCGCTGGGCGCCTTCTATGCGCTGTCCACCAAGTTCGGGCTGTCGGCCTTTGGTGCCATCACGGTGTTCGGCCTGGTGGTGGCCGGCATCATGTGGCTGATCGGACGCTGGCACAGGAACAACCTGCGCCAGCATCCCGAGGAAGTCGAGCGCCTGCTAGCGATTGCCCGCAAGGATTGTCATTGAGACTACCCCCTGAGGCGCTTCGCGCCTTCCCCCAGGGGGGACGACACCCTCGCGGCGGGGCGGCCCTGGCTCGGTGTCTCTCGCTTTGGGCCTCGCCAGTTCCATAGGGCGCTATCGATTGATAGGCCTGGTCTAAATGGTCTTCTCGTATTGTGTTCGGTGCGGGCTTTGCCTGACCGGGCACTTTTTCGTGGTTTTATGCATAGCCCGCTGCCCGTTCTCGCCCTGCTGTTCAACACCCTGGTCTGGGGCCTGGCCTGGTGGCCGTTCCGCGCCATGCACGAGGCTGGCCTGCATCCGCTGTGGGCCACGGCGCTGATGTATGCCCTGGTGCTGGCGGGGCTGGTGGCGCTGCGCCCGGTCAGCCTGCGCCAGGCGCTGCAGTACCCGGCCCTGATCCTGCTGGGCGCATGCGCGGGCAGCAACAACATCGCCTTCAACTGGGCCGTGACCATTGGCGACGTGGTGCGCGTGGTGCTGCTGTTCTATCTGATGCCCGCATGGTCGGTGCTGCTGGCCTGGAGGCTCCTGGGCGAGCGGCCCACGCCCGCTGCGCTGACGCGGCTGCTGCTGGCCTTTGGCGGGGTGGCGCTGGTGCTGGTGCCCGAGGGCACATTCAGCGGCGGCTCGCCCGGGCTGCTGCGCGGCCTGTCGCTGGCCGACGGCCTGGCACTGTTCGGCGGCTTCACCTTCGCGCTGACCAACGTGCTGCTGCGCCGCCTGCAGGCCGTGCCGGCGCAGGCGCGCATGCTGGCCATGTTCAGCGGCTGCATGGCGATGGGCCTGTTCAGCGCCTTTGCAGGCAGCAGCGTGGGCCTGGTGCCGCCGCTGCCGGCTCCGCAGGCCGGCTGGATGCTGATCGCCGCCGGCCTGGCCGTGCTGCTGATGCTGGGCAACTGGGCGCTGCAGTTCGGCGCCGCGCGCCTGCCGGCCGGCGTGACGGCCGTGGTCATGCTGGCCGAAGTGGTGTTCGCCAGCGTCTCCTCGGTGCTGATTGCAGGCGAGGTGCTGACGCCGCGCACGCTGCTGGGCGGTGCCTGCATCATCGCGGCCGCGCTGCTGTCTGCGCTGGCGCATGCACGACGGCGTGGGGCTTGACTCCCTGCCCGCACCAACGCTGCGCAATCAGCCCGTGAGCTGCCCGGCCAGCAGCAGGTAGCCCGGCAGCCAGCCCGTGAGCACGCCCTGCGCAATGCACAGCGTGCCCGTCATGCGGCCGATGTTGCGGCCCAGGGCCAGCAGCATGAAGAACATGGCCCACAGCACGGCCCAGGCCGCCCAGTTGGCCGCCATCCACCAGTCGATGGCGGTGCGCGCGCCCAGCAGGGTGTCGATGGCTACGGGCACGGCGGTGATGGCCACGAACAGGCTGAACCAGCCCAGGCCCCGGCCATCGGCCCCCGTGAAGCGGTTGATGGCCACCCACAGGTAGGTGAAGGCGAACAGCAGGGTGAGCGCGCCGGTCTTGACAGAGGCCGCATCAGGCTCGGGCCCGAAGGCCGAGGCCAGGCCGATGATCAGCGAGACCAGGCCCGCGAACACGTTGATGACCCAGATTTCCCGGTCGGCAATGCGCCCCAGCATCCACAGGCCATTCAGGCACAGCACGGCGCCCACGTAGAACAACGACAAACCCAGCCACATCGCAAGTCTCCTTTTGCTTTTTTGCTTTTGAAGTGCCTTGCGCGCCCTTGCCAGACCACGGGAACGAGCGCGCACGGCAAGGCGCCGCCGCCCCGTGGCCGGGTGCAGCGGCGTCCGTGAAACAGTTCATCCCCGGGCCCGCCCCTGGTGGGCATCTGCGTGCTGGCGAAAGGGTCCGCTGCAGAGATGCCGCCTGTGATCCAGGGCAGGTGCACCGGCGCGGCCCTTGCCGGGCACGCGGCGGTGGAGTGTGCCGGCAGGCGGTGCTGCCGGTCTTTGGCGCCGGTCTTTGGCGCCGGTCCTTGGTGCCGGTCCTTGGTGCCGGTCCTTGGTACCTCAGGCCGCCTGCGTCTGCAGGCGACGGCGGGCGCGTTCCAGCTGCTGCGCCACCTGGCGCGGGTTCATGCCGTACATGTCGGCAAAGCCGGCTTCGGTGGTCTGGCCGCTGGCCTCGAAG
This sequence comes from Delftia sp. WSY_10, assembly GCF_043104705.1. Lineage (NCBI taxonomy): Bacteria > Pseudomonadati > Pseudomonadota > Betaproteobacteria > Burkholderiales > Comamonadaceae > Delftia > Delftia sp. WSY_10. The sequence goes on along the minus strand of NZ_JBICKY010000037.1, from coordinate 7,907 downwards.
GCGCGCAGCAGAGCTTCGTCTCGTGCAGAACGCGCATCGGCTTCGGCCAGGGCCTCGGCCACCAGGGCGTTGGTGGCCTCGTCACGGCCCTGCACGCGCGCCGCATAGTCGTCGCGGGACAGGCCCGAGGCCTCGTAGGCGGCGATGATGCGGTTGCGCAGCTTGGGCGCCAGGTCCTCGGGCGAGCGGTGCTGGCGGCGGCGAAAGACCTCGATCAGCGCATGGTGCACATGCTCGGGCGCCATGGGCTCGACCGATTGGCCCTGCAGGTCATGGCGCGCCTGGCCGCTGGCCACCACGGTGAGGTAGCGGCTCGAGCGTGTGTGCTGGGACAGGGCCAGCTTGAGCTGGTCGCGGTCGATGGCTTCGGGATGGGCGGCCAGCAGGTCCTCGAAGATGCCGCGCTTGAGCGGCAGGGGCTGCTCGCCGAACAGGTTCGGATGCCATTGGGCCAGTTGCGCCAGCAGCGGGTGCTGGGTGCGCACAGGCCTGGATGCGGGAGCCTCGGCACTGCCGGCCGCGTCGGTTGTGGCGTCGGCGGCGGGCTCGGAGGCCTTGCCCTTGTTGCGGCCACGTCCGCCGCGGCGCGAGCGCTTGCGGCCCTGGCCATCGGCGCTGGCGGCAGCCTGCGGCTCGGTGCCGGCAGCGGCGTCCGCCGGCAGCGCGGCGCTCTGTTCTTGCGGTTCAGACACGGATTCAGTCATGGCGGAGCACGTGGGCTTGGAGAAAACGAAACCCCGCATCATGCCAGCATTGCAAAGGCTTGCGCGGGCATAGGCCCCACGGCGTCGCGCTGGAGGCACAGATGCGCAGTGGGTACGCGGCGGATCTCAGGCCAGCAGGGCCTCGTCCAGCACCTCGATCCAGTGGCGCACGGGCAGGTCCGTGCCGTTTTGCAGGTGGACGATGCAGCCCATGTTGGCCGAGAGGATGGCTGCAGGCCGCTGGGCATCGAAGCCTTCGGTCAGCGCACCGATCTTGCGGTCGCGCAACTGGTGCGATAGTTCGGGCTGCAGCACCGAGTAGGTTCCCGCCGAGCCGCAGCACAGGTGCGACTCGGTGCGCGCCACGCGCAGCTCGAAGCCCAGCCTGGCCAGATGGGTTTCCACGCCGCCGCGCAGCTTTTGCCCGTGCTGCAGCGTGCAGGGCGGGTGGTAGGCCATGGGCGCGGCCGGTGCGCGCACCCTGCCCTGCAGGCGCTCGGCCAGCTCGGGCAGGAGCTCAGGCAGCAGCTCGCTCAGGTCGCGCGTGAGGGCGCTGATGCGGGCTGCCTTGTCCGCGTACTGCGCATCGTCCTTGAGCAGGTGGCCGTATTCCTTGACGGTGACGCCGCAGCCCGAGGCATTCATGACGATGGCCTCCACCGCGCCGCTGTCCACCTGGGGCCACCAGGCGTCGATGTTGGCGCGCATCTGCGCCTTGCCGCCTTCCTGGTCGTTGAGGTGGAATTTCACGGCACCGCAGCAGCCGGCGTTGGGAGCGATCACGGTCTGTATGCCGGCCGCATCCAGCACGCGCGCCGTGGCGTAGTTGATGCGCGGCATCATCGCGGGCTGCACGCAGCCGGCCAGCAGCAGCACCTTGCGCGCATGCTCGCGCACGGGCCAGCGGCCCGCGTCCTGCGGCTGGGGCACTTTCTCGGCCAGGACTTCGGGCAGCAGGCCGCGCACGGCCTGTCCCAGCTTCAGGGCCGGGGCGAACAGCGGCGAGTTCAGCCCCTCCTTGAGCGCCCAGCGCCTGGCGCGCTCGCCGAAGGGACGCGGTACCTGTTCCTCGACGATCTTGCGGCCTATGTCCACCAGGTGGCCGTACTGCACGCCGCTGGGGCAGGTACTTTCGCAGTTGCGGCAGGTCAGGCAGCGGTCCAGATGCTGCTGGGTGGCGCGCGTGGGCGTCCCGCCTTCCAGCACCTGCTTGATCAGGTAGATGCGGCCACGCGGCCCGTCCAGCTCGTCGCCCAGCAATTGGTAGGTCGGGCAGGTGGCCGTGCAAAAGCCGCAGTGCACGCACTTGCGCAAAATGGCTTCGGCCTCCTGGCCCTCGGGCGTGGCGCGGTACTGGGGTGCGAGTTGGGTCTGCATGGTGGGGCTCTTGTTGTATGGGTATCGGGGAACGGTCAGGCACGGCAGCCGGACACGGCGGTCACGCGCGAGGCGCGGCTCGCCGGCCCAGCAGCAGGGGCAGCCGCGCACGGTCGGCCCACAGCGGCGGCAGGGACAGCAGGCACAGCACCACGGCCAGCGGCACGACGAAGACGAAGCCCAGGTGCCTGAAACCCAGCGCGCCCGCAATGCCGCCCAGCAGGAACATGGACAGCAGCCCTGCGAACAGCCGCAGCCGCACATGGTTGGCGTGGACCCGGTGCTCGGGCGGGCTGCCATGGCGATTCCAGTAGAGGGCTCGACCCAGCTCCATGCCCAGGTCGGTGATCACGCCCGTCATGTGCGTGGTGCGGATCTGCGAGGACGACATCTTGGTCACCGTGGCGTTCTGCAATCCCATGATGAAGGACAGCAGCAGCACGGCCAGCGGCACGGCGAACGGCGTGGGCCAGGCCAGCATGGCCGCGCCCAGCACGCCGAAGAGCAGCATCAGCGCGGCTTCCAGCAGCAGCGGCAGCGCATAGCTGCTGCGCAGCCGGTGGTGGCGCGCCCAGTTAACCAGCAGCGACGTCGCGGCCGCGCCGCACAGAAAGGCCAGCAGCGCGCCGCAGGCACTGAGCACCAGCGCCGTATTGCCCAGCACGAGGTTGTCGGCCAGCAGCGAGACAAAGCCCGTCATGTGCGAGGTATAGGAGTGCACCAGCAAAAAGCCGCCCGCATTCACCGCACCCGCATTGAAGGCCAGCAGCAGGCCCAGCGTGCGGTTGCTGGCCACCGTGCGGTGCCGGTCCGTGAGCAGGTGCAGGTGGTGGCGCATGCGCATGGGCGGAGCCAGGCGTTGGCCCGGCCTACCAGGCGGCGGCCAGCCGGCCGCGGTTGAAGATGCCCGCAGGATCGAAGGCCTGCTTGAGCCGTGCATGCAGCGCGGCCGTGGCATCGGCCGCCTGGGCGTCGAAATCGGGCTCGGCGCCGGGCTGCCCCGTTGCCTCGGAGCGGAACAAGGTGGCCGATCCGCCCGCTGCTTTTGCCAGCGCGCGAAGCGCATGGCCCAGCGCACGCGGCGCCTGTACCCAGCGCAATGCGCCGTGCCATTCGATCAGGGGCCCCTTGCAGCCGTCAGGCAGCGCCAGGGCCGGAGCCGTCTGCGGCACGGACAGGCGCCACAGCGCATGGCCCGGTGCGCGTGCGGTGAACCAGGGCAGCTGGTGCTCCCGGCAGGCCTGCCAGTCGGCCGCAGCGCTGTGCATGCGCTCGCCCCCCAGGCGCCCGCAGGCCGCCTGCACGGCGGCACGCGCACCGCGCAGGCGCAGGTACAGCACGCCCTGGGCCGCGCTGTCTTCCTGCAGCCAGCAGCTGGCATTGAGCGGCAGCGGCTGTCCGCCCCAGGCATTGAGCCAGTCCAGCGCCTGCTGCTGCGTGCATTCGAAGCGCAGCGTGGCCTCGGCAGGCGCCACGGGCAGCACCTTGAGGCTGACCTCGGTGATCAGGCCCAGCGTGCCCCAGGAGCCCGCCATCAGCCGCGAGACGTCGTAGCCCGCCACGTTCTTCATGACCTGGCCGCCATAGCGCAGCAGCTCGCCCTGGCCGTTGATCATCTCCAGCCCCAGCATGAAGTCGCGCACGGCGCCCACGCTGGCGCGTGAGGGGCCCGACAAGCCGGAGGCCACCATGCCGCCCACGGTGGCGCGGCCATCCGCTCCCTCGAAATGCGGAGGCTCGAAGGCCAGGCACTGGCCCTGTGCGGCCAGCAGGGCCTCGACCTCGGCCAGCGGCGTGCCGGCGCGCACGGTCACCACCAGCTCGCTGGGCTCGTAGCTGACCACGCCGGCCAGCGTCCGCGTGTCCAGCAGTTCGCCCTGCAGGGCCAGTCCGTGGAAATCCTTGGTGCCGCCGCCGCGTATGCGCAGCGGCGTGGCGTCGGCCGCCGCGGCGCGCACGCGCTCGGCGATCTGGATGAGTTGGCTTTGGGCTGAATCCATGGCCTGCATGGTAGCGGCTGGGCCCTTTTTCGCCTCGGTGCGGGCCCGTGAATTTTTTGAACGGCGCGCTTGAAGTTCTGCGGGCGGCGCAAAACAGCAGGGACGAAAAGGCAAAGGCGCAAGTCGAATCAGCCGCCTGCGGCCTTCATCGTGCCGGCTCGAAAGGATGGACCTGGATGTCGGCGTCGGGAAAGGAGGCCACCAGCTTCAGCTCGCCGCCCAGGGCCTTGACGTACTCGCGCAGCGTGCTCACGTACATGTCCTCGCGGCGCTCCAGCTTGGAGACGGCAGCCTGCTCCACGCTCATGGCCCTGGCCACTTCGACCTGGGTCACGTTGCGGGCCTTGCGCAGCTCCTGCAACTGCATTTCCACAAGCATGGCCTCGGCCCGTGCCGCAGCACGGGACTGTGCCTCGGGCGACATGCCGGCGCGCAGTTCGTTGAATTTCCTAGCCATGGATCTGTCCTTCTCTTTTCAGGGTCTCGATGTGCGTGTCGTACAAGCGGTCGGCGATGGGTACATGCACCTCATACCAGCGGCCATCGCCCGTCTTGTCGCCGCCGATCAGCAAGATGGCACAGCGGCGCGGATCGAATGCGTACAGCAGCCGATAGGGCCGGCCTTCGTGCTGCACGCGAAGCTCGCGCATGTGCGGGTGCCTTGAACGCTCGATGCCGGACGTATGGGGATATCCGAGATTCGGCCCTCTTGCCTCCAGCAACCGAACCGATGCATCGATGGACTCCTGCTCGGCCTGCGTCAGATCGGCCCACCAGTCGCCAAGCTCGTCGGTGTACTCCACCTCCCAGGGCTGGGTCATTATTCCCTCCAGAATATATTCCGTCAATGGCATATAGGCAAAAGATCCGTCTTATAACGGAACTCACCATAAGGCGGTTGGCGTGCAGCAGGCCTCCTGATTTCCTCAGCCGCTGAAGGGCGTTTGCGGCGCGGCAATGAAAAAAGGCCCCGGTGCAAGCACCGAGGCCAATCCGCAATGAACTCCCTGGAAACCGATCAGCGGTAGTACGCCACCTCGCCGTGCGTGGTGATGTCCAGGCCCTGGCGCTCGGACTCTTCGCTGACGCGCAGGCCGACGACCAGGTCGCAGATCTTGTAGGAGATGCCAGCCACCACGCCGGACCAGACGATGGTCAGCAGCACGCTCTTGACCTGCACCCACACTTGATGGCCCATGTTGAAGTTTGCCGGCTCGATGCCGCCCAGGCTGGAGGCGCAGAACACGCCGGTCAGGATGGCACCCAGGATGCCGCCCACGCCGTGCACGCCGAACACGTCGCAGACGTCATCGACCTTGAGCAGCTTCTTGAGGCCGGACACACCCCACAGGCAGACGGGACCGGCGATCAGGCCCATGACGATGGCGCCCATGGGGCCCACGAGGCCGGCCGCCGGGGTGATGACCACCAGGCCGCCCACGGCGCCCGAGGCGGCACCCAGCATCGAGGCCTTGCCCTTGTGCAGGGCTTCAGCGGCCAGCCAGGAGATGGTGGCGGCGCCCGTGGCGACGATGGTGTTGATGAAGGCCAGGCCGGCGATGCCGTTGGCAGCACCTGCCGAGCCGGCGTTGAAGCCGAACCAGCCCACCCACAGCAGCGAGGCACCGACCATGGTCAGCGTCAGGCTGTGCGGAGGCAGGGCCTCACGGCCGAAGCCGATGCGCTTGCCCAGCATGTAGGAACCCACCAGTCCAGCGATACCGGCGTTGATGTGCACCACGGTGCCGCCTGCGAAGTCCAGCGCGCCGTCCTTGCCCAGCAGGCCACCACCCCAGACCATGTGGGCCATGGGGATGTAGCTGAAGGTGAACCACAGCACCGAGAACAGGATCACGGCAGAGAACTTGATGCGCTCGGCGAAGGCGCCGACGATCAGGGCCACGGTGATGGCGGCGAACGTGGACTGGAAGGCCACGAACACGTACTCGGGAATGGTCGGCAGTGCGCCGGCCAGCGTGTCGGGCGCAATGCCCTTGAGGAAGATCTTGCCGAAGCCGCCGAAGAAGTTGCCTTCGCCCGCAAAGGTCAGCGAGTAGCCGTAGACGGCCCACAGCAGCGTGATCAGCGAGAAGATCACGAACACCTGGCACAGCACGGACAGCATGTTCTTGGTGCGCACCAGGCCGCCGTAGAACAGTGCCAGGCCCGGGATCACCATCAGGATCACCAGCATGGTCGAGGTCAGCATCCAGGCCGTGTCACCGGCGCTGAGCGCGGGGGCCGGCGCCTCGGCTGCCGCCGCGGCGGCGGGGGCTGCCGCAGCGGCCGCATCGGCAACGGCTGCAGCGGCGGCGGGCTCCTGTGCCAGGGCAGCGGCGCCTGCGGCCAGCAGGCCCAGCCCCAGGCCCATGGAAAGAAGTCGTTTGGTCATGGCAGTCTTTCGGGAAACGTGGGGTTGAAACTCACAGTGCGCTGTCGCCGGTCTCGCCGGTACGGATGCGGACGGCCTGCTCGATGGGCAGCACGAAGATCTTGCCGTCACCGATCTTGCCGGTGCGCGCAGCGGCCTCGATGGCATCGATCACCTGGTCCACCAGCGCGTCGGGCACGGCGGCCTCCAGGCGCAGCTTGGGCAGGAAATCGACCACGTATTCCGCGCCGCGGTACAGCTCGGTATGGCCCTTTTGGCGGCCGAAGCCCTTGACTTCGGTCACGGTGATGCCCTGCACGCCGATGTCGGAGAGCGCCTCGCGCACCTCGTCGAGCTTGAAGGGCTTGATGATGGCGGTCACCAGTTTCATGATGCTTTGCTCCTCAGGTCCGGTTACAGGGTCTTGGTCAGCGTCACGATCAGGCGCGCCTTGTTGACGTCACCGAAGTACGACTTCTTGTTCGCACCCGTCACGGCCGCGCCCAGCGACACGCCGTCGCCGAAATCGTAGGCGCCGCCCACGCTGTAGTCCATATAGTTGGGCACGCCCAGGCCCTTGATGTCGCTGGCAAAGCGGGTGAAGCCCAGCGATGCCTTGACCGTCACCTTGGGCATGACTTCCTTGCTGAAGCCCAGCCACAGGTAGCCGGTATTGCGGCCCGACAGGCCCGAGCCGGCTTTCTCGCCCGCCCAGCCGAAGTAGTCCTTGGATACGGTGTGCGAATACTTGGCCGTGAACGGGCCGTACGTGGCCGCGCCATACAGCTCGGTGGTGTTGCCGCTGGAGTTGCCCGAGTACAGGTATTGCAGGGCCCCGAAGTCCAGGTCCACCTCGCCGGCCTTGAACTTGTAGCCACCGTAGAAGTCGGTTTCCAGGGAGTTGCCCGGCAGCCAGTCCACGCTGGAGTTCCAGTTGCCGATGTACCAGCCGCTGTCGCCGAAGGTGTAGTCGAAGCCGCCTTGCAGGGCAGGCTTGACGGCCTTGTTGCGTCCCGTGTCCTGGTCCTGTCCGCGGAACTTGTAGTTCGTCGTCAGGGACACATTGGCCGTGAGCTGGGCGTGGGCCCAGAGCGGAGCGATGGCGACACAGGCGATGGCGAGCGACTTGAGGCTGGCACGGGACATGGGATCCTCCGGTTTGAAAAATTTCGTGACAACCGGGTTAAGCACGGACCGTGCCAGTCTTTTCTGCTGGGTGGGGCGCCTTCCGACCTACCAATGCAGCACCGCAGCATCCTCCCATGCACCGGCTTTGTGCAGAAGTTCTGCACCGTTACGGTGATAGCGGTCGCTCACATGGTATCTCACCAAAAATGCACCAAAAAAGTGCAAATGCTTTCATGCCCAGTACAGCGCATTCCCAGGTCGCCTGCCACAGCACATGATCAGCCAAGTCTGGATTGCCTGATTCTGGAACATGCCTGATTGGATAGC
>NZ_JBICKY010000035.1:0-462607 GCF_043104705.1 Delftia sp. WSY_10 | reverse complement strand
GGCCCCGCGCCGCTGCCCAAGGTCAACCACCGCTTCTACCATGTGCCGGCATCGAACACCGCTGTCGGACATCTCATCCTGGAGAACGGCTGAGGCACCCACGTTCATCACTGCGTGTATTCACTGCCCCCCGAGGGGGCCTTCGCCTCCTTGAGGCGGCTCTACGGAGACTCATATGAGCAACAAGACCATCAAAGTCGCCCTGGCGGGCGCCGGTGCCTTCGGCATCAAGCACCTGGACGGCATCAAGAACATCGACGGCGTTGAAGTCGTCTCCCTGGTGGGCCGCGAGCTGGCCAAGACCCAGGAAGTGGCCGACAAGTACGGCATCCAACATGTGACCACCGAGCTGGCCGACAGCCTGGCCCTGCCCGAGGTGGACGCCGTCATCCTGTGCACGCCCACGCAGATGCATGCCGCCCAGGCCATCGAATGCCTGAAGGCCGGCAAGCATGTGCAGGTGGAGATCCCGCTGGCCGACAGCCTCAAGGACGCGCAGGCCGTGGCCGATCTGCAAAAGCAGACCGGCCTGGTGGCCATGTGCGGCCATACGCGCCGCTTCAACCCCAGCCACCAGTGGGTGCACAAGAAGATCGCGGCCGGCGAGTTCAACATCCAGCAGATGGATGTGCAGACCTACTTCTTCCGCCGCACCAACATGAACGCGCTGGGCCAGGCCCGCAGCTGGACCGACCACCTGCTGTGGCACCACGCTGCCCACACCGTGGACCTGTTCGCCTACCAGGCCGGCAGCCCCATCGTGAAGGCCAACGCCGTGCAAGGCCCCATCCACCCGGAACTGGGCATTGCCATGGACATGAGCATCCAGCTCAAGGCCGCCAATGGCGCCATCTGCACGCTGAGCCTGTCGTTCAACAACGACGGCCCGCTGGGCACCTTCTTCCGCTACATCGGCGACACCGGCACCTACATCGCGCGCTATGACGACCTGGTCAACGGCAAGGAAGAGAAGATCGACGTTTCCAAGGTCGACGTGTCCATGAACGGCATCGAGCTGCAGGACCGCGAGTTCTTCGCCGCCATCCGCGAAGGCCGCGAGCCCAATTCCAGCGTGGCCCAGGTGCTGCCCTGCTATCAGGTCCTGCACGATCTGGAAAAACAGCTCACCCCCTGAGCCGCTTCGCGTCTTCCCCCTGAAAAGGGGGACGACATCCTCGGTGCGGGGCGGCCCTTCCTCGGTGTCTCTGAGTTGGGCCGCGCCAGTTTTACGCGTATTTGATCGTAGGAGAGCGATGCCACTTGGGCGTGGCACGACGATCATGTTTCCACCCGGAGTACCGCAATGACCGATTCCTCCTCCAGCAGCCGGGAAGACGTGCCCGAGGCGTCCAATCGCCTCGGGATCGACGGCATAGAGTTCATCGAGTACACGACCAGCCAGCCCCAGGCCCTGGGCCAGGTGCTGGAGGGGCTGGGTTTTCGCCCCGTGGCGCGGCACCGCTCGCGCGAGGTGACGCTGTACCGGCAGGGGGACATGAACCTGGTGGTCAATGCGGGCGCTGCCGATGCGCTGGCCCATGCCGCCTCGGACGGGCAGCCCGTCATCTCGGCCGTGGCGCTGCGCGTGCAGGATGCCCTGCAGGCGCATACGCGCTGCATCGAGCTGGGAGCCTGGGCGGCGCCCAGCCAGGCCCAGGCGATGGAGCTGCACATCCCGGCCATCCACGGCCCGGGTGGCAGCCGCTTCTACTTTGTCGATCGATGGCAGGAGTTCTCCATCTATGACATCGACTTCAAGCCCGTTGCCGGGGCCGATCCCCATCCGCCGGCGCTGGCCGGCCTGGGCTATTTCGGCGTGGTCCAGTACATAGGGCGTGGCCGCAGCGCCGACTGGATCACCTACTTCGAACGCATGTTCGACTTCCACCTGCTGCCCGATGCGCAGCGCTTCGGCATCCTGCCCAAAGGCAAGCTCATGCGCAGCCCCTGCAAGCGCTTCCTGTGGCAGCTAATCGAGCCCGATCCGGGCCTGGAGTGGGACGACATGCCCGAGCGCCTGCAGCGCATCGGCCTGGGCACCACCGACGTGCCTGCTGCCGTGCAGGCCTTGCGCCAGCGCGGCGTGGAGTTCGTGGAATCGAGCCGCCTGCACCCCGATGACCGCGGCGCGCTCACGCGCAACGCCATGGGCACCGTGGTGTTCGAGCTGGTGCACCGCGACGCCTAGCGCAAAGCCTGGCGCGCCGCCGTCCGATTCAACCGCCGATACACACAACGATCCTGGAGGGCAACATGGGCTTGCTGGACAGCTATGGCATGGACACCATCACTCTGAATGGCTCGCTGGAGGCCAAGCTCGACGCCATCCGGCGCGCGGGCTTCACCCAGGTCATGCTCAGCGCGCGCGACCTGGCCGGCCACCCGGGCGGCGTCAAGGCGGCTGCGGCGGCGGTGCGCGCCAGCGGCCTGCGGCCCACGGGCTTTCAGGTGCTGCGCGACTTCGAGGGCCTGTCCGACCACCTGCACCACTACAAGGTGGACATCGCCAAATCCATGCTGGAGATGTGCGCCGAGATCGGCAGCCCCGTGCTGCTGGCCTGCTCGTCCACCTCGCGCCATGCCACGGGCGATCTCGACGTGATTGCGCGTGACCTGCGCAAGCTGGCCATGCTCGGCATTCCGCTGGGCGTGAAGATCGCCTACGAGGGCCTGTCCTGGGGCCGCAACGTCAACGAATTCACCACCAGCTGGGACGTGGTCTGCCGCGCCGACATGTCCAACCTGGGCATCGGCCTGGACTCCTTCCACATCCTGGCCGCCAAGACGCCGCTGGATGCGCTGGAGCTGATCGACCGCGACAAGATCTTCCTGGTGCAGCTGTCCGACTTCATGTGGCATGACGCGCCCACCTTCGAGGAGCGCATGGCCACGGCGCGCACCTTCCGCGTGTTTCCGGGCGAGGGCGTGCACAGCGAGCGTCTGGCCGACCTGGTGCTGCGCCTGGACCGCCTGGGCTACCGTGGCGACTACAGCTTCGAGGTCTTTAACGACGACTACCAGCAACTGCCGCTGGACACCGTGGCCGAGCGCGCGCGCCGCAGCGCGCAGTGGCTCAACGACGACGTGCTGCACCGGCCCGTGCCGCTGCCGGCCTGGGCGCGCACGGGCGTGCGGGGCGCTGCGGTTTGACGGCAAAATCGTTGTGCGAATGCACTGCAAGGGAGCGCCGGCCGCTCCCTTTCTTCTTTTCCCTGTGAGCCACCATGACCAACCTGTCCACACGAAACCTGGGTCCCTTCTCCGTCAGCGCCGTCGGCCTGGGCTGCATGAACCTCAGCCACGCCTATGGCCATCCGCCGTCGCCCGAGCAGGGCAGGGCCGTGCTGCATGCGGCGCTGGACGCCGGTGTCACGCTGTTCGACACGGCGGCGCTGTATGGCTTCGGCGCCAATGAATCCCTGGTCGGCCCCGTGCTCAAGTCCCACCGCAACCACATCACCCTGGCCAGCAAATGCGGCATGGCCGGCGTGCGCGGCGAAGACGGCGTGGTGCGCCGCGTGATCGATGGCCACCCCAGGACCCTGCGCCGCAATTGCGAAGACAGCCTGCAGCGCCTGGGCACCGATGTCATCGACCTCTACTACCTGCACCGCTGGGACCGCCGCGTGCCCATCGAGGAATCGGTGGGCGAGATGTCGCGCCTGGTGGAAGAGGGCAAGGTGCGCGCCCTGGGCCTGTCCGAGATCGGCGCCGACGCGCTGCGCCGCGCCCATGCCACCTTCCCCATCGCCGCGCTGCAAAGCGAGTATTCGCTGTGGTCGCGCAATGCCGAGCTGGGCACGCTGCAGGCCTGCAAGGAACTGGGCATTGCCTACGTGGCCTTCAGCCCGCTGGGCCGCGCCTTCCTCACCGGCAAGCTCCAGGAGGTCGAGGGACTGGTCAAGGGCGATATCCGCGCCGCCATGCCGCGCTTTGCGCCCGAGGCCTATGCGAAGAACCTGCAGCTGCTCGCGCCCATGCAGTCCATTGCCGAGCGCGCCGACTGCACGCTGGCCGAGCTGGCCATCGCCTGGGTGCTGCACCAGGGCGAGCATGTGATTGCCCTGCCGGGCACCACCAGCGTGGACCACCTGCACGAAGACCTGCGCGGCGGCGCCGTGCGCCTGGATGCGGCCCTGCTGGCCGAACTGGACGACCTCTTCAAGCCCGAGCGCATCCAGGGCGACCGCTATGCCGTGGCCTCGCAGCGCGAGGTGGATACGGAAAAGTACGCGTTCGAGACCGTCTGAACACGCCGCAGGCCGCTCATGGCATGGATGCGGCCAGGTCGAATGGCGCCGTGGGCGTGCCCTGGTGGAAGCGCATCTGCCAGCCCCGCACCGTGTGCAGCCAGACCGAGGAGCGCAGCGTATGCCGGCCGGCCGTTCCATCCTCGGCCACGCTGGCCGAGCGGTAGGTCAGCAGCGCGCTGTCCGGTCCCAGGCGCGCCAGCGCAAAGCCGCCTGACACCAGCCGGGCAGGGGCCTGTGCTGGCAAGGCGTCCGCCAGGCTGTCCACGGTGGCGGCCCGGTCGTGCATGCCGCCCGATCGGCCGAATTCCAGGAAGTCTTCATGCAGCAGCGCCTGCAGCTGGCCTGCGTCCGATCGCACCTGCGGATCGTGCAGCCGCACTTCCAGTGCCTGCAGATGCTGCAGCAGATGGTCGTCGCCGCCATGCATGTCCAGGCCAGGAAGTTGCGCCATGGCCGTGTTGTTCACCATCAGATCAGATCCCGCATGGCCTGCGCCGTCTCGCGCAGCATGGGCAGCACGCGCGCCACGGCGTCCTTGCCGGTTTCGCGGCCCATGGGCATGGTGATGTTGAGGGCGCCGGCCAGCGCGCCGTGGCGGTCGCGCAGCGGCACGGCAATGCCGCGCGAGTCCAGGTTCAGCTGCTGCTCGCACAGGGCCCAGTCCTGGGTGCGGATCAAGGCCAGCTCGCGGCGCATTTCGGCGGGGCAGGTGATGGTGTGCGAGGTGAAGACCGTCAGCGCGCGGTTGTCCAGCCAGTGCTCCAGCTCGGCGTCACTGCGCATGGACAGCATCAGCATGCCGGCCGCCGTGACCTGGGCCGGCACGCGCGCGCCCAGCACGTAGCCGGTGTTCATGTTGCGGTTGGGGCCGTTGCGCGCGATGTAGACCACCTCGTCGTCGTCCAGCACCGCCAGGTAGGCGGTTTCATGGGTGCCGGCGGCCACGCGCTGCAGGAACGGCTGGACGATGCGCGGCAGCCGCGCCGACTCCAGGTACGACTGCCCCAGCCGCAGCACGCGCGGCGTGAGCCAGAACAGCTTGCCGTCCCCCGCCACGTAGCCCATGTGCTGCAGCGTCAGCAGGTAGCGCCGCGCGGCGGTGCGCGTCATGCCCGTGCGCTGGCCGGCCTCGGCGGCCGTCATGCGCGGGTGGGCGTCGTCAAAGGCTTCGATGATCGATACGCCGCGTTCCAGTCCGGCAATCCAGTCGCGCTGGGCGAGGGTGGAAGGTGTTGTCATGACGGTTTTGATTTTTCCGTATTAACCCTGGGTGCGTGCGATTATCGAACAGCGCGGTGCGATCAGCGCACATGCCTTTCGAAATTGGCTTGGGCGCATCCATAGGCGGGAACTACATTTTTTACATCCCGCCGGCCTGGCCGCAAGCATCGGGCAGGGGCCTTTTCTACATGGAGGAGACAACACATGAGCGCAACCCCGATACACACACAGCCCACCGGGCACCAGCCGCGCAAGGCCGCCACCAGCGGCTGGATAGGCTCGGCCCTGGAGTACTACGACTTCTTCATCTACGCCACGGCGGCTGCGCTGATCTTTCCGCAGATCTTCTTTCCGCAGGGTGATCCGGCGATTGCCATCATCGCCTCGCTGGCCACCTATGGCGTGGGCTATGTGGCGCGGCCCATCGGCGCCTTCGTGCTGGGCCACCTGGGCGACACGCACGGGCGCAAGCAGGTGCTGGTGTGGTGCATGTTCCTGATGGGCTTTTCCACCATCGCCGTGGGCCTGCTGCCCACCTATGACCAGGTCGGCCTGTGGGCGCCCGCGCTGCTGGTGCTGATGCGGCTGATACAGGGCTTCGCGGTGGCCGGCGAGATCTCGGGCGCCAGCTCCATGATCCTGGAGCATGCCCCGTTCGGGCGGCGCGGCTTCTTCGCCAGCTTCACGCTGCAGGGCGTGCAGGCCGGCCAGATCCTGGCAGCGGCTGTGTTCCTGCCGCTGGCGCACTACATGCCCACCGAGCAGTTCAACAGCTGGGGCTGGCGCATTCCCTTCATCCTGAGCTTCGTCGTCATCATCGCGGGCTGGATCATCCGCCGCGAGGTCAACGAGACCCCGGCCTTCACCGCCGCAGGCCGCAGCGAGGCGCGTCCGAGTTCGCCCGTGGTCGAGGCCTTCCGCCACCATTCGCCCGACATGCTGCGCGTGGTCTGCATGGCGCTGATGAACGTGATCCCCGTGGTGGCCACCATCTTCGGCGCGGCCTACGCCGTGCAGCCCGCCTACGGCATCGGCTTCGCCAAGGACATGTACCTGTGGATTCCCGTGGTGGGCAACATCGTCGCGGTGCTGGTGATCCCCATGGTGGGCAACCTGTCCGACCGCATCGGCCGGCGCCCGCCCATCATCTTCGGCGCGCTGCTGTCGGGCCTGCTGGCCATCGGCTACCTCTACGCCATCAGCGAACGCAACATGCCGCTGGCCTTCGCCATGTCCATCCTGATGTGGGGCGTGGTCTACCAGGGCTACAACGCGGTGTTCCCCAGCTTCTACCCCGAGCTGTTCCCCACCCGCACCCGTGTCTCGGCCATGGCCATCTCGCAGAACGTGGGCACGGCCATCACCGCCATGCTGCCCGCGCTGTTCACGGCCGTGGCGCCTCCGGGTGCGCACAACATCTGGCTGACCGTGGGCCTGATCGCCTTCGGCATCACCGTGGTGGCCGCCCTGGCCGCGTGGAGCGCCCGCGAGACCTACCGCGTGCGCATGGAAGACCTGGGCGAGGCCGGTGCGCAGCCCGTGGCAGCTGCCGAGTACGACCGCCTGCGCAACCAGGCCCTGGCCCAGTCCGGCCGCTGAATCCTGCAACCCAAGGCATCCGAAGGCCCCAGGAAATGATTTCCGGAAAAACCACCCTCATCGCGCACATCGGCGACCCGACCGAGACCTTCAAGTCGCCCATGATCTACAACCCGTGGTTCGACGGCCGGGGCATTGATGCCTGCGTCGTGCCCATGGGCGTGAAGGCGGCGCATTTCGCCGGCGACTTTGCCGCCATCATGCGTTTCACCAACCTGCGCGGCGCGCTGATCACCATGCCGCACAAGGTGTCCGTGGTGGACCTGGTGCACGAGGTCACGCCCGCCGTGCACATTGCAGGCGCCTGCAATGCCGTGCTGCGGCGCGAGGACGGCACGCTGCTGGGCGACCAGTTCGACGGCGCGGGCTTTGTGCGCGGCGTGCTGCGCAAGGGGCGGCAGCTGCAGGGCGCGCGGGTGCTGATTTCCGGGGCGGGTGGCGTGGGCTCGGCGATTGCCGCCTCGCTGGCGGCGGCCGGCGTGGGCGAGCTGATGCTGTTCGATACGCGGGACGAGAGCGCGCAGGCCCTGGCCGGGCGGCTCGCTGCCTACTACCCGAGGATGAAGGTGGGCACGGGCTCCAGGGACCCGCAGGGCTTTGACGTGGTCGTCAACGCCACGCCGCTGGGCATGAAGGACGATGACCCGCTGCCGTTCGATGTGCAGCGCATCGCGCCCACCACCTTTGTGGGCGAGGTGGTGATGAAGTCCGAGTTCACGTCCCTGCTGCGCGCCGTGCGCGACAAGGGCTGCGACTTCCAGGTGGGCACGGACATGCTGTTCGAGATGATTCCCGCCTACCTCGAATTCTTCGGCTTCGGCAGCGCCACGCCTGACCAGCTGCGCGCCACCGCCCACATCTCCTACTGATCCAGCCGACAGACAACCGGCCCTGGATGCGTCCGGGGCAGGGCGCAGCCACGCCCGAAAAAGCATTTTTCACAGAGAAGGAGACAAGACCATGCAACAGCAAATGCACCAGACACCGCGAGTGCCGCAGCGCGGGGCCCTTCGCATCCTGGCCCTGGCCACCGTGCTGGGCGCCTGGGGAGCGGGCGCCCAGGCCCAGTCCTCGGTCACCATCTACGGCAGCTTGGACCAGTACGTCAACCACATGCGCAGCAGCTCGGGCGCATCCATGACCACGCTGGAGGACGGTGCCCTGCTGCGCAGCCGCCTGGGCTTTCGCGGTCAGGAAGACCTGGGTGGTGGCCTGTACGCGAAGTTCCAGCTGGAGATGGGCATCAACGCCGACAACGGCACGCAGGCCGACAGCACGCGCGGCTTCGACCGCCAAAGTTGGGTGGGCCTGGGCGGCGGCTGGGGCGAGGTGCGGCTGGGACGGCAGAACACCGTGATCTTCGGGCGCGGCGACTACATCGACTTCACCTCGCGCACGTTGGGATCGATGGTCAACAACTTCGGCGTGCCCTCGCGCTTCGACAACGACATCTCCTACACCTCGCCGCGCGTGGCCGGCTTCCTGTTCGAGGCCCACTACGCCATGGCCGAGACCGGTGCTCCAGCGCGCCAGGCCATCTACCAGCTGGGCCTGGACTACCTGAACGGCCCCTACCGCGTGGGCTATGCAGGCCTGTATGCGCGTGCGCCGCAGAGCGCGGCCTATACCGACGCGGTCCGCTACGACAACCTCTACGCCAACTACGACTACGGCAAGGGCAAGGTCCAACTGGCCTTTGTGCGGTCCAACAACAGCACGGCAGGCTCGGCGGGCAACAACACGGGCACGGTGCTGGGCAATGTGGGCGGGCTGGTGGCGGGCACGAATGCCGATGTGCGCCGCTTCTACCGCGTCTGGCAGCTGTCGGCAGACTACCGCGTGACGCCGCAGCTGCGCGTGGGCGCACTGTGGGGCCGCATACAGGATGGCTCGGACAGCGGGCGCGGCGCATCGGGCGGCGCGGTCGCGGCCTACTACGACCTGTCCAAGCGCACCATGCTCTACGCGGTGGCCGAGCAGTTGAAGAACGACCGCAACGCGGGCTTCCGGCTGGCGGCCTCCGGCGGCATGAAGCCCAACTTCACATCGGCCGACGACGTCAACGGCCGCACCATCAAGGGCGTGCAGCTGGGCGTGCTGCACCGCTTCTGAGGGGGCATGCCATGGCACAGCTGCACTCGCTTCGCATTGCCGTGGCCGGCGCCGGCGCGATCGGCCAGGCGCATATCGCCGCCATCGGGGCCCAGGCGGATTGCCGCCTGTCCGCCGTCGTGGACCCGGCGCCCGCAGCCCGGGATCTTGCCCAAAGGGCCGGAGTGCCGCTGTGGCCCGACCTGGGCGAGCTGATCGCCCATGATCGGCCCGACGCCGTGGTGCTGGCCACGCCCAACCGACTGCATGCCCCGCAGGCGGCCCAGTGCATGCATGCGCGCTTGCCCATACTGCTGGAAAAACCCGTGACCGCCACCGTGGCCGAGGCCCAGCGCCTGGCCGCGCTGGCCGAGCGCAGCGGCGCCCGCGTGCTGGTGGGCCACCACCGCGCCCACAGCCCGATCATGGCGCGGGCCGCAGCCCTCATCGCCCAGGGGCGGCTGGGCCGCCTGGTGGCCGTGACAGGCGCGGCCCTGTTCTACAAGCCGGACGCCTATTTCGAGGAAGGCCCCTGGCGCCGCGAGGCCGGGGGCGGCCCCATCCTGCTCAACATGATCCACGAGGTCCACAACCTGCGCATGCTGTGCGGCGACATCGTGGCCGTGCAGGCCTTCGCCTCGCATGCCACGCGCGGTTTTGCCGTGGAAGACACGGTGGCCATCAACCTGCGCTTTGCCAGCGGTGCGCTGGGCAGCTTTGTGCTTTCGGACACGGCCGCCAGCGCGCGCAGCTGGGAGCAGACCTCGCAGGAGAACAAGGCCTATGCCAGCTATGAGGACGAAGACTGCTACCTGGTGGCGGGCACCTTCGGCTCGCTGGCCATACCGAGCATGCGGCTGAAGACCTATGCATCGGCCGGCCAGCGCTCCTGGAATGAGCCCTTCGACCTGGATGTGGCCGCCGTGGAGCGCGAAGACCCGCTGGTGCGCCAGATGGCGCATTTCGCGCAGGTGGCGCGCGGGCAGGCTGAGCCGCTGGTCAGCGTGCACGACGGCCTGCGCAACCTGCAGATCACCGAGGCCATTGCAGAGGCGGCGCGTACCGGTGCCGCCGTCGAGACCCCGGTGGCATGAACGAATCCCTGAATCGAGGACACCCCATGAAGACCATCCTGATGCTGCACGGCATCAACCACAACATGTTCGGCCAGCGCGATCCGGCGCAGTACGGCACGGTCACGCTGGCCGAGATCGACGCCTCGCTGCGCAGCCTGGGCAGCCAGCTGGGCTGCGAGGTGGACAGCTTCCAGACCAATTGCGAAGGCGCCATGTGCGATCGCATCCACCAGGGCTTTCTGGACGGCGTCGATGGCGTGCTCATCAACGCCGGCGCCTGGACGCACTACAGCTACGGCATCCGCGACGCGCTGGCCATGCTCACCGTGCCCGTGGTGGAGATCCACATGAGCAACATCCACGCGCGCGAGCCCTTCCGCCACCACTCGGTGTTTGCCGACATCGCCCGGGGCCAGATCTGCGGCTTCGGCGCGGACAGCTATCTGCTGGGCCTGCGGGCCGTGCTGTCCGCCGTCGCATAGGATGCATGGCGCGCAACTGGCCATGTATCGTCCTTCGAACTCCCTCGCTCGACGCGCTGCATGCCGTGACCAGGCTTCATTGAGATGAACTTCGCCGATCCCGGCCCGCGCCGCACCGTTTCCTTTCTCCTGCTGCTGCCGCTGCTGCTGGCCGCGCAGCCGGTCGCCACCGATGGCTATCTGCCGGCGTTGCCCGAGATCGCGCGCGACCTGGGCTCGGCCAGCAGCAGCCTGACCGTGTTCATGCTGGCCTTCGGTGTCGCCCAGCTGGTGTGCGGGCCGCTGGCCGACCGCTTCGGGCGCCGGCCCGTTCTGCTGACGGGTTTGGCCTGCTACACGGCAGCGGCGGCCGGCTGTGCGCTGGCGGGCAGCGCGGACGCACTGGTGGCCTGGCGCGCCGTGCAGGGCGCGGCCATGGCGGCCATCCTGGTGTGCGCCCGGGCTGCGGTGCGCGACCTGTATCCGGCCCATGAAGGACCGCGCATCATGGCCCGCGGCCTGATGGGCCTGGGGCTGGTAGCCCTGGTGGCGCCGATTGCCGGTGCATGGGCAGTCCAGGCCACCGGCTGGCGCTGGGTGCTGGGGGCGATGGGCGTCTACTCGCTGGCTTTGCTGGCACTGTGCTGGCGCACTTTCAGCGAGACGCGGCAAGCGCCGGTGGAGTCTGCCCCGGTCCTCGCATCCGTACCCGTATCCGTATCCGTATCCGCTGGCGGTGTGCGCCAGGTGTTCGCCGAACCCGGCTTTTGCGCCTGGACGGCGCTGGCCGCAACCACCTACGGCGGCATCTTCTGCTTTTTGCTGCTGTCGCCGATGGTGTACGTCGACCTGTTCGGCCTGTCGCCCGTGCTCTACGGCTGGATTCCAGCAGGCGGCTCGCTGGTCTACATCCTGGGCATCACATGGTGCCGGCGCCTGCTGTCGCGCCACGGGCCGGTGCGCACGGTGCAGCTGGGCGCTACGCTCAGTCTGCTGGGGCCGTGCATCCAGATCGCCGGCTGCGTGCTGGCGCCGAACTCGCCCTTTCCATTGTTGCTAGGGCACGCGGTATACGCGTTGGGCAATGGCCTGCACCAGCCTTGCGGCCAGGCGGGCGCGGTGGGTGGCCTGCCGCCGCAGCTGGCCGGGCGGGCCGTGTCGTGCTCGGGCTTCGTGATCATGTGCGTGGCCTTCTGCGCCGGCCAGCTGGCGGCGCAATTTGTCGATCCGACCATGCGCCACGGTGCCTGGCCGATGGTGCTGCCCATGGCGCTGGCGGGCGTTGTTCTGGTCCTCATCGCCTTTGTCTGGCTGCCCTGGTTGTATCGGGGGCGGGCGGCGGAAATGGTTCAGCCCCGCTCATGAGGTCACCGCGCAGTTGGCCGTTGGGAGTCAGACCTGCTAAAGGCCTCGGCTTTGCTCAAAGTCAATGAACTTTCAGTCCGACCAACAAGTTCAACTTGAACTGATTTAAGGGAGTCCATCCAATGTCCAATCTGATCCAATATCTCAATCCCCCAACGCTGGCGTGCCCCAATGGGTTTTCGCATCTGGCGGAAGCTTCTGTGGAGCGTCTGGTTTTCATCTCGGGGCAGGTTGCCTGTGATCCTGACGGGAATATCGTGGGCGCGGATGATCTCGCAGTCCAGACCCGCCAGGTGTTTATCAATCTGGGCCATGCCCTCGAAGCGGCGGGCACAGATTTCGATCAAGTGGCGAAGCTCAACATCTACGTACGGAACATTTCGGAGTCGGCCGTCGCGACCATCCAGCGGGTGCGCAAGGACTTCCTGCTCGATACGGCGCTGCCTGCAAGCACACTGGTCGGCGTGACAGGTCTGGCAAAGGAGGCTTTCTTGGTGGAAGTCGAGGCCTACGCCTTGAAAAAGCGTGCCGCTTGACTTGGTTGTGATCCGTACCTCGCCAAGCTGATGGGTTGGCGCCTGTCTACCGGACCAGGGCACTCCATTTAGTGCTCATGTATCCGCGCGGTATTCCCCTCGATGCTTCATGAACCGGTGGTAGGACATGCGCAGGTGCAGCTGCATCACCTGGCGTGCCAGCTCCCCATCCCTGGCACGTATGGCGATCACCAGGTCGCAGTGGTGGTGCAGGCTTTGCACCAGCTCTTCGGGCGTGTAGATGTAGAACGACCGCTTGATGATCGGCATGTCGATCATCGTCGCCAGCATGGTCTTGAGGCGCGGCGAGCCCGATGCCTCGATCAGCGCGTGGTGAAAATCCCGGTTGGCTGACTGCACCTCGCCAATGCCGTCGTGGCCAGCGGCAATGCCGGCCTCCATGCGCTGGTTGCTGGCCTCCAGCTCATCGGCCAGCCCCTCGCCGCCGCGCGTGGCCGCGAGGAACGAGGCGTACGGCTCCAGCAGCATGCGCAGCTGGAAGGTCTCCTCCACATCCCAGTCGCTCCACTCCGACACGCGGATACCCTGGCCCGCGCCATCGGTGGCCAGGCCATCTTCCACCAGGCGGTGCAGCGCATTGCGCACCGGTGTGCGGCTCAGTCCCAGGTCGCGGGCAATGGGCTCCTCCTTGAGCTGTTCGCCGGGTCGGTAGTGGCCGCCGATGAGCCGCTGCCGCAGAACCTCGTACGCCTTGTCTTTCACGTTTTGCACTGTGTTTGCACCAAGTGGATGGGAGTGGTGCGCCGATTCTAGGTGACGGCGGAGGGACCCGTTTCGCTTCGCTTCATTCCGAAAAATACAAAACAAGTACAAATATTCGAAGTTCTACGGGAAATCTCTAGGAAGAAAAAGGAGATGCGCTCCGTAGACTGCGATGAATGTTTTAAATTTGTATTTTTATGAAGTTCGCAATACTGGGTGGTGGAATGGTCGGCGCCTGCTACATGCAGGCCTTTTTGGAGCAGGGGCACAGCCTGGTGGGCCTGTGCGAGCTGCAGCCCAACGCTGCGGTGGCCGACGCCGTGCAGGCCGCTGGCGCGCAGGTGCATGCCGCGCCCGGCGCCTGGCTGGCCGAGGCCGACGTGGTGGTGAGCGCCGTGTTCGGCACCGTGGCGCGCAGCCTGTTCGAGGCCTGCCTGCCCCATCTGCGCGATGGCGTGGTCTATGTGGACATGACCACGGCCGACCCGCAGGAGATGCGCGAATGCGGCGAGCTGGCCCGGCGCGTCGCCCAGGGCAGGGCGGTGCACTTCGTGGATGTGGCCATCACCGGCGCGGTCAACCTGGGCGGCAGCAAGACGCCGCTGCTCGTGGCCGGTGGCAAGGCCGGTTTTGTACAGGAATTGTTCTTGCCCTTTGGCGGCTCCGTTCGCGTGGTGGGCGGACAGCCGGGCGATGCCGCCGCGCTCAAGCTCCTGCGCAGCATCTACACCAAGGGGGCCGAGGCGCTGGCCGTGGAGTGCCTGGTGACGGCCCAGCAGATGGGCCTGCGCGAGCAACTGCATGCCGTGCTGCAGGACATCGACGAGACACCGTTGCGCACGCTGATGGAGTCCATGGTGCGCACGCACATCCCGCATTCCGCACGCCGCCGCAACGAGGTGGCCGAGGCCCGGCAGCAGATGGCCCGCAACGGCCTGACGCCCATCGCCTTGACCGCCGTCGAGGCGCTGTTCGCCGACACGGCCCGGGCGCATGCGGTGCAGCCCTTCACCGGCACCTCCACCGACGAGGCCATCGATTGGCTGGGCAGCCACGTGCTCGCCAGCCAAGCCTGATCAACGTACCCATGCGCCAACCGACACCACCAAAGGAGACATCCGCAATGACGACCCCGACCCGACGCCGCCTGGCCCTCGCCGGCCTGCTGGCACTGACCGCTGCCGCCATGGCTCCGGCCCATGCCCAGGGCACCTATCCGCAGCGCCCCATCAGGTTCATCGTGCCCTTTCCGGCCGGTGGCGGCACCGACAACCTCACGCGGCTGGTCGGCACCAAGCTCACCGAGGCCCATGGGTGGGCCATCGTGGTGGAGAACAAGCCCGGGGCCGGTGGCAACCTGGCTCTGGACCAGGTGGCCAAGGCCCCCGCCGACGGCCTGACCCTGGTGATGGCGCAGACCGACAACGTGGTGCTCAACCCGCTGCTGTACTCCAAGCTCACCTACAACCCCGACAAGGACCTGCGCGCCGTGGCCCTGGTCGCAGCCGGCCCGGCCGTGCTCGTGGTGAATGCCGATTCCCCGTACAAGTCCCTGGACGACATCATTCAGGCGGCGAAGAAGGAACCCGGGCGCCTGAGCTTTGCCACGCCGGGCACCGGCACCATTTCGCACCTCATCAGCGAGGCCTGGCAGAAAAGCTCGAATGTGAAGTTCACCCACGTGCCGTTTCGCGGCATGGCGCAGGCCATGCCCGACCTGCTGGGCGGGCGCATCGACATGTACATGGGCTCCATCCCCACGCTGCTGTCGCACATCCAGTCGGGCAAGGTGCGCGCCATCGGCGTGACCACCGCGAGCCGCTCCAAGCTGCTGCCCGACGTGCCGACCTACACCGAATCCGGCATCAAGGGCGTGGAGCTGGCCAGCGTGTGGGGCGTGATGGCCCCGGCCGGCACCTCCGACGCCATCGTCAGGCAGCTCAACGAAGCCATCAACAAGGTGGTGAACGCACCCGACACGGCCAGGAAGATCGCCGACTCCGGCGCCGAACTCATCACCGGCACACCGCAGGACATGGCCAGGCTCTACGCCAGCGACCGCGCACGCCTGGCACCCATCGTCAAGAGCTCTGGCACCACGCTCGATTGAGCGGCACGGCTTTCATTCCATCCACTCTGAGCACCACACCATGATCGGTCTTCAAATTCTGAAGCGGCAACGCGCTGTCAGCCTGGATATTGCCAGGCGCTATCTCGACGTGCCTGTCGCCAACGTCAGCGACTGCATGGCCCGCATGACGGCTGGCGGCGCGCGGCTGCGCCCCATGCACGGCGGCGGGCGCATGGCCGGCCCCGCGTTGACCATCAAGACCCGCCCGGGCGACAACCTCATGCTCCACAAGGCACTTCAACTGGCCAGCCCAGGTGACGTGATCGTGGTGGATGCGGGCGGCGACCTCACCAACGCACTCATCGGAGAAATCATGGTCGGAGACGCCATGCGTCGCCAGCTGGGCGGGATCGTGATCAACGGCGCGATCCGCGACGCGGCATGGATTCGTGCTGGCAGCTTCCCGGTATTTGCCGCGGGCGTCACGCACCGCGGACCCTACAAGGATGGCCCGGGCGAAATCAATGTGCCTATCGCCATCGATGGCATGGTGATCGAGCCCGGTGACCTCATGATTGGCGACGACGATGGCTTGCTGTGCGTACCGCATGCGCAGGCGCAGGCCTTGCTGGATGCAGCACACGGAAAGCAGGTCGTTGAGGCCAGGATGGTGGCCGACATCGCTGCCGGTACCTACAGCGCGCCATGGATCGACGAGACGCTCAAGCGTCTGGGCTGCCCGATTCAGCCGTAGCGCCGGCGTTGCAGCATCCATCCTGCACCCATTCATCACCCATCGCCCGTCCGCCTCAGGCCTCGGCCAGCGCCTTCAGATGGCTTTCCAGGCCACCCGTGCCGCTGGCCGCGTTCACATGGTCGAAGTAGCCGTACCAGCCGCTGGCCTTGATGCCCGCCAGCAGGGCATCGCGCGCGGCGGTATCGGGAAAGCGCCAGATGCCCAGGAAGCGGTGCGGGCTGGCCTGGTCCAGGCCGCGCTCGGTCTCGGCCAGGGCCAGCACCTGCACGCCCATGGCAGCCAGCCCACCCATGGCGCTGGCAACCGCGTCCAGAAACTGCTGGCGCTGCGCGGCGGGCAGGGCCAGCCAGGCGGGGCTGGGGGAATAGAGCTCGACCAGATAGTGGGACATGGTGTTTCCTTGCATGGGCGCTGTGCGCCGTGGTTGTTGGTGCCATATTGTATGGTGGCTAATCATAAAGTTCCACAACCACGTGCAGCCGGGACCGTCCACCAGGCATTTGCGCATATCCAGATGCGGCAGGCTTGTTTGCGATGGGGTCAGCGCGCTTTGCCCGTGCCGTGACCGCCGTGCACGGCGCCGTCAACGCCATGATCTGCGAGGTGCTGATGGGATGCGCTCGTGCATGAAGTGATTGCCGGGCCTTCGGATTGATGTTCTCAGCAGGCCTCTTCGCTCTTATTTTTTGCAAACAGTGACCCCTGAAAACCGCCCATCTCGGACACGGCGCCCCATTCGCAGCGGACAATCGTCGGGCCAGGAATATGACGGGATTTCGACAGTTCCCGCCGCCTGCTGGCCAGCCAAGGACTACCGCGCATGACAGAAGACCCCCGCCGAGATTCCCCCGCAGATGCCGCCCCCGCCGCCGCCCAGGCGCCGCAGACGGCCCCGCAGCTGCGCATCGGCACCGTCGCCAAGCTCAATCTCGCCGACTTCCAGAACGCCGTGCCCGCGCTGCTGGAGCTGGCCATCGTCAACGAGGGCGATCTGCCGCTGCAGGCGCTGAGCCTGCATCTGGCCTCGGAGCCTGCCTTCATCAAGCCGCGCACCTGGCGCCTGGAGTCGGTGGCCGCGCACAGCACCTATGCGCTGACCGACCTGGATGTGGCGCTGGACGGCGCCTTGCTCTCGCGCCTGACCGAGGCCGAGCCTGCCGTGCTGCGGCTGGAGCTGCGCAGCGGCCAGCCGGCACAGACGGTGCTGGCCCGGCACGAACACCCGCTGGAACTGCTGGCCCGCAACCAGTGGGGCGGCCTGGGGCATTTGCCCGAGATGGTGGCGGCCTTCGTGCAACCCAACGATCCGGCCGTGGACCGCATCCTCAAGGGCGCGGCGCAGGCGCTGGAGGCGGCGGGCAAGTCCGGCGCCATCAACGGCTATGAACAGGGGCCGCAGCGGGCCTGGGAACTGGCCTCGGCCATCTGGACTTCCGTGCTCCAGAAGAAACTCAACTACGCGCTGCCGCCGGCCAGCTTCGAGCATGCGGGCCAGAAGATACGCGGCGCGACCCAGGTGCTGGATGCGGGCCTGGCCACCTGCCTGGACCTGACGCTGCTGTTCGCCTCCTGCCTGGAGCAGGCGCACCTGAACCCGCTGCTGGTCTTCACGCGCGGCCATGCCTTCGTGGGCCTGTGGCTGGGCAGGCAGGAATTCTCGACCGCCGTGGTCGATGACATCACGGCCGTGCGCAAGCGGCTCAAGCTGCAGGAGCTGGTGGTCTTCGAGACCACGCTGGCCGCGCAAGGCCAGGCCGTGGCCTTCAGCCAGGCCATTGCCCAGGGCGCGCGCCAGCTGGCCGAAGAGCATGAGGACCAGTTCGAGCTGCTGGTGGACGTGCGGCGCGCACGCATGCAGCGCATCCGCCCGCTGGCGCTGGCCCAGCCGCAGGACGCCGCGCCCGAGGCCGGCGAAGGCCAGGCCGAGCCACGGCTCACCGTGGAGCCGCCGCCCGAACTCCTGGCGCAGGCGCAGACACGCGAAGTGCCCACCTCCCAGCTCGATCCCAAGGACAGGCTGGCGCGCTGGCAGCGCCGGCTGCTGGACCTGTCGCTGCGCAATGCCCTGCTCAACTTCAAGCCCGGCAAGAAATCGCTGCTGCTGCAGGTGGCCGCGCCCGCGCTGGAGGACACGCTGGCCCGGGGCCAGGTGCTCAAGCTGCTGCCCAGCCCCGAGCTCATGCAGGGCAAGGACCCGCGCAGCCAGCCATTGCACGAGGCGCGCAGCCTGGAAGACCTGCGCGGCGCGCACGCCGAAGAGGCGCTGCAGCGCCGCGAGGTCTTCATCGACCTGGAGCCGCTGGAGCTGGACAGCCGCTTTGTGGAGCTGTTTCGCGGCGCGCGCAACGCGCTGCAGGAAGGCGGCGCCAACACCTTGTTCGTGGCCCTGGGCTTTCTGGTCTGGAGCCGGCCCGACAAGCCCGATGTACGCGTGCGCGCGCCGCTGATCCTGCTGCCCGTCACGCTGGAGCGCAAGAGCGCGCGCTCGGGCTTCACGCTGCAGGCGCATGAGGACGAGCCGCGCTTCAATCCCACGCTGGTCGAGATGCTGCGCCAGGACTTCCAGCTGGAGCTGGGCGTGCCCGCAGGCGACCTGCCGCGCGACGAGGCCGGGCTGGACATCACCGGCATCTGGGCCCGCGTGCGCGAGGCGATCAAGGACGTGCGCGGCTGGGAGGTCAGCGAGGACGTGGTGCTGTCCATGTTCTCCTTCGCCAAATACCTGATGTGGAAGGACCTGGCCGAGCGCGCCGACCAGCTGCGCAGCTCGCCCGTGGTCGCCCACCTGATCGACACGCCGCGCGAGCCCTATCGCTCGGAGATCGCCTTTCCCGACACGCGGCGGCTGGACCAGGAGTTCGCGCCGCAGCAGGTCTTCAGCCCGCTGCCGGCCGATTCATCGCAGCTGTCGGCCGTGATGGCCGCTGCGCGCGGCAAGGACTTCGTGCTCATCGGCCCGCCGGGCACGGGCAAGAGCCAGACCATTGCCAACCTGATCGCGCAATGCCTGGCCGAGGACAAGCGCGTGCTCTTCGTGGCCGAGAAAATCGCCGCGCTGGACGTGGTCTACCGCCGCCTGCGCGAAGTGGGCCTGGGCGAGTTCTGCCTGGAGCTGCACTCCAACAAGAGCCGCAAGCTCGACGTGCTGGGCCAGCTGCAGAAATCCTGGGACTCGCATGGCCAGGTGGATGCCGAGGCCTGGGCCGCCAAGGCCAGCCAGCTCGGCCGCCTGCGCGAGCAGCTGTCGGCCTATGTGGAGCGCCTGCACCGGCGCCACGCCAACGGCTGGACCATCTACCGCGCCATTGGCGCCGTGGCCGGTGGCCAGGCGCTGCCGCGCCTGGGATTTCACTGGCCCACGCCCCAGGCCCATGACGAAGCGGGCCTGGCCCTTTTGCGCGAGACTGCGGGCCGCCTGCAGGCCAATGCCCAGGCCGTTGGCGCGCAGCATCTGAAGGACGGGCCGCTGGCCACGGTGCAGGCCAGCGACTGGTCCGTGCGCTGGCAGCAGCAGATGATGGATGCCGCCCAGGCCCTGCACGATGCAGGCCAGGGCTTTGCCGAGGCGGCGCAGCAGCTGGGCCGGCTGCTGCGCATCGAGTGGCCGGCGCTGGGGCGCCAGGCGCGCTCGGCGCTGGGCGTGATCGCGCGCGCGCTGCCTGCGGCCGCAGGCAGCAACCTGGCTTTCTGCGTGCTGCCTGACGGCGCGCGCATTGGCGAATCCCTGCAATCGGGCCTGCAGCTGCTGGCGCAGCACGGTGATCTGTCCGCACAGATGCTGGCGCCCTGGCCGGCCGAGCTGCAGACGCGCCTGGCCCAGGCGCTGGACCTGCTGGCGCAGCGCCGGCGCCTGCAGGCCGGGCTGGGCACGCCCTGGCCCGTGGCCCTGGGCGACGAGCTGGAGCGCGGCCTGCAGTGCATCGACGAGATCGCGGCGCTGCGCCAGGGCCTGTCCGTCAAGTACGGCGCGGGCGTGGGCCAGCTCAATGTCTCGCAGCTGCAGCGCGAATGGGCCAGAGCCGGCAAGTCCTTGTGGCCGCTGTCCTGGCTGGGCCGGCGCAAGGTGCGCGCGGCGCTGGAGGCCACCATCGAAGGCGCGGGCGAGCCGCGCGTGGCCGATGACCTGGCCGCCCTGGTGCGCATCCGGGGCCTGCGCGAGGAACTGGACCAGATCCAGCCCGGGGCCGCAGCCGACGGCCTGTGGGCCGGACACCGCACGCGCACCGACCATGCGCGCAGCGCCTTGAAGGCCAATGCGGCCCTGCTGGCCGCGCGTGCGCAGAAGTCCTTCTCGCTCGACGGCCTGGAGGCCGTGGCCGAAGGCCATGGCGGCGAGCGCTGGGCGGCCGAAGTGCAGCGCCTGCAGGCCCTGTACCAGATCGACCGCCAGCTCGATGGCTACCTGCCGCTGGCCGATGCCAGCCACGGCCTGTGGCGCGGCCTGGAAACCGATACCCAGGCCTTGCAGGACGCGCTGGCCTTCGAGCGCGAGCGCCTGCAACTGACGCGGCGCGGCGGCCTGATGGCATCGCACGCCGCCGTGGCCCAGGGCCGCTGTGGCGCGGCGCTGCAGCAGGCCCATGCGCAACTGGCGGCCCGCAGCGCCATCGAGGAACAACTGCTGGCGCTGGACGAGCTGCGCTTGCGCTGCCCCGGCGTCTGGGACGGCCTGGACACGCGCCCGCAAGCCGTGGAGCATGCGCTGCGCCTGCAGGGATCGCTGCAGGCAGGGCTGACCGGGCTGGGCTGGCAGGAGGCCGAGCTGGCCCAGGCACGCCAGGCCCTGCACCAGGTGCTGGCCTTGCGCAGCGCCGAGCTGGGCGAGGGTGCCGCGGTCGGCATGGCCTGCCAGCAGTTGCTGGACAGCCTGGCCGGCCTGCACGCGGCCATAGACCCCTTCAGCGCGGCGGCAGCCCATGGCGAGTCGCAGCAGCGTGCCCTGGCCCAGCGCACGGCCGAGCAGCTGGCGGCCACGGCGGGCGGCGTGCTGGCCGGGCAGGGCGGCCTGCATGCCTGGTGCGCCTGGCGCAATGCCCAGGCCGCGGCCCGCGCGGGCGGGCTGGGTGCGCTGGCCGACGCCATCGAGTCCGGCAGCCTGGAGCCGGCCCAGGCACCCAAGGCCTTCGAGGTCAACTACGCGCGCTGGTGGCTGGCGCTGGCCGTGGACGAGGACGAGGTGCTCAAGCGCTTCGTCTCTGCCGAGCATGAGCGGCGCATTGCCGACTTCCGCGCGCTGGACGATGAATTCACCTCGGTCACGCGCCAGTGGATACGTGCGCGGCTGTGCGCGGGCCTGCCGTCGGCCGACAGCATCCAGCGCAACAGCGAGTGGGGCATCCTGCGGCGCGAGATCACCAAGAAGCGCCAGCACCTGCCGCTGCGCCAGCTGCTGGAGCAGATCCCGTCGGCCGTGCTGCGCCTGACGCCCTGCCTGCTGATGAGCCCGCTGTCCATTGCCCAGTACCTGAGCGCCGAGACCAGCAACTTCGACATCGTCATCTTCGACGAGGCCTCGCAGATCCCCGTCTGGGACGCCATCGGCGCCATGGCGCGTGCGAAGCAGGTGGTCATGGTGGGCGACCCCAAGCAGCTGCCGCCCACCAGCTTCTTCGGCCGCGCCGACACCTCCGACACCTTCGACGAGGACACGCAGGGCGTGGAAGGGGACATGGAAAGCATCCTGGACGAATGCCTGGGCGCCAGCCTGCCCACGCGCAACCTGTCGTGGCACTACCGCTCGCGCCATGAAAGCCTGATCGCCTTCAGCAACCACCGCTACTACGGCGGCGGGCTGGTGACCTTTCCCTCGCCCGTCACCGATGACCGCGCCGTCAGCTTCCACGCCGTGCAGGGCCGCTATGAAAAAGGTGGCGCCCGCATCAACCAGCCCGAGGCCAAGGCCCTGGTGGCCGACCTGGTGGCGCGGCTGAAGTCGCCGGGGTTTGCGCAGTCGGGTGCCACCATCGGCGTGGTCACCTTCAACTCCGAGCAGCAAAGCCTGATCGAGGATTTGCTGGACGAAGAGCGCCGCAAGGACCCGGGGCTGGAGCCGTTTTTCTCCGATGCGCTGCTGGAGCCCGTCTTCGTCAAGAACCTGGAAAGCGTGCAGGGCGACGAGCGGGACATCATGTACTTTTCCATCACCTACGGGCCCGATATCTCGGGCGCGGTATCCATGAACTTCGGCCCGCTCAACCGCGACGGCGGCGAGCGGCGGCTGAACGTGGCGGTGACGCGCGCGCGGCAGGAGCTGCGCATCTTCTCCAGCCTGCGCGGCGAGCAGATGGACCTGTCGCGCACCCAGGCGGCGGGCGTGCGCGACCTCAAGCATTTCCTGGAATTTGCCGAGCGCGGCCCGCGCGCGCTGGCCGAGTCGCACCATGGCAGCCAGGGCGATTTCGACAGCCCCTTCGAGGCCAGCGTGGCCCAGGCGCTGGAGCGCAAGGGCTGGCGCGTGCACACGCAGATCGGCGCGTCCTCGTTCCGCGTGGACCTGGGCGTGGTGCACCCGGACCATGCGGGCAGCTACCTGGCGGGCGTGGAGTGCGACGGCGCCACCTACCACCGCTCGGCCACGGCGCGCGACCGCGACAAGCTGCGCGAGCAGGTGCTGCGCGGCCTGGGCTGGCAGATACTGCGCATCTGGTCCACGGACTGGTGGGTCAACCCGGGCGGCACGCTGGAGCGCATCCACGCGGCGCTGACCGCGCTGCTCGAGCAGGAGCGGCGCAAGCGTGCGGCCGAGGTTGTTGAGGTGCCGCAGGCGGCCGCAGTCGCCGGGGCAGAGCCAGAGCCAGAGACGCCTGAGGCGTCCGAGGCATCCGAGGCCTCCGCGTCCTCCGAGGCATCCGTGGAGGATGGCGAGGCGCAGAAGGCGTGAGGAAACGGGTCTTGAGAAGACGGGTCGCGGGAACGCCGGCGGCCCGCTGCCGGCCGCCGCTCAGTACAGATCCGGCACGTACATGTGCTGGGGAACGGGGTTGCGTGTGTATTCGGGGTTGCGCGTGCGCTCGGGCAGCACGATGGCCGGGTGCTCTATCTCTTCATAGGGCAGCTGCGTCAGCAGGTGGGAGATGCAGTTGAGCCGCGCCTTCTTCTTGTCCACGGCCTGCACCAGCCACCAGGGCGCCTCGGCGATGTGGGTGCGCTCCAGCATGGCTTCCTTGGCCTTGGTGTAGTCCTCCCAGCGGCGGCGGCTCTCGAAGTCCATGGGACTGAGCTTCCACTGCTTGAGCGGGTCGTGCACGCGGCCCAGAAAGCGCAGGTGCTGCTCCTCGTCGGTGATGGAGAACCAGTACTTCACCAGCGTGATGCCCGAGCGCACCAGCATCTTCTCGAACTCGGGCACGGAGCGGAAGAACTCCTCGTACTCCTCGTCGGAGCAAAAGCCCATCACGCGCTCCACGCCGGCGCGGTTGTACCAGCTGCGGTCAAAGAGAACGATCTCGCCGCCCGCAGGCAGGTGGGAGACATAGCGCTGGAAATACCATTGCGTGCGCTCGCGGTCGTTGGGCGCGGGCAGGGCGGCCACGCGGCACACGCGAGGGTTCAGGCGCTGGGTGATGCGCTTGATCACGCCGCCCTTGCCGGCCGCATCGCGGCCCTCGAAGAGGATGACCACCTTTTTTCTGTGGTGCTGCACCCAGTCCTGCAGCTTGACCAGCTCGCCCTGCAGGCGCAGCAGCTCGCGGAAGTAGGTCTGGCGGCTCACGGTGTCGGCACCGTCCAGATCGTCGCCACCGCTGCCCAGGCGGGCGTCGTCTATCTCCATCTCCAGTTCTTCGTCGTAGCTGTCGAGCAGATCGCGTTCGATGCGCTGCATCAGCGAATCATGGTGGTCGGGCAGAAGTTCGTCGTACATGGTGGGGAATCCGGGCGTGCAGGAGTTGGCGCCTGGGATGGTGGCGTGGATGTGTGACGCGGCTGTGACGGTGCGGCTGGGTGAATACCCTGGCACCGCTCGCCTTCCCGCCGCCTACAGCCACCCCGCCTTGCGGAACTTGTAGTAAAGCAGGCCGCAAACACCCAGCACGAACAGCAGCGCGGCCGGATAGCCGTACTGCCACTTCAGTTCGGGCATGTTCTCGAAGTTCATGCCCCAGACGCCGAAGAAGGCCGTGCAGATGGCGAAGATACTGGCCCAGGCTGCCAGCCGCTTGGTGACTTCGTTTTCCTCGATGGACACCATGGACAGGTTCACCTGGATGGCCGTGCCCACGGTGTCGCGCATGGTGTCGATCTGGGCGTTGATGCGGCCCAGGTGATCCATCACATCGCGGAAGTAGTCCCTGGAGCCCACGCAGATCTGGGGGACGCGCCCGCCGTTGAGCTTGCCCACGGCTTCCAGCAGGGGGGCCACGGCGTGCTTGAGGTCCATGGCGCGGCCCTTGAGTTCATACAGCTGCTTGATGTTGTCGCGCGCCGCGCCCTTGGTGAAGATCTGCTGCTCGATCTGCTCCAGCTCCACCTCCAGCGCGTCGATGATGGGAAAGTAGCGGTCCACCACCGCATCCATCAGCGCATACAGCACAAAGCCCGAGCCGTGGCGCAGCAGCTCCGGCTCGCTCTCGCAGCGCTCGCGCACGCCCAGGAAACCGCGCTTGCTGCGGTTGCGCACCGACAGCACGTAATTGGAGCCCACGAAGACATCGACCTCGCCGTGGTTGAAGTGGCCGGGCCGCTCGGGCTCGGGCTCCAGCAGGTGCATCACGGCAAACAGCGAGCTGCCGTACTCCTCCAGCTTGGGCCGCTGGTGGCCGTGCAGCGCATCCTCCACGGCCAGGGCGTGCAGGCCGAACTCCTGGCGCATCTCCTCCAGCTCGGCCGGCGTGGCGTCCGCCAGCGCCACCCAGACGAAGCAGCCGGGCCGCTCTATGTAGTTGCTGATGTCGGCGACAGGAATGTCCGCCAGCTTGGCCCCGTTTTCGTAGGCAACGCAGTTGATCAGCATGGGAGTTCCCTCGGTAATTCTGGTGCTGGTGATCCTGCCATAACGGGGGAGGGGGAAAAGCCAGTGCCCAAGCTGCCACCGAAACAGCCAGCAGCCCAGGTTTGCGCACCTGGTAACAATACGTGTATAACCTGTCACAACCTGCTGGGCGCCGCCCGGCGCTTGCGAGCCAAGGACTCAGATGATCTTTCGCCAGTGGGGAATTGCGTTGGGTGCGTTGGGCCTGTGGGCCTTGAGCGGTGTATCTGCAGCCGGTGTGCTGGACAAGATCCAGGCCGGTGGCGCGCTGGTGATTGCGCACCGGGAATCGTCGGTTCCCTTCTCCTACATCGACACCCGCAGCGGCAAGCCCGTCGGTTATGCGCTGGATCTGTGCCTTCGCCTGGCCGAGGCGGTGCGCAAGCAGACAGGCAGGAAGGACATGAAGGTGGAGTTCCTGATGGTCACGCCCGCCAATCGCATGGCCGTGATCGAGCAGGGCAAGGCCGACATGGAGTGCGGCTCGACCACGAACAACGCGCAGCGGCGCCAGACCGTGGCGTTCACGGTTCCCCATTTCATCACCGGCGCCCGGATGCTAGTGAAGGCCGACAGCACCATCAACGCGATGGAGGATCTCAAGGGCAAAAAGCTGGTTTCCACCAAGGGCACCAGCCCGATGGCCCTGGTGACGCAGGCCAACAGGCAGCGCCTGATGGGCATCACCATTGTGGAGGCCCCCGATCACGCGAGGGCCCTGGAGATGGTGGAGAAGGGCGAAGCCGACGCGTTCGTGATGGATGACGTGCTTCTCAACGGGCTGGCCGCTGCACGGCCCGATCCACGTGCCCTGAAGGTGGTGGGCAAGTTCCTGTCCACCGAACCCCTGGCGATCATGCTGCCGAAGGCCGATACCGCGTTCAAGAAACTGGTCGATGAAGAGATGAAGCGGATCATCACCAGCCGCGAAATCCACCCCATCTACGAGAAGTGGTTCCTGCAGCCGATTCCACCCAACTCCACGAATCTGAACCTGCCGATCAGCTACCTGCTGCGCGACTTCTGGAAGTACCCCACGGCGGACATTCTGCTGTAGGCCCGTTCAGACGCGGCGCCGGATTTGTCGAGCCGCCAGCGCTTGCCCGCTTGCCCGGTTCGACGGGCGGCTGCGGCGCCGGGCAGATTCAGCCGAACACGGGGCGCATGAAGCTGCGCTCGTAGCTGAGGATGCAGCGCGTGTCCTCCGCGTAGCGGAAGGCGGCCTGGCACTCGGGGTCCTGCATGGACTTGATGCGGTACTCCTCGTACAGCGCCATGCTGGGAAAGCTGAACATGGCCAGCGCCACATTGTTGGCACCTTCGGACGGCAGGAAGTAGCCGTGGTGCTTGCCGCCGAACTTCTCGACCAGCGGAATCCAGGTCTTGCCGTACTCCTCGAATTCCTTGGCCTTGAACGGGTCGATGATGTAGCGCAGGTAGCAGGTGATCATGGGGATGGAAGAAGGGGAGGAAAGGAAAGGGGAGGCAGGGAGGGCAGAGCCGGCTCTAGAGTTTGAACGAAGCCGTCAGGCGCGACAGCTTCTCCGATTCTTCCTGCAGCACCTGGGTGGCAGCCGAGGACTGCTCGACCAGTGCGGCGTTCTGCTGGGTCACGCGGTCCATGTCGGTCACGGCATGGCCCACCTGCTCGATGCCGGTGCTTTGCTCGCGGCTGGCCGAGGCGATCTCGGTCACGATGCCTGTGATGTTGCGCACCGTGGTGACCACTTCGCGCATGGTCTGCCCGGCCTGGTCCACCAGGGTGGCGCCGGCGTCCACGCTGTCCACCGAGGTCTGGATCAGCGTCTTGATCTCGCGCGCGGCCGAGGCGCTGCGCTGTGCCAGCGTGCGCACCTCGCCCGCCACCACGGCAAAGCCGCGCCCGTGCTCGCCCGCGCGCGCCGCTTCCACGGCCGCATTCAGCGCGAGGATATTGGTCTGGAAGGCAATGCCGTCGATCACGCCGATGATGTCCACCACGCGGCGCGAGGAGCTGTTGATCTCGCCCATGGTGGCCACCACCTGGTCCACCACGGAGCCGCCGCGCTCGGCCACGGAACAGGCGCCCGAGGCGATCTGGCTGGCGTGCTGGGCGTTCTCGGCGTTCTGGTGCACGGTGGCCGTGAGCTGCTCCATGGAGGCGGCGGTTTCTTCCAGCGAACTGGCCTGGCGCTCCGTGCGCTGCGACAGGTCCACGCTGCCCGTGGCGATCTCGCCGGCCGAGCGGTGGATGACGCCGGCCGTTTCATGGATGCGCGTCACCAGCTGGCGCAGCTGCTCGCTCATGCGCTGCACGGCGGCGATCACGCTGCCTTCGGGGGCCTGGGCTGCGCCCGCCAGCCCCGACTGCGACAGGTCGCCCGAGGCGATGCGGTTGGCAATCTCGGCCGCCACCGCCGGCTCGCCGCCAATGGCATTGAGCACGCTGCGCGTGGCCAGCCACGCGATCAGGGACAGCAGTGCGCCCAGCACGGCCAGCGCCGCCACCGACTTGGTGATGGTGGCGACAAAGGCCTGCTGGATGTCGTCCACATAGTCGCCAGCGATCAGGTCCCAGTTCCAGGCCGTGGAGCGCCTGGCATAGGCCAGCTTCTCGCTGGGCTCCTTGGCGCCGGGGCGGGGCCACCAGTACGTGAGGTAGCCGCTGCCCTGGGCCGACGCGCCCACGGCGGCAATGTTGCGGTACAGGTAGTTGCCCTTGGCATCCTGGAAGCCGCCCATGTTCTTGCCGTTGATGCCCGGGCTTGCGGGATTGTTCAGCACCACGGAATCCGTGGTGATGCTGGTGATGTAGCCTGCGCCGCCCGCATAGCGCAACTGGCCCACGCGGGCAATGGCGGTGGCCTTGGCTTCTTCCTCTGTCAGCTTGCCGGCCTTGGCCTCGGCGGCAATCGCCGCAATCAGGCTGTCGCCCGCATCGACGAAGTCGCGCAGCGCCTGCTGCCGGGCCTCGTAGGCCTTGTCGCGTGCCTGGTAGGCGTTGAAGAGGGTGAGCGCAAGCAGCGCGAGAAGGCAGAAAACCAGCGGTGCCAGCAGTTTCTGGCGAAGGGACAGGGCGGGCATGGTCGGGGAGTGCAGCAGAAGGCCAGGAACGCCACAATGCTACAGAAACTTACGGCATGGTTGCATGTAATTACAAATAAAGCTGCGGTCCGCAGCACTGCAAAGGCGGGCGAAAATCGCGCCATGCAAGAAACCCCGCCTCCCGCCGCCCAGCCCCGCAATCCGCTGCACGGCGTCACGCTCGAAGCCATCGTCCTTGCCCTGGAGGCCCGCTACGGCTGGGCCGGGCTTGCGCGGCAGGTTCCGGTGCGCTGCTTTGCGCTGGACCCCAGCGTCAGCTCCAGCCTGAAGTTCCTGCGCAAGACGCCCTGGGCGCGCGAGAAGGTGGAGGCGCTCTATCTGGAGATGCTGCGCAAGGACAGGCACAGGCCTGCTTCCCAAGACTGAAGGCGCAGCCGGTGGCCACCGGGCAGCCTGTCCGGTGCGCTGGCGCAGGTTCTGCCGATCATCGGCTCCCGCTGCATGCCTGCATCCCTGCCGCCGTGATTGCCGCCGCCCTGGACAAGCTCTGCATCACGCAGGCTCCGCGCCCAGCGCCTGGGCCAGGAACTCGGCCGTGACGCGCACCCGGGCCGTGCGCTGCAGGTCGGGGTGCATGACCTGCCAGACCTCGTAGTCGTCCGAGCGCTGGCGCTGCGGCCAGATGCGCAGCAGGCCTTCGCGCTCGCCCATGCTCACGGGCATTTCGCCCAGGCCTATGCCGGCCGCCACGGCCTTGCGCACCAGCAGGCTGGAGTTGGCGGCCATGGCGATCCTGGCCTGGCGCGCGGGCACGTCCACCATGGTGGGAACGGGCCGCTGCTCCAGGAAGGGGCCGTAGACCACGAGGTGGTGGCCGCGCAGTTCGTCCTCGGCCACGGGCTCGCCAAAGCGCGCCACATAGGCGGCACTCGCAAACAGTCCTACCGGCCATGCCGCCACGCGGCGCACCACCAGCTCGGGCGCCTCGGGGCGGACGTTGCGAAACGCGATGTCGGCCTGGCGGCGGCCCAGGTTGAGCATCTGGGTGGACACCTCCAGGTCCACGCGGATGCCGGGCCAGCGCTGCTGCAGGCGCTCGATGGCGGGCAGCAGGAATTCTGTGGCAATCGAGTCGGTGCTGGTCACGCGCACCAGGCCGGCCGGGCTGTCGTCCAGGCCTTCGATGCGCGTGCGCAGGTCCAGCGCCGCGACCTCCATGCGTCGCGCCGCGCCCAGTGCGGCCTCGCCGGCGGCGGTCAGCAGGTAGCCGTCCCTGGCGCGCAGGAAGAGCTTGCTGCCCAGCTCGGCCTCCAGCGCATTCAGGCGCCGGCCCACGGTGGCCTGGTCCACGCCCAGGGTGCGTGCGGCCGCGCGCAGGGAGGGGGCGCGTGTCAGGGCGAGAAAGATGCGGGTGTCATCCCAGTTCATGGCGGTTGGCGTGATGCAGATTTGCAGCACTGTAGAGCGAAATCGCTGCGTTCGAGCGGCTGGCGGCAGTCGTAAGCTCGGGGCATTCATTTCTTCAACCTGTTTTTGGACACTCTTTCGCCATGAATGACGACGCCCGCATGCAAGCCATTGTTTTCGACGATTTCGGCGGCCCCGAAGTGCTCGTGGTCCGCGACGTGGCCCGGCCCGAAGTCCGGCCCCATGACCTTCTGGTGCGCAATGCCTCCATCGGCGTGAACCGTGCCGATGTCTCGCACCGCAAGGGCGCCTATGGCCGCGCCCACTTTGGCGAATCCGACCTCATGGGCCTGGAGATCGCCGGCACGGTGGTGCAAGTGGGCGCCGAGGTGCAGGGCTTCGCCGTGGGCGACCGCGTCATGGGCATCGTGGGCGGCGGCGCCTATGCCGAGCTGTCGCGCATCGACCACCGCATGGCCATGCATGTGCCCGAGGGCCTTTCGCTGACGGATGCCGGCGCGGTGGCCGAAGTCTTCGTGACGGCGCATGAGGCGCTGTTCCACCTGGCCCAACTGCAGCCTGGCGAAGCCGTGCTCATCCACGCGGCCGGCAGCGGCGTGGGCTCGGCGGCGGTGCAGCTGGCGCATGCGGCCGGGGCGCGCGTGTTCGCCACGGCCAGCGGCGACAAGCGGGCGGCTGTCTTGGGCCTGGGCGCCGACGTGTTCATCGACTACCGCAGCGAAGACTTCCAGGCCGTGGTGGCCGAGCAGACCGGCGGCCAGGGTGTGGATGTGGTGGTGGACTTCATCGGCGCCCCGTATCTGGAGCGCAACCTGCGCTCGATGGCCATGGGCGGGCGCATGGTCTGCGTGGGCCTGCTGGGCGGCGCGCTGGCGGCGGCCGTGCCCATGGACGTGCTGCTGTACAGGCACCTGAGGATCTTCGGCACGGTGATGAAGTCGCGCCCGCCCGAAGTCAAGCAGGCCATGGTCCGGCGCTTTGCCCAGCGCTGGCTGCCCGCGCTGGCTGCCGGCACCATCCGCCCCGTGATCGACAGCACCTGGCCGCTGGCCGAGGCCGCGCAGGCGCACCGGCGCATGGAGTCGGGCCAGAGCGTGGGCAAGCTGCTGCTGATTCCCGGGCAGGGCGCTCAATAGGGCGCTCAATAGGGCGTTCAATAGGGCGGCCAGGCCCCATCCCCCGCGTCCACGGTCGCGAACATGGTGCGCACGGTGTGCGTGAAATGCGGCCGCGTGATGTCGCTCCAGGCCGTGGCGCGCACCTGCAGCCAGGCCGGGCAGCCCAGCACCTCGGGGTTTTGCAGGTCATAGCAGGCCAGGGACAGCGGGCCGCCGTCGTGGTTCAGGTAGCGGCGTGAATGGATGTTGCCCTGCACGGCGGCCAGGCCCGGCATGTGTTCTTCGTCGTACCAGCGAAAGATCTCGGGCGCCCAGCCTTCGGCCGGGTCCATCTCCACCGTGTAGTGGGCATGGCGCTGCTGCCCGTGCGAGGCGCCGGGCCGGTCGAAGGCCAGCGTCAGCCTGGACGCCGCAAGGTTTGATGCGGCCGGCAGCATGGCCTGCGCCGCCGCCTGCACGGCAAGCACTGCAGGCCGCGAGACGCCCATGCGGCCCGGCAGCTCCACATAGACGTAGATGCGCCCCGTGCTGGCCGACCAGGCGAATCGCTGGACGGTCAGGCGCACGCCCAGGCCTGCCGCCTGGGTGAGGGCGTCGCCAAACGCAGGACCGTAGGCGCTTCTTGCGAATGCCTTGGCGCTTGCCAGGCAGGGCGCTGCCATCGTCCATTGCAGCAGCAGGCAGTCGGCAGGTATGCGGGAATCAGCCATGCCTTCAGTGCCCGATATGGAATGCGGTGAGAAAGCGCGAGACCATGTTGTAGGCCGCGATGGTGGCCACCAGGTCCACCTGTTCCTGCGCGCTGAAGCGGGCCTGCACCTGGGCGAACAGCGCGTCGGCGACGGTGATGTCGCGCGTCATGGCATCGGTCAGGCGGATGGCAAGGTGCTCTTGCTCGGTCCACGGCGCATCCGCGGCGCAGGGGATGCTGCGGGTCGCCTCGATGGCCGCATCGCTCTTGCCCGCCTTGTGGGCATGGGGTACATGGGCATTGAATTCATAGGGCGCGCCGTTGAGCACGGCCACGCGCAGGATGACCAGCTCGCGCAGCCCTGCATCCAGGCTGCTGCGATTGCGCACGGCCGACAGCATCTGCTCCCATCCGTGGGCGATGGGCGGGCTGTTGAGCAGCACCTGGTACAGCTCGGAAATGCGGCCGCGTTCGGCCAGGATGCGCGATTCCACAGCCGCCAGTTCGGGGCGGGTTCCGGGGAGTACGGGTTGGATTCTCATGGGGGCTCGCTTCAGTCGGGGGTGATGCCGTTGGCGCGTACCACGCGGCTCCATTTGAGGGTGTCGGCCTGCAGCGCCCTGGCCAGTTCGGCCGGCGTGCTGCCCACGACTTCGGTGCCAGAGGCTTCCAGGCGGCTTTTGACCGAGGACGTGTTCAGCGCTCGCTGCACGGCCTGGCTCATTTTTTCGGTCTCGGCCGCTGGCGTACCCTTGGGGGCGAACAGGGCGTACCAGTTGTCCGAATCCACGCCGGTGATGCCGATCTCGGCAAAGGTCCTGACCTCGGGAAAGCGCGGGTGGCGCCGGCTGGCGGCAATGGCAACGGGCTTGAGCTTGCCGGCGGAGATCTGTCCGATCAGCCCGGGAATGTCGCCAAAGAAACCATCGACATGGCCCGCCACCACATCCGTGATGGCGGGCGCGGCGCCCTTGTAGGGAATGTGGGCGAGCTGGATGCCCGCATGCTCTTTGAGCAATTCCATGGCCAGGTGCGGCACGCTGCCCGTGCCGGACGAGGCCATGGTCAGCGGTGTACGGGCCTGGCGTGCGGCTGCCACGAACTGCGCGCCGTTGCCGTAGGGCGCCTTGGCGTTGACCACCAGCATCTCCACGTTGCTGACCACCAGCGACACCGGTGCGAGGTCGGTGGCCGGCTTGTAGCCGAGCTTGGGGTACAGCGCCGGGTTGATGGCCACGGCGCCCACGCTGGTCAGCCACAGCGTGCGCGTGTCCGGCTGTGCGCGCGATACGTATTCGGCCGCAATGGCGCCGTTGGCACCGGCCTTGTTCTCGACCACGACGATGCTGCCCAGCTCCTTGCCCAACTGCTCGGCCAGCGTGCGCGCCACGAAGTCCACCGGGCCGCCCGGCGGAAAGGCCACGACGATGCGCGTCATCTGCGGCTGCGCGGGCGCAGGCGCGGGCCATGCGGCGCAAACCAGGGCAGCGAGGGGCGCCAGGGCCGCCAGCGCCATGGACAGGCAGCGCCTGCGGCGGGTGGAAGGGATGCTTGTCATGGATGTCTCCTTTTATGGGTATCTGTGGGCAGGGCGACGGGCGATGAGCCACAGGCGACAGGCGCCTTGTGCGATCCTCAGAACCGGTACAGCCCCTGCGGGTTGTCCACCAGCAGGGCCTGCCGCAGCGCTGGCGTGGGCGCGATGTCGGCCAGCGCATCGACCAGCAGGCCGTCGTCGGGCACATGCGTGTGGTTGGGGTGGGGCCAGTCCGTGCCCCACAGGCATTGCGTGGGAAAGCGCTCCACCAGCAGGCGCGCCAGCGGCTTGCCCTGGGCATAGGGCGGCTGGCTGTCGATGCGGTCCACGCCGCTGACCTTGACGTGGAACTGCGGCTGGTCGGCCAGCAGCTGCATCAGCGCCTGGAAATCTGCATGCCCTGCGCCCAGGCGCGCATCCACGCGCCCCATGTGGTCGATCACCACGGGCACGGCACTGGCCTGCAACTGCCGGCCCACCGTATGCACCAGGCTGCTTTCGAAATGCACCTGCAGATGCAGGCCGGCCGTGGCCAGGCGCGGGGTCAGTGCCAGAACGTCTTCAATGCAGGCGCCGGCCAGGTGCCGCATGAAGTTGAAGCGCACGCCCCGGAACCCCGCACCCGCCAGCCGCGCCAGCTCGCCATCGGACACATCGGCGGCCACCAGCGCCACGCCCAGGTAGTTGCCGCCACCGGCGGCAATCGCGTCCTGCACCGCACTGTTGTCCAGGCCGTGGCAGGCGGACTGCACGATCACGCAGCGCGACACGCCCAGGTGGCGGTGCAGTGCAAACAGCGTGTGCTTGCCCGCGTCCGCCGGGGTGAAGCTGCGCCCGGCCGCATAGGGAAACTGGGTGCCGGGACCGAACACATGCACATGGGTATCGCAGGCGCCCGCAGGCAGCTGCAGCGCGGGCTTGGAGGGGGACAGGGCGTAGGTGAGTTCAGGCATGGGGCTTTGCAACAAGGCAGCGACAGCGAAGGCTTGTGGCGATTGTGGTCGGGCTTGCCGCGAATGAGGCATAGACTTGGCTGATACCTGCTATCAGCCAAAAGCATGCTGAAAGCCCTTGCCAAGGAGAACCATGGACCTGACGCGCCTGAGCTATTTCGCTGCGGTGGCCGAGGCCGGCAGCTTCAGCCGCGCCGCCGCCGCCCTGCATTTGTCGCAACCGGCCCTCAGCCGACAGGTGCTGTTGCTGGAGGGGGAGCTGGGACAGCGGCTGCTGGAGCGCACCGGGCGCGGCGTGGTGCTGACCGAGCCGGGCCAGGCGCTGCTGCAGCATGCGGCCGGCATCTTTGCGCTGGCCGCGCAGGCCGAATCGGACATGCAGGACCGGCTGCGCAGCCCGCGCGGGCGCATCAGCATCGGCCTGCCGCCCTGGGTGGCGCGCTCCATCGCCGCAGACCTGGTGCAGGGCTTTTTGCAGCAGTACCCCGACGTCACCATCTCCATCGAGGAGAACCTGAGCATCAGCCTGCGCGAATGGCTGATCGCCGGGCGCGTGGACATGGCCCTGCTGTTCGATCCCCCGCACTCGCCGCAGATCACCACGGAGACCCTGCTGCGCGAGCCGCTGGTGCTGGTCAGCAGGCATGCGCTGCCCGCCAAGGTCCGCATGGCGGCGCTGTCCCAG
The DNA here is from genome assembly GCF_043104705.1 of Delftia sp. WSY_10. Taxonomy (NCBI): domain Bacteria; kingdom Pseudomonadati; phylum Pseudomonadota; class Betaproteobacteria; order Burkholderiales; family Comamonadaceae; genus Delftia; species Delftia sp. WSY_10. The sequence goes on along the minus strand of NZ_JBICKY010000035.1, from coordinate 428,050 downwards.
CGCAAGCTCGTCATGGCGCGCGGCCCCAACGCGCTGCGCAAGCTGCTGGAGAGCTACACCGTGCCGCGCGGCGTGCCGCTGCACATGCTGGCCGAGGTCGATTCCGTGCACACCGTGCTCTCGCTGGTGGCCCGGGGCATGGGCGACTCCGTGCTGCCGCTGAGCGCCATCCAGGGCACGGCCTCGCCGTCGCAGCTGTCGATCGCGCAGATCATCTCGCCCGTCGTGCGCAACCGCCTGGTGCTGGCCATTCCGCGCGCACGCCCGTCCACCCGCGTCACGCGCTTTGCAGAGCAGCTGATCAAGCGGGTGGTGAGCGAGCGGCTGGGCTTGCCGGGTTGATCCGACAGCTGTTGAACGGCCAGTGCGAAGCCCTGGCCCGCACTCAGCCCAGCTTGTGCCGCGTCCTGAGCAATCCCAGGCCCAGCGCGATGAAGGTGCCGCCCACGATGCGGTTGAACAGCCTGGCGTGCGCCAGCACGTGGCCCTTGATCATGGAGATCAGCAGCACATAGCAGGCGTGCGAGATCAGGGCGCAGACCGCGAACGTGGTGGTCAGCACCAGGTACTGCGTGAGCAGCGGCTCGCCCGGGATGACGAATTGCGGGAACAGCGCGGAGAAGAACAGGATGGCCTTGGGATTGGTCAGCGACACGCCCAGGCCCTGCGCCACCAACTGCCAGTTCCCGCGTTCACGCCGGTGGGCAGGCGCCAGGCCGGCGTCGCTGCCCAGCAGCGCGTCCTTGCTGCGCCAGCGCTTGACGCCCAGCCAGATCAGGTACATGGCGCCTGCCACCTTCATGACCAGAAATGCGTGGGCCGACATGCTGAGAATGGTGCCCATGCCGATCATGGCCAGCCCGGAGACCACGAAGATGCCCACCGAGCTGCCCAGCGAACTCAGGGCCGTTCGCCTGGCGCCCACGTCCACCGAGTTGGAGATGGCTAGCAGCACTGCCGGGCCGGGAGTGAAGCACATCAGCAGCGAGACGCCGCAGAAAACAAGCCAGTGGGCGATGGTCATGGTCGGTGCGAGGAGGCCGTGGGAAGACAGCCGGTATTCTCGTTCAATAACGCCCCCTGCGTGGCCCCGGGGTTGCCGGCCACCCCGGCCCGTGCAAACAGATGCATGGCCCAGCCCGCGCAGGCCGCCGCGCAGGCCCAGACCAGCCCCCAGCCCTGGGCCGACAGCAAGTGCGGAATGGCCAGCGGCACGAGGAAGCACACCGCGAACACCGAGGTATTGGCCATGCCCAGCGCCGTGCCCGCGCGGGCCGCGCCGGCCAGCCCGGCCAGCTGCGTGTAGGCAACGCCGTGCCAGGCGGACACGCAGATACCGCACACGCCCAGCATCACCATCAGCACCAGGCCCATGGCGGGCGACACTGCCGATGCGCCCGGATGGCTGCTCCAGCTCAGGGCCGCCATGCCCGCGAACAACGCCAGGGTGAGCTGGCAGCAGGCGCGCAGAAAGGCCGGGCGGTTCTGGCGCCTGTCGGTCCAGCGGCCGCTGCAGATGCGCAGGGCCATGGAGGCGAGCTGCACGGCCGACATGACAGCCGCCGCCACGCCCAGCCCCAGGTGGGCATGGTCATGCAGAAACACCGTTCCGAACGAGAGCACGGCGAACTGCGGGGCGCACAGGATGCCGATGCCGGCGGCCATGCGCCAGGCTTGCCGATCGCGCAGGGGCCCTGGCGCGGATGGCCCGGCCCGGCCTGGCGCAGCGGCCTTGCCTGAGGCCGGGGCATGCGATGGCTCCTGAATCCACAGCGCTGCAAACACCGCCGCCGCCAGGCACAGCGCCGCCAGCACGCCATAGACGGCGGCAAAGCCTGCATGCGTGGCCAGGCCGGTCAGCAAGGGGGCGCCAATGGCGCCGCCCAAGGGCACTGCGGTCTGGCGGATGCTCATGGCCAGGCCGCGCTCGCCTTCGGCAAACCAGCCCATGACGGCCCGGCCACTGGCACCGTTGACGCTGCCGCCCAGCAGCCCCACCAGCACCAGCCCGCCGGCCAGCAGGCCGAACGAAGGGATATGGTCCGGCGATGGCGAGGCCCAGAGCGCCATCGCCGCCAGGGCCAAGGCCGTGCCGCACAGGCCCAGCAGCAGCACCGGCCGGTCGCCCCAGCGGTCCGTCAGCAGGCCCCAGGGCAGTTCGCTGAGCGCAATGCCCAGGCCCATCAGCCCCAGCGCCAGGCCCAGCGTCTGCGTGTCCAGCTGGTAGCCCGAACGCATGAGGATGGCCGTCATGGGAATGCCGCTGAAAGCCACGGAAAACGCGGCGTTGGCGATGACGCCAGCGGCCAGCACCTTCCATCGGTGGCGGGGCGGGCGGGGGGAAGCCAAGGGGCTGGGATTGGCGCTGCGGCCGGCAGGAGAAGAGGTCATGGCCGGCAGTATGGTCAGCCCCAACCATCCTGAAAATCACATAATTTCGTATCTACAATCCAGTTTTTCAGCACGATGAAGGCTTGGCAATGACACGTGTGCTCTATGACCTGGATGTGCTGCGCACGTTTTGCACCGGCGTCGAACTGGGCAGTTTTGCCCGCGCTGCGGACAAGCTCGGCCGCTCCACCTCGGCCGTCAGCGCCCAGCTCAAGAAGCTGGAATCCCAATGCGGCACGCCCTTGCTGCGCAAGTCCGGCCGGGGGCTGGTGCTGACGGAGGCCGGAGAAACCCTGCGCGGCTACGCGCTGCGCCTGCTCGAACTCAACGACCGCGCCGTGGCGGCCGTGCGCGGCAGCGAACTGCGCGGCCTGGTGCGCCTGGGCCTGCAGGAGGACCTGGGCGAAAGCGTGCTGCCCCATGTGCTGGGGCAGTTCGCGCGCGCCCATCCCCATGTGCGCATCGAAGCCAGCGTGGCCCGCAGCGATGAACTGCGCGAGCGCATCGCCCTCGGGCAATTCGACCTGGCCCTGCTATGGGATGCGGGCGTGAACCACGCGTGCGTGCATGGGGAGCACATCATGCGGCTGCCGCTCCAGTGGATTGGCCCGGCATCCATGGACGCGGCCGACGCCGGCTGGGCACGCTGGCGCAGTGGTGCAGCGCAGGACGACGACGTGCTGCCCCTGGCCATGCTCGATGCGCCTTGCCCCTTGCGGGACATCGTGACGGCTGCGCTGGACAAGAAGGGCATGGCCTGGCGCCATGCCTTCAACAGTGCCAGCCTGTCCGCCGTCTGGGCCGCCACGGCTGCAGGCCTGGGCCTGTCCGTGCGCACGCCGTTCGGCCTGCCCGCGCACGTCAAGCCGCTGGATGCGCAGGCCCTGGGCCTGCCGGCCCTGCCGTCCATGGATCTGATCCTGGGCCGTGCCACGCTCGATGCGCCAGCGCCCGTGGACCGGCTGGCCAGCATCCTGGTCGATGCGGTGCGCGAGCATATGCGCGCGCAGAAACTCGATATATAGGGCTACTTCTTCGCAACCAGGCCACTGAAGTATTCATTGAGGTCGCGGAAATCCTTCACGGTCCAGGCATGGGGCGGCACCTTCACCCCGTTTTCCCGCAAGGTCCTGGGAATCAGGTCGCCATTGGGGCGAAGAATGACGGACGAGACGATCACGCCCGGATAGTCATGGAGCCTTTTTCTGAACGCGGCGGTCGCCAGGTCGGGGGTGGGTGGATTGCTCTTGTTGGCCAGCGGGCCCGTACCCTTGGCGTCTGCCCCGTGGCACATGGCGCATCTGGACAGGTAGAGCTGCTTTCCATTGCTGTTGTCTGCAAGGCAGGGCAATGCCTGAATGCACAGCGATATTCCCAAGGATACGGCGACGATTGTTTTCATTGACTCGCGGATATTTTTTGGTATGAATCTGATCCGCCGCGATCATATGGTCCTGCACGGCCGCCCACGAAAAAGCCCTGCAACGCAGGGCTTGTCAAAGAAGCAGGGCGCGCGCCCGGCTTACTTCTTGGCGTACTCGAATTTGGGCAGCGCCTTCAGCGCGTCCTTGGTGGCGCCGGGCAGCGTGATCTTGTTGTTTTCCACGCGGAACTGGTTCACCGGAATGGCCACGTCATGCTTGCCCATGCCCAGGAAGCCGCCGGCGCCGACGATGGCGTAGGAGACCGCCTTGTCGGGTGCGACGATCACGTCGTCGATCTTGCCCACGGCCTTGCCTTCCTCGTTGTAGACGCTCTTGCCCAGCACGGACTTCTTCAGGCTCCAGCCCGTGGCCACGGCCTGGACTTCGGTGGCCGCCACGCCCAAGGTGGTAGTGCCCGCCACGGGCTGTGCCCAGCTGGTCGAGGCCGTGGCTGCGATCAGCGCGGTTGCGATCAAACCCATCTTCAGCGTCTTGAGACCTGTCATAGAGAACTCCTGGAAAACAAAATTTGAAGCCCTCATTAGGAGTGCAGCCCGGCAGCGGCGAGATCGGAAAACCAAGCAAAGCCATGTCAGCCGATCCAGCGCCACGGTGAGGAGACTGCCTACAGTCGTCCCGCCAATTGCCTGCGCCTGCGCCCGGCATGCCATGGCCAAGGCCCTTCATTTTCCCTGTGCGTATCGATTGCGCTCTTCGACGAATTTCCTGATTTCCGATGCCTCTATGGGCCTGCTGAAATAGTAGCCCTGTATCTCATCGAACCCCAGCGAAACCAGCAGATCGAAGACTTCGGCGCTGTCAACGCCTTCTGCCACGAGGCGGTAGCCAAGGTCCGAGGCCATGGTCATGATGGATTTGAGCACGGCCAGCGCCCGTTCATTGGTATCGACGTCGCAGACCATGGAGCGGTCTATCTTCAATATCTCGGCAGGCAGATTCTTGAGTGACGCAAGATTGGAGTAGGCGGCACCAAAATCATCCAGTGCGACCTGGATTCCGAGTTTTCTGATGTGCTGAAGCGCCTGGACCGTGCCGTGGCCTGTCAGCACATCGCTTTCGGTGCACTCGATCACGATATTTTCCAGGGCAACGCCATATTGACTGCACATGGCGTTGAGGTAGTCCGGAAAATCGACCTCGTCCAGATTGCGCGGCGAGACATTGATGGAGACCTGGAGGTCGAGACTTTCCGCTTTCCAGGCCGCAACCTGCGCCAGCGCCGTTTTGATCACGAACCGCGTCAGGCCATGGATCAACGGCGTGGCTTCCACCAGGGGGATGAATTCGCTGGGCGGGATTTCCCCCATTTCCGGGTGCTTCCAGCGGATGAGCGCCTCCAGCCCCTTGCAGCTGAAACTGCGGTTGTCGAATTTGGGCTGGTACACCAGCCGCAGCTGCCCCTTGTCCAGCGCATGCCCAAAGTCCCGCAATAGCCGATAGGATCTTCGCTGGCGGCTGTCCTCGTTCTCCTCATAGCGGTGAAGTGACCGATGGTTGTGGCCAGCCTGCTGCACGGACACCATGGCCTTGCGAATGACATCATCGACCTCGGCCTGGGCCAGGTGGAACCGCACCACGCCTGCCCGGGGCTGAAGTTCGAACCGGAGATCGGCACTGGTGATGGGCTTTTGCAGGTGTTTCAGCAATTGCCTGACCAGGGCCTCTTCATCTTCTTGCCTGCCTGCGCTGATGATCCATGCAAACCTGGCCAAGCCCACGTGGTACACGGTTGCGTGCGGTCCCGTCATGTCCGTGACGGCCTTCGCAATGTCACGCAGGAGCTGCTCGACATAGTTCAAGCCCAGCGCATTGCTCATTTCCAGCAGGCTGCAATGGTTGATCGCTTCCATCAATACCAGGCTGCGTGCCTCCTGCGGGGCCACAATGCAAAGGCTGTTCAGGTCGGACTGGAGCTGCGAGCGATTGTGCAAGCCCGTGACCTCGTCTACTTTTCCAATGCTGTGATGGTATTGGATCTGAGCCTGCACTATCGCAGCCATGGCGGCCAGTTGCCGGCCTTGCTCTTCAGAGAAGGTTCTGGGTCGGGTATCGATGATGCACAGGCTGCCGATGGCATGGCCGGATTTCATGATCAGGGGAACGCCGGCATAGAACCTGATGTTCGGTTGGCCGGTTACCAGCGCATTGCCTGAGAACCTGCGGTCAAGGTGCGTGTCAGGAATCACCATGATTCCTTCGTTTCTGATGGTGTGGTCGCAGAAGGCGTCCGTGCGCAGGCTGCCGTCCATGTCCACACCTACGGGCGCCTTGAACCATTGCCTGTGCTCGTCCAGAACCGTGATGATGGCAATCGGCACCATGAACATCTGGCTGGTCAGCTGGGTGATGCGCTGAAATTCCCGTCTGGCGGTCATGTCCAGGATTTCAGCGGTCTGAAGTCCGAGCAGTTGCTCTTTCTCGGATTCGGTAGTCCAACGGGTGAGCATCGATTTCCTGCCTCAGTGAACCCACATCATGAAAATCCCGCTCCGCTTTGGCCGAAGGAATTACTGAACATCCAGCAGCGGCAACAGCTCCTGCAATTTGGCCAGCGCACCAGGGCCTTCAAGCTTGGAAATCGTGCCCAGATGTTCTGCATCTTCCACAATCACATAGGCCATGGACCACTTGGCGAAACGCCTTTGATCAATGCGCGTTTGCGGGAACATCGGCGTGAAGTTGATATGTCTTTCGTCGCGCGAGATGGACTCCACCAGCAAACCCAATTGCCGTGCCGGCCCTTCGACATACTGAAAGAAACGTTCCCCGTCGAAAACCAGCATGCCCGTGATCCCGGCCGACCCGTTGAAGGAGCGTGCGGTCTTGATGATGCCCGCGATGCAGGTGGTGTCGGCCCCTGGTGCCAACTGACTGTGATAGAGGAAGCACTCCAGAGAACTCTCCTGCATAACCTCGCGCCTTTCTGTGTTGTAGGCCGGCGATGGTATGGCCTGCGCGGGACGGTCCACGTAGGTGTGCAACCCGTTGTTGCATATGTAACCATCCCGGCCTCCAGCGCCTGCTGCATCTGGCGCTGGTCAGCCTTGGTCTGCTGATGGGCTGGCCCATCTGCATGGGTATCTGCATGGGTGCATGGGAGCGGCGATGGCAGCCCGCTGGCTGCGGGCGCTCATGGCGAATCAGCCTTTGCGCAAATCTCCCGTACGCACCCGCGCAGCCAGCGGTGCGCAGGATCGGCATGCAGCCTGGGATGCCAGAGCAATGAAACCGTGATCTGCGGCATGGAGACCGGAAGGGGGAAGCTGTGCATTTGCGCGCGCAGGTTGCCGGTGTGCCGTTCGGGAACGCTGGCGATCAGGTCGCTGGCGCGGGCCAGGGCCAGCGCGCTGGAAAAGCCGCCGACGGTCGCAACGATCTGCCGCTGCAGGCCGAGCGCATTCAAGGCTTCATCAATGGGCCCCTTTTCCTGCCCCCGCCGGGACACCAGGATATGCCTGCCGCTCGCATAGCGCGCGGGTGTGATCTCGCCCTGGCTCAGCGGATGGCCCTGGCGCACGACGCCGATGAAACGGTCTCGGAACAGCGCCTGCGCGCGCACCTCCGGACCTATCGTGCTTGCGACAACGCCGGTTTCCAGGTCGACCGTCCCGTCGCGAAGCGGGCCGCTGTCCTTGTTGGTCTTTTGCACGAAGCAAAGCCGTACGCCGGGCGCTTGCTGGCCCACGCGGGCAATGAGGTCCGGTCCGAAATTCTCCACGAAGCCTTCACTGGTGCGCAGCGTGAACGTGCGCACCAGTTGTCCGAGGTCGGGCTGCCCGGCAGGGCGCAGAACAGCTTCCGTGTCCTGCACCAGCTGGCTGACCCGCTCGCGCAGCTCAAGCGCTCGCGGTGTGGGAACGAGACCCCGCCCGGCCCTGACCAGCAGCGGATCGCCGGTGGTCTCACGCAGCCGCGCCAGCGCCCGGCTCATTGCCGACGGGCTCAGCCGCAACCGCTGGGCCGCGCGCGCAACGTTTCCCTCCGCAAGGAGCACATCCAGGGTGACAAGCAGGTTGAGATCGGGCTTCGGCATGGATTGACCGTAGCACAGCGGGTAGTGACATGGCGTCAAACGCATGAATAAAGTGAGAGCAGTGCGCCTTCCGCCATGCCAGGCGCGGCACTAGGCTCCTGAGAACTTGAATATGGGAGTCGCCAAAGATGAAGTCCACGTCGAAACCGATCGGTGCCGGAACAGGTGGGGCAGGGGCCGGCGGTGCGCAACAGGGGCCGCCGGTCCGGTGGGTGCTGGCCGGCCTTTCGCTGTCCATGCTGCTGTCCTCCCTGGGCACCAGCATCGCCAACGTGGGATTGCCCACCTTCGCGCAGGCGTTCAACGCGTCCTTCCAGCAGGTCCAGTGGATCGTCCTGGCCTATCTGCTGGCCATCACCGCCCTGACCGTCAGCGCCGGCCGGCTGGGCGATGTCCTGGGCCGCCGACGGCTGCTGCTGGCCGGCATCGTCCTGTTCACGCTGGCCTCGGTCCTTTGCGGCCTGGCCCCCAATCTCTGGCTGTTGATTGCCGCCCGGGCGGTGCAGGGCCTGGGAGCGGCCATCATGATGGCCCTCTCCATGGCGCTGGTCGCCGAGACGGTTCCGAAGGCGAGGACCGGTAGCGCGATGGGCCTGCTCGGAACGATGTCCGCGATGGGCACCACCCTCGGTCCAGCACTCGGCGGATATCTGATCGCCGGACCCGGCTGGCGGGCCATCTTCCTCATCAACCTGCCGCTGGGCGTCCTGACATTCCTTCTCGCGCATCGATACCTGCCCGTGCATCGCCAAGGGGCGCAGGCGGATCGGGCGCGCTTCGACCACCTGGGCACCTTGCTGCTCGCTCTGACGCTTGTGGCCTATGCACTCGCCATGACGCTGGGGCGCGCAAGCTTCGGTTCGCTCAACGGGGCTTTGCTGTCGGCCGCGGCCTTCGGCGTCGTGCTCTTCGCGAGGGCCCAGGCGGCAGCCGCATCGCCATTGATCCGATTGGAGCGGTTCCGCGATCCGGGCTTCAGCGCGAGCCTGGCCATGAATGCGCTCGTCTCGACGGTGATGATGGTGACGCTGGTGGTCGGGCCGTTCTATCTGTCTCGCGGGCTCGGGCTTGACGAAACCACGGTCGGGCTCGTGATGTCGGTGGGCCCGTTCATCGCCATCCTGAGCGGTGTCCCGGCCGGCCGTGTCGTCGATCGCCTGGGCGCTGCCCCCATGGTCATCGCCGGACTCATCGCCATGGCGGCGGGCGCATTCGCCCTGTCCGTGCTTGCGGCGATGTTCGGTGTTGCGGGCTACGTTGCCGCCATCGCCGTCCTGACCCCTGGCTACCAGCTGTTCCAGGCCGCCAACAACACGGCCGTCATGGCCGATGTCGCTGCGGACCAGCGTGGCGTGATGTCGGGCATGCTCGGGCTGTCGCGCAACCTCGGGCTCGTCACCGGGGCATCCGTGATGGGGATGGTGTTCGCGTTCGCGTCAGGGACGGCCGACATCGCCGCGGCGCATCCCGGGGCCATTGCCCACGCGATGCGGATCACGTTCGCAGTCGCGGCAGTGCTGGTCGTGGCCGCGCTCGTGATTGCGATTGCGGCTGCGGCTGCGGCTGCGGCCGCAAGCCGTGCTCCCGCGACCGGCGCGGCTACACCACGGCAGCGCTGAACGACTCCGGCAGCCGTGCAAGCAGATGGGACAGCCGTTGAAGACCGGCGTGCAGGCGTCCTCGGTCCTTGATGCTGCCCAGGGAGATGCGGATGGCATTCACGGATTCGCTGCCGGTGGCGAATGCCTGCGCGGGCGTGACGGCGATGCCCTCGCTGTCGGCGGCACGTGCCAGCTGAGCGCAAGTCCAGTACCCCGGCAGCTCCAGCCATACATGCAGGCCGTCCCCGGCGCCGCTGTACCGCCCCGCCAGGATGTCCCTGGCCATCCGGTGGCGCAGGCGCGCCTCCTTGCGCACGCCGTCCATCAATTGCCCGGCCGAACCATCGAGGATCCACTGCGTGGCCAGCGCGGCCGTCACGGGGGTGGCCATCAGCGCAAAGGACCTGAGCGCCACCAGGAAGCGCTGGCGTTCATGCGGGTCGCGCATGAGCACGAAGGCCACGCGCAGGCCGGGCGTCAGGCATTTGGACAGGGTCGAGATGTAGTACACCTGCTGCGGGGCGAATGCGGCAATGGGCGGCGGCGGGGCGTCGGCCAGCAGCCAGTAGGGGTCGTCCTCGACGATGCGCACCTGGCAGCGCCTGGCCACGCTGGCCAGCTGCTTGCGCCGGCCTTCCGACATGGTGATGGCGGTCGGGTTCTGCAGTGTCGGATTGAGGTAGACCAGCGCCGGCCTGTGCTCGCGGCAGGCCTGCTCCAGCATCTCCGGCACCATCCCCTGCCTGTCCGCCTGCACCGCCAGGATGCGCCGGCCGAACTGGGCCGCTGCGGCACGCAGGCCGGGATAACTGGCGGGCTCCGCCAGGATCACGTCGCCCGGCGCGGTCAGCGCAAGAATCAGGGCGGCGATCGCCGCCTGCGCCCCGGGGCAGACAACGACCTGCCGGTCATCCAGACTTCCAAACATCGGCTCCAGCCATTGGGCTGCGGCCTTGCGGTCGGAGTCGCTGCCCCCGCCCAGGTGGTAGGTCATCAGCAGCTGGGCATCGGCCCTCATCAATACCTGCGACAAGCCCTGTTTGAGCATGTCGTCGAAGTCCACGCCCTCGGGCGGCGGCGGGGTGTTCATGCTCAGGTCGAGCACCGAGCTCCATTCGACCTTCGGCGCCGCGACATAGGTGCCTCGCGCGCCGCGTCCCTCCAGCAGGTGGCGCCGCCGGGCCTCGTCGTAGGCGCGGGTGATGGTCGTCAGGTCCACATCCAGCTGCGCTGCCAGCAGGCGCTGCGGAGGCAGGCGGTCACCCGGTTTCAGCGATCCGTCCGCCACCGCTGCCTGCAAGGCATCCGCAATCTGCAGAAAACGGGGGCCGCGCTGCACGGCCAGGCGCGGCAGCCAGCTTGGCAAAGAGTCATCTTGCATGGTTTTCAGCAGCGATGTTTGGGTCCATGTATGGAAATTGCTTTTGGGTAGTATGCGCCACAAGGTGTGGCTGCACCGTGCTTGCATGGCCGTCGCTGACGCTCTGCCTCTCATGTCCGGGAGGGGGGCTCCCCACCGTGGACAGTGCCAAGTCATTGGCTGGAAGTTCTCAAAATGATCGATTGGATCCCCGTAGTCTTCGTCACGTTCAAGGCGCTCGTGTTCGGCACGGCCATGTTCTTCGCCATCAAGTGGCATTACGACCAAGGCAAGAAGAAGGGGGCGGACAGGCGCGAGCTGCTCATTGCGGGCGGCAAGATCGCTGCCGTCTTCACGCTGCTGCTGCTGTGCGTGCTGGCCTTCACCTTCGGCCTTGCCAGGATGCTCGGCATGGATCTGAGCCTTCCCTGAGGGCAGGCACTGGCGGGCCTCAGTGCACGGGCCGGTTCAGCCGCCTGCTCGCCCTTGATATCGCGTAGTTCACAAGGCAGTAGAGCACCGCCACCACCAGGTACACGGGCACCAGCGCGTGGTAGTTGGCAATGAGCACCTTGGCGTTCTGCATGAGCTCGCCGTAGGTGACGATGTAGCCGAAGGTGGTGTCCTTGACCACGATGACCAGTTGCGCGACCAGCGCCGGCACGATGAAGCGCACCGCCTGGGGGAAGACGACGAACCGGAAGACCTGGACCTCGGTCAGCCCCAGGCTTCGCGCGGCATCGGTCTGGCCGCGAGGGACGGCCAGCACGCCTGCGCGGTAGACCTCGGCCACCACGGCGGCGGTGCTCAGGCCTATGGGAAGGGTCAGCATCCAGTACGTGCCGAGCTTGATGCCGGCTGCGGGAAGCACCAGAAAGCACACATAGATCAGCAGCAGCGTGGGCGTGCCGCGCAGGAATTCGATGACGGCGATGCTGGGCCAGCGCACGATGCGGGGCCGCGCCAGGCGCCCCGCCAGCAGCACCAGCCCAAGGCTCAGCGCAATGACGGCGGCCATGGCCGAGGATGCCAGCGTGCCGAGCAGGCCCTTGGCCAGAAAGGCCCAGGTGGTGGGCCAGGCGAAGAATTCCCAGAACCGGGCCTCGAGCTGGCCTGCGGAATGAAAACGCCACACGATGCCCGCAGCCAGCGCAATCAGCCCGGCCGCGGCGATCAGGCTGACCACCTGCGTGATCTTCCTGGCCTGCGGGCTGGGCGCGCCAAACAGAATGTCTTCCAGAGAACGGCTCATCGCAGTATCCGCAGCTTCTTTTCCAGGATGGCGCCCGCCCAGGCGATCAGCAATCCGGTGGCCACGTACATCGCGGCGGCCACGGCGAAGGCGGCCATGCCGGCAGCGGAGTCGTTGGCGATCTTGGACACGAGCGAGGTGAGTTCCCGGCCCGCCAGCGGCACCTGGGATGCCAGCGAGGTGGACAGCATCAGCGCAATGAGCAGCGACGTCATCGGCTGCACCACCGAGCGCAGCGCCTGCGGCAGCACCACGGCCGAGATGATCTGCATGGGCCGCATGCCCAGGCTGAGCGCGGCCTCGATCTGGCTGCCTGCAATGGTGTTGATGCCCGCGCGCAGATAGTCCGCCGTGAACGCGGAACACACCAGCGCCAGGGTCAGGACCACGCTGGGCTCATAGTCGATCACGACGTTGAGATCGGGCAGCGCGAACACGATGAAGATCAGCAGCGCCACGCTGGGGATGTTGCGGAAGATCTCGACGTAGCCCGTCAGCACGAAGCGCAGCGGCGGCAGCGGAAGCAACCTGAGCACCGTGACGACCACGCCCAGCAGGAAGCCGGGCAGGAACGAGAACGCGGTGAGCTTCCAGGTCAGCAAGAGGGCCTGCCAGAAGGCAGGCCCGTGGTCGGCGAGGAGTCTGGAGACGTCACCCATCGCTCAGGGCAGGGCGGGCGGCGTGGGAACGGCCGTGCTGCCGGTGCGCTGGCCGATGGAGATGGTCCACAGCTTGGCCCAGGTGCCGTCGGCTTCGATTTTCTTCAGGAAGGCGTTGATGAAGGCCACGCCGTCCGAGCCCTTGGGCAGGCCGATGCCATAGGAATCCTGCGTGCCGAAGGGCGCGCCCGCCAGCCGCGCGTCGCCGGTGCCCAGGCTCAGGGTGTTGAGCAGCAGGGTGTAGTCGGTCACATAGGCGTCCACGCGGCCCTGGCGCAGGGAGTCCAGCGCTTCCTGGTGCGTCTGGAACTCCTGCACGACCGCCTTGGGCGCGTGCTGCGCCAGGATGGCAGGCCCCGTGGAGCCGGCCTGCGTGGCGACCTTCTTGCCGCCCAGATCGCTGTACGACTGCACGGTCTTGTTGCTTGCCTTGACCAGCACCCCGGCCTGCGAGGTGTAGTAGGGGCCGGCAAACGAGATCTTCTCGGCACGGGCGGGGGTGATGGAGTAGGTGGCAATCACCATGTCCGCCTGGTTGTTGATCAGCACCTGCTCGCGCGTGGACGAGGTGACCTGCGCGAACTGGTACTTGGACGCATCGCCCAGGATGTAGCGCGTGAGCAGCTGGGCCAGGCCTGCGTCGAAGCCGCGGATCTTGCCGTCCTTCTCGTTGAGCAGGGAAAACAGATTGGAGGTCTGGGTGCTGCCCAGGCGCAGCGTGCCGGCCTGCTTGATCTTGCTGGCCCAGGTGCTCGATGCGATGGTCGCGGCGTCGGCGACGGGGCCTTGCGCAATCAGGGCGTCGAACGCCGCTGTGTTCAGGGGCGCGCCCTGCGCAAAGAGCGAACCGCTGCCCACGATCGCCAGTGCCACCACGGTGGATTTCAGAATGGATTGGATCGGCATGGGGTCTTCCTGCTGGGTCTGTGATGTAAATCTGGGGATGGCTGCCAGGGGCAAGGGCCGATTATGGCGACTCGCGGCCCTTGCCGCCGCACAAGGGCTCAGGCCCCGGCCACGCGCTGCCCTGGCGCAATGGTGGGGGGCGCGGCGTTGAGCGTCTCGATCGCAAAGCCGGCAGCGGCCTTGTACCGGGCCATGAAGCCCTCGCGCTCCTCGCGTGGCAGCACCTCGTCGATGTCGTCGAAGACGCCGCCGCAGCGCTCGTCCACCAGCCCCAGCAGGCCGAAGGGGCCGGCCCCCCGGTTGCGCAGCACCAGCGCCGAGAGGTCCTTGCACAGCTTGTCGTCATAGGCGCGCAGCGCCTGCGGGCCCACGCCGTGGGCAAGGAACTGCGCACCCAGCACGCGCGCGTCCACGATGGCCTGGCTGGCGCCATTGGAGCCCACCGGGTACATCACATGCGCCGCATCGCCCAGCAAGGCCACGCGGCCGTCCACCCAGGTGGGCACGGGGTCGCGGTCGATCATGGGGTACTCGAAGACATCCGTGGCGCCGCGCAGCATGGCCGGCACGTCCAGCCAGCCGTAGTCCCAGCCGTCGAAGTGGTGGATGAATTCCTCCAGCGCCACGCGCCGGTTCCAGTCGCCCTGCCGCCAGCCGCCCTGGTTGTCCACCGTGATCTCGGCGATCCAGTTGATGGTGGCCAGGCCCGTGACGGGGTCCGGCGGCGTGATGGGGTACAGCACCACGCGATGGCGCAGCGAGCCCACGCCCACGAAGGACGCGCCGGTGCGCACCGGCACCCCGGGCGTGGTGCCGCGCCACATGATGGCGCCGCCCCACTGTATGGGCGGCTGCGCGGGGTGCATCTGCGCGCGCACGGCCGAGTGCAGGCCATCGGCCGCCACCAGCAGCGAGCCCTGCACCTCCAGCCGCTGGCCATCGCGGGTGTCGATGAGGGCGGTCACGCCCTCGGCATCCTGCCGGTAGCCCACCACGCGCCGGCCCAGCTGCACGGCGTCGTCGCCCAGGCGCTGCCTGACGGCGTTGAACAGCATCATCTGCAGCTGCCCGCGGTGCACCGCGTACTGCGGCCAGCGGTAGCCGGCCTGCAGCCCGCGCGGCTCGGCATACACCTCGTTGCCGTTGCGCCCGACCAGCGCCCATTCCCGGGCCTGCAGGCCGATGGTGTCCAGCACATCGTTGCCGAAGCCCAGGTCATGCAGTTCCCGCACCGCGTTCGGCTGCAGGTTGATGCCCACGCCCAGCGGCTGCAGCTGCGCCACCGACTCGAACACGATGCAGGGCACGCCGATCTGGTGCAGCGTGAGGGCAGTGGCCATGCCACCGATGCCGCCGCCGGCAATGAGCACGGGGCGGGATGGATTGTGGTGTGAAGCAGCAGCAGACATGCCGGGATTGTCCATGCAATGGCTGCGGGCGGATGTCCCATCTGCGGTGCGTGCATGGCGCAAACAATGTATGATGACCATCATGCAAAACACAAATTCCAGCGCCCGGGCTTCCGCCAAGGAGGCCACGCATGAGCGCATCGTCTCCGTGGCGGCGCGTGCCATCCGCCGCAGCGGCTATGGCGGCACCGGGGTGGCGGACATCATGAAGGAGGCGGGCCTGACGCATGGCGCCTTCTACGCCCATTTCGCCTCGCGCGATGCCATGCTGGCCGAAGCGGCGGGCAAGGCCTGCGCGGAGTCCTGTGCCGCCGTCGCCGACGTGGTGGCCAAGGCGCCGCCCGGCATGGTGCTGCAGGCCATGCTGGCCGCCTATCTTTCCAAGGAACATGTCCAGCGCGCCGAGTTGGGCTGCCCCCTGGCGGCCCTGGGTTCCGAGACCTCGCGCCAGGCGCCGGAGGTGCGCCGCGTGGCCACGGGCCACATCAAGGAAATGGTCGATCTCATCGCCCGCCAATCACCGGACTGGGGACAGCCCGGTGCCCACGAGCGCGCGCTCGTCACCTTGTCCACCATGGTCGGCAGCCTGCTGCTGGCTCGGGCGGTGGACGATCCGGCCCTGTCCGACAACCTGCGCGAGGCAGCACTCAAGCACCTGGCGCCGGCCAGCCAGTGATGGCGCATGCCCTGTGCATGTGCCTGGATTTTTTTCGTCTTTACATATGATGATCATCATATAAAGGAGAGCCATGAAGGCATTCATTCTGGAAAGCTATGGAGCGAACCGCGCCTTGCAGCTGGCAGACGTACCCGAGCCGCAGCTGCGTGACGACGAAGTCCTGGTCCAGGTCCATGCCGCAGGCGTGAACCAGCTGGACTCCAAGATCAAGGATGGGCAATTCAAGCTCATCCTGCCCTATCGCCTGCCCCTGATCCTGGGCCACGACGTGGCCGGCGTGGTGGTCAAGGCCGGCCCGCGCGTGCGGCAGTTCAAGCCCGGTGACGAGGTCTATGCACGCACGGACGATTTCCGGATCGGCACGTTCGCGGAGTTCGTGCCGGTCAGGGAATCATCGCTGGCGCCCAAGCCCAAGGGGCTCACGATGGAAGAGGCCGCCTCCATCCCCCTGGTGGGCCTGACGGCCTGGCAGGCACTGGTGGAGACAGCGAAGCTGACGAAGGGGCAAAGGGTCTTCATCCAGGCCGGCTCCGGGGGCGTGGGCACGTTCGCCATCCAGCTGGCCAGGCACCTGGGCGCCACCGTTGCCACCACCACAAGCGCTGCCAACTTCGAACTGGTCAGGAGCCTGGGTGCGGATGTCGTCATCGACTACCGCACGCAGGACTTCGAGGATGTCCTGCACGACTACGACGTGGTGCTCAACAGCCAGGACGGCAAGGCGCTTGGCAAATCCCTGCGCGTGCTCAAGGGCGGCGCGAAGCTGGTCTCCATCTCCGGCCCGCCCGATCCCGCATTTGGCAGAAACATCGCGGCGCCCGCATTCGTGCGGCTGGTGATGCGGCTGCTCAGCTCCGGCATCAGGCGCCGGGCGCGAAGCCGTGGCATTGACTACTCCTTTGTCTTCATGAAGGCCGACGGTGGCCAGCTGCGCGAGATCACCCGCCTCATCGAGGCGGGCGCCATCCGCCCGGTCGTGGACAAGGTCTTCGCATTCGAGTCCACCAACGAGGCCCTTGCCTATGCCGAAGCCGGCCACGCAAAGGGCAAGGTCGTCATCAAGATCCGTTGAATCTGTTTCCCCCCACCCCTGGAGTGCTCCATGAAAATTGAAAACGCTGTTGTTCTCGTCACCGGCGCCAATCGCGGCATCGGCCTGGCCTTCGCACGCGAGCTGCTTGCCCGTGGCGCCCGCAAGGTCTACGCCGGCGCGCGCGACCCCGCCACCGTCACCCAGCCCGGCGTGCATGCCCTGCAGCTGGACGTGAACCGCCCGCAGGACGTGGCCGCCGCCGCAGCGCAGGCGCCGGACGTCACGCTGGTGATCAACAACGCCGGCATCGCGCAGCCCGGCGGCTTTCTGGCGCCCGACAGCGAAGAGGTCGCCAGGCGCATCTTCGAGACCAACTTCTTCGCCGTGCTGCGCATGAGCCAGGCCTTTGCGCCGGTTCTCAAGGCCAACGGCGGCGGGGCCTTGCTCAATGTGCTGTCGGTGGCCTCCTGGGTCAATGGCGGCGAACTGGCCGCCTACTCGGCCAGCAAGTCGGCCGCCTGGTCGCTCACCAACGCCCTGCGCAGCGAGCTTGCAGGGCAGAAGACACAGGTGCTGGGCCTGCACATGGCCTATGTCGATACCGACCTCACGCGCGGGCTTGACGCACCGAAGTCCAGCCCCGAGGACATCGTCAGCCGCGCGCTGGACGGACTGGAGGCCGGGCTCGATGAAGTGCTGGCCGACGAGCTCACCCAGCAGGTCAAGCGCGGCATGACGGCGGCACGGCCAAGCTATCTGCCGCAGGGCGCCTGAGCCTGGATGACCGCCGCAGCCCGTGGCCGGACCATCAACACAGGCCGGGCCATGAAGTGCGCGCCATGGCAGATCGCCGTGCTCTCCCCGGGCGTGTGCCTGGGAATCTGCGGCCAGTGCAACGCAGGGCTGACTGTGGTGCTGAGTACGGCGCTGAGTGTGGGCTGAACGCAGGCTGACTGGCGCGCTGGCGCATCAGCTGCTGCCGTCCAGCCCGGGCACCGGCCGGCGCTCAAGCAGTTGCGCCATGGCCCGGGCAGCCGCCTCGGCCGCTTCGGCGCGGCGCATCTCGGCCGCGTCTTCGAACCCGCAGCCCATGGCCTGGGCCTCGGTGCCGGCGTAGTCGGCCAGCGTGTCGGCGCTGTCGCGGATGCTTTGCAGGGCGCGGGCCACCACGTCCAGGTGGCGATGGCCCTTGGGGGTCTCCAGCCATGCCAGGGCCAGCTGGGCGATGGCGGAGATTTCTGCACAGCCTTGCTGCACAAGATGGTTCACCTGGGTGAGCGCATTGGACAGCTGCCGGGTGCTGTGGCTGTCTGTGGCGGGGGAGGGCTGGGCGGGGTTCATGCCATGTCCCTCCGCAGTTGGCCGGACACAAAGGGCTGGCATGAGGGAGGGACTGCGCCAAAAGACGGCGCGCAGGCGAGAGAAACGGCGTTCATTGTTCCGTGCTCCATTGCGGATCGAATCCACAGGCCATCGCATCTGCGTTGACTGATGGATTCGGTGTACCAAGCCTCGCTTTCGGAGAGGCTGTGCCGCTATACGACGGATGTTTTGAAGCATCAGCCCCGGGACAGGGGGCCGGGGCGGATGATAGCGCGGGACGGGAGGGGAACGCCCCTTTTTTTGGGGGGGTGAGGCTTGCGAAACGTCCAGTCAAGCGCGGCACGAACGCACAGTCAAGCCGCCAGGGCTGCGCGCCCGCAAGATGGCCGGCAGTGCGCATCCACCCGTGCCACACGCTTGCATCAACATGGCTTTCAGCGCTTGATACACAAGTGCTGAAAGCATTTTTCATGGCCGATCGCGGCTGGGTGGAACACCGCTCCACCCACCCACCCCATCGCCATGAAAACCCTTGCCCTTCGAATTGCCATGCTGCTGCTGACGGCGGCGGCTTCAGTGTCTGCTGGTGCAGTCACGGTATTCGACAACCTGGCAGCCGCCAATGACCCGTGGCTCATCCAGCACAACTCCAGCTACCACACCAAACTGTGGGTGGCCAACCGCATCCCGATTGGCAGCCAGTCGCTGCGCATCACGCAGGTGAAGATGAATCTCACCCAGATCGACCAGTTCGAGCTGCAAGTGTGCGCAACCGACGCCAGCGCCGCCACGCCGTTCGTGGACATGACGGCCTGCGCCCCCTTCACCGCCGACGCGGCCACGCCGGGCATGCGCGTGTTCACGGGCGACCGCATCGTGGCGGCGGGCGACTTTGCCTGGGTGGTGGTGCGCAGCATCGGCCAGACCATGATCCGCCGCCAGATCACCACGGCCACCAACGACGGGCTGACCTGGTATTCAGGCGCGAGCCACAACCCGGCCTGGGTGGCCGAGCCGCAGACCTCCATCGGCATGACGGTCGAGGCCGGCTCCGTGCAGCTCGATGGCGTGTGCGGCAGTGCCAGCAGCACCACGCCTCGCCGTTATCCGCCAGACGCCTTGCTGTGCAGCGTGGGCACGACCAGCGGCGTGATGGGTGAAACCTACTCCTTCTCCTGGGTGTGCCAGAGCAGCTACGGCGGCAACCCTTCGCCGCAATGCTCCGTGCCTCGCGCCTACCTCGTTACCTCCCAGGCCACGGGCGGCGGCAGCATCGAGGCGGGGCGCGATGTAGCGGCGGGGCAGCAGGCCAGCTTCACGCTCACCACGCCACCGGGCTATACGGTGCAGGTCAGCGGCTGCGGCGGATCGCTTGCGGGCAACACCTACACCACTGCGACCATTACCGGCAATTGCACCATCAGCGCCACCTTCGCGCCGCCGCCCACCAATGGCGCGTGTGGCAGCACTGCGCCTTCGCTCACCTTGCCAACCCTCTTGTGCAGCGCCGGTTCGGCCACCAACCAGTCTGCCGCGTCCGATGCCTTCCGCTGGAATTGCGCGGGCATCAGCGGCGGCACCACGGCCGCTTGCCTGGCACCGCGCCAGTACATGGTGACAGTCAACACGGATGCGGGCATTGCCAGCGCACAGTGCACCCCGAACCCCGTGACCCATGGCTCCAGCGCCAGCTGCACGGCCACGGTGCACGACCCTGTCGCCCGCCCCTTCAGCGGCTGGGGCGGCGCCTGCAGCGGCACGGGGGCTTGCCAGCCCGTGGTGCTCGGGGCTACCACCGTCTCTGCCAACACGACGCTCATCACCTACGCCATCACTACCACTGCCACCACGGGCGGGAGCATGTCTTGCACGCCCAATCCCGTGCCCCACGGCCAGGCCGCTGGCTGCACTGCCACGCCGCAAACGGGCTTTCAGTTCACCGGCTGGACGGGCGATTGCGCGGGCACGGGTGCATGCCAGTTCACCAACGTGACCAGCGCGCACAGCGTGGGAGCCACCTTCGCGCCGATTACCTACGCCATCGCCACCCCTGCCGTCACCGGCGGCAGCGTGAACTGCACGGCCAACCCCGTGCCCCATGGGCAAGACACCATCTGCGTCGCCTCGCCCGCGATGGGCTACCACTTCACCCATTGGTCGGGCGATTGCACGGGCACTGCCAGCGCGTGCATTCTCTACAACGTGACCAGCCCGCGCAGCGTGGGGGCCACATTTGTACTCAACACCTATTCCATCGGCATCGTCCCCGCCCCGGCCAACGGCACAGTCACCTGCACGCCCAACCCCGTCACCCACGGCCAGGATGCAAGCTGCACCGCCACGCCCGATGCGGGCTACCACTTCACCAGTTGGTCGGGCGATTGCACGGGCACGGGGGCATGCCAGTTCACCAGCGTGACCGCGTCGCGCACCGTCTCGGCCACCTTCACGCCCAACACCCACTCCATCGCCACCCCCGCCGCCGTCAACGGCACGGTCACCTGCGCGCCCAACCCCGTCACCCACGGCCAGGACGCAAGCTGCACCGCCACGCCCAATGCGGGCTATCACTTCACCAGTTGGTCAGGCGATTGCACGGGCACGGGGGCATGCCAGCTCACCAACGTGACCAGCCCGCGCAGCGTGGGTGCCACTTTCGCGCTGAACACCTACCCCATCAGCATCGCCCCCGCCACCACCAACGGCACGGTCACCTGCACGCCCAACCCCGTGACCCACGGCCAGGCCGCAAGCTGCACCGCCACGCCCGATACGGGCTATCACTTCACCAGTTGGTCGGGCGATTGCGCAGGGGCGGGGGCATGCCAGCTCACCAACGTGACCAGCCCGCGCAGCGTGAGTGCCACCTTCGCGCTCAACACCTACCCCATCAGCATCACCCCCGCCCCGGCCAACGGCACGGTCACCTGCGCGCCCAACCCCGTCACCCACGGCCAGGACGCAAGCTGCACTGCCATGCCCGATACGGGCTATCACTTCACCAGTTGGTCAGGCGATTGCACGGGCACGGGAGCATGCCAGCTCACCAACGTGACCAGCCCGCGCAGCGTGGGTGCCACCTTCGCGCTGAACACATACCCCATCAGCATCACCCCCGCGACCACCAACGGCACAGTCACCTGCGCGCCCAACCCCGTCACCCACGGCCAGGACGCAAGCTGCACCGCCACGCCTGGTACGGGTTATCACTTCACCAGTTGGTCGGGCGATTGCGCGGGCACGGGAGCATGCCAGCTCACCAACGTGACCAGTCCGCGCAGCGTTTCGGCCACGTTCACCCACGACCCGGTCGATGCCACCTGCGGCTCAGCGGCCAACGGCGCTGTGGCCTTCAAGCCCAGCGCGAATCTGTGCGCCACAGGCACGCCAGGGATAGTGCTATCCGCTGGCGGCCAATACAAATGGCAGTGCAGCGGTGAATATGGCGGCGCAGCGCAGCAGTGCAGCGCACCGTGGCAGGGTGCGGGCGGCAACGGCAATCTGGGGGCGGTGGAGGTGGATGGAGCGAACGGCTGGGAGATCAGCAGCGCTGCCTTTGCCTCCACCTTGCCCGCGCCCTTGCCGTCCCATGTGCGTGCGGTGCACGCGCCGCTGGGCCTGGTGCTGGGGCGTGTCGCTGGCAATGCAGATGCACAGGTGACCGTGCACTTCACCACACCAGTGCCGCAGGGGGCCGTTTATTACAAATACGGCCCCAGCCCCGACGGGCTGGGCTGCACCGGCGCTGCCTGCGCGCAGCCGCACTGGTATGCGCTGCCCGGCGCGCAGTTTGCGCCCGACGGCCTGAGCGTGACCTTCACCCTGGCCGATGGCGGCGTGGGTGACAGCGATTCCGTGCCCAACCAGATCACCGACCCCGGCCTGCCCGTGCTGCTGGCCCCGCAGGCCATCCCCGCGCTCGGCCCCTGGGCGCTGGCGTTGCTTTCGCTGCTGGCAGCGGGTCTGGTGGCGGTGCGTCGCCGAGCGCCGAGCAGTGGTTGCGCACCGCCGATCAGAAAGTGAAGCCTTGGCTTGCAGCGGCAGCAACCCCGCACTGTGGACTGCTGCCCCTTGGTTGACGCTCAGATAGACGGTCGGCAACCACCGTTTTGGTAGGCTTTGAATTTGATGGATAGACAACCAGATACAGGCATGAATTTGAAATTTAAGCGACTCACTGAAGTTGATCCGGCTCACATTGTTTCGCTGAACAACAATCCAGATGTGCTGCGACAAATGCCGCTTGGAAGTGCGAATTTCGACCTGGCGAAAGCAAATGAATGGGCTCGGCAAAAGGATGCCCAGTGGCAACAATACGGCTATGGGCCATGGGCGTTTGAAATTGACCAGCAATTTGCCGGCTGGGGCGGTTTGCAGTACGAGGAAGGTGATGCCGACCTCGCTTTGGTGCTTCACCCCAAATTCTGGGGAAGTGGCAAAGCCATCTATCAAGAGATAGTGAAACGTGCATTCACTGGCTTGGGGCTGAGCTCCATCACGATTTTGCTGCCACCTTCAAGAACCAGAATAAAAGGGATTCTCAAGCTGGGATTTCGGCCAGATGGCGCACTGGATATCGAGGGGACTCGCTTTTTGCGCTATCGCCTGCATGCACCCGGCAAACCCGCTTGACCAGATCTTTGGGCAGCGCGTCTTGATCCCGCGCGCTCATACCTTGGCAAGGAAGGCCGCTGCATCACCCGCTTCACACTTCCAGTCTGCGAAGACCCCAACCAGATTGCACTCCACGCAGCGGCAAGCGATGTAGTACCAGCGCACGTCGTGTGTGCCTTCGTACACGGAGACGCCGGACATCAGTTCGAACGTCTCGTTCTCGCACACGCACTCGTGTGCCTCAGGGGTGGCCTCTTCAACATGTTCCGCGCTGTCGCCCATCAGGTGTTCCTGCCCGCAGTCGGTGCAGGTGCGGATGGCCACGCCGGCTTCTTCATCCGTCTGCAGCGCAAAAGTCCGGCATCCGCAATCGCATTTGGACGAGGCAAACCGGACGGCCTCATGGCGATTCGCAACGCTGTAGCTGCGCAGCTCGGCTTGGGTGTCGCCGGACGTTGTCCCGTACCAGAACTCGCCCTTCTTCGTCAGTGACATTGATACTGTTCCATTCTTCAAGTTGGGCTTCCCGGCAGACCTGACGCCAAGCTTTCCCGATCGTCTGGATTTTGCCTGAAGGCACGGTGAATCTTCGTCAAGGGGCCGGGCAGCTCTCAGCCTCAAGCAGCCGCACCAAATGCCGGCTCTACAGCGATGGCAGATCCTGACCGGGCGCACCGCAATCCGTGCGGGGATGTGCGTGTCAGCGTTCCCTGCGCAGCTGTCTGGCACTGGCCAACAGGAATGCGCGCGTGCCCGGCGCGCCCAGCCCATCGAGTGCGCCACCATCTTGCGCGCCCATGGCCAGCCAGGCTTGCATTGCGGCCTGCGCCACCTCCAGATGAAACTCTTTCAGCAGCAGGCGGACAAGCGGTGCCCCCGCCGCAGGGTCTGCGATCTGCCCCAGCGCCATGGCCGCTGCCTGGCGGCGGCGCGCGTTGGGGCTGCTCAGTTGATCGATCAGTGCAGGCACAACCGCCTGGTCGCCCAGACTGCCCAGACGGCCCAAGGCTTCCAATATCTCTTCGGTGGCGAGGTCGGCCTGCAGCGCCCGTATCAGGTCTGGAATCGCCTCGCGCGTGGCTGCCTTCGCCAGCGTTTCGGTGATCAGCCGGGCATCAGCCGGCGATTCGGCTTGCAGCAATGCCGCAGCTAGCGCCGCGCTGGCCTCGGCGCTGGGCGTGGCTGACAGCGACAGCATGGCGGCGTCCCGCAACGGGTTGCGGCGGACCATCAGAGGCGCCAGCAAACCGGCCCCCTGGGGGTCGCGGAACTCGGCAAGCGCCATCACGTACCGGTGTCGCACGCTGTCGCCGGCTGCCTGGGCTGCAGCGATCAGCGCAGGCAATACGTCAGCCCCTTGCGCTGCCAGTGCTTTGCAGACGTGGTGGACGTATTCGTTGCGGATGCCGGGTATCAGCCCCAGGAGCAGGGCCTGCACTTGGGGGCCGCGAAGATTCTGGCAGGCGTACGCCACGGCGCTGGCATTCCAGTGGTGGGGGTCGTCCGCCAATGCCTTCGCGAAGCCTTCGAAACCCTCTGCTGAGCCCATCAAGGCCAGCGTTTCGGCCACGCCCACGGCGTCGCCGCCGCACAGCTGGGGCAGCATGGCGCGCAGATGCTGGGCCGCTTCCTGGGGCGCGGTGCGCGCCAGCTGCAGCGCGGCGGCTCGCCGTACCTGCAGCGACGCCGTGCGCAACCCTGCGCGGGGCCACTGCGACTCGCCAGGCCCTTGCAGCTGGGCCAACACCTCGGCCAGCTCGTCGGCATCGCGCGGTGTCCTTGCCTGCTCCAGCGCGGCCATCAGTTCAGGCACGGCTTCCTGCGCCTTCAGCGGGCCCAGCGCCGGTGCTGCAACGGTCACTCCGGCACGCAGCAGTGGCGCGATCGCACGCGCGTCGCCCAACTCGCCAAGCACCTTGACCAGTGCCGTCCTCAGCTCCCGCGGCATCCCGCGGCGCGGGTGTTCAAACGTCTCGATCAGCGGGACCACGGCTGCCGTATCGCCCAGGCGCCCCAGTGCGCTGATACAGGTCCCGCGGACTCTGGCGTCCGTATCGTGGAGTCCTTCCATCAGCAGGTCCAGGCAGGCGTGTGTGGATTTCTGGACCACCGCGCTGCACAGCGTGTTGATCACCTCGCCAAAGTCTTTCTTTTTGTCGGTCTCCTCACGCCGCAGCGTGCGGATGGCCTCCAGCAGGTCGGCGATCCAGTGTTCGTCGGCGTGGCTGTGAATGGATGTCGCCGCATACTCGCGCACCGCCGCGCTGCGGTGACCCAAGGCCTTGAACAAAGGCGCCCGGGCCTGTGGCGAGGAGATACGGCCCAGGTACATGCAGCCCGAGCAGGCTTCGTCAACGCTCTTGGACTTGGCCATGCGCAGGTACAGGGGCAGTGCCTCATTGGAGGGACGGATCAACAAGGCCTGCCTGGCCGCGTCAGCCACCTTTGCGTCTTCGTCCAGCGTCGCGCTCACCAGGAGCGCGGGAGCGCGGTCCGCCAGCTCCAGCAGTGCATTTCGGGCCAGGGGCAGCTGATTTGCCGGCGCGGACCTCATGAATGTCGTGATGGCCTCGAAAGCCACTGCGGGGGCAGCGCAGGACAGCGCTTGCAGCGCCATGAACACATCGACGTTTTTTGTGGAGCTCTGCAGCTGGTCTGCGAGTGCCTGGCTTGGGTTGTCGTTCATAAGTACTGGAAGGGCCGGTCCGGATTGCCCTGGTTCTGCTTGTCCGAGAAGACCACCAGCACAGGCTCGTCTGGCGCGCCCTGCATCATAGGTGCCGCCCCAGGGCCGCCACTGGACAAGTCGTCCACCGGTCGACCGGCCGGGCAGGCCTTGGCATCCGGCCGCTTTTTGCCGACCCCATCCGCCCGATCACCTTGTCCCACCATCCACCCACGCCATCCCCGCCCCCCGGTTCACATGCCGCTGCCTGCCCACGACAAACTCCGAATCCAGCGTGGCCAGTGCGACGGAGATCCATGCGCCTTCTTCGTAATGCTGGCTGTGCCATGACAGCGATGAGCCGCATTGCTGGCAAAAGCAGCGCGTGATGCCGGGCGATGAGGCAAAGGAGCGCAATTGCTCCTGGCCCCGGGTGAAGACAAGGTCCTTTGCCGGCACGCTGCCGTAGGTGGCGAATGCGGCACCGTGGGCCTTCTGGCAGATGCGGCAGTGGCAGTGCGAGACGGCCTGGGGCGTGGAGCGCAGTGCATAGGCGATGGCGCCGCACAGGCAGCTGCCGGTCAGGGCAAGAGGGGGGCTATCCGGGGCGTTGCTCATGGTCGGGCGGGCACGAAAAAAGGCGCATGCCATTGTGCATGCGCCCCAATGCCGCGACAGGGATGCGCGGCAACCCCAGGAGTCATCCGTTTCGTCAGTCGCCGATGACCTGCAGCCCGCTGCCGTCCCCATGCGCCTGCAGGCACATTCTTCCGAGGTCGTTGAGAAAGCGCAGCACCGGCATCTCGCCCACGCAGGCGGGGATGGCGGCCATGATGTCGTTGTGCAGTTCCAGCAACTGGTCCGAGGCCACGAACATGGCGGCGGATTCGCCGTAGTAGTGCCGCCAGAAGTCCTGCAGCAGGCCGTGACGGGCCTTGCCGACGACCAGGGGATAGCCGTTTTCCCAGACCTGTGCGTCCATGGAAAGGCTGGCCAGGCCAGGGTCAACGGGCCGCGCGCTGGCGGGGATCAACAGTACACGTCGCATGTCCATGCTCATTTGCGGTTTCCAGGTGCGCCAGTGGACTCGGGCAACCCGGTCCGGGAGGAGGGTGAGAGGTCCTTGCCGCAGGCGGCAGGAACCGGTTCCCACTTTATTGACGTGTGCACAACAAGAAAATTACAGCTGATTACATACGGCGAGCGATGCGCCGTGTGCCTGCCGTTCTCCGTTGCAGTTCGCCGTTCAGGCGCTGCGCGCCCCGCCCTCGATCTCGAACGCAAAGTCCCCGAAGCGCAGGCTGCCGCGCCGCCGCTCCACCAGGGCCGGCAAGGCCGCGCATTCGGGCAGGGCGCTGAGGATCTGGTGCTTGGCGCGGAAGATCTGGATGTTCACGTATGACGAATCCACGCCCAGCATGCGCGAGAGCGCGTCGAGCTCTATCCAGCCCTGGCTTGCGGGGGCCAGGCCCTTGTGGGCGTCCTGCTGGCGCACGCGGGCCAGGGTGACCAGGGTGTAGTGGTGTATGCGTTCACCCAGCGCGATGGGCTTGCCGTCGCTCATGACGGTCAGGCTGGCGTGCTCCTCGTTCTGGCTGACGTGGAAGCGAAAGGACACGTCCGGCGGCTTGGGCGCATGCGGGTCGAAGCTGCTTTCCCGCGTGGATTCCAGGTCGTCGCATTGCACGAATTCCCAGCTGCCTGCCGAGGTGTGGACCATGGCGCCGTCCACCAGGGGTTCGGTGCCGTCGCCGGACTCCAGCAGCCAGCGGCCGTCTTCGAAGAAGACGTTGGCTTCGGGCTCCTGGGCGTCGGGCAGCAGGGTGCCGCGCGGGTTCAGGGCCAGGGGGGCGTCCTGGGGCAGGCCCGGGCCGGGGCTCAGGCAGGTGACGGGCGGTCCCAGGTCTTGCACGGTCCAGGCCGCTTCTGCGCCTTCGCCCATGCTGAGCCTGGCGCCCACGGTCAGTACGGTCCAGCGGCCGGCGACCAGGCGCACGCCGTTGAGCATGGTGCCGTTGCGGCTCTGGTCCACGATTTCCCAGGTCTGCCGGTTCCAGCGGAACAGGGCGTGGACCTGGGAGACGTCGGGCGCCTTCATGACGGTCTGGCAGACCGAGGGGTGGCGGCCGAAGGTATGCAGGGGCCGCAGCACGACGATGCTGCCGTCGAGTTGGTTACGAAAGAGGGCCATCGCCTCGAATTCTCCTTGGGGCTTGTGTGAACAGGGGGTGGGCTGGGGGCGCATTGGCCCGGAGCCGGCAGCCTGTTGCCAAGCCGAGAGAGTACATGCCCGCTGCGCGTTTCAGTTTGTCAAACGTACAGCGCCTGCGGATTGAACTCGGATTCCTGCAGCGGCCGGCTGCGCCAGCCCAGGGCCACGGGCACGTCGCGCAGCCGTGGATTGCCCAGTTCCGGCCAGATATGGCACAGGCCCGGAACCACGACCTTGACGGTGTACAGAGGGATGTCGGGGCGCGAGTGGTCGTAGACGATGGTTTCCAGGCCCAGGCCCCGTGCGATGTCCACGCAGTGCGCAATGGCCCGGGCAATGTCCGGCGGCGCGGTGTCCGCCTGCTGCGCAGGCTGTTGCGGCGGCGCATCGGTGCCGTCCAGCGGATGCAGAAAGGCCTGCACCTGCTGCGGCACGGCAAAGCCCTTGCCCGCCGCGATCAGCTGGCTGATTTCGGTGAGGGCGCGTTCGCAGGCCAGGGCGCGGTCCAGGCTGCAGCCAAAGCCCACGGCCCAATGGCCGGTATCCGCGTGGCGGCCCACGCAGACCACGACCGGTATGCCGAAGTCATGGGTGATGTCCAGCAGCCAGTACGACCATTGCGGGCCGCAGCTGCGCGCCAGGCGCTGGCGCGTGGCTGCGGCGATGCCGTCCAGCGCGATGGCGGGCCTGCGGATCTGGCCGTACCACCAGATGGCGGCGGCGTCGCGTTCCACCAGTTCCATGAAGCCTTGGAGGATGGCCTCTTCCCGTGTGTTGCCTGCGGCGCAGCCGTTGGAGGTCCAGCCCACGTGGTGCTGGCTTTGCGCGGGCGCATGGGCCAGGCAAAAGCCCAGCGGCAGGTAGCGGCGCGCATCGGCGGTCAGGGACCAGGCGGGCGCCCACCACAGGGGTTCGCCCTGGCCGGCGCCGGGGGCCACGGCATGCGGCGGCCTGTCGGTGGCAAAGCGGGCGGTCTGCCGGTCGCTGAAGCGGGCCAGCGCTGTGGGAGGAATGCAGGGCGCATCCAGCTGCGCGGCGGGGGCGACGACCACGGCTTCATCGCCCTGGTGGAAGGCGGCGTAGCGCTCCACGGCTTCGCACATGGCGCTGGCGCGGGCCTGCATGGCCGACAGGCCCTTGCCCAGGCACAGCTGTGTCGGGGGGCCTGCCAGGAAGCCGCTGCCAGGCGCGGGCGTTCTGAAGATTTCGCTGCGGTAGACGGTGAGCGCTTCGTCGGTCTCGGCCGTCAGCGGCGTGACCCGGGCAATCACGCCGGTCAGCGGGCTGACGTGCCGGGACAGGCGCTGCACCGTGGTCTCGGCCGGCACGCTGCGCCAGCCGCCGTCGGCGCGCGCGGCATGCGTGCCGGGAACTGGCGCAATGGGTTCGCGTTGGCGCAGTGCCATCAGCCCCGGTGTGCCGCAGTGCGGGCATTGCGGGTGGGCGGCCACGGGGTGGGCCTGGGAGGGCTCCAGCGTCCACACGGTTTGCGCTGCATCGGTGTGCGCCAGCAGGCGCTGCACCGTGGGCAGCAGGGC
Source organism: Delftia sp. WSY_10 (assembly GCF_043104705.1). Taxonomy (NCBI): domain Bacteria; kingdom Pseudomonadati; phylum Pseudomonadota; class Betaproteobacteria; order Burkholderiales; family Comamonadaceae; genus Delftia; species Delftia sp. WSY_10. The sequence goes on along the minus strand of NZ_JBICKY010000035.1, from coordinate 398,930 downwards.
CTGCAGCCGCGTGGCGATGAGGTCGGCGCCGGCGCGCACGGGCGGGCAGCGGCCGCTGTCGTGCGGCGGGCCGCCTTGCGCGGCGCGTGCGGGATGGTTGCGTTGCCAGCGGTGCGCCAGGCAATGCCAGCAGGCCGATGCGGTGCCGGCATGGGGCGTGAACAAAGGCCCGGCCATGGCCTGCTCGCCCGCGGGCCGGACCAGCAGCCAGGGCCGGCCTGCGGCACGCTGGCCGGCGTCGATGGCGCCCAGGCGCGGGTCCAGGTAGTCGTCGCAGAAAACGATGGTGAGCGGGGCGGGGGCGGGTGCCTGCGTGGCCACGGCTGCAGCCCAGTGGCAGGCGGCTGTGCTGTCCAGCGCTGCAGTCAGCAGGACGATGTCGATCTGCTCCGATGCCTGCAGGCGCACGGGCGGGGCCGAGAAATCCGGTTGCAGATAACCGTGGCCGTTCAAGTCGCTGTGCAGCACCGGCTGGACCAGGCCCTGGCGCAGCAGGGCGCCCAGGGCGTGCAGCATCTGCGCAAGCGGCGCATCGGGCGCTGTGGCGCAGTGCTGCATGAGGCTGTTGCCGGCCTGCAGCGGGGCGTTGAGCGCCAGCACGGCGGCGGAGCCCAGGGCCAGGGTGTCGCGTTCGCTGGCCAGCAAGAGGCGGTCGCCCTGCTGCACGGGGGGCAGGAATTTCTCGTGCCAGCGGAAGGCGTCGGCAAACAGGTCCGGGGCCGCAGGCTCAGGCAAGGGACGGGGCTCCCAGTTCAAGGCGGACGACGGCATACGGATGCTGGCCGGTGGTGGCGTGGAAGGCGGTCTCGAACAGCTGGTGCTGCTGCGAGAACCGGGCATACAGGTGTTCCTGCAGGCTGATGCGGATGGCGGGGTGAATGCGCTCCATCTGGGCGCCGTCCGCAAAGCCGGAGACGACGGGCAGCCGCATGCCGCCCACCTGCATGGGCAGCCGTGCAAGGGCCGGGTGCACATGGTCGAGCACCACGGTGCACGGCGGGCTGCCGGGCGCGGCAAAACGCTGGGCCAGCTGCTGCAGCATGGCCTCCAGCGGCGCCTGGGGAAGGTAGGGGCAGACGCCTTCGAGCAGCACCAGAACGGGCTGGCTGCCGGGCAGGGCGGCGGCGTCCAGCCAGGAGGTGTCGAGGATGGAGCAGGCAAGGCGGGTTTCGTCGCCGTCCATGTATTGATCGCGCAGCGCAATGGCGTCGGGCAGGTCCACGTTCAGCCAGCGTGCGGTGCCGGCCAGGGCCGCCAGGCGGCTGCGCCGCGTGCACAGGCCCGCGCCCAGCGCAATGCACAGGCCGGACGGATGCGCGCTCAGGAATTGCGTGGTGAGCCGGTCGAACAGCTGCGTGCGCAGCACCACGCTGCGCACAAAGGCGGGGTCGGCGGCGTGCGCCTCGCTGGCCTGGGGCAGCGCCGCCGCGATGCGGCACGCCTCGGGGTCGGCAAAGGGCGGCAGGTCGTGCAGCTCCGGGGGAGCTGCCGCACCTGCAGCGCGGGCACGTGCCGCCAGCGTCAGCAGCAAGGTGGCCGTGGCCCCTTGCAGCTGCGCCGGTGCCGTATCAGCAGGTGAAGGGATAGGCGTCACCGGTGTTGTTGTAGGAGGTGAGGGCGATGGCCCACAGGTCCTGCTCGGCGGGTGCCACCGGGTAGTTCAGCACGATGCCGTTCTTGATGGCCGTGCCGTCTGCGCGCTGCAGGTTCCACTCGCCGCGCGCGGCGTCCCAGGTGAAGGCCTGTTCGGTCTCGAAGCGGACCTGGAAGTTGAACGGGTTGTTGTAGCCCAGCCATTGGCTCAGCACGGGGGCCTTGTCCTTGCCGTCGTCACGCGTCAGCTCCGCGTGGAACTCGGGCGACTGCCAGGCCAGGGCGATGGCCCGCAGCACCACGCCGCCGAAGGCCAGCAGCGAGTCCGGGCCGCCGCCGGGGATGCCCAGGCCCGTGGGCAGGGCAGCCCTGAGCATGCCGTTGTTCGGTTCCTCGAACGAGGTGCTCACGCCCATGAAGTTGGGGAACAGCTGGTAGTAGGCGGCCAGGGCCTCGGAGGCATGGGTCTGGGGCGCCTGGGGCAGGACGATGACGAATTCATCGTCGGGACCGATCCAGCCGGCCGTGAGCACGGGCTTCCATTCGGCGCGCTGGGTGGGGTCGTCGCTCAGGCGCAGCGACACATCGACCTGGGGCCACTGGGTCGGCAGGTTGAAGTCGCGGTGCAGCATGGGCTGGATGTCGCGCTGCCCCAGCAGGTCACGGCGGTAGGCGTCATCCTGCCAGGAGCGGGCGATGGCCCGCAGGTAGGCAAGGCGGAATGCGAGCAACGGTTCAGTATTCTGCAGCTGGGTGGTCATGTGACTTCATCCTCGGTTCAAGAAAAATGCGCCTGGCCGGGCAGGGGCCCGGACAGGTGCACGGACAGTTCAGGCCGCAGCGCGGCCAGCTCACTCAGGCGCGCGGCCACGTCAGGCCTGGCGGGTGCCAGGGCCTGCGACAGGGCCAGTGCCTCGGTTTCGGTGCGGTACTTGCCGGCAGTGCGCGCAGTCCCGGCCGCCTGGGCCAGGCTGTCCTGCACGGCCGCGTGGTCGGCGCCCATGGCCAGCAGGAAGCGGGCCTTCTTCAGGTGCAGCTCGCTGCTGTGCAGCCGCTCGTCCAGCACGTCGGCCAGGCGCAGGCATTCGTCGATCTTGTCCAGGGCCTCGGCCCAGCGCCCGCTGGCCGCCAGCATTTCGGCGACGAAGGAGCGGTAGTAGGTCTGGCAGTAGCGGCAGCCCATGTCCCAGAGCAGCTGCGCCGTGCCGCTGGCGCGTTCAATGCCCTCGGCGCTGGCGCTGCCTGCGCCGTCACCCAGCGCCCAGCAGCGGATGATGTCCGCATAGCCCGAGAACGCAGGCAGGCCGTAGCGGGCCGTGATGTCCAGCAGTTCGCCCGTGGTGGCCAAGGCGCTTTCCTTGTCGCCACGTGCCTGGTGGACCAGGGCCTGGTAGAGCAGGGCCATGCTCAGGGATGGGATGTGCGAGACCTCGTGCGCCAGGCGCACTGCGTCGTTCGCATCGGCCAGCGCGGCCTGGTCGAAGCCGGCGAACCAGCGCACCAGGGCGCGCCCGCAGGTGGCCCAGACGCGCGTGTCGAAGCCGAACTCGGCCGCATGGTGGGCATGGGCCACGGGGTCGTAGCGGGTGATGGCGTCGGTCAGCGCTTCTTCGGCCTGCTCGAATCGGCCGTCGGAGTAGTGGGCCAGTCCCAGGTAGGTCTGGGCGGCCACCAGCACGCCCGTGTCCTGCTGGCGCACGGCCTGCTCCAGCAGCCGGTGGCTGAGCTGGCGCACTTCCTCGCGGTTGCTGGCCACGTGGTGGTAGGTGATCAGCATCCACAGGTGCTGCACCTGCTTGTAGTCGGCCACGGCGTTGGCGCCCGGGCCGGCCAGCAGCTCCTGCGACAGCGCGATGCGTTCCACCACCTGGGCATGGGCCCAGCCGTGCTTGTTCATCAGCGCCTGGGTCACGTAGCTGTTGACGTCCAGCCGCGCCTCGCGCTGGGCCACGCCCTGGAGCTGTTGCAGCCAGTCGTCGATATGGCGCGCGTAGGCAATGGTTTCATCGTTGAGCGAGCGCAGCTGGGTGATGCGCAACTGCCGCACGGCCAGGGCCACGGCCTGGGCGTGGTCGCCGGCGTCCGCCCAGTGCTGGGCCACGCCTGCGGGTTCCGCCGCAACGCGCTGCGGCTGGTGCTGCATCAGGGCCAGGGCCACGTCGCGGTGCAGCAGCCGGCGCTGCGATACCAGCATGCATTCGTAGGCCGTGTCCCTGATCAGCGCGTGGCGGAACATGTAGGCGCCCGGGCCCGCGCGTTCGTCGGCAATCACCAGGCCGGCCTGGCCCAGGGCGGCCAGTTCCTGCCCGACTTCGCCCTGCGGGCGTTCCAGGCAGGCGCACAGCAGGTCGAAGTCGAAGTGCCGGCCCATGGTGGCGGCCAGCTGCAGCAGGGGCTTGAGCGGGCCGATGCGGTCAAAGCGGCTGACCAGCGAGTCGCGCAGCGTGAGCGGAATGGCGGCCGGCAGCTCGGCATGGCGAAAGTCCCAGACGCCGTCTTCCTCCACCAGGTGGGCATCCAGCAGCATGCGCGCCATTTCCTGGATGAACAGCGGCACGCCGTCCGTGCGTTCCACCACGTGGCGGATCACGGCAGGGCTGAGCCGGCGCGGTGCCAGCGTCTGGCGGGCCAGTTCGGTGGCCTGGGCGTCTTCCAGGCGCCGCACGTCCACGCAGTCGGCCTGCAGGCCCTCGGGCGGTTGCCACTGCGGCCGCGCCGTGAGCACCAGCAGCACGCGCCGCCCGGGCAGGCGTGATACCAGTTGCTCCAGCAGTTCGATGCTGGTGGGGTCGGCCCAGTGCACGTCCTCGACGACCAGCAGCAGGGGCTCGGCTTCGGACATGTGCAGCAGCCATTGCGCGGTGGACTGCAGCAGCAGCGCCCTTTGCATGACGGCCGAGATGCGGCTGGGCTCGCAGTCGCCCAGGGGCAGCGAGAGCCAGGCGCACAGAATGGGCAGGGCGGCCTCGGCATCGCAGCCTGCGGCGCGCAGGGCTTCGCGCATCTGTTCGCGGTGGTCCTGCGGGGGATCTGCCGCCTCCAGCCGCTGCCGTATCAGGCCCAGGAAAGGGGTCAGCGCGGTGTTGCGGTGCTCGGGCTGGCATTGCAGCACCACGGTGTTCGCGCCCTGTGTCCTGGCGTGGACGAGCAGCATGTCGGCCAGGCAGGATTTGCCGATGCCCGGCTCGCCGCGAATCCACAGCGCATTGCCCCCGGCTTCGCGGGCCCGCGCCCATGCGTCGTGCAGGCGTTGCAGTTCGGGTTCGCGGCCTATGCACTGCAAGGCTGCATCGGACACAGGTCCCTGCAGTAGCTCGGCTGGCTGCTCCAGCTCCAGGCGATAGGTCTGCATGCCCGTGGGCTGGCCGGGCAGGCGCAGGCTGCCGGCCTTCTCGAAGCGCGCATGGCGCGACAGCAGGCGGTGGCTGCTTTCGCTGGCCAGCAGGGTGCCCGCATCGGCGATGGCCTCCAGCCGCATGGCCACGTTGACGGCATGGCCCGAGGGTGCTTCGCCGCCGACCACCACAGCCATGCCGGTGTGCAGGCCCATGCGGATTCCCAGGTGCAGTCCGTGGACCTGCTCGATGGCGGCCGCGCGGCTGCGGCTGAGCGTCAGCAGCTCCTGGGCCGTCATGCCGGCCTGGCGGGCATCGGTGTCGCTGGTGTGCGGGTAGCCGAAGAGCACCAGCATGCGGTCGCCCAGCGTGCCCGCCAGCATGCCACCGCGCCGGGTGGCAACGTCGGAGAATAGCGTGAGTTCCTCGCGCTGCAGCAGCTCGATGTCTTCGATGTTCAGCCCCTGCGAGGGCTGGCTTGAGGTGCCCGTCGTGCCGTCCATGCCGTGGGTGTCGCTGCCCGGCCAGAGGGAGACGCTGCAGCACAGCACGGTGAGCTGGCGCACTTCGGAGAACACGCGTGTGGTGGCCACGGTGCGTGTCAGGTCCGCCTGCTGCACCTGGGCGGCGGCGGGCAACTGGCCCACCAGATCGTCCAGCCGCACGCGCATGAGGTCCCTGAGCAGGGCCGCCGCCGAGTCGCTGCGCTCCGCAGGCCGCTTCTTGAGCGCCTTGCGCAGCAGGGCGGCGATGGGGTGGGTGGAGATGGCCGGCGGCAGCTGCACTTCCTGCGGGCTGAGCTGGCGGTGCACGATCTCGGCCACCGAGGCGCCCTGCACGGCGGGCGTGCCCGTCAGGCATTCGAGGAACATCAGCCCCCAGGCATACAGGTCGGTGCGGGCGCTGGGCGGCTCGCCGCGCAGCTGCTCGGGGGCGCTGTAGGCGGGCGTGCCAAGGCATTCGTCGCCCATGGTGAGCTGCGAGACCTGCGGGCCGGCAAACTGCGGGATCACGGTGCCGATGCCGAAGTCCAGCACCATGGCGTGGCGCACCGCGCCCGTGGAGGTGACCATCACGTTGTCGGGCTTGAGGTCGCGGTGCACGATGCCGGCGGCATGCGCGCAGTCCAGCGCATCGAGCACCTCGGCCATGAGGCGGCCGGCCTCGGCGGCAGTCAGCACGCCCTGGCGGCGGATCAGGCTCTTGAGGGTCTCGCCGGGCACATATTCGAAGACGCCGTAGACGCAGTCGCCTTGCTCGCCCTTGTCCAGCAGCTGGACGATGTGGGGATGGTGCAGGGACGCGCACAGCATGGTCTCGCGGTGGAAGCGCTCCACCTGGCGGCCGCCTTCCTGCAGCCTGACGACCTTGATGGCCACCGATGCACCCGTGCGCCGGTGTCGCGCGCGGTATACGGTGCCGTAGCCACCCGATCCCAAGGTTTCCAGCAGTTCGTAATCGGGTATTTCCAGGGGGGCTGGCGCCACCGGGGTCACCGCAGCTTGCGTGGGGTTGGTGATGGCATCGTGCATTTCAGCCTCGGTTGGGTATCCTCCTGGAGGGTATCCAGTCGTCCATTTGTCATACGGCAGACCGTGCTTTTGATACCGTTCGTTACTATAGCGTACGTCCGAATGCAATTGCCTGTTTTTGCCTACGTGCTTGCCCATGGTTGCCGTCGCCGTGGCGTCCGGCGCTCAGTCCAGTTGCAGCAGTGCGCTGACGGCGGTCTGCAGCATGTCCACCAGTTCCGGGTCCATGTAGCGGTACTCGTCAGGAATATCGAGCACATGCAGGCGCTTTTGCGCCAGCAGCCGGCCGTAATCGGCCTTGAGGCGGGACTGGTGCCTTTCCTCCATCACGAGAATCACGTCGGCCCAGGCCACATCGTCGGCCGACACGCGGTGGCGGGCGCCCGCACTGGTGCCTCCCGAGCGCACCTGCAAGGCAGGGTGCCTGCGCCAGACCTGCTCTGCCGTGGGGCTGCGCCACTGGTTGCGGCTGCAGACGAAGAGGACCTTGAGGCGGTTGTCATTGCGGGGCATGGCTGACAAGGGGGATGGATGGTTGAGAGGACTGGCGCGCAGTGTAGGGCGCCGCGGTTTGCAGGTGCTGCGCCATCGCCTATGATGCGCGACACCTGTGAATAATCCCAGGTACTCGCAACCCACGGAAAGGTCCATGCACCATGAACGGTCACTGTCTTTGCGGCGCTGTCAGCTTTGTCTCTCCCCAGGCCCGGGAAATCGGGGCCTGCCACTGTGGATACTGCCGGCGCTGGGGCGGCGGCCCCATGCTGGCGGTGCATTGCGGGCCCGATGTGAAGTTCGAGGGCGGCGAGCACATCGGCACCTATGCCTCCTCCGAATGGGCCGAGCGCGCCTTCTGCAGGCAATGCGGCACGCACCTGTACTACCGGCTGCACGCCACGGGCGAGTACTTTGTGCCGGCCGGCGCCTTCGAGTCGCAGGACTTTGAGTTGGCCACGCAGATCTACATCGACAGAAAGCCCGGCTACTACGACTTCGCCAACCAGACGCCGACCATGACCGAGGCCGAGGTCATCGCCCAGTACGCGCCCCCGCAGGAATGAGGCACAGCACCATGCCCTTGCACGATGACGCCAGCGGTCTGGCACTGGAGCCTGCCGCACGGCCCGGCGATCCGCTCGATCGCATCGACACACCCAGCCTGGCGCTGGACCTGACGGCCTTCGATGCCAACCTGCGCACCATGCAGGACTGGGCCGACCGCCATGGCGTGGCGCTGCGCCCGCATGCCAAGGCGCACAAGTGCCCCCAGATCGCGCTGCGCCAGCTGGCGCTGGGCGCGCGTGGCATCTGCTGCCAGAAGGTGAGCGAAGCGCTGCCCTTTGTGGCGGCCGGCGTGCGCGACATCCTGATCAGCAACGAGGTCGTGGGGCCGGCCAAGCACGCGCTGCTGGCCCGGCTGGCGCGCAGTGCGCGCATGGCCGTGTGCGTGGACAACGCGGCCAACCTGGTGCAGCTGTCCGAGGCCATGTCGCAGGCGGGCGTGGAGATCGACGTGCTGGTGGAGGTGGACGTGGGTCAAGGCCGCTGCGGCGTCACGGGCCCCGAGGCCGTGCTGGCCCTGGCGCGGCAGGCGCACAACCTGCCGGGCGTGAATTTCGCGGGCCTGCAGGCCTACCACGGAGCGGCGCAGCACCGGCGCAGCCGCGAAGAGCGTGCGCAGGCCTGCCAGGAGGCTGCGAGCCGGGCGGCGGCCTGCGCGCAGCTGCTGCGCGACAACGGCCTGGCGTGCCACACCATCACGGGCGGCGGCACGGGCAGCGTGGAGTTCGATGCGGCCAGCGGCGTCTACACCGAGCTGCAGCCGGGCTCCTATGCCTTCATGGATGGCGACTACGGCGCCAACGAATGGGGCGGGGCGCTGGCCTTTCGCCGCAGCCTGTTCCTGCTGTCCACGGTGATGAGCACGCCCGCGCCGGACCGCGTCATCCTCGATGCGGGCCTGAAATCCACCTCGGCCGAATGCGGCCCGCCCGCCGTCTACGGCACGCCGGGCCTGCGCTGCGTGGCCATCAATGACGAGCACAGCGTGGTATGCGTGGAGCCTGGCGCCCAGGCGCCCGCCCTGGGCAGCGTGCTGCAGCTGCTGCCCTCGCACGTGGACCCGACATTCAACCTGCACGACGAGCTGGTGGTGCTGCAGGGCGGCACGGTGCACGCGCTGTGGCCGATTGCGGCGCGCGGGCTGTCGCGCTGAAGACGGCATGAAAGAAGCCGCCGGCCTTGCGGCGCGGCGGCTTTTTTGCGTCTGCGCCTGCTGTGGCCTGTGGCTTACAGCTCGATCTTGGCGCGGCGGATCACGTCGCCAAAGCGCTTGTTTTCCTCGACGATGAAGGCCTTGAACTCTTCGGGCGTGGGAAAGTAGTTCTCGTAGCCGAAGGTCTGGAACTTGGGCTGGATGTCGGGCTCGCGCAGGACTTTCATGGTGTCCTGGCGGATCTTCTCGACCACGGCCGGCGGCGTGGACTTGGAGACGGCAAAGGCATTCCAGCCGGTGACCACGGCATCGGCCGGGCCGCCGGACTCGGCCACGGTGGGCACGTCTTCATAGCCCTTGAGGCGGTGGGGCGCCAGCACGGCCAGAAAGCGCAGCTTGCCCGAGCGCATCAGCGGGCCGGCCGTGCCCGAGGAGCCCAGCGCAAAGGCCAGCTCGCCCGTGGCCACGCTGGTGTACAGCTGGCTGGTTTCCTTGTAGATGACGTGTTCCATCTTGGTGCCCGTCAGCGACTCCAGCAGGGCCGAGCCCAGGTGCACCGGGTTGCCCACGGACCACGAGCCGTAGTTGAGCTTGCCGGGGCGCGCCTTGGCGTCGGCAATCAGGTCGGCCACGGTCTTGTAGGGGCTGTTGACCGGCACGCAGACGAAGAAGAAGGTGCGAAACAGCGGCAGGACGACCTCGAAGTCCTTGTCGATGCTGTAGGGCAGTTTCTTGAACAGGTGGGGATAGGCGGCCAGGTGGACGTTGTCCAGCTGGATGATGTCCGTGCCGTCGGTGGCGCCCCGCTTGAAGGCCTCGATGGCGATGAAGCCGTTGCCCCCCGGGCGGTTTTCCACGATGACGGGCTGGTTCCACAGGCGCGCCAGCTTGTCGGCCACCAGGCGCGAGGTGCCGTCCGGCCCGCCGCCCACGGGGAAGGGGTTGATGATGCGCACCTGCTTGGTGGGCCAGTTGGCGGCGGCACCCGACTGGGCGCGCGCGGGTGCCAGGGCGCCCATGGCCAGGGCGCCAAGGGCGAGGCCCGCCTGGCGGCGATTGATGCGGAAGGCGCTGTCTTTCATGGTTTGTCTCCGAGTCGCTGTTGGGCTTGCTGGGTGGCTTGGTCCTATGCCGGCAAGGCACAGGCTGCTCTTGTTTTTACGCTCTCTTGCGGGAGCGGCTGGATCATCCAGTCGCCGCATTGTGTCAGTTCGTTGCAAAGCACCTAGCCGTGGCTGGCGCTAGCAGCTATAGCAAAATGGCATAAGTGAGGAGGCGAGAGAACATGAATTTGCAGCAGATAGAGACGTTCGTGCATGTGGCCGAGACCGGCAGCTTCAGCAAGGCGGCCGTGCTGCTGGAGACGGCCCAGCCCGCACTGAGCCGCCAGGTGCGGGCGCTGGAGACCGAGCTGCGCGAAACCCTGCTGATTCGCACCGGCCGCGGCGTGACGTTGACCGACGCGGGCCGCCGCCTGCTGGAGCACGGCCACGCCATCATGCAGCGCGTGGCGCTGGCCAAGGAGGATCTGGGCAGCCAGCGCGACGAGCCCGTGGGCCGCATCGTGGTGGGCCTGCCGCCCAGCCTGGCGCGGCGCCTGACGCTGCCGCTGATCGACCTGTTCAGCAAGGACATGCCCAAGGCCCGCCTGGCCGTGGTCGAGGGCTTTTCCATGAACATTGCCGAATGGCTGACTTCGGGCCGCATGGACCTGGGCCTGGTCTACACGCCCGAGCCGCATCCGCACATCGAGGTCACGCCCGTGCTGGAAGAGCGCCTGTGCCTGATCGGCCCGGCGCGCACCCTGGGCGGGCGCAGCGGCGTGCGCTTTGACGAGCTGTCGCAGTTTCCGTTGATCATGCCGCAGCACGGCCAGATCTTCCGCAAGTTGATGGAAGCGCAGGCCACGCTGTCCCAGGTCAAGCTCAACGTGGTCTGGGAAGTGTCCAGCGTGCCGGCCATCCTGGACCTGGTGCGCGGCGGTTACGGCTACGCCGCGCTGACCGACAGCGCCATGCGCAGCCACCTGACCGATGCCGAGCTGGTGGGCATTCCCATCGAGTCGCCCCATGTGGTGAGCACGCTGTGCCTGGCGCAGTCGGCCAAGAAAAAGGCCACGCCGCTGATCCGAAAGACCTCGCTGGCCCTGCGCGAACTGAGCCAGCAGGTGTGCGCGCCGCTCTGAGCGGCTGCAGCGACGGAGGCAGGTCGCAGGTCAGCAGGCCTCAGAGCAGCGGCCGCAGCTCCCGCGCCGCCTCCTGCAGCAGCGGCAGCAGCTCGGCCGCCATGTCGGCGGGCGCCATGCGCTGGGGCGAGGTCACGATGTTGAGCGCGGCCACCGTGCGGCCCTCCATGTTGCGCAGCGGCACGGCCAGGGCCTGCACGGCCAGCTCATGCTCTTCCAGGGCCAGGCAGAAGTCCTGTCGGCGCACTTCGTCCAGCACGCCTTCGAGCGCTGCGCTGTCGGTGACCGTGTGGGCGGTCAGGCGCCGCAGGTCGTGCGAGGCCAGCCATTGCCTGAGCTCGGCCGCAGGCAGGGCGGCCAGCAGCACGCGGCCGGTGGAGGTGGCGTGGGCGGGCAGGCGGCTGCCCAGGTGCAGGCCGTGGGCCATGAGGCGCTGGCCGCGCTCGTGCAGGGCGCTGCGCGCGACGATGACCACCTCGTGGCCATCGCGCACCACGCAGGAAAACGACAGCTGGGTCTGCGCCGCCAGCCGGTAGAGCACGGGCTGGACGATGCGCGGCAGCCGCGCCGAGGCCAGGTAGCTGCCCGACAGCCGCAGCACCTTGGGCGCCAGCCAGAAATGGCTGCCGTCCGTCTCCAGGTAACCCAGGTGCGCCAGCGTCAGCAGATGGCGGCGCGCGGCCGTGCGCGTGATGCCCGAGCGCTCGGCCGCCATGGTGGCGTTCAGGCGCTGGCGCTCGGTGTCGAAGCTCTCCAGCACGGCCAGGCCCTTGGCCAGTCCGGCGATGAAGTCATCGGGGTCGATGGGAAAGGGCTGGTTCATGGGCGGGGAGGGCGGGCATGCAGGTAGTGCGCGATTGTCGCGCAGATTGCGCGATCACCGCGCAACTCATGTGCCAGCCCCTCGTCTTTGCGCTGCCTCAAAACTAGTCTTGGGACCAGGCCATGGCATGAACCGGCCATGACATCGAACAACGCAACGGAGACAGATCAATGCGTACCCAAGTCGCCATCATCGGCGCAGGCCCTGCCGGCCTGCTTCTCGGCCAGCTGCTGTACCGCGCAGGCATAGACAACGTCATCATCGAGCAGCGCAGCGCCGACTACGTGCTGGGACGCATCCGCGCCGGCGTGCTGGAACAGGTCACCGTGGACCTGCTGGAGCAGGCCGGCGCCGATGCCCGCATGCGCGCCGAAGGCCTGCCGCACGACGGCATCGAGCTGCTGTTCGGCGGCCAGCGCCACCGCATCGACCTGCACGGCCTGACCGGCGGCAAGCGCGTCATGGTCTACGGCCAGACCGAGGTCACGCGCGACCTGATGGAAGTGCGCGTCGCCGAGGGCCTGGCCACGGTCTACGAGGCCAGCAACGTGCAGCCCGTGGGCTTCGATGGCGACAGCCCCGTCGTGCGCTACGAAAAGGACGGCCAGGTCCATGAGCTGCAATGCGACTTCATCGCCGGCTGCGACGGCTTTCACGGCATCTGCCGCGCCAGCGTGCCGCAGGACAAGGTGCGCACCTTCGAGAAGGTCTACCCCTTCGGCTGGCTGGGACTGCTGTCGGACACGCCGCCCGTCTCGCACGAACTGATCTACGCCCAGACCGAGCGCGGCTTCGCACTGTGCAGCCAGCGCAGCGCCACGCGCAGCCGCTACTACCTGCAGGTGCCGCTGACCGAAAAGGTCGAGGACTGGAGCGACGAGGCCTTCTGGAACGAACTGCGCCTGCGCCTGGACCCCGAGGCCCGCGAGCGCCTGGTGACCGGCCCCTCGCTGGAAAAGAGCATTGCCCCGCTGCGCAGCTTCGTGACCGAGCCCATGCGCTTCGGCCGCCTGTTCCTGGCCGGCGACGCGGCCCACATCGTGCCGCCCACGGGCGCCAAGGGCCTGAACCTGGCCGCCTCGGACGTGGGCTACCTGTCCAGCGCCTTCGCGCAGTACTACCGCGACAAGGCGCCCGAAGGCATCGACGGCTATTCCGAGCAATGCCTGCGCCGCGTCTGGAAGGCCGAGCGCTTTTCGTGGTGGATGACCTCGCTCATGCACCGCTTCCCCGACGCGGGCGGCTTCGACACCAAGGTGCAGGAGGCGGAACTGGACTACATCGTCAACTCCCGGGCAGGCTCGACCTCGCTGGCGGAGAACTATGTGGGGTTGCCGCTGGTGTGAGCCCAGGGCAATAGCGAGGGGCAGCGCCCGCATTGATGCGCGTCTGTCGCCACAGCATTGCGCAAATTTGCAGCCCGCCTCGCCCGGACGGGTGCGGGCGAGGAGTAAGCTTGTCGGGTTATGGCGCACATCACGTTTCCCCCTCCCTATATCGCCCCCCAGAATGCAGCGCAGTCGCTGCGCGACGCAGGCTATGCGGTGCTGCGCCCCGATGAATTCGCGGCCTGGGCAGGCGTGTCATTGACCGAGCTGCATGCGCTCGATGCCGACTGGGCCCAGCTGCCGCCCGATGCCTTTCTGAAGGACGGCGGGCGCTACCGGCGCCGCCGCCATTCCTGCTTCATCGCCGGGCAGGACGGGCTGCAGCAGGTGGAGCACCGCGCGCACTGGCAGCCGGTGGAATACAACGCCCTGCATGGCGGCATGCTGCGCATGTTCGATCCCATGCGCGACGCCACGGCGCAAAGCGCCACCTGGAGCCGCCTGCTGCTGGCGCTGGCGGGCCTGTCCGACCAGGTGTTCTGCGCACAGGGCGATGATGTGCAGCACGAGCGCTGGTTCATCGAGTCCCACCAGTTCCGCATCGACACCACGGACGGCATTGGCCGACCCACGCCCGAAGGCGCGCACCGCGACGGCGTGGACCTGGTGGCCGTGATCCTGGTCGGGCGCGAGGGCGTGAAGGGCGGCGAGACACGCATCTTCGAGGCCACGGGTCCCAGCGGCCAGCGCTTTACGCTGACCGAGCCCTGGTCGGTGATGCTGCTGGACGATGCCCGCATGATCCACGAGACCACGCCCATCCAGCCAGAGCAGCCGGGCGGCGTGCGCGATACCCTGGTGCTGACCTATCGCCGCCAGGGTTTCCAGGGCTCGGAGCTGACGCGTCGCCGCAAGGATTGATGCAGCTCAAGACGCTGGCGCATGATGGGCGCACACTTTGGTTCATCGACCCGGCCGTCCCCGATTCCTGAGGGCGGCCAAGCACAAAGGAGAAAACGCATGTTCAAGCACATCCTGGTTCCCGTGGACGGCTCCAACAGCTCGATGCTGGCGGTCCACAAGGGCGTGGAGCTGGCCAAGGTCTTTGGCAGCACGCTGACGGCGGTCTACGTGGTGGACCCCTATCCGTTCACGGGCGTGGGCGCCGACTTCGCCTACGGCCAGTCGCAGTACCTGAGCGCGGCCACGGCCGAGGCCAACACCACGCTGGACGCCGTCAAGAAGATCACCGACGAGGCCGGCATCACCGCCACCACCGTGGTGGGCGAAGGCCATGCGGTGCACGAAGGCATCGTGCGCGTGCTCGAGAGCACGGGCGCCGACCTGATCATCATGGGCTCGCAAGGCCGCCGTGGCCTGGAAAAGCTGATGCTGGGCAGCGTGACCCAGCGCGTGCTGGGCGCCGTGCGCGTGCCGGTGCTGGTGGTGCGCGAGTAATTCCCGGGCCGCTCGGCCCTTCGCCGGGTGAAACGTCAACGGCTCCTTCGGGAGCCGTTTTTATTGGTGCGCTGCAGGGGGAGAGGGCGATCAGCGATTGAGCAGCCGTGCCAGCCAGCCCTTTTTCTTGCGCTGCAGTTCCAGTTCCTGCAGCACTTCGTTCTTGAGCCTTTCCTTCTCGGCGGCAGGACTGGACTCGCGCGCCATGCGCAGATAGGCCTTGGCCGAGTCCACGTAGCCGGTGTCTTCGTTGCGGATGTGGTTGAACAGCCAGCGCGAGAGCATGCCGTGCAGCTCGGCGGCCACGTCCTCGCCGGCATCGAAGCGGGTCTGCATCTCGATCACGCGGCGGGTGAACAGCTCGTGCACCTTCTTGTGCGGGCCGGCGAACATGTAGCCGGCGCTCTCGATCAGGCTTTCCTCGAACACGAAGTGCGAGACGGTGTAGTCGATCATCTCGCCGATGACATCGCCCAGGGCCTCGCGGTCGGGCGACGAACGCAGCTCGTAGAGCTTGTTGATGTAGTCGACGATGCGGCGGTGCTGCCTGTCGATCTCTGCAATTCCGGTGTCCAGCTCGGGGACCCAGACCAGCAATGCCATGGCGTTCTCCAGGAATTCGGTGATTTCCGGAGAAGTATTCACGGGACTGTCACATCGCCCCTTGATGCAGATCAGTCTGATCTGCATCAAGGAGACGCGGCGTCACTCGATCTTGGCGCCCGAGGACTCGACGATCTGCTTGGACTGCTTGAAGTCGGCCTGGAACATTTTGTCGAAGTCGGCCACGGTAATGGACTGGGGCTCGGCGCCCTGGGTCTGGATGGCGTCGCGCACTTCGGGCATGGCCAGCAGCTTGTTCACTTCGGCGTTGACCTTGGTCACGACGGCCGTGGGCGTGCCCTTGGGCATGAACAGGCCGTACCAGGTGCTCACGTCAAAGCCCTTGAGGCCCGATTCGGCCAGCGTGGGCGTGTCGGGCAGCGAGGACGAGCGCTTGGCCGAGGTCACGGCGATGGCGCGCAGCTTGCCGGCCTTGATCTGGCCGATGGCCGAGGGCACGGAGGACACCAGCAGGTCCACGTTGCCGGCCAGCGCATCCATCAGGGCCGGATTGGAGCCCTTGTAGGGCACGTGCACCAGCTGGATGCCCGCCGCTTTCTCCAGCAGCACGCCCGAGAGGTGGATGCTGGTGCCATTGCCCGGCGAGCCGTAGGTCACCTTGCCCGGGTGCTGCTTGGCAGCGGCCACGATGTCGGCCAGGGTCTTGTAGGGCGAGTTCACGCTGGTGGCGATCACGATGGGCGTGTAGGCCACGTGGGCCACGGGCACCAGGTCCTTGACGGGGTTCCAGGGCAGGTTCTTGTAGAGGTAGGGGCCCAGGACCACGTTGTCCTTCTGGCCCATGACCATGTCGTAGCCCGTGGGCGCTGCCTTGGCGGCCTCGGTGATGCCGATGGTACCGCCTGCGCCCGCGCGGTTGTCGGGCACCACGGTCCACTTGCTGACTTCGGTGAGCTTGTTGGACACCACGCGCGCGAGGATGTCGGTGCCGCCGCCGGGCGGGAAGGGCACGATCATGCGCACGGGCTTGTTCGGGTAGTCGGCCGCCGCGCCTTGGGCGGCTGCGGAAAAGCTCAGGCCCATGGCGGCGGCCACGGCGGTGCAGGTGATCAGTTGGCGGAACATGAAAGAAGAAACTCCAGGGTCTGATGGGGCGGTGCAACCTTCTCGCGGCGGACCGGCAGCGCCGGGCCGCCCATGCGGTGGGTTGTCGATGATCGGGGAGGGTGGTTCCGCCATCTTGCATTGGGAAACCCGCTATTTGGGCGGATTTCCGCAATCTGTGCCACAGGGGCTTCCACCAAGGAGCAGCTTGTGCCTGCTCCAGAGGGAAGCGGGCTATTTTATGCCGCCTTGGTGCCTGGCCGCAGGCCAGGCGCTCAGCCCTGCGCCAACTGCCTGTCCAGCACGCGCACCGTCTCGTACAGCACCCGGGTGCCGTCCAGCAGCTGGGACGGCTCTATCCATTCCTCGGGCGCGTGGCTGCGGCCGTGGAGGCAGGGGATGAAGATCATGCCCATGGGGCCGGTGGGCGCCATGTAGACGGCGTCATGGCCGGCGCCGCTGGGCATGCGCATGTGGGCGTAGCCCAGGTTGTCGCAGGCCTGCTCCACGCCCTGCATGACCAGGCCAGCGCAGTCCGTGGGCTGGGAGCGGCTCACGTCGGCCATCTCGGCACGCACGCGCAGGGCGGCCAGGCCGGGCAGGACTTCGGCCAGCAGTTCCTCGGGGAAGCTCTCCAGCACGCCGGCGTGGTCGCTGCGCACTTCCATCATCATCTCGACCAGGCCGGGCACGGCATTGGAGGCATTGGGCGTGAGCGAGAGCCGGCCCACAGTGGCCACCACATAGTGGGGCTGGCCATTGAGCGCAGCGGCCTTGCGGTTGGCCGCATCGATGATGCGCGCCGCGCCCACCAGCGCGTCCTGTCGGATGTCCATGGGCGTGGTGCCTGCGTGGTCGGCCTGGCCGTGCACGGTGAAGCCCACGCGGCGTATGCCCACGATGTTCGTCACCACGCCAATGGGCAGGCCGCGCTGCTCCAGCACCGGGCCCTGCTCTATGTGCAGCTCCACAAAGGCGGCCGTGCCGCCGGCGCTGCGCAGCGGGCGGTGCAGCGCCTCGGGCCGTGCGCCGATGCGCCGCATGCCTTCGGCCAGGGTTTCGCCTTGCGGGTTGCGTGCCGCCAGCATGGCGGCGTCCAGCTTGCCCGACAGCGCGCGGCTGCCTATGCAGGAGATGCCGTAGTCGCTGGGCTCCTCGGACAGGAAGTCGATCACCTCGAACGGGTGCTGCAGGGCGATGCCGTTTTCATGCAGGCAGTGCGCCACCTCGATGCCGGCCAGCACGCCGATGATGCCGTCGAAGCGCCCGCCCATCATCACGGTGTCGCAGTGCGAGCCGGTGGAGATGGGGGCGCGTTCTGCGCCGCCCGCAGCGGCCTGGGCAGACGGCAGGCGGCCGACCAGATTGCCGCCTTCATCCAGATGCACCTGCATGCCCGCGGCCGCGAGCTCGGCGCGCAGCCAGGCGCGGGCCTGGTCGAACTCGGGCGAGAAGGCGCGGCGGGTCCAGGGCCGGTCGGGCAGGGTGAAGGTGGACAGGGTCTGGACACGGCGCCAAAGGCGCTCGGCATTGATGGGGGGCAGGGCGGTCATGGGTCTCGGTGAGTTCTGCGGCAGGCGCGCGAGCCGCGCAGGCAGCGCAGGCAGGCTGGGCGAAGCGGGGATTGTCGCGCGCAAAGGCGGTGCTCATGCAGACGTGCGCAGGCTCCTGAGCAACCGCTCCAGCGTGTCGAAGCTCACGGGCTTGACCAGGTGGTGGTCCATGCCGGCCTCGCGCGATCGTCTCAGGTCATCCTCCTGCCCCCAGCCCGTGAGGGCGATCAGCAGCACCTGGTCGCGGTCCTGCCGGGCGCGGATGCGGCGCGCAACTTCCAGGCCGTCCATGCCGGGCAGGCCGATGTCCAGCAGCACGACGTCGGGCCTGAAGGCGTCGTGCATGGCCAGCGCGCCGGGGCCGTCGCGGGCGATCTCGACCTCGGCTCCCAGCAGCCCTAGCAGCATGGACAGGGTGTCGGCGGCGTCCGCGTTGTCATCGACCACCAGGATGCGGCCGAAGGCTGGCGCGTCCCCGGACTGCGCGCCTGCGGCCGGGCCGGGCAGGGAGGGCACATCGGCGGGTGCATGGGCGGATGCATCGGCAGGTGCATGGGCCGGCAAGGGCAGGCGCAGCCGCAATTCACTGCCCTGGCCCGGACCTTCGCTGAGCGCCTGCACGCTGCCGCCGTGCATCTCCACCAGGCTGCGCACCAGGGTCAGGCCGATGCCCAGGCCCCCCTGGCCCTGGCGGCCGCCGCGGTCCACCTGCATGAACATGTCGAAGATCCTGTCCAGCAGCGCGGCGGGGATGCCTATGCCGTCGTCACGCACGGAGATCACGGCCTGCGCACCCTCTGCCCAGGCCGCCAGCACGACGTGGCCGCCGGGATCGGTGTACTTGGCGGCATTGTTGAGAAGGTTGGTGACCATTTGCGCCAGCCGCACGGGGTCGGCAGGCAGCAGCAGGGTCTCGGCGGGCAGCTCCAGCCGAAGCTGGTGGCCGCCGGATTCCATGACCGCATGGCTGGCCGCCGCCACGCCTTGCAGCACGTTGTTCAGGTCCACCACCTCCTTGCGCAGCTGGACCTTGCCCGTGGTGATGCGCGAGACCTCCAGCAGGTCGTCCACCATGCGCACCATGTGGTTGACCTGGCGCTCCAGCATCTCCTGGCTGCGGCGCGCGCTGTCGTCGCCATGGACGGTGCGCTTGAGGATTTGCAGGCCGTGGCTGATGGGTGCCAGCGGATTGCGCAGCTCGTGGGCCAGGGTTGCCAGGAACTCGTCCTTGCGCCGGTCGGCCTCCCTGAGGTGCTGCTCGGCGCGCTTGAGTTCGGTGATGTCCTGGATGACGGAGCAGGTGCCCACGAGCTGCCCGCCGTCATCGCGCAGCGGAGCGGCGCTGACGCGCATCCACCATTCGCGGCCCTCGTCGTCGGTGTGCAGCATCTCCAGCCCCGGCATGACCACCTCGCCGCGCAGCGCGCGCCTGCCGGGCCAGTTCTCGGGCGGTATGGGCCGGCCCTTGTCGTCCCAGCCGCGCCAGCGCTGCACGCGGTCGGCAAGGGTGGACGGGATGGCGCGCGGGACGAATCGGTCCATGAGCGCATTGCTGAGCACCATGGTGCCGCCCATGTCGGACACGCCCACGCCCGCCGGCATCTGGTCGATGATGGCGCGCAGCCTTTTCTCGTTGGCGCGCAGGGCGGCATGGGCCTGCTCGCGCACGCGCTCGAGCTGCAGCAGCGAGGCGACGCGCGCCAGCAGCTCGCGCGCCGAAAAGGGCTTGACCAGGTAGTCGTCCGCGCCTGCGCGCAGGCCTTCGACCTGGGCCTCCTGGCCTGCACGCGCGGACAGCATGATGACGGGGATGGAGCGCGTGGCCTCGTCGCTGCGCAGCGCATGCAGCAACTCGAAGCCGTCGAGCACGGGCATCATCACGTCGGCAATCACGAGATCGGGCCGCTGGCGCCGGATGCAGTCCAGCGCGGCCCGGCCGTCACCAGCCACCTCCACCTCGTACAGCGGACGCAGCAACTGGCCGATATAGCCGCGCATGTCGGCGTTGTCGTCGGCGCAGACGATGCGCGGCCGGGGGCCTTGCGGTTCGGCCCCAGCCGGCACGCCGTGCGGGGCGTGCGGGACGTGCGTGGGCGATTCGCCCGGCTCCCACTGCCGCGTCTCGTCCACGAGCTGGCGTGCGGCCGGGGCGCCCGCGCCGTGCCCCGGCGGCGGCGGGGTTGACGGTGACGCGATGGGGTTCACCTGTTCGGCCGGCAGGTGCGCGCTGCCCTTGGGCAGCCGCACGGTGAAGCGGCTGCCCTCGCCCTCCGTGCTGGTGACCGTGATGGTGCCGCCATGCAGCCGCACCAGTTCCTGCACCAGGGCCAGGCCGATGCCCGTGCCCTCGTGCGTGCGGGCGGGCTTGCCCGGAATGCGGTGAAAGCGCTGGAAAAGATGGGGCAGGTGCTGGGGTGCGATCCCCGAGCCGGTGTCGCTGACGGACAGCTCCACCGCAGGGCCCGCGTCGTGCAGCGCCACGGCGATCTCGCCCTGCAAGGTGAACTTGAAGGCGTTGGACAGCAGGTTGAGCACGATCTTTTCGTACATGTCCTGGTCCACGTAGACCGGCCCTTGCAGTGGCGGGCAGTCCACGCGCAGCCGCAGGCCCGCCTGCTCCATGGCCGAGCGGAACACGCTGGCCAGCTCGGCCGTGGCGCGGGCCAGGTCCGTGGGCTCGTAGCTGGCCTGCATGCGCCCGGCCTCGATGCGCGCGAAGTCCAGCAGGGCGTTGACCAGCTTTTGCAGGCGCAGCGCGTTGCGGTGGACCATCTGCGCCTGATCGGGCGGCAGGTGGCCGCCGTGCTCGCGCAGGGCGTCGTCCAGCGGCCCCAGGATCAGCGTCAGCGGCGTGCGCAGCTCGTGGCTGACGTTGGAGAAGAACACGGTCTTGGCACGGTCCACCTCGGCCAGGGCCCGGGCGCGCCGCGCTTCCTGCTCATAGGCCACGGCGTGCGCGACAACGCCGCCCGTGTGGCTTGCCACCATATCGAGGAAGGCGCAGTACTCCGCATCCAGCGGGCGGCGCGGGCTGACGCCCAGCACCAGCACGCCCGAGGCCTGGCCGTCGCCCGACCAGCGAACGGGCACGATGCGCGCCAGGCGCGAGGGTTCGGGCCAGGGGCCGCCAGGCAGGGGCAGGCCCAGCTGCGCCAGGTCCACGTTGGCCGGCTGGCCCGATTGCACGGCCTGGGCCAGCGGCCAGGGCGCGGGGTCGGCCGCCAGGTCAGTGTCCATGCCGGTGGAACACAGCAGCTGGAAGGCCGGGGGAGCGGTGTCTGCGCTGCCTGCATCCGGGGCGGCCTGGCATTCGTAGATGATGGCGAAGGGCACGTCGTAGGGGTTTTCATCCAGCACGGCGCAGACCTTTTCGCCCGCGTCCTTGGCACTGCGCATGTCCAGCGTGCGGATGCCCAGGCGGTGCAGCGTCTCCAGGCGCCGCCGGCTGACGATTTTCTCGGTGGTGTCGGTGCAGGGACAGAACACGCCCTGCACGGTGATGCCGTCATCGGCCAGGATGGGGCCGTAGGTGAAGGTGACGAAGACCTCTTCCTGCGGCAGCTCGCGGTCGAAGAAGTAGCGCGCATCGGTGGACCAGGTGGCCTGGCCCGTGCGCAGCACGCCCTCCAGCATGGGGCCGATGTCGTCCCAGATCTCGCTCCAGCATTGCGCGCCGGCCTGTCCCAGCGCCTTGGGGTGCTTGCTGGTGCCCAGGAAGGGAATGTAGGCGTCGTTGTAGATCAGCCGGAAGTCATCGCCCCACCAGATGATGATGGGAAAGCGCGAGCCCAGCATCAGGCTGGCGGCGTTGCGCAGGCTTTGCGGCCAGCTCTGCGGCGAGCCCAGGGGCGTGCCCTCCCAGTCGTGGGCGCGCACGCGTGCCGCCATTTCGCCGCGCTGCGGCAGGAATCCAAAACCGTCTTCTGAATTCACGGGTTCTCCCACGGGATTGCCGACTTCGCGGGCCGGCCTGTGTCGTTGATCCAGGCGCCGGGGCCGCGGGGGCGGCGCAGCTATCGCGAGGCGGATTGCGCTGCAGGTGCGGCGCCTCGCCTGCGGGCGCCCTTGCGGGCAGCGCAATGCGCTGCTTGCCAGCCCCGGCCGCAGCCCGATTGCCTGCTGCCGCCGCTGTCCTTGTCCACGGTGGCCCACAGGCGCCTTTCGGCCTCTTCATGGCCTGCGCCGCGCGATTCGTGGCTGTGCACTATGTGCCGGGCCTGGCGTTTTCGCTCATGGGTATCGGTGGATTGGTCTCCTCGGGGCATGTCACTCTCCCTTGCGGGTCTGTTCCTGCTCGGGCGCGGGCGGCAATTCTATGGGGGGCGCCGTGGTGGGCGGATCTATCGGCTCGGGTCCGCGCGGGCGGCCGGGCTGGCGGTTGGGATCGTCGGGTGCCACGGGGTCGTTGGGCGTGGTCGGCACCTGGGGAATATTGGGTGCGTGGGGCAGGGGGTGGTTCATGGCTGCTGCTGTCCTGAGGGGAAGGGTTGATACAAGGGCGCAAGCGGGCTCAGCGTGGCGCGGTGGTGGCGGGTGCGGTGGCCGGATCGGCCTGCGGCGGCGTCATGGACGGCGCGGCAGGTGCGGCCGGCGAGGCAGAGGAGGTGGGTTCTGTCGCTGGCGTTCCGGTGGCGCTGGGCGCATCCAGCCGCCCCCTGGGTGCCATGAAGTTGAACATCAGCACCAGGATCAGTGCGACGGCGGCCGTGAGGGCGGCGATGCGCAGCGGCCAGCGGCCATCGCGGATGTGGTTGTTCTCGCTGCGCTGGCGTTCGAGGGGGGCGTGCACTCTGCGGGGAGGGGTGTCCATGGCGGTCTCCTTCAATCCATGAGCCTTCACCTTAGGCCGGACGGCGGCCTGCAACTGTCGGACAAGGCAGGACCTGGGGGAGCGACAAGCCGCTGCGCGGCAGTGGGGCTTGGCAGGACACACCGCCACGGGCAGCGGCGCCAAGGGCCATCGCAAGGCCGCGGCCGCGACGGCAGGTGCCGTGTCAGCCGTGGCGCCTGCGCCGGTCGGCCGGCGCTATGCGCAGCAGCTGACGGTACTTGGTGACGGTGCGGCGGGCCACGACCAGGCCCTGGGCGCCCAGCTGGCGTGCGATATCGACGTCGGACAGGGGCCGGGCATCGGATTCGGCCGCGATGATGTCGCCGATCAGCTCGCGGATGGCCGTGGCCGAGCAGGCGCTGCCGCTGGCACTGAGCATGGGGCGCGAGAAGAAGTGCTTGAGCTCGAACACGCCCGTGGGCGTGGCCATGTACTTGTTGTTGGTCACGCGCGAGACGGTGGATTCGTGCACACCCACTTCCTCGGCAATTTCGCGCAGCACCAGCGGCTTCATGGCCATGGCGCCGAACTCCAGGAACAGCTCCTGCTTTCGCACGATGGCCCGGGCCACGTCCAGGATGGTGGAAAAGCGCTGCTCCACATTGCGCACGGTCCAGCGCGCGTCCTGCAGATGGTCGGCCAATTGGGCCTGGCCCGTGCAGCGGTGGCGCTGGAACAGCTGCTCGTAGACGCTGTTCAGTCGCACGCGCGGCACGACGGCGGGGTTCAGTTGCGCATTCCAGCCGCTCGGTCCCCTGCGCACGATCACGTCGGGAACGATGTAGTCCACGTGCGTGGAGCCGAAGCTCCAGCCAGGCCTGGGGTTGAGGCGCCGTATGGCATCCATGGCCTGCACGATCTGGGCCGCCGGCACCTGCAGCGCCTTGGCCAGCCGCGGCACGTCGCGCGCGGCCAGCGCGTCCATGTGGTGCTGCAGCAGGGTCTGCGACAGCTGGCGCAGCGTGGCGTCGGCCATCTGCGGGCATTGCAGCAACAGGCATTCGCCCACGCTGCGCGCGGCCACGCCCGCCGGATCCAGCGATTGCACCAGTCGCAGGGCGATGAGCATTTCCTGCGCATCGGGCGCCGGGCTGAGCGCCAGCAGGCCGGCCAGCTCCTGCAGGTCCGTGCGCAGATAGCCGTCGTCGTCCAGCGATTCCACGATGGCGCGCGCCATGCACAGGTCGCGCGGCGTCATGGCCGTCACGTTGAGCTGGCCGTGCAGGTGCATGGCCAGCGTGGTTTCGCAGGCAGCCGTGTCCATGGCGGAGCCTTCCGCGTCAACGGCCTGGCGCGCGCCCAGGTGCATGTCGGCCACCCACAGGTCGCGGTCATCTGCGGGCTCGGCATCTTCCAGGAATGGGTTGTCCTCCATCTTGCTGCGCACCATCGCGGCAAAGTCCAGCGAGGACATCTGCAGCATGCGCACCGCGTGCTGCAAGCGCGGGGAAAGCGTCTGGGACTGGCGTATGTCCGCCTTGAGGTGCATGGAACCCATCTCGTCTCCTTGTTGCGATGGCCACAAGGACGCAACGTTCATGCCCCGATCAGCGTGGCGAATCGTCTGGATACACTTTGGGCACGAAACCTGCTGCGTACTTGCTGCGCAGAAGGCACAGGGGCCCGGGGTTCGGCCGTCGCTGCGGGTATCGGCTTTGCAACAGCAGGGCCGCTCAAGGCGCCTGCGGTAAAAATTTCCGCTCGGGCGCAAGGTTTTCTGCAAACTTTGCCATGTACCAATCCACCGGTTTTCACACGGTCCCGCCGCCGGGAACCCTCAATGCAGTCCCGCAAGGCGGGGCGCGCGGCGCCGCACGCGGGCCATCCATGTCCATGCGCCTGAGACGGGTCCTGTTGCTTCTGGCCTTGCTGGTGCTTGTGCTGGCCGCCTCGTCCTGGCTGCTGTTGCGCGCCTATCAATCCGGGCACGCGGCGCAGGAGCAGGCCGTTCGCATCGCCAGCATGGCCGCGGCCCGCCTGCTGGACAGGCAGGAGCCACGCGCTGCCAATGCCGAGCAGGCGCTGGCTGCCGTCCAACCGCTGCTGGAGGCGGGATGGTCCGGCTTTCTGGTGGACAGCGCGGGCCGTGCGGTGCCGGCCGGCACGGCTGCGGCAACGGGTCAGCCTGCCTTGCCCGCTGATTTCAGCGAGCGCCTGGCTTCCAGCCTGGCGCACGGCTGGCTGGATGTGCCCGATGCGCAGGGCGGCACCCTGCGCGTTTTCTTCAGCAGGACGGCCCAGGGCTGGACCTGGGTGAGCTGGGTTCCCTGTTCCGCGCTGGATCCGGCGTGTTCCCCGCTCCTGAGGGGCGTGATCTGGGCGGCGATCGTGTTGTTTGCGCTGGCCGGCCTGGGCCTGGCGGGGCTGGCCCTGCGTGGCAGGGCGGACCCGATGAGGCCGGCCCGGCGCAGCCAGGCCGGCGGCGCACCGGGGGAGCGGGACAACGAAGCCGGCGAGGCCCATATCCAGAATGAGCGCCTGCAGGTGGTCGGCCGGCTGGCAGGCCGCTTCTCCCATGAGTTCAACAACCAGCTCGGCGTTCTGAGCAACAGCGCCTATCTGATTGAGCGTCGTTCGGAGGACCCGAACCTGCGCCTGCCTGCACAGGCCATGCTGCGTTCGGTGGACACGGCCAGTCGGTTGACACAGCAGCTGCTGCGCTTCGGGCCGCGCCACAGCACGCATGCGCTGGTGGTGGATCTGTACCGCTGGTTGCCGGGGGTGCGGGGCACGCTGGCCGTGGTGCTGGGAAAGCGCGTGGCGCTGGAGGTGGCTGAGCCCGCCGAGGCCAGCCCGCCGGGCCAGCCGGCCGCGCGCCTGGGCGTGTATGTGGACCCTGACGAGCTGGAGCTGGCGCTGATCAGCATTTTCCTGTCCGTGCGCGAGGCCTTGCCCGATGGCGCCCGCGTGCGCATGGCGGCACATCCCGTGGGCGGACATCTTGCGGCATCGGCCGCCAAGGGCGAGCAGGTGGAGATCCGCATCGAGGCCGTGGCCCACTGGCAGGGCGCCGGGCCGGGGCCGGAGGGGGCGGGTCCGGGCGAATCGGGCGCTGCGGCCGAAGCGGGCGAAGCGGGCGTAGTGGCCGCAGCCAGCGCCGAGGCGCCGCAGCGGCCGCAGGAATCCCGCCCCGGCGTGCGGTTGAGCGACGCCGATGCAGATGCCTCCTGCGGCCTGGCCCTGGCGCGCCGACTGTGCCTGGCTGGCGGTGGCGTGGCGTGGGCCGAGGGCGGCAGCGGGGGAGGCGACGGCGATGGAGACAGCGGCGGCCTGGCCGTCTCTCTGGTCCTGCCGCGCGTGCCCATGGCGGCGCAGGATTGTCTTGCGCAAAGCCTGGACTGAGCTGGCATTCGCGGTCCTGGAAACAGGACTGCGCGCCGGGGCGCGCAGTCAGCAAGCAGGAAAGTCAAAAAAGAGAGGAGGGCCGAGCCCGGTCAGCGTGCGAGGCGCGCGATCAGCAGCCCCGCCGCCAGCGCCGTGGCAATGGAGCGCAGCGGTTTCTTGCACACGGCGCTGCCCTGGCGGGAGAGGTCGGTGCTGCCAGCGGTACTTCTGGTCTGGAAGGGATCTTTGCTCATGGAGGCTCCTTTCCTGCAAGTCAATGGCCCGTGGCCGGGCCGGCTCAGTGGCGCATGCGCGGTTTGCACAGGTTGAAGATGGCCAGCAGCGCAACGGCGCTGGCCATGGAAATGAAGATGGACATGGATGTGGCAGGCACCTGCGCCTGCGCATCCATGGCCGAAGGCGCCAGCAGCGGCGCCAGCAGCCAGCCGCCCAGCAAGGCGCCGATGGCGCCTATTGCCACGTTGAGCAAAATGCCTTGCTGGGCCTGGGTGTTCGTGACCATGCTGGTGATCCAGCCGATCAGCCCGCCCACCATCAGCCAGATGAGGAAATCCATGGCATCGCCTTTGACAAAAGTTGCAGTTGAATATCAATGGCAATCGGCGTGCCTGCCCGTCGCAAGCGACTCAGCGCTCCGGTCGCGGGGTGCCGTTGCCCCGGGCCGGCGCAGGGCGGATTTGTGCACGCTCGGCTTCGCGGCCTGAAGGTGTCTGGGCGTCCAGGCCCCGGTCGGGCGACTCGCTGACCTGGGGCAGATCGGCGGCGTGTTCTATCAATTCCTCGATGATGAAGCGGCCGTAGAGCTGGGCGCGCTCGGCGCCGGCGGCCTTGAGGGCATCGGCGGCGTTGCGTGCGGCCTCGTCGCTGTCCACCCGTACCACCAGCCAGTGGTAGCCGCGCTCGGCCAGGGCCTGGTGGGCCTTGACCAGATTGAGTTCCTGGCCCACGGCGGCCACGGGGCTGGCCTGTCGCAGGTCTTGGTCGATCTGGGCCAGCATTTCCCGGTCGGTGTAGCGCCGTACGTCCTGCTCGGGCAGGTTCAGCGCCTGCAGCGCCGCCATGCCGTCATCGGCCTGCGCAGCCGTGGGAAAAGAGACCACCATGTGGCCCACGGGCTTGAAGACACCGTAGGCGCGGGCAGGAGAGGAGTCCATGGGCTTGTCCTTGGTTGCTCAAAGGTGCTTGCAGGGTGGCAAGCAGCGTGCCCGCAAGGCAACGGCAGCAGGTGCTGTGCGCGTCTGCGCACGTGTCAGCCGGGTTCGGGGTCCGTCCTGTCCTTTTTGCCGCCCGCATAGTCCTTGAGCCGGTTGTACAGCGTCTTGAGGCTGATGCCGAGCACGGCGGCCGTGCGTTCCTTCTGGTACTTGCACTGCTTGAGCGTGGCCTGGATCAGCAGCCGCTCGGCCTGCGCCATGGTCATGCCGATGGGCAGCTGTATGGTGGCCGGCTCCATATCGGGCAGGTCGTAGGCGTCGCCTGCCGCGCCGTGGTCGGCGAACGGATGCACGGCGACAGGCGCGGCCTGCGCAGTGGGCGGCAACTGCGGGGCGTTGGCGGCCAGCTGTGCAGGCACGGATGTGTGCACGGATGCGTGCAATGACACCGGCATGGGGGCGGGCTGGGCAATGGCCACCGGTGGGCGGGGCAGCCATTCGGTGCCTACCTGCGGGCCGGGCTCCATGACGTAGGCACGCTGCACGGCATTGCGCAGCTCGCGCACATTGCCGGGCCAGCTGTGCTGTGCCAACTGCCTCAGGGCCGACGCCGTGAACTGCTTGGTCTGGCCCTCTCGCTGCGAGATGGCCTGCAGCAAGTGCTGGGCCAGCAGCGGGACGTCGGACAGGCGCTCGCGCAGCGGCGGCAGCTCGATGGGAAAGACGTTCAGCCGGTACAGCAGGTCCTCGCGCAGCCTGCCGCTGGCCACGGCCTCGAAGGGGCAGCGGTTGGTGGCGGCGATCACGCGCACATCGGTCTGCAGCGTCTGGGTGGAGCCCACGCGCATGAAGCGGCCGGTCTCCAGCACGCGCAGCAGCTTGACCTGCAGCTCCATGGGCATTTCCGTGATCTCGTCCAGGAACAGCGTGCCCGTGGCCGCGCGCTCGAAAAAGCCCTGGTGCTGGCGGTCGGCACCCGTGAAGCTGCCCTTTTCGTGGCCGAAGATCTCGCTTTCGATGAGATGCGGCGAAATGGCGCCGCAGTTCACGGCAAGAAACGGGCGGCTGCGCCGCTGGCTCAAGTCGTGCAGGGTCTGCGCCACGACCTCCTTGCCGGTGCCGCTCTCCCCCGTGAGGAATACCGTGACCGAGGTGCCTGCCACGCGCTCCATCTGCTGGTACAGGCGCTGCATGGGAGGCGATTGGCCCAGGAGCCGGCCAAAGCGTCCTTCCTGCGCGCAGTAGCTGCCAGCGGGTGCGCAATGGTCTTGTGCCGTGATCTGATCGGAGGCCGGGCCTGCGCCGTTGCGGCTGTCCGCGCCCGACAGGCCCGGCGTGGGGATGAGAAAGCGCGAAAGAATGTCCTCGAGCCGGCCTATGCCCACGGGCTTGACCAGATAGTCCATGGCGCCTCGGCGCAGGGCTTCGATGGAGGAGTCCAGGCTGGCATGGCCGGTCACCAGCACGATCTGCGAGTCCTGCGGCACTTGCCGGTCGCCGAACAGGTCCATGCCGTTGCCATCGGGCAGCTGCAGGTCCAGCAGAACCAGGCTGGGCGGCTGCATGGCCATCTGGCGGCGCGCATCGCGCAGGGTGTGGGCCACGGCGACCGAAAAGCGGTCCACGCCCACCAGTTCGCGCATGGTGGCTGCCGAGTCCGCGTCGTCATCGACGATCAGCACGTGGTTCATTCCATGGCCTCCAGAGCTGCTGGCCGCAGCCTGTTTTGACAAAAATTCATGATCCGGCAGTTTAGGGGCTGGGATGTATGCATCTGTGTCAGTCCACAGGCACAGTGCTTGCCGGGTGGTCCGGTCCCCGCCGCCGTCGCCGCAAAGAGAGGATCAAGCGGATCAGGCGGGCCGGCGGCTGGCGCCCTGGCCACGTCGGGGCGGGGTCCGGCGGGGCCGGGGCTGGGGCTCCAGCAGGCCCAGGAACAGGCATTCCTTGGCGCTCAGCCCGCGCGTGCGCCGTGCGGGTGCAGCGGTCGCGGCGGGCGGGCATTGTCCGGGCTGCTCGCACAGGGCCAGTACCTGGGGATGGATGTAGAACTTGCGGCAAACCGTACAGGTATTGCCCAGGCGCCGCGCCACCTCGGCGATGAGGTCCGTGAAGGTGAGCGCGCCTGGATGGCGGCTGCCCGCCGGTGACGCTGCGGCGGCCATGGCCAGCTCCAGCGCGTACACGCTGGCATGCCAGGTACGGAAGTCCTTGGCACTGAAGTCCGGTCCGTCTGCCTCGTCTGCCCCGGCCTTGCTGCAGATCCTGCGGATGTAGTCGTTCACGTGCTCGGAGCGCACGTGGTGAACATCCCCCTCGTCGTCCACGAACTGGAAAAGCCGCTGCCCCGGCAGGTCCTGGCAGCGCTTGACGATGCGGGCCACGGCCCGGTCGGACACGCGGGCCTGCTGGGCGACGCCGCTCTTGCCCTTGAAGCTCAGCGTCAGCTCGCCGGCGCGCACCTGGGCGTGGCGGTTCCTGAGCGTGGTCAGGCCGAAGGATCCATTGGCTTCTGAATACTCGTCATTACCAACGCGCAGTGCCGTGCAGTCCAGCAGCCAGACGATGGTGGCCACCACGGTTTCGAGCTGCGGCCGCCCCGGCCTGAGGTCCCGCGCCACGGCACGCCGAATGGCGGGCAGATGCCGGCCGAACTCGCGCATGCGGTCGAACTTGACCTGCTTGCGCTGCTCCTGCCACTGCGGGTGATAGCGGTATTGCTTGCGCCCGCGGGCATCGCGGCCCGTGGCCTGCAGGTGGCCCCGGGCGTCAGGGCAGATCCATACATCCACATAGGCCGGTGGAATGGCCAATTTGCGGATGCGCTCCAGCGCCTGGGCGTCGCGCACGGGCCTGCCGTCCTGGTCCACATAGGAAAAGCCTTTGCCACGCCGCACGCGGCGCCAGCCGGGCATGCGGTCGTTGATATGGATGAGGTCTGCAGTCAGTGCAACCCCTGCGGCGGCGGCGGCGGAGGTGCGATGGGGGGATCGGAATAGGGCGAAGGCGCCGGAGCCGGCGGAGGATCACCCACGGGTGGCACCAGCGGCTCGGTCGGCGGCGGATTGACCGGCGGAGCGACGGGAGGTGTGGCAGGCGGTGTGGGTGGCGCAGCGATCATGGAACGGTTTCTCCTGTGATGGTGGCGGGCCGCAGCGGCCATGCAGCCGCTGCAGCAATCGCCATGCCCGGACCCCTGCACGGGGCCGAAGCGTTGACATTTGGTAGCAATGATTCGCAAAAGCCGGTGGCCTGCGGCCTCAGGCCAGCGTCCTCAGCGTGGGCTCGCGGTCCCAGAAGCGTTTCTTGGCGCCTTCGACAAAGGGCTTGGGCGTGTCGATGGGAAACACGCCATCGTCCGGCGTGATGCCCGCGGTCTGCAGGATGTGCCCGGTGGCCTTGCAGGCCGCAATGGCCTTGAGGTGGCCGAAGGCATCGCGGAACCAGTCCTGGGCAGCCGCTTCCCGGGCCAGGGCTTCGCCGCGCTGCGGCGTGAGGATGGACACCACGGCGTCGAACTGCGCCGAGGGCGATCCGGCCAGCTGGCCGTCTGCAGGCAGGTGGCTGCCGTCGTCCAGCGTGGCGCCGCCGATCTTGGGCGCAATGATCTTCACGCTGGCCTTTTGCGCCACCAGGGCCTTGTGGAAGGCGGCAATGTGTCGGGCGCTGGAGCCTTCATCCACCAGGATGGCCACGCAGCGGCCCTGCAGTGTGGGTTTCATGCGGTCGATGATGCGCGTGGCCGGGCTGGGCGGCAGCTTTTGCGGGGGCACGGCAGGCTTGGCGGCAGGCGGCAGCTGGGGCAGGCCCAGGCCGTCGGCCACGCGCTTTGCCAGGTCGGCGTCTATCACCTGCAGGTGGCCCACCACGGCCAGTCGCACATGCGGCGTCTGCACCTTGGACAGCTCGAACACCAGGGCGCTGGCGATGTGGGCCTTCTCCACCGCGCTCTGGCTGGCGTAGAACATGCGCGCCTGGCTGTAGTGGTCGGCAAAGCTTTCGGGGCGGATGCGGCCCTTGGCGCCGTCCCCGTCATCCTGGGCAAAGTGCCTGAAGCCGCGCGCCGCCGAGGCGCGCGGACTGTCGGCCTGCAGGCTGGAGGGCTCGTAGGCCACGCGGCCCTTGGGCACCTGGGTCTGCATATGGCCGTCGCGCTGGTCGTGGGCAAACGGGCATTTGGGCGCGTTGATGGGCAGCTGCGTGAAGTTGGGCCCGCCCAGGCGCGACAGCTGGGTGTCCAGGTAGGAGAAAAGGCGGCCCTGCAGCAGCGGATCGTTGCTGAAGTCGATGCCCGGGGGCAGGTTGGCCGGGCAGAAGGCGACCTGCTCGGTCTCGGCAAAGAAGTTGTCGGGCCAGCGGTCCAGCACGAAGCGGCCGATCTTGCGCAGCGGTATTTCCTCTTCCGGAATGATCTTGGTGGGGTCCAGATGGTCATAGGGAAGGGCGTCGGCCTGTTCCTGCGAGAACAGCTGCACGCACAGCTCCCAGGCCGGGTAGTCGCCGGCCTCGATGGCCTCGAACAGGTCGCGGCGGTGGTAGTCGTTGTCGGCGGCCTGCAGCTTCAGGGCCTCGTCCCAGACGGTGGACTGGATGCCCAGCTCGGGCCGCCAGTGGAATTTCACGAAGGTGCTTTTGCCTTGCGCATTGACCAGCCGGAAACTGTGCACGCCAAAGCCCTCGATCATGCGCAGGCTGCGCGCGATGGTGCGGTCGCTCATGATCCACATGACCATGTGCATGGACTCGGGCATGAGGGAGATGAAGTCCCAGAACGTGTCGTGCGCCGTGGCGGCCTGTGGAAAGCCCCGGTCCGGCTCCATCTTCACGGCATGGACCAGGTCGGGAAACTTCATGGCGTCCTGTATGAAGAACACCGGAATGTTGTTGCCGACCAGATCCCAGTTGCCCTCTTCGGTATAGAACTTGATGGCGAAGCCGCGCACATCCCGCGGGGTGTCCACCGAGCCTGCGCCGCCGGCCACGGTGGAAAAGCGCACGAAGACCGGCACCTGCTTGCCGGTTTCGGTCAGCACCTTGGCGGTGGTGTACTGCTCCAGTGAATCGGTCAGCTGGAAATAACCGTGGACACCTGTGCCGCGTGCATGGACGATCCGCTCCGGAATGCGCTCATGGTCGAAATGCGTGATTTTCTCGCGCAATATGAAATCTTCCAGCAGCGTGGGTCCCTTTGGCCCTTGCTTCAATGAATTCTGGTTGTCCGCAACCGGTATGCCCTGCTGCGTCGTCAATACAGGATGAGAGGCTTCGGCCTGCTGCTGGAGTTCTCCGCCGTGGCCAACGGGGCATTGGGATGGGGATTTCTTTTCAGCTGGGGCTTTCTTGGCCATGATGCACTCCTTGGGAATGAACGCCATGTTCTTTTGACGCGGATATTTCAAGCGGAGCAACGGTATGTTTTTCAGTTGCCGCAATGGGAAAATAAAAAAAGGGCCCGGAGGACCCTTTTTTCAGGTCATGCAACCTGCGGCTCAACGCTGCTGGTGGCTGTCCTGCTTTTGCTGCTGACCCGGCTGGTTGCGCTGAGGGTTGCTCTGCTGTTGCTGGTGGTTGGGATTATTGGGATTGCTTTGCTGCTGCTGCCCCGGATTGTTTTGTTGCTGCTGCTGGTTCTGCTTGTTCTTGTCGTTTTGCTGGTTGCTGGCCGTGTTGCCTTGAGGGTTATTGGTCTGTTGCGTCATTTCCATACTCCTTAAGTAAACAGCGATGCCGTCATCACTGCAATTTCATTGTGCTGCTTGAAAAATCCACGGCGTGTAGGAAATTCGGAAGATTACTTTTGGTAAATCATTGGAATTTGCTATGCATATCGTGGAATCCATTTTTGCGGCAAAAATGCATGTATTTTTTATCATGAAATGCCATTTTTAGATTATGCAAAACGGCAATGGTCCGTTTCATTTGGATGTTGAACGTTTTGCAGGCGCCTTGGACGCTGGCTTTCGGGGCTTGGGCGTTGTCCGGGTCGCGGGCGCTTTTGCAGCTTTTGCAGCTTTTGCCGCCGCCCCGGTATTTTTTTCCTTGGCCGCGGAGGCGGGGGCCCCGCTGCCTGCCTTGCCCAGGCTGCTCCTGAGCAGGGCGGTCAGATCCAGCACGGCTGCGTTGGCGGGTGCGGCGGGCGCGTCCTGCTGCCTTTGCACACTTTGCACGTCGCCCGCATGGGCCTTGGCCTGCACCAGCTGGTGGATTTCCTCGCTGAAGGAGTTGCGGAACTGGTCGGCGTCCCAGGCCTGGCTCATGTCCTTGATCAGTGCCAGGGCCATGGTCATTTCGGCGGCCTTGATGCCTGCGGCCCTTGCGTCCAGCGGCGGCAGGTCCAGCTGCTCGAAGGAACGGATCTCGCCGCCCCAGCGCAGCAGGTTCAGCACCAGCGCCCGGCCGCAGGGGATCAGGATGGCCAGGTGCTGCTTGGCCTGGATGACGACCTTGGCCACGCCCACCTTGTTGCTCTTGCGCAGCGCCTCGCGCAGCAGTGCGTAGACCTTCCCGCCCCGGTGCAGGGGGGCGGTGTAGTAGGGCCGCTCCAGGTAGATGAAGGGGATATCGTCGGCATCGACAAAGGCCTCGATCTCTATGGTCTGCGTGGTCTTGGGAAAGGCGGCGGCAATCTCTTCGGCGCTCAGCACCACGTAGCGGCCTTCTTCGAATTCCACGCCCTTGACGATGTCGGCCGAGGCCACCTCCTTGCCTGTGACTTTGTTGATGCGCTTGTAGCCCACGGGCTGCATGTTGCGCTTGTCCAGCCAGTCGAAGTCGATGTCCGTGCTGGCCGTGGCCGCATACAGGCCTATCGGGATGTGGACCAGGCCAAAGCTGATGGCCCCCTTCCACAGGCTGCGCGAGGAGACGGCCGGGGCCGTGCGGGGAGATGTGGCTTTCCTGGTCATCGTTGTGCTTTCCTCGTTGGCGGCGCTTCGCGGGCCGGTGCCTCGAAGCCCAGCGCCTTCATGGCGCGGCCCAGGCTGGTGGCCGCCGTGCCGTAGTGCTCCCAGGGCGAGTTGCCCAGGCGCAGGCGCTGGTCCACCGAGCGAATGGTCCAGTGCGCGCCGCCCGTGAGCCTGTCGAGCTCGTTCCAGCCCACGGGCACGGAGATGCCCATGCCGGGCCGCGCACGCGCTGTCCACGCGCAGGCCGTGGTGGCGCCAAAGCCGTTGCGCAGGTAGTCCACGAAGATTTTTCCCACGCGGTTGCGTGGCCCGCTCTTGGCCACGAAGCGCTGGGGCACGGTGCTGGCCAGGTGCTGGACCACGGCCTGGGAGAAGGCCTTGACCGTGTCCCAGTCCAGCAGCCGCTTGATCGGCACGACCACATGCAGGCCCTTGCCTCCGCTGGTCTTGAGGAAGGCCGGCAGCTCCAGCTCCTGCAGCAGCACATGCAGCAAGGTGGCCGCTTCCTGCACCTGCGTCCAGGGCACGCCCTCGCCGGGGTCCAGGTCGAAGGTCATGCGGTCGGGCCGGTCGATGCGGTCCCGGCGGGCATTCCAGGTGTGCCATTCGATGGTGTTCATCTGCGCAGCCGCCACCAGGCCTTCACGCCGCGCCACCTCCATCAGCGGCGCATGGCCGGGATCGAGTTCGGGCGCCAGGGCGGCAATGCCCTGCAGCGGCGTCTGGTCCATGTGTTTCTGGAAGAACAGCTCGCCCTCGATGCCCTCCGGCGCGCGCACCATGGCCACGGGCCGGGCCTTGAGGTGGGTGATCATGAAGGGGGCCACCGTGGCGTAGTAGCGCGCCAGCTCCATCTTGGTGATGCCGGTGGAGGGGTCGATGACACGCTCGGCATGGGTGATGGCGATCGTGGCGGGCAGGCGCGCCGCCTTGGCCATGCGGGGCGGGGCGGCTTTGTGGCGGGTTGCGGTGCGGGGTGAAGATGCGGTCGATGGCACGTGCTGTGGCTCCTCTTTTGCGATGCGGCGCGCAGGCTTGTCCGTGCGCAGGCCCTGGAATACGGCGTGGCGGATGCGGCCGTCCGCGGTCCATTGCGCGAACGAGACTTCGGCCAGCAGGGTGGGGCGCACCCAGTGCACCTGGCTGCCAAGGCCCCGGGTGTCTGCCAGCGGGGATGTGCCGGTGGCCAGGCCGTCCAGGCGCTGGCGCAGGTCGGCCAGGGTGCGTGCGTTGAAACCCGTGCCGACCTTGCCGGCCGCGTGCAGCTGCCCGTCCTCGCCATGCACGGCGAGGACCAGGGCCCCCAGGCCGGTGCGCGAGCCCTGGGGATCGGTATAGCCGGCGATCACGAACTCCTGGCGGTGGCCGCACTTGAGCTTGATCCAGTCCATGCTGCGCCTCGAGACGTAGGCGCTGCCGCGCCGCTTGCCGATCACGCCCTCCAGGCCCAGCCGGCAGGCGGCAGCCATCAGGTCGGCGGGCGGGGCGTCAAAGGCCTGGCTGAACCGAACGCGGTCCGACGGCGCCTTGTGCAGCAGCTCCTGCAACCGCTGGCGGCGCTGTTCCACGGGCTGCGGGCGCAGGTCCTGGCCGTCGTGCCACAGCAGGTCGAAGGCGAAGAAGACCAGCAGGTCGGTGTGCTCGCCGTCGAAGGCGTTCTGCAGGGCCTGGAAGTCGGGGCGGTCGTCGCTGTCCAGCATCAGCACCTCGCCGTCGATCCAGCCTGTTTGCAAGGGCAGGGCCGCCAAGGCGCGGGCCAGGGCAGGCATTCTGGCGGTCCAGTCCTTGCCGTTGCGCGTGACAAGCCGCACGGTACCGCTGTCGATGCGGGCCAGCAGGCGGTAGCCGTCGAACTTGCTCTCGAAGATCCATTGCCCGGCCTCCGTGGGCGGGCGGTCCACCAAGGTCGCCAGCTGGGGGTCGATCTCCTGCGGCATGGTCGCGGTGCCGGCGTGCTGCTTTCGTGCTGGCGCTGGCGCTGTTGCTGTTGTTGTTTCTGTCGTTGCCGCTGCTGCAGGTTCCAGGGGAAGGCCGGCCACGCTGTCGGGCATGTCCTCGACCACGCTGAATTCGCCGGCGGCGCGTTCCAGCCCGTCATGCTCCTTGATCAGCAGCCACGCGGGTTTTTTGGCATCGTCCTTGCCGCGCATGCGCACCAGGGTCCAGCGGCCCTGCAGCTTGTGGCCGCGCAACTCGAACTTGAGCTTGCCCTTGCGAAGGCCCTCGGCGGCGTCGCCTTGTGGCCACCAGGTGCCCCGGTCCCAGATGATGACCTTGCCCGCACCGTACTGGCCCGGCGGAATCTGGCCTTCGAAGCGGTTGTAGGCCATGGGGTGGTCTTCCACCTGCACGGCCATGCGCTTGTCGGCCGGGTCGTAGCTGGGGCCCATGGGCACGGCCCAGCTTTTCATGCTGCCGTCCAGCTCCAGCCGGAAGTCGTAGTGCAGATGGCTGGCCCAGTGCTTTTGAATGACGAATTGCAGGACCCCCGTGCCGGGCTGCCCTGCAATCGCGTCGCTGGAAGGTTCTGCCGAGGGCTCCGGCGTGCGCGTGAAGTCGCGCTTTTGCCGGTAGGCCGCCAGCGAAGCGGCAGCCTTGTCCTGCCCGCCGGCCGCAGCAGCCCGCCGCGGCTGCTGCGTGACCGGGTGGCTGCGGCGCGGTGCGGGCATGCGGCGCTCCTTCAGAACATCAGTGCAATCAAAATGATGATGGGAATGGGCACGCCCAGAAGAAAAAGCAGTATGGATCGCATGAATGGCCTCCGTTCAATGAATGGTTGGATGGTGTTGACTGCGATGCAGGATCAAATGGCATCGCGTTGGCGGCCACCCCAGGTGGCGCACAGGCTGCCCACAAAGGCGCCCAGCATCAGGGAAACAAACAGCCAGAGCATGGAATGGGCGGTGGCCTTTCGCGTTTCTTCAGCGGCCTGCTTGGCCTTTTGCTTGGCCTCTTCTGCCTTTTGCTCGGCCTGCTTTATCTGCATCTGTACGGAATCAAAGGTGCTTCGCACTTTCTTTTGCGCTTCTTCCACCGGAATATCGGAATTGCGCGCAATCAGCTGGGCCAGATATTGCTCATCGGCCGCAGAAAGCTGGCCGGTGCGCAGCGACTGGGCAAAGATCACGCCGGCCTCCCGCGTGGCGCTGGCCATGTCGGCAGGCGTTGTGCTGCCGGAGGTTGCCGCGGAATTGCGGAACAGGCTGCCGGTCCAGTAGGCCAGGCCCTGGGGCGAGGCATCGGCGCCCGAGGCACCGGCCATGGCTGCGGCACCGCCAGCAGCCGCACCGCCGGCGGCGCCGATCGCGCCACCCACCACGCTGGAGGCGCTGGTGGCCACGGTCTGCGCCGCCTTGAAGGCGCCGGACACCGCACCACCGGCCGCAGCGCCCATCAGGGCCACCATGGCCAGCGTGGCCAGCGCCCAGGACAGAAAGCCGTGGGCCGTGTCGCGGAAGTAGACCTCGTCCGTATGCACGCCTTGCCAGCGGGTGCGCAGCCGCCCGGCCAGGTACCCGCCCACGCCGGCGGAGGCCAGCTGGGTGAAGGCGATCCAGGCCACGGCCGTCCACCCCAGGGCGCCGGCATCCATGCCTTGGCCGGTCCATACCGAGACAGACGACAGGCCCAGGCCCGTGCCCAGAATGAACAGCAGCAGCGACAGCGAGGCCGCCGCCATGGCGCCCGCGAATATCGCCGCCCATGAAACACCGCTGACGGATGTATTGGCCGCAGGGACCACTGGCGCTGCCAGGGGATCGGAATAGGCAATGGACATGGCTGGATTTCCTGGAGTTGAGTGCCCCATTCTTGCCAGCCGCAATAAATGCCACTGTAGGAGGATTGGAAAAGCGGGACTGGCAAACGCAGACGAAAAACGTCATCCTTTGCCAGATGACGTTTTTGAAGGCAATGCGCGGCCTGGATATGGGAAATGATTCCTGCAACCGGTAAAACTTGCGGAATATTTTCCAGTGCGAAGGGCTGGATTGTTTCCGGCAGCACGGCGATATGTTTCTGTCTGCTGCCGGTGTTTTTATTGCTGCATCGGGCCTGCCAGACCCGTACGTTCAGGGCTGGCGCACGTCGGC
This sequence comes from Delftia sp. WSY_10, assembly GCF_043104705.1. NCBI lineage: Bacteria > Pseudomonadati > Pseudomonadota > Betaproteobacteria > Burkholderiales > Comamonadaceae > Delftia > Delftia sp. WSY_10. The sequence continues at coordinate 360,914 of NZ_JBICKY010000035.1, read as the reverse complement.
CACGACCTGCTCGCCAAAATCCGCGCGCTGCAGCCAGCCCAGCACCAGGGTGGCGGCCTGCTCGGGCGTGGACAGCTTGCCGCCCTCCTTGAGCTGGGCGAAGTTGCCTGCGTCGGGAAAGGCTGCGGCATCGGCGCTGCGCAGCTGCACCTGCATGTCGGTGTCGATGACGCCGGGCGCCAGCGAGCAGATGCGCGCGCCGTGGGGCTTGAGCGCCTCGTCCAGCGCCACGCTGCGGCTGAAATGGTCCATGCCGGCCTTGGCCGCGCAGTAGGAGGCCTGCGAGGCAATGGCGCGCCGCCCCAGGCCGGAAGAGATGTTGAGCACCTTGCGCGGCACGGCCGTCCAGCCTTCGGTGGCGGCCAGGAAGGCGGCCGTCAGCAGCATGGGCGCCTCCAGTCCCACGCGCATGGCCTGGGCGATGTCGGCGGGCCGCAGCTGCGACAGCGGCGCGATCTGCGGAATCACGCCCGCGTTGTTGATCAGGGTGACGCTGGCGTAGCGCGTGGCGTCCAGCCCGGCGAGCCATTCGCCCAGCCTGCGGGCCGCTGCCTCGGGCTCGCCCAGGTCCACGCTCCACTGCTGCAGCGGGGCGCCTGCCGTGGCGGCGGCCCGGTTCAGGTCTTCGCTGGTGGAGCGCGACAGCGTGACCAGCTCATGGCCGGCATCGAGCAGTTGCCGGGCCAGGGCCAGGCCCATGCCGCGCGAAGCGCCCGTGAGAATCGTCAGGGAAAGGAGAGGCGATGCATTGTTCATGCGGGCGATGGTATCGCTTGTGCCCGTGCTGCCGGTGCTGCCTGCGCGGTCATTGCCCGGGAGGCGACGGGGTCCGAGGGCAGCAGCAGCTCGGCGCTGCGCGCCTGCCGCGTGCGCTCCAGCGCCTGCACGATGCGTTCGCAGGCGCGCTCGGCCGCCTCGCGCAGGCTGGCGCCCTGCAGCCAGTGGCCGGTGAGCGCGGCGCTGAACAAGTCGCCCGTTCCCTTGGGCACCGTATCCACGCGCGCGTGGGTGACCACATGCACGTCCTCGCGCGTGACCAGCGCCACGCGCATGCGCAGTGCATGCTCGCCGCCCAGCTCGGGCGCCGCGCTGGTCACGGCCACCCACTGCGTGCGGCCGGTCAGCAGGCTGCGCGCGGCCTGGACCACATCGTCCATGCCGTGCACAGGGCGCGCGGTCAGCCGTTCCAGCTCGAAATGGTTGGGTGTCAGCCCGTCGGCCAGGGGCAGCAGGTGGCGCTGGTAGGCCTCGACCATGGCGGGGTCCACGTAGATGCCGCTGTCGTGGTCGCCGATCACCGGGTCCACCACCACGCGCAGGCCGGGGCGCTGCTGCAGCAGGCCCGCCACCCAGTCCGCCAGCAGCCCGGCCTGTTCCGGCCCGCCCAGGTAGCCGGCCAGAACGGCCTGCAGTTGCCCGAGCGCGCCGCGCGCGCCCAGGTCCTGCAGATAGCCCGCAAACCACTCGGCGGCAATTGCTCCGCCGTGGATGCTGGGATAGTGCGGCGTATTGCTGAACACCACCGTGGGCACGGCCGCCGCCGCCAGTCCCATGGCCTGCAGCGTGGGCATGGCCACGTTGTTGCCAACGCGGCCGTAGACGACCTGGGACTGCACGGACACCACGTCGATGGCCAGGGGGTGCAGCATGTCATGGGGGGCGGGGGCGTTCATGGGCGGCCTTGCGGGTGGTAATTCTTGGGCGAAGCTGCATTTATAGCGCTGCCATGCGAGGGCCGGCAGCACAATCCAGGGAGCACGGCCAGACCACTTCCAGAATCGCGGCAGCGGGATTGGAGCGCCATGCAAGAATGGTTTTTTCCGCGCGCATGCATCTCGCTTGAACATGAATTCCCCTTCAGAAATCCAGGCCCTGTATTCGAAATTCAGCGGTGCCGAGGCCTCGGAGCGATTGAGGGCCGAGATCCGCAGCCAGGTCGCAAGCTGGCGCTGGGCGTCCGACTCCATGAGCTTTGACGAACCCTATGCCCGTGAGCTGTTCGGCGGCCCTGCCGCACGCTGGCTCAGCGATGGGCGGGCAGACCCGCAAAAGCATGTGCACCACGGCTTTGATGCCCAGGGACGTATCGTCATCGAATGCCGGTCCAACGCGCGCGAGCAGGTATGCCTGTACACGCCCGGCCAGCGCACAACCGTGTCGTGGCATGGAGGCGGCAGCATCGATTCCGTCAGCCAAAGCCGCTACGAGGAGGGGCGGCTGGTCGCCCATCACATGCACCTTGGCTACCGTGGCATGGACAGCCGTTATGAGTACGACGGCCGGCAACTGCAGTGCAGCGTGACCCGGAACTGGGAAACCCGTGAGAAGCCCTGGCTCACGCGGCATGTGTTCGTGCATGGCGCGGACGGCGTTCTGGATCGCATCCACCTTCAATACCTGGACACCCAGGGCCAGCCCGAGCCGGGTGCCGACAGGCTGCTCTACCTGCGCCTGCCCAGGGGCGAGACGCTGAAGACCGTCGAGGCGCGTGTGCAGCAGCTGCTGGAGCAGTCACTGGCCACGGCCTTGCAGCAGATCCCACGCGGCGAACCGCTCTACGGTCTTTTGCTTTGCTACACGCATGAGGACCTGACTGCAGCCTGGCCGCCTTTTCTGGTCTGGGGGCGCGAATCCTATCGGCGCGCGGTGCTGGAGCGTGGTGAAGAGATTCCGTATTACCTGTGGGCGCCGGACGAGATACGCGGCATGGGCGAGGCCGATGAGCACTGGTTCTCCGATGAGGCGCTAGGCGAAGCCTGCCTGCTGCATGGCCAGTTGATGGAGATGAAGCAAAGCAATGCCTCGGCCATGCGGGTGCTCAGGCACATGCTGCCCTTGCTGGAGAGCATGGTCAGGCAGGCGGGCCTGCCCGTGACCGATGATTTCGTGGTGGCCTTTGCCGACAACACGGGCGAGGTCGATCCCTTGAAGGCCATGAAGGCCCGTCTGCCGGATGCGCATTGGGCGTTGCTCAAGCAGCGCGGCCTGGTGTGAGGTCTCGCGGGCTCTGAAATGAAAAGGCCCGCCGAATGGCGGGCCTCCGTTCAGTGCCGGCGTGCAGTATTGCCGGCGTTTTGCCGGGCGCGCAGGCGCTCAGGCGCCCAGGTAGGCGCGGCGCACGGCGTCGTTGGTCAGCAGGTTGGCGCCGGTGTCCTCCAGCACCACCTTGCCGGTCTCCAGCACATAGCCGCGGTCGGCGATCTGCAGGGCGCGGTTGGCGTTCTGCTCGACCAGGAAGACCGTGACGCCAGCGGCGCGGATGGTCTGGATGATCTCGAAGATCTGCGCAATGATCAGCGGCGCCAGGCCCAGCGTGGGTTCGTCCAGCAGCAGCAGGCGGGGCTTGCTCATCAGCGCGCGGCCGATGGCCAGCATCTGCTGCTCGCCGCCCGACATGGTGCCGGCGCGCTGGTGGGCGCGCTCGCGCAGGCGCGGGAAGAGGCCGAACACATGTTCGATGCCGGCCTCGATCTGCGGCTTGTCCAGGAAGAATCCGCCCATCTTCAGGTTGTCGGTGACCGTGAGGTCCGAGAAGATGCGCCGCCCTTCTGGCGAGACCGCAATGCCCTTGCGCATGATGTGGTGCGAAGGAAGCTGGGTGATGTCCTCGCCCTCGAACGAGATGCGACCCGAGCTGGCGCGCGGGTTGCCGCACACCGTCATCAGCAGTGAGGTCTTGCCGGCGCCGTTGGAGCCGATCAGCGAGACGATCTCGCCCTGGTTGACGTGCAGGCTGACGCTGTCGACCGCGCAGATGGCGCCGTAGTGGGTGGAGATGTTCTCCAGTTGCAGCATGGCAGGCATCAGGCTTCTCCCAGATAGGCCTTGATGACCCGTTCATCGTTGCGAATGGCATCCGGCAGACCCATGGCGATGGGCTTGCCGTACTCCATGACCAGGATGCGCTCGGACACGCCCATGACCAAGCCCATGTCGTGCTCGATCAGCAGCACGGCAATGCCGTACTGGCGGCGCAGCTGGTCGATCAGGCCCTGCAGGTCCTTTTTCTCCTGCGGGTTCAGGCCGGCGGCGGGTTCGTCGAGCATGAGCACGCGCGGCTTGGTGATCATGCAGCGCGCGATCTCCAGGCGGCGCTGGTGGCCGTAGGCCAGGTTGCCGGCCTCGCGGTTGACGAACTCGCGCAGGCCCATCACGTCCAGCCAGTGCAGGGCGCTCTCGATCTTTTCCTCTTCGCTGCGGCGGTAGCCCGCCGTGTTGAACAGGCCCGACAGCAGGTTGACGCCCGAGCGGCGGTGCTGTGCCACCAGCAGGTTTTCCAGCACCGTCATGGACTTGAACAGGCGCACGTTCTGGAAGGTGCGCACCACGCCGTGGTTGGCCACGTGGTGGCTGCTGCGCCCCTCGATGGCGCTGCCGTCCAGCGCGATGGAGCCGCTGCTGGGCTGGTAGAAACCGCTGATGCAGTTGAACACCGTGGTCTTGCCGGCGCCGTTGGGGCCGATGATGGCAAACACTTCCTGCGGACGCACGTTGAAGCCCACGTGGTCCACGGCCAGCAGGCCGCCGAAGCGCATGCACAGGTCTTTGACTTCTAGCAAATACTCGCTCATTGCCGGCCCTTGCTGCTATCTGTTGTCCCAAAAATCATGGTGTCGGCATGCCTCATGAGCGCACCTCCACATGGCGACGGCGCATGGGCAGCAGGCCCTGCGGGCGCCAGACCATCATCAGCACCATCACCAGGCCGAAGATCAGCATGCGGTACTCGGAGAACTCTCGTGCCAGCTCGGGCAGCACCGTCAGCAAGATGGCCGCGATGATCACGCCCAGCTGCGAGCCCATGCCGCCCAGCACCACGATGGACAGGATCAGCGCCGACTCGATGAAGGTGAAGGACTCGGGGTTGACGATGCCTTGGCGCGCCGCGAAGAAGGCACCGCCGAAGCCGGCGAACATGGCGCCCAGCGTGAAGGCCGACAGCTTGATCTTCATGGGGTTCAGGCCCAGCGAGCGGCAGGCGATCTCGTCCTCGCGCAGTGCCTCCCAGGCGCGGCCTATGGGCATGCGCACCAGGCGGTTGGAGATCCACAGCGTGACCACGGCCAGCAGCAGCGCCATCAGGTACAGGAAGATCACCATGTGCAGCGAGCTGAACTCCAGCCCCAGGAACTGGTGGAACGTCGTGCCGCCCTCGGTGGAGGGGGTGCGCGTCATCTCCAGGCCCAGCACCGTGGGCTTGGGGATGCTGGAGATGCCGTCCGGCCCGCCCGTGATGCTGGTCAGGTTGACCAGCAGCAGGCGGATGATCTCGCCAAAGCCCAGGGTCACGATGGCCAGGTAGTCACCGCGCAGCCGCAGCACCGGAAAGCCCAGCACGAAGCCGAACATCGCGGCAGCGGCACCGGCCAGCGGCAGCGCTTCCCAGAAGGACCAGCCGGCCCAGTGGAAGAGCAGCGCATAGGTGTAGGCGCCCACGGCGTAGAAGCCCACGAAGCCCAGGTCCAGCAGGCCGGCAAAGCCCACGACGATGTTCAGGCCCAGGCCCAGCATCACGTAGATCATGGCCAGCGTGGCGATGTCCACCGCGTTGCGGCCCGCAAAGAACGGCCAGGACACGGCGATCAGCAGGGCCGCCAGCATCAGGCCGTTGCGGTGGCTGGGGCGCGCCTGCGGCAGCGAGGGCAGCGAGACCTTGGGCATCTTCGCCGCGATCAGCGGGCGCAGCAGCTGCACCAGGAAGACCAGGGCGCAGGCCCAGGCCACCACCGTCCAGTCGGGGTTGATGATGGTGCGGGTGCCGGCGCGTTCCAGGTGCAGGCCGAAGATGGGCGTGACGACCACGGCCGTCATCACCGTGGCGATCAGGGCGTCGCGCAGGTTCAAAGTGGGTTTGGTTTTCATCAGACCTTCTCCACTTCAGGTTTGCCCAGCAGGCCCGTGGGGCGGAACAGCAGGATCAGCACCAGCAGGCCGAAGGCCACGATGTCCTTGTACTCGGACGAGATGTAGGCTGCCGCAAAGGTCTCGGCCACGCCCAGCAGCACGCCGCCCAGCATGGCGCCGGGGATGGAGCCGATGCCGCCCAGCACCGCGGCCGTGAAGGCCTTGATGCCGGCCAGAAAGCCGATGAACGGGTTGAGCTTGCCCACGGCCAGCGCGATCAGCACCCCGCCCACGGCCGCCAGCATGGCGCCCAGCACGAAGGTGAACGAGATCACGCGGTTGGTGTCGATGCCCAGCAGGCTGGCCATGTGCATGTCCTGGGCGCAGGCGCGCGAGGCGCGGCCCATGCGCGAGTGGCGGATGTACAGCGTCAGCAGCACCATGAGCACGATGGCCACCACGATGATCAGGATGCGCGAGTAGGGCACATAGATCTCGAAGCCGCCTTCGGCACCGAAGCGCAGCGCGCCCGGCAGCAGCGAGGGCACGGCCATGTCGCGCGCACCCTGGCCCAGGGCCACCCAGTTCTGCAGGAAGATGGACATGCCGATGGCCGAGATCAGGGCCACCAGGCGGGGACTGCGGCGCAGCGGCTTGTAGGCCACCTGCTCCACCACCAGGCCATAGACGCCGGTGACGAAGACCGAGACCACCAGCATCAGGCCGATGATGGCCCACACCGGCAGGCCGCTTTGCGTGCCTATGGCCGACAGCGTGACCAGGCCGATGTAGGCCCCGATCATGTAGATGTCGCCGTGGGCGAAGTTGATCATCCCGATGATGCCGTAGACCATCGTGTAGCCGATGGCGATCAGGGCATAGATGGCGCCCAGGGACAGTCCGTTGAACAGCTGCTGTATCAGCTGAGGTAAGAGTTCTGACATGGTGTAATGCCGCCCCAAAACAGGAAAAGGCCTAAAAGGCCAGGATGCAGACGACCGGGACACGCCGAATGCGTGCCCCGGTCAGTCAGACGGAGGGGGATTACTTGGCAGCGACCGACTTGCTGCCGTCCTTGTGCCATTCGAACACCTGGAAGTCGAAGGACTTCAGGTCGCCCTGCTTGTTCCAGCCCACCGAGCCCAGAACGGTCTCGAAGTTGGACTTGTGCAGGTGGTCAGCCACCTTGGCGGGGCTGTCGCCCACGGCCTTGATGCTGTCCAGCAGCACTTGCGTGGCGGCAAATGCGGTCAGCTGGAAGGCGCCCGAAGGATTGCGCTTCTTGTCCTTGAAGGCCTTGACCACGGCGGCGTTCTTGGGGTTGGCCGAGAAGTCTGCGGGCAGGGTCACCAGCATGCCTTCGACGGCGTTGCCGGCGATGGCGTTGACTTCGGGGTTGCCCACGCCTTCGGGGCCCATCATGCGGACCTTCAGGCCCTGCTCGGAAGCCTGGCGCAGCAGCAGGCCCATTTCGGGGTGGTAGCCACCGTAGTAGATGAAGTCCACGCCGGCGCTCTTGAGCTTGGTGATGACGGCGGAGTAGTCGCTGTCGCCGGCGTTGATGCCTTCGAACAGGGCCACTTCCACGCCGGCCTTCTTCAGGTCGTCGCGCACGGAGGATGCAATGCCCTGGCCATACGACTGCTTGTCGTGCAGCACGGCAACCTTCTTGGGCTTGGCCTTTTCCAGGATGAACTTGGCGGCGGCCGGGCCCTGTTGGTCATCGCGGCCGATGGTGCGGAAGATGAAGTGGTAGTTCTTGCCGTCGGTCAGGGCGGGGGACGTCGCCGAGGGGGTCACCACGACCACGCCTTCGTTGTTGTAGATCGGGGCTGCGGCAATCGATGCGCCCGAGCAGACGGGGCCGATCACGTAGCCGATCTTGGCGTTGACCACGCGGTTGGCGGCCACGGGACCTTGCTTGGGTTCGCAGGCGTCATCGACGGACACCAGCTCGATCTTCTTGCCGTTGACGCCGCCGGCCGCATTGGCCATTTCCACGGCGGTGTTCACGCCTTCCTTGACCATGTCGCCGTACTGCGTCAGCGGGCCGGTGGTGGGAACCACCATGGCGATCTTGATTTGCGCATGCGCTGTGGAGAACAGGGCGGCGCCAGCCAAACCCAGGGCGGCGACGACGGTGTGCATGCGGAACGGAATGCTCATGAGTACTTCCTTCAACTTTGGGTAAAGCGTTCTGAAAAACGCGGTGGCTCCTGTAGGGGCTAGCCGCGCAAAGAAGCACAGGTTAATCGCCTGGTTACCAATGGCAACAGGGTATCCCGGGGCTGGCGCGGCAACAGGCTTTTCGCTAAGGCTCCCATCGCGGCCTGCGCCCTCGGGCGGGGGCTGTTTTGGCCGAAGAAAACGGCTGATGCCGACGATGCACCCTGACGGTGCTTCATGAAGTCAATATGACCAACTGCAAGAAGGGGAAACACGTACGCTGAATGTTGCATTGCAGCAACGTACGCGGTGGCGATGATTTGCGTGTTCCTGCGATGGATCAGAACGGCGCGGTGGATTCGAAACGCAGCGTCTCGCCAGACAGGGGATGCGCCAGCTCCAGCAGCTGCGCATGCAGCAGCAGGCGCGGCGACAGCGCCTGCACGGCGGCATCGGCATAGAGCGCATCGCCCAGGATGGGATGGCCCAGCGCTGCCATGTGCACGCGCAGCTGGTGGGTGCGCCCCGTCACGGGCTGCAGCTGCACCCGCGTGGTGATTGCGTCCCGGACTTCGGTGGCTTGCGCGCCTGGCAGGGCGCGCCACAGGGTCTGGCTGGGCTTGCCCTGCACGGCATCGATGATGCGCAGCGGGCGCCGCTCCCAGTCGGCGGCAATCGGCAGGTCGATGCTCTGCCATGCGCCGGCTTGCCGCGCGGCGGGGCTGCCTGCCACCACGGCCACATAGCGCTTGTGCACGCGGCGCTGCGCAAAGGCCTCGCTCAGCAGGCGCTGGCTGGCCAGGCTGCGCGCCATGATCACCAGGCCCGAGGTGGCCTGGTCCAGCCGGTGCACGACCAGCGCATCGGGCCAGCGCTGCAGGGCGCGGGCGCTCAGGCAGTCCTGCTTGTCTGGGCCGCGCCCGGGCACGCACAGCAGGCCGCTGGGCTTGTCCAGCACCAGCAGTTCGGCATCTTCGTGCAGGCAGATGACGCCTGCGCCGTCACCTGCACTGGCGCCGCCATCGCGTTGCTCAGGGGTCAAGCCGTTCCCCGCTCATTCAGCAGCCTGTGCACCGTGGCGCACAGCTCTTCCACGTCGTTGGGCTTGTGGACCAGGGCCCTGGCGCCTGCAGCCAATGCGGCCTGCTCGATCTCGGTGGTGATGTAGCCCGAGGCCAGCGCGATGGGCAGCTGCGGCTGGATGGACAGGGCCTCGTGCACCAGGTCGATGCCGCTGTAGCCGGGCATGTTGTAGTCGGTGACCAGCAGGTCGCAGTCCTGGGGCGCGGCGCGCAGCGCCTCGATGGCCTCGTGCGGATCGGTGAAGCCGCTGACCTGGTAGCCGCGCCGGCGCAGCAGGCGCTGCACCAGAAAGACCAGGGCCTGGTCATCGTCCACGTACATCACATGCTGCTGCGCGGCCTGCGGGTCGGGCAGCAGGGCGAACTGCGGGCCGGTCGGGGTTTCCGCGGCAGCCAGGGGCTCGGGTGCGCTGGGCAGCGCCTGGGCGGCGAGGGGCTCGGCCGGTGCAGAGTCGGCCGGCGTCAGGGGGTCGGCCGGAGGAAAGTACAGCGTGAAGCGGCTGCCCTGGCCGGGGATGCTGTACACGTCCACGGCGCCGCCGTGGTTGCGCATGACACCGTGCACCACGGGCAGGCCCAGGCCCGTTCCCTGGCCCACGGGCTTGGTGGTGAAGAAGGGCTCGAAGATGCGCTGCAGCGTGCGTGCGTCCATGCCGGGGCCGTTGTCCTGCACCGACAGCGCCACATAGCTGACGGGCGGCAGGCCCAGGCGTTCGCACAGGCGCTGGTCCGGGCGCACCAGATCGGCATCCATCTGGATCAGGCCGCGCCGCTCGCCCAGGGCGTGCATGGCATTGGTGCACAGGTTGAACAGGGCCTGCTCCACTTGCATGGCGTCGGCCAGCATGGGCGGCATCTGCGGCGGCACGTGCACCTGCAGCTCCACGGCGGGCGGCAGGGTCACGCGCAGCAGCCGCGCCGTGTCGCCCATGACCTCGCGCGCCTGCACGGGCTTGCGCTGCGGCGGTTCATTGCGGCTGAACGTCAGGATCTGGCGTACCAGATCGCGCGCGCGGCGGCCGGCCTTTTCGATCTCCTGCAGGCTTTCGATGGCTGCGGCATTGCCGCCGCAGTCGGCCTTGGCCAGCTCCACATTGCCCAGGATGGCGCCCACGATGTTGTTGAAGTCGTGGGCAATGCCGCCGGCCATGGTGCCCAGGGCCTGCATCTTGTGCGATTCGCGCAGCTGCTCTTCCAGCTCGTTGCGCTGGGCCTCGGCCTTCTTGCGGCTGGTGAGGTCGCGCGCGAACACGGTGGTGGTCTCGCCGCCGCTGTGGTGCTCGAAGGAGACGCTGACCTCGACCGGGATTTCGCGGCCGCTGGCCGTGCGTGCCGTCATCTCGCCCAGCACGGCCTGCGTGGTCAGCGGCGCAAAGGACAGGGCCTGGGCCGCATCGGGCAGGAAACGCTCCAGCGGACTGCCCAGCGCGTCGTGCGGCGGACACAGAAACAGGGCGGCAGCCGTGGGATTGAAGACGGTGATGCGCTGCTCGTGGTCCAGGCAGATGATGGCGTCCAGGGCCGAGTTGATGACCGATTCGAGCCGCCGCTCGCTCAGGAACAGCTGGTGGTTGCGCTGCTGCAGCGCCAGGCGCTCGGCCAGCAGCGGACCCTGGTCGACCACGGCGCACAGGTACTGCGCAATGGGCGGGCCGCTTTGCTGCGGGATGGCGATGCAGGCCACATGCAGGTCGGCGCGCAGCTGGTGCTGCTCGGTGATGTCGAAGCAGACCTCGTGGGCCTCGGTGCGGCCCAGTTCGCGTGCCGCAACGAAGGTCTCGCGCACGCGCTCGGCGTCGTCAGGGTGCACGAAGGGCGCGAAATTGACCAGCAGCCGGTCATGCTCGGTGGGCTGGAAGGCGCTGTGTGCCATGGCGTTGGCCTGCACCACCATGTCGTGCTCGTCCACCACCAGCAGGGGCAGGGGAATGCTGGCAAACAGGGCTTCGAAGCGCTCGGAGGCGCTTTCGGCCACGGCCTGGCTATAGTCCAGCACGCGGTTCTGGATCTCCAGCTCGCGCTGGTAGTTGCGCAGCTCGGCGACCAGGGCCTGCAGCGGATCGTCTTCGGGCTGGAAGGAGGGGAAACGTTCGACGGGGGGCAGGTCGGCGCCGGGCGCCAGCAAGGCATGCAGGGGCAGGTGCTCGTCGTCGCGAGGCTGGTCGGAAGGGTCTTGGCTGCTCATCGCGTGCTGGCGCTGGGGAAAGCGGCATCTGCCGCACAAATCCTGGTTGCCCGCGCCTGGCGTCCGGCAGATGGACCGGGGCCCGGCGCGGGCAGGGCCGCAGTGTACGCGCGCCGGGCGGGGCGCCACAAGCGCCCCTTTGGGTGGCAGGTGCTTCAGCTCAGGTAAGCGTCGACCGGGATGCAGCTGCAGTAGAGGTTGCGGTCGCCGTAGACGTTGTCCACCCGGCCCACGGGACACCAGTACTTGGACTGGCGCAGGGCAGCCACGGGGTAGGCGGCGGCCTCGCGGCTGTACGGGTGGGCCCATTCCGAAGCCAGCAGGGTCTCGGCCGTGTGCGGCGCGTTCTTGAGCGGGTTGTCGTCCTGGGGCAGGCGGCCCTGCTCGATGGCGCGGATTTCCTCGCGGATGGCGATCATGGCGTCCACGAAGCGGTCCAGCTCGTACAGGCTTTCGCTTTCGGTGGGCTCCACCATCAGCGTGTTGGGCACGGGGAAGGACAGCGTGGGCGCATGGAAGCCGTAGTCGATCAGGCGCTTGGCCACGTCCTCGGCCATGACGCCCGTGCTTTCCTTGAACGGGCGCAGGTCCAGGATGCACTCGTGCGCCACATGGCCGTGCTCGCCCGCGTACAGCGTGGGGTAGTGGTCGCGCAGCCGGGCGCTGATGTAGTTGGCGCTGAGGATGGCGGTCTCGGTGGCCAGGGTCAGGCCCTGGGCGCCCATCATGCGGATGTACATCCAGCTGATGGGCAGCACGGCCGCATTGCCCAGCGGCGCGGCACTGATCGCGCCCGTGCCGCCCGCAAGGCCCGTGGTGGCATGGCCGGGCAGGAAGGGCACGAGATCCTCGACCACGCAGACGGGGCCCACGCCCGGGCCGCCGCCGCCGTGCGGGATGCAGAAGGTCTTGTGCAGGTTCAGGTGGCTGACATCGCCGCCGAAGCTGCCCGGCGCGGCCAGGCCCACCAGGGCGTTCATGTTGGCGCCGTCCACGTAGACGCGGCCGCCGTGGTCATGCACCAGCTTGCACAGCTCCTTGACCTGGGTCTCGAACACGCCGTGCGTGCTGGGGTAGGTGATCATGATGCAGGCCAGGTTGGCACTGTGCTGCTCACACTTGGCCGCCAGGTCCGCCATGTCGACGTTGCCGTTGGCGTCGCAGGCGGTGACCACCACCTGCATGCCCACCATCTGCGCGCTGGCGGGGTTGGTGCCGTGGGCGCTGCTGGGAATCAGGCAGACGTTGCGGTGCGACTGGCCCCGGCTCGCATGCCAGCCCTTGATGGCCAGCAGGCCCGCGTACTCGCCCTGGCTGCCGGCATTGGGCTGCAGGCTGATGCCGGCGTAGCCCGTGGCCTGGCACAGCCAGTCGCGCAGCTGCTTGTCCAGTTCCGCATAGCCCTGCTGCTGGTCGGCCGGGGCAAAGGGGTGCACCTGGGCGAATTCGGGCCAGGTGATGGGAATCATCTCGCTGGTGGCGTTGAGCTTCATGGTGCAGGAGCCCAGCGGGATCATGCTGCGGTCCAGCGCCAGGTCCTTGTCCGACAGCTGGCGGATGTAGCGCAGCATGGCGGTCTCGGAGCGGTGGGTGTTGAACACCGGGTGCGTGAGGAAGGCGCTGCTGCGGCGCAGTCCGTCGGGAATCAGCGGCTCCACGCCCTTTTCGAAGGCGGTGAAGCTGGGCAGGGCCTGGCCGTCCCGGGCGAAGATCTTCCACAGCAGTTCGACATCGGCGCGCGTGGTGGTCTCGTCCAGCGAGATGCACAGGTATTCCTTGAAATACACGCGCAGGTTGGCGCCCAGGGACACGGCACGCTCCACGATGGCCTGGGTGGCCGCGCCCGTGTGCAGGCTCAGCGTGTCGAAGCTGGGCGCCTCGCGCAGCGGCGCGCCCAGCTCGGCCAGGCCGCGCGCCAGGATGGCCGTGTACGAGGCCACGCGGCGGGCGATGCGCTCCAGGCCCTCGGGGCCGTGGTAGACGGCGTACATGCTGGCCACCACGGCGGGCAGCACCTGGGCCGTGCAGATGTTGGAGGTGGCCTTTTCGCGGCGGATGTGCTGCTCGCGCGTCTGCAGTGCCAGGCGGTAGGCGGGCTTGCCGTGCACGTCCACGCTCACGCCGACCAGGCGGCCGGGCAGGGAGCGCTTGAACTCGTCGCGGCAGGCCATGAAGGCGGCGTGCGGGCCGCCGGCGCCCATGGGCATGCCAAAGCGCTGGGTGGTGCCCACCACGATGTCGGCACCCCATTCGCCGGGCGGCGTGATCAGGGTCAGCGCCAGCAGGTCGGTGGCCACGATGAAGGCGGCCTGCTTGCCATGGGCCTTGTCCACGTCGGCGCGCAGATCGTCGATGCGGCCGCTGGTGGCAGGGTACTGGGCCAGCACGGCGAAGTAGTCGCCCTCCATCAGCTGGTTCCATTCCTCCAGCGAGTTGGCCAGCAGCACCTCGATGCCCAGCGGCGCGGCGCGCGTCTGTATCACCTCGATGGTCTGGGGGTGGGCATCGCCGGCCACCACGAAACGGTTGCTCTTGCTTTTGACGGAGCGCTTGGCCAGCGTCATGGCCTCGGCGGCCGCCGTGGCCTCGTCCAGCATGGAGGCGTTGGCAATCGGCATGGCCGTCAGGTCGCAGACCATGGTCTGGAAGTTGACCAGGGCCTCCATGCGGCCTTGCGAGATCTCGGCCTGGTAGGGCGTGTAGGCCGTGTACCAGGCGGGGTTCTCGAGAATGTTGCGCAGGATGACGCCGGGCGTGTGCGTGCCGTAGTAGCCCTGGCCGATGAAGCTTTTGAGCAGCTGGTTGCGGCCTGCCAGCGCCTTGAGTTCGGCCAGCGCCTGGGCCTCGGTGGCCGCTGGCGGCAGCGCCATGGGCTGGTGGCGCCGGATGGAGGGCGGGACGATGGCGTCGATCAGCGCATCGCGCGATGCCGCGCCGATGGCGCTGAGCATGTGGGCCTCGTCTTCGGGCGCGATGCCGATATGGCGGGCCACGAATTCGGTGGCGTTCTCGAGGGCGGCAAGGGGCTGGGTGGAGGACATCAGCATGGAGGGACCTGTCTCAAAAGCTGAAAAGCGCCAGGGCGGGCCCTGGCGCCCGTCCTGGCCGGAAAGTGGCGTCAGTTGCTCTGGGCAAAGGCCGTGTAGGCGGCTTCGTCGAGCAGCGCGGCCAGCTGGCCTGCGTCGCTGAGCTTGACCTTGAAGAACCAGCCTTCGCCCAGCGGGTCGCTGTTGGCCAGGGAGGGGTCGTCGCGCAGGGCCTCGTTGACTTCGACGATCTCGCCGCTGACGGGCATGTAGACATCGGCGGCGGCCTTGACGGACTCGACCACGCCGGCCACATCGCCCTGGTTGAAGCTGGTGCCCACGGCGGGCAGGTCGACGAACACCACGTCGCCCAGCGCGTCCTGCGCGTGGAGGGTGATGCCGACGATGGCCGCGTCAGGGTTGGCGGCGTTGATCCACTCGTGGTCCTTGGAATACTGGATGCTCATGGCTTGCTCCGATAGAAACTGAAAAAACCTGTGAAAGGCGGTTTGAGAAAGGTCAGTGCGCACTGTAGCGGCATGCGATGGCAGGAAAAACGAATCCGCCGAACTCGATCCACGCCAAGCGCGCAGGCTGTCCTCAACCGCGGTGATAGCGGGGCGCCACGAAGGGCGTGGCCTGCACCTGCATGGGCACGGCCTTGCCGCGCACCATGGCCTGCAGCGTGGTGCCGACGGCGGCGCTGCCCGGCTCCACGTACGCCAGGGCCACGGGCTGGTTCAGCGTGGGCGACAGCAGGCCGCTGGTGACCTGGCCGACCTTGCGGCCGCCGGCATCCAGCAGCTCCGTGCCTTCGCGCACGGGCACGCGCTCCAGGGCCACCAGGCCCACGCGCTTGCGCGTGAGCAGCTCGGGCGACTGCAGCTGGGCCAGCACGGTGGCCGCGCCGGGAAATCCGCCTTCGCGCTCGCCACCTGCGCGGCGGACCTTCTGCACGGCCCAGTTCAGGGCGGCCTCGGCCGGGGTGGTGGTCGTGTCCAGATCGTTGCCGTACAGGCACAGGCCGGCTTCCAGGCGCAGCGAATTGCGCGCGCCCAGGCCCACGGGCCTGACTTCGGGCTGGGCCAGCAGGGCACGGGCAAAGGCCTCGGCGTGGCTGGCGGGCAAGGAGATCTCGAAGCCGTCCTCGCCGGTATAGCCGCTGCGCGTGATGTACAGCTCGGCCCCCTCCCAGTCGAAGTGGCCGCCTGTCATGAAAACCAGGCCGGCCGTGTCGGGCAGCAGGCGCTCCATGGCGGCTGCGGCCTGCGGGCCCTGCAGCGCCAGCAGGCCCCGGTCGAACTGGGGCTCGATTTCACAGCGCTGGCCGATGCGGGCCTGGATGTGCGCCAGGTCTTCATGCTTGCAGGCGCCGTTGACGATCAGGAACAGGTCGTCCTCGCGGCGCACGAACATCAGGTCGTCCAGAATGCCGCCCGCCTCATTGAGCAGCAGGCCGTAGCGCTGGCGGTGTTCGCCCAGTCCCAGCACGTCCATGGGCATCAGCGACTCCAGCGCGGCCCCGGCGTCGGCACCGCGCACGCTGATCTGGCCCATGTGCGAGACATCGAACAGGCCTGCCGCCTCGCGCGTGTGCAGATGCTCGGCCATCAGCCCCTGCGGGTATTGCACGGGCATGGAGTAGCCGGCAAACGGCACCATGCGCGCGCCCAGTTCCTGGTGCAGGTCGAACAGCGGGGTCTTGAGCAGATCGGTGGTGGAGGCAGCGGACAAGGAGGGCTCTCTTTCAGGCAAGGAACAAGGCATAACGCCATCCCGGTCCTCCGGGATGTGCTGCCCTGCTGTCCGCTTTACCTGAGAGATTCACCCGCACCTTCCATGCGTGGGGCTTGCTCCTTCGGTGGATGGGGCACACCGCCGTGCCCTGCATCTCTCTCCAGCTAGGAACGCCTGCGGCCGTGGCGGCAGGCGGTGCCAGTCCTTTTGCCTGAGCGTTCGGGGCGAACCCTGCGCCTTCGGCGGTGCCGCTGCCTGCGACCGTTGCGGCCGGGCGGGCACTCTCTCCTGACCGGCGCATTCTAGCTGCGGCCAGCGTCCGCGCGGCTTCGGGATTTCCGCGGGCCGACTGCAACTCCATGCGCTTGCCTGCATGGATGCATTTGCAAATTGCATAACTGTCTAAAAAATCTCCTACATTGAGGTGCATCGATATATGAAATCTCGTGAGCGAGAAGGAAGAAGCGCACATGCAGCAGACGCTGGGAGACACATTGGCCTGGCCGGCACGTTACCTGCCGAACAAGGAAGCCCTGGTCGCATGGGAGGGCGGCGAGCGCCGCGCCTGGACCTACGCCCAGCTCGATGCCGAAGTCAACCGCCACGCCCACGGCCTGGCAGAGCTGGGCATAGGCCATGGCGACGTGGTCGCCGCCTTCCTCTACAACACGCCGGCCTTTGTTTTCACCATGCTGGCGGCCGCGCGCCTGGGCGCCATCTTCAACCCCATCAACTACCGGCTGGCGGCGCAGGAGCTGGCCTTCATCCTCAAGGACGGCGCAGCACGCGCCCTGGTCTTCGAGCACGAGGGCGGCGAGGTGGCCGCACGCGCCCAGGCCCTGCTCAAGGCCGAAGGCGGCGGCACTGGCGCAGGCATCGAGCACTGGATCTTTGCCGACGATGCCCCGGCCGACCCGCTGCCGGTCTGGGCCACGCAGCGCCTGTCCGCCCTGGCCAGGGGCCGCAGCAGCGCGCCGCCCCAGGCCCATGTGCGCGAGAGCGACCCCTGCATCCTCATGTACACCAGCGGCACCACGGGCCGGCCCAAGGGCGTGCTGCATACGCACCGCAGCAAGCTGGCGCACAACGCCCTCATGCACCAGACCATGCAGTTCACGCGCGACGACGTGGGCCTGGCCATGGCGCCGCTCAACCACACGGCCGAGCTGCACACCAGCTTTCTGCCGCGCCTGCAGGCCGGCGCCACCCAGGTGCTGCTGCGCCGCTTCGACGTGGCCGAGGCCTGGCGCCTGATCCGCGAAGAGCGCGTGAGCTTCTTCTTCGCGGCGCCCACCATGATCACCATGCTGCTGGCCGAACCCATCGCCTCGCCTGAGCAGGCGCCCGCGCTGAGGCTGGTGGAGTACGGCGGCGCCTCCATGGCGCCGCACCTGATCCGCGAATGGACGCGCAAGGTCGGCAGCGACCTGGTCCAGGTCTACGGCACCACGGAAATGGGCCCCTGCATGTCCGTCCTGCTGCCGCGCGAGCAACTCTCGCACGCGGGCTCGGCCGGGCTGCCCTCCATGGGCCATGACCTCATCGTGGCCCGCTTGCGCGAAGACAACGCCCCCACCGACCCGGCCGAGGCCTGCCTGCCCGGCGAGGTGGGCGAAATCCTCGTGCGCGGCCCCTGCATGATGGCCGGCTACCTCAACCGCCCCGACGCCAACACCCGCGCCCTGGCGCACGGCTGGTACCACACGGGCGACCTGGGCCACATCGACGACGACGGCTATCTCTGGATCCGCGACCGCATCGACTACATGATCAATTCGGGTGCCGAGAACGTCTATCCGCGTGAGGTGGAAGACGCGCTGGTCGAACACGCCGACGTGCTCGAGGTCGCCGTCATCGGCGAGGCCGACGAGCGCTGGGGCCAGATCGTCGCCGCCCACGTGGTTGCCAAGCCGGGCGCCACACCCACGGCCGAGGCGCTGGACGCCTTCCTGGTCCACGGCGACCGCCTGGCTGCCTACAAGCGCCCGCGCCGCTACCACTTCCGCGAGGCCCTGCCCAAGACGGCCAGCGGGAAGATACAGAAGCAGTTGCTGAGGGTGGTGGTGGCAGCCTGAGGCTGCGGCCTGCACTTACTTCTGTGTTTGCCCCTGCGCAGTACAGCACTGCGCCATCGAGTTGCGCAGCCACCGATGCATGGCATCCCCCTGCTTGCGCACATGCCAGGCCTGCTGGTAGGCGAACTCGGGCAGCTCCAGCGGAGGAGTGAAGCGGCGCAGCGTTTTGTGGCGGCGCAGGTCACCGATGGCGCGGCTGCCCACGGTCAGCACGAGGTCGGTGCCTGCCAGCACCTCCAGCGCCGCGCTCCAGTGGGGCAGGGCCAGCACCACGCGGCGGCTCAGGCCTTGGGCGGCCAGCGCCCGTTCGATCTCCTCGCTGGCGTCGGGCCGCATGGCCAGCATGACGTGCGGGTGCTGCAGCCAGTCCTGCAGTGACAGCCCGCCGCGTGCCGGCAGCACGGCCTGGTCGGCCACGCTCACGAACTGTTCCTGGAACAGATCCTGCACCTCGATGCCCTCGGGCAGGTCGGGTCCGTCGGGGAAGGGGCCCAGGGCCAGGTCCAGTTCGCCATCGGCCAGCTGGGCCAGCATCACCTCGCGCGTGGACTGGCTGATGGCCAGGTCCAGCCCGGGTGCGTGCTGGCGCAGATGCCGCATCAGCGGCGGCAGCACGATGCGTGATGCGTAGTCCGACAGCGCCAGCCGCAGCCGTCCGCGTGCGTGGGCCGAGTCGAACTCCGCCTGTGCCAGCAAGCCGTTGAGGCTGCCCAGCGCATCCGCCAGCGGTTGCACCAGGCCTTGCGCGCGTGCCGTCAGCGCCATGCGGCCGCCGCGCCGCACCAGCAACGGGTCGCCCAGGTGCTCGCGCAGCTGCGCCAGCGAATGGCTCATGGCCGGCTGGCTCTTGTGCAGCCGCAGGGCCGCGCGCGTCACATGTTTTTCAGCCAGCAGGGCATGCAGGGCCAGCAGCAGGTTGAGGTCGATCCGGCGCAGTTCATCCATGCCATGAATATAGACCGTGCACACAAATGATTTCCATCAACGTGCTGGATGCGAGAGCATGCAGGCATCGATTGACAGAAGAAGAAAGGTCTTGCCGCATGACAGGTAAAAGCACATTCACCGCCCTTGCTCCCGTGGCCCTGGCGCTGCTGGCGGGGGCCATGCTGCCATTCCAGGCTGCCAGCAATGCCCTGGTGGGCCGTCTGCTGGGCCACCCGCTGTGGGGCACGCTGGTCTCGCTGGCCGTGAGCGTCATGGTCGTGGTGCCTGCACTGTGGGTGCTGCGCGCGCCCGCTCCGGCCATGGCCCAGGCGGCAGCGGGGCCATGGTGGCTATGGATAGGCGGCGTGCTGGGTGCCATCTATGTGGCCAGTGCGGCGGCCGTGACACCCAAGCTGGGCGCAGGCGGCTTCCTGGTTTGCGTGGTGGCGGGGCAGATCGTGGTCTCGGTGCTGGTGGACCACTTCGGCCTGATGGGCCTGGGCGCACGGCCGGTCAATGCGACGCGTCTGGCCGGCGTGGCCTTGATCCTGGGTGGCGTGCTGCTGGTGGTGCAGGGTGGGACGGCCCGTGCAGCGGCGGCGCCATGAGCGCCGCGAGCACGCCCTGCTTCACCGGCGAAGGCCCGGCCTTGCCCGCGTCAGGCGGGCATGCCCGGCGGCACGGCGGCCGGCCTTGCCGCTGGCGGACATTCCTGGCGGGCATCTGCCGTGCCGGGCAGGAGGCGGCCCAGCCGGATGACAAAGCAGGCCCCGCCTGCGGCAGCCGGCTGGAAGAACGCGTCGCCTGCGTGCAGCCTGGCGATGCGCCTGACCACGGACAGGCCCAGGCCATGCCCGTTGACGTGCCGGGTGGCGCTTGCGCGTTCATAGGGCTCAAAAACCTGTCTTGCCGCTTCGGGCGCAAGGCCCGGTCCCTGGTCGCTGACGGAAATCAGCAGGTCACCGGACGCATCGCAGCGGGCGGCCAGGGTGATGTTGCCCGCCTTGGCATATTTGATGGCGTTGCCGACAAGGTTGGAGATGGCGATGCGCACCAGGACAGGGTCGCATTGCCATTGCTGCGGGCCTTGTTCCAGATCCAGTTTCAGGCGATGCCGCCGGGACCAGCCGACGAGCTCTGCAGACTCCTCCAGGAGTTCATCCAATGGCGTCTGCTCCAGTTGCAGCCGGAACGCGCCCGCGTCCAGCCGGTCGCTGATCAGGCAGGTGTCCACCAGGGTCATCAGCCGGCGCGAAGCCCTGCGTATCTGGGACGCCTGCTCGATGAGGGAGTCCGCATCCGTCGTCGGGAACGTCTGCAGCTCGGTCGCGGCGCCGTCCACGATGGTGAGCGGGGTGCGGAACTCGTGGTTGATCATGTTGAAGAACTGGCGCTGCTCCAGCCGCATCTCCCGCTCGCTGTGCAAGGCGGTCTGCAGGGCCTGCTGGGCCGTTTGCAGCTGTGCGGTGCGCTGCAGGACCTTGGACTCCAGCTCGCGCTCGGCCGCCTGGGCGCGTGACAGGGCCTGCATCCGCTCACTGCGCAGGGCGCGCTCCGCCACCCGCGTGCGATTGGTCACCGCCATTCCCAGCAGGATGGCCTCGGAAACACGCCCGGCAAACCACAGCATCTGTGCCGATGGCAGCGCGACATCCGGCAGCAGGCCCTGGGTTCTCAGCAGGTTCAGGATGCCCAGGGCGGATGGCACGGCAAACGCCAGCGCGCCGGGCAGGTATTGCCACTGCCTTCGAACCACCAGCAGGTACAGCACGAAGACCGCACCGAACGATGTGGACACCAGGGCCGTGAACACCACGGCACGCGAGATCTGCGCATAGCCACCCAACAGTGCCATGCCCAGTGCGATGGCATTCAGCCAGGCCACCACGCTGAAGAGGTGCGCAGCCCAGATCCAATGGCGGCGGAACTCGAACAATTGGCTGAAAAACACCGTCGCCACCACACAGAAGCTGCAGTAGGCGATGGACAGCGCATGCTGGGGCTGGTCGGCGCCGGGCAGCCACAGGCCTTCGGGCCGGTAACGGAAGGCGGCGTAGGCAAAGCCGGCTGCCAGGAGCGCGGCGCAAAGAATGTAGAGCCTTTCCCTGAGCCAGCACCACAGGATCAGGCTCATCAGCGTGATGGCCAGGGCCGAGCCCATGTACGCGTAAAGCAGCATGGCGGCCGGCGCCATGCTCCTGCCGGGAAAGACCGCGATGCCCTGGGCTGCCTGGGGGTTGGGCAGCCAGCGGGTGAGCAGTGCCAGAAGCGCTGCGGCTGCCAGGGCTTGCGCCAGCCATCGCATTGCAGAATCCGTTGGCCAGTGCCTCCGGCGGCCTTCGGTGGGATTGTCTTGGGTGTGGATCAAGGGGCCGATTGGTTGATGTGGCGAGCGCCCATGCATGCCCGACGTCAGGGTCAGTGCATGGGCGTGCACGTTTGCGGGAGGCATTGTGCACCGGCCGCCGTTGCGGGAAAGCGCTGCCGGGTGTCTGCGGATGCCTGCCGGGTGCCCCAATGCAACAGGCCGCCCCACTGCGGATAAGCGGGGCGGCCTGTAACGGGTTCCTGAGGGGATCACGCATCCGGGCGCTGGCGGTAGTCGGCGGGGCTGGGTGAATGGTTTTGCTGCGCCGGTAAGCGTGCTCCCATGCAGACAAGTGTGCGCGTTTGGCCTCAGAAAATGCTGCTTTATTTCTTCAAAACAGGCGTTGCTACAGAAAATTATTCTGCGCCTGCCTGTTTTGCAGTAGATTGCCGGACATGGATACCCTCGACAGAAAGATTCTTTCCGCCCTGCAGGCCAACGCGCGCGCCAGCCTGCAGGAAATCGGCGCCGCCGTGGGCCTGAGCGCCTCGCCCTGCTGGGCGCGCATCAAGAAGCTGGAAGAGGCGGGGGTGATCGAGGGCTATACCGTGCGCCTGAACCCGCTGGCGCTGGGCCTGGGCGATACGGTGCTGGTGCAGGTCACGCTGGACAGCCATTCGGACAACACGCTGGAGAAATTCGGCGAGATGCTGGCGACCATTCCCGAGGTGGTGGAGGCGCACCTGGTCTCGGGCGAGTACGACTACCTGCTGCGCGTCGTCGTCAAGGACACGCGCGACTACGAGCGCCTGCTGCGCGAGAAGCTCTACAAGATCAAGGGCATACGCCACAGCCAGTCCAGCTTTGTGCTGCGCACGCTGAAGAAGGCGGACCTGCCGCTGGGGGTCTGAAGTCCATGCCTTCTGGCCAGGCGCCGCCGCCCGCTCCCTACCGCGAACACTCCCCGCCGCCCGCCCTGCAGCCGCACTTCCAGTGCCTGTGGAGCAGCACCGTGGCCCCGGACTATGGCGGCGGTTTTCTCGTGGTGCCCGATGGCTGCGTGGACATCGTCTGCAAGGGCGGGCGGCTGCTGGCCGTGGGGCCTGACAGGGTGGCTGCGCGGCCTGCGCTCGTGCCGGGGTCCGAGGTATGGGGGGCGCGCTTCGGCCCCGGTGCGGCCAGCGCCTGGCTGGGCCTGCCCATGGACGAGATCGTGGGGCAGGCGGTGGAACTGGGCGATCTGCTGGGGCCGCGCGCGCGGGAGTGGTTGCATCGCTTCAACGATGCGCAGCCGGGCGCAGGGCAGGCCGTGTTCATCCATGGACTGGTGCAAATGGGCCGCGACGCCCCGGAGCCCGACCGGCAGGCCATGGAGCTGTTCAATGTGGCGGCTGCAGCCGGGCGGGACGAATCCGGTGTGCTGGCCGCCATGCGCGCGCAGCTGGACATGTCCGAGCGCAGCCTGCGCCGCCTGTGCCACGCGCAGTTTGGCTACGGCCCCAAGACGTTGGAGCGCGTGCTGCGCTTTCAGCGCCTGCTGGCCCTGGCACGGTCTGACCGGCAGGCAGGTCTTGCGGCCCTGGCGGCGGAGGCCGGCTATGCGGACCAGGCGCATCTGTCGCGCGAAGTGAGGGCGCTGTGCGGCATCACGCCCCGCGCTGCCCTGCAGCAACTGCTGGATTGAGCGGCCCGGCTGGCCGTTTTGTTCAAGATGCCATGCCCCTGCGTGGCCGATGATGGCGGCCTACCGACATTCAATGGAGCATCTCATGGGCATCAGGGGCAACAACCACCAGATCGACAACATCGAATTCAACGTGGCCGACATCGCACGCAGCAAGGCGTTCTACGGCGCGGCCTTCGGCTGGACCTTCACCGACTACGGGCCGAGCTACACCGAGTTCAGCGATGGCCGGCTGACGGGCGGCTTCACCACGGGCGAGGAGGTGCGGCCCGGCGGCCCGCTGGTCATCCTCTACGCCGACGATCTGGCCGAGGCGCAGCGCCGCGTGGAAGCGGCC
Source organism: Delftia sp. WSY_10 (assembly GCF_043104705.1). Taxonomy (NCBI): domain Bacteria; kingdom Pseudomonadati; phylum Pseudomonadota; class Betaproteobacteria; order Burkholderiales; family Comamonadaceae; genus Delftia; species Delftia sp. WSY_10. Next base: position 337,543 of record NZ_JBICKY010000035.1, on the reverse strand, counting down.
GGTGCCGTGATCAGCCGCGCGGTGTTCGCGTTCCCGGGGGGGCGCAGGTTCCACTTCACCGATCCGGATGGCTACGAGCTGGCCGTGTGGTCGGCCGATGCCTGAAAGACGACAGCCCGCATCTGCGGGCTGTTTTCATGGGGACTGGGAGGGCGTCAGTCGACGTTGGAGCCCAGCTGCATGTCCTTGTACTGCACGATGTGCGTGCCCTTGACCAGGCGGTAGCCGCCCCAGATCAGCAGGAACAACGGCAGGCCGATATAGGTGGCGACCACGCCGGTCCAGTCGATGCGGTCTGCCATGAAGGCCTCGTAGTTCTGGCCCAGCGTGATCACCATGCACAGCACGAAGGCGAAGATGGGGCCGAACGGGAACCACGATGCACGGTAGGGCAGCCGGTTCAGGTCCAGGCCCTGGGCCTCGTAGCCCTTGCGGAAGCGGTAGTGGCTGATGGCGATGCCCAGCCAGGCGATGAAGCCCGTCATGCCCGACAGATTCAGCAGCCAGATGTAGACCAGCTGGGGGCTGAAGATGTTGGTCAGAAAGCACAGAGCAGCCACGACCGTGGTGGCCAGCAGGGCCATCGTGGGCACGCCGCGCTTGTTGACGTACGAGAACATGCGCGGCGCCATGCGCTGGCAGGCCAGCGTGTAGAGCATGCGCGTGGAGGCGTACATGCCCGAGTTGCCGGCCGACAGCACCGAGGTCAGCACCACGGCGTTCATCACGGCGGCGGCCGACAGCAGGCCCGCGCGCTCGAAGACCAGGGTGAAGGGGCTGACGCTGATGTCGCCCAGGTCGTTCTTGAGCAGTTGCGGATCGGTGTAGGGGATCAGCAGGCTGATGACCAGGATGGCCAGGACGTAGAACAGCAAAATGCGCCAGAACACCTGGCGCACGGCGCGGGGCACGTTCTTGGCGGGGTTCTCGGATTCGCCAGCGGCAATGCCGATCAGCTCCGTGCCCTGGAAGGAAAAGCCCACGATCATGGCCACGCCGATCAGCGCCGAGAAACCGCCTGCAAAGGGCGCATCGCCCTGGCTCCACAGGGCAAAGTTGCCCCAGATGCCTTCAGGCGCGCCGCCCCGCACGATGCCCAGGATCATGAGCACGCCCACGCCGATGAAGAGGATGACGGTGGTCACCTTGATGGCGGCGAACCAGTACTCGGCCTCGCCGAAGCCTTTGACCGAGATGGCGTTGAGGCCGAACATGATGGCCAGGAACAGGGCGCTCCACAGCATGCCGTTGCCGTCGGGGAACCAGTAGGCCATGACCAGCTGGGCGGCCACCAGGTCCACGGCAATGGTGACGGCCCAGTTGTACCAGTAGTTCCAGCCCAGCGCGAAGCCGAAGCCTTCGTCCACGTAGCGCGCGCCGTAGGTGGCGAACGAGCCCGAGACGGGCAGGTTCGCGGCCATTTCGCCGAGGCTGGTCATGAGGAAGTAGACCATCAGGCCCACGATCATGTAGGCCAGCAGGGCGCCGCCGGGGCCGGCCTGCGAGATGGTGGCGCCCGAGGCAACGAAGAGGCCGGTACCGATGGAGCCGCCGATGGCGATCATGGACAGATGCCGCGCCTTGAGTTCGCGCCTGAGTGCGGTGGGAGCGGCGTTCTTGGAGTTGTCTGCTGCCATGGATGTGTCGATGGTTGGATCAGATCCCGCGTGGCCGCTGGCCGGCGCGGGGGCAGGAATGCAAAACAGGTGAAAACAAAAGAGCCGCGCTGTCGCGGCCCCATCAAGGTGCATGCACCACGAAAAGGCGTGATTGTCCGAGAACGCAGCCATCGTGGAAAGGCAGCAGTTTAATCTCCCTTCACCCGCATAAGCCGATCTGAATCAGCACCCACTGTGTGTGCGGCGCCACGCCAGCTCGGCTGGCCGCTGCCGCCTCACCACTGTGTCTGCGCCAGCAGCAGTTGTGCCAGTGCCTTGATGCGCGGCGAAGCCTGGCGCGTGCGCGGGTAGACCAGGGACAGCTCGCGGGCGCGGCCTTCGTGCTGGGGCAGCAGCCGCACCAGCCTGCCCGCCTGCAGGTGCTCGCGCACCGCGAACTCCATGACCTGGGCCACGCCCAGGCCGCCCAGCGAGCCTTCCACCAGCGGATCGCCGCTGTCGAAGGTCACGGTCTGCGGCGCCGGCCAGTCCAGCATCTCGCCGTTGCCCGCCAGGAACTGCCAGGGCACGCGCCGGCCCAGGTAGTGGTTGTAGACGGCCATGCAGCTGTGCTGTGCCAGCTCCTGCAGCGTCTGCGGCGTGCCGCGCGCCGCCAGGTAGGCGGGCGAGGCCACGGTCACCCAGCGCAGCGGCGGCAGGGCGCGGGCGATCATGCGGCTGTCTGCCAGCGGGCCGATGCGCACGGCCGCGTCAAAGCCTTCTTCCACCATGTCCACCATGCGGTCGGTGAAGCTGGTGTCGATCTGCAATTGCGGATGCTCGCGCAGCAACTGCCCCAGCAGCGGCACCAGCACGATGCGGCCCAGCATGGACGGCGCCGTCATGCGCAGCACGCCGCTGGGCGCGCAGCGCCGGTCGCTGACCAGCTGGCGCGCCTCCTCCAGCCCGGCGATCAGCGGGGCGCAGCGGTCCACCAGCGCGCAGCCGTCTGGCGTGAGCGACACGCTGCGCGTATTGCGGTGCAGCAGCCGCGTGCCCAGGTCTTTCTCCAGCTGCGCCACGGCGCGCGATATGCGGGACTGGCTGGTGCCCAGCAGGCTTGCCGCCTGGGTGAAGCTGCGGCTTTCGGCCACCTTGATGAGCAATTGAACGGCGTTGAGGTCCATGGCGATGGCAAGTTTGATTGATTCGATTTTGCATAAGAAAAATGAATATCTGATGTTTATCTTCGGAAATGCATTAATTAGGATCGCTCCCATGCTTGTGAACGACTCCCCCGCTGGCGCCCTGCGCCACCCGCGCGCCGCGCTGGCGCTGCTGTCCCTGTCCCAGTTGCTGATTGCGCTGGATGCCACCATCGTCTTCGTCGCGCTCGACGCCATGGGCCAGCAGCTGCAGATGGATGCGCACCACCTGCAATGGGTGGTCAGTGCCTACAGCGTGGCCTTTGGCGGCTGCCTGCTGCTGGGCGGGCGCTGTGCGGACCTGCTGGGCAAGCGGCGCATGTATGTGGCGGGGATGGCGCTGTTCGGCCTGGCCTCGCTGGTCGGCGGCTTCGCCTCCCAGCCCTGGCAACTGGTGCTGGGCCGCGCAGGGCAGGGCGTGGCAGGGGCGCTGCTGTTTCCGGCCACGCTGTCGCTGATCAATACCTTGTATGCGGCCGGGCCCGAGCGCAACCGCGCCCTGGCCGTGTGGAGCATGGCGTCGGCCGGCGGGCTGGCGGCCGGCGCGCTGCTGGGCGGCGTGCTCACGCAGACGCTGGGCTGGAACTGGGTGCTGTGGGTGCTGGTGCCCGTGGCCTGGCCGTGTGCCATGGCGGCGCTGCGCTTTCTGCCGCCCTCGGCCCGTACCGGGCGTGCCGCACCGGGCCAGGGCTTTGATCTGGCCGGTTGCCTGAGCGTGACCGTGGGCAGCAGCCTGCTGGTGACGGCCCTGGTGCAAGGCCCTGAATGGGGCTTTGCCAGCGCCGCCACGCTGGGGACGCTGGCCGTGGCCATGGCGGCGCTGGCCCTTTTCTGGCGCATCGAGGCCCGCATCGCCTCGCCGCTGATGCCGCTGTCCCTGCTGCGCGTGCCCAGCCTGCGCTCGGCCATGCTGCTGACCATGATCTTCATGAGCAGCTTTGGCGTGCAGTACTACTTTCTGGCGCTGTACTTCCAGCAGATCTACGGCTGGAGCCCGCTGCAGGCCGGCCTGGCCTTCCTGCTGCCCACGGCGGTCTGCACGCTGGGCATCCGCTGGGCCGAACACTGGCTGCACCGCTCCACGCCGCGCACCGTGCTCATGGGCGGCTGGGCCGCAGGCACCCTCGGCCTGGCGTACATGGCCTGGGCACTGCCGCTGGGCGGCAGCTATGTCTGGCTGGTGCCGGGCTTTGTGGTGCTCAGCCTGGGCCAGGGCGCCAGCTGGACCGCCATGTGGGTGGTCGCCGGCCAGGGCGTGGCGGCTGCGCAGCAGGGCGTGGCCTCGGGCATTGCGGCCACGGCCCAGCAGGTGGGCGCAGCAATGGGGCTGGCCTTGCTGGTGATGGTGGCCACGGCGCCGCTGGCCGGTATCACGGCGCCCGATGCGCTGCGCGAGGCCACGGCCCGGGGGCTGCAGCAGGCCGAATGGGGTGCCGCGCTGATCGCGCTGCTGGGGTGGGTGGTGTCGGCGGCCATGCGCCGCGCACCGGCAATCCAGTCCGTGCCGGGCGCGGAGCAGCCTGCCTGCTCGCCTTGAGGTCACTGGCCCGCAGTTACCATCTGCGGCTGCTTTGCACACCCCTCACCACCAACCCACATGGCAGAAACGAGCATCTCCAGCGACTGGGTCCGGCATTCGCAGCTGGGCGCAGGCCTGGAGCGCATCGAGGCCTACTTCGGCGGGCACGGCTATGCGCCCCACAGGCACGACACCTATGCACTGGGCCTGACGCTGTCCGGCGTGCAAAGCTTTGCCTACCGCCGCAGCCAGCGGCACAGCCTGCCGGGCGGTGCCATGGTGCTGCACCCTGACGAATTGCATGACGGCCACGCGGGCACCGACGCAGGCTTTCGCTACCGCATGGTCTATGTGGAGCCGGCCCTGATCCAGCAGGTGCTGGGCGGCAGGCCCTTGCCCTTTGTCGAGGGCGGGCTGTCTGCCGATCCGCGGCTCAAGGCCGCGCTGCTGCCGCTGCTGCAGGGCCTGGATGAAGACCTGGAGCCGCTGGCACGCGACGATGCCCTCTACGACCTGGCATGGGCGCTGGACGCCGTGGCGGGCCGGCGCAACGTCCGGCGCCTGCCGGACCTGGGGGCCGTGGAGCGCGCCCGCGCCTGCATCCACGACGCGCTGGTGCAGGGCGTGACCCTGGAGGACCTGGCCCGGGCCAGCGGCCTGGACCGCTGGCGGCTGTGCCGGGATTTCCGCGCGCTCTACGGCACCAGCCCCTACCGCTACCTGAGCATGCGCCGGCTGGACACCGTGCGGCGCCTGCTGCTGGCGGGGCAGGGCGTGGCCGATGCTGCACTGCAGGCCGGCTTCTTCGACCAGAGCCACATGGCGCGCCAGTTCGCCATGGCCTATGGCGTGCCGCCCGCACGCTGGCTCAGGCGCCTGGGCGCGGCCTGAGCTGCACGATCGTGCAAGACCGCAGGGAAGGCGCTTCCTAGCATGGAGGCTTCACACGCTTTCATAAGGTCTGCCCATGACGTTCCCCGTTGAAAACCGCCCCTGCGAGGCCATCAATTTCCCCGACAAATTCAGCCGCTTCACCGGCCAGTGGAGCCCCCGCGTCGTTGCCGAAATGAACGACTACCAGTTCAAGATCGTGCGCGTGCAGGGCGAGTTCATCTGGCACTCGCATGCCGAAACGGATGAAGCCTTCCTGGTGCTGGACGGCGAGCTGCGCATCGACTTCCGTGATGGCCATGTGCTGCTGCGCCAGGGCGAGCTCTACGTGGTCCCCAAAGGCACGGAGCACAGGCCCAGCGCCGAGCGGGAAGCCCGCCTCATGCTGATCGAGCCGCGCGGTGTGCTGAACACCGGGGAGGAAGGCGGCGAGAGGACGGCGTTGAACGACGTGTGGGTTTAGCCAGCCCGTAGCCATCCCATGAACAAAGGGCGCCGTAGCGCCCCTTGTTTCCTGGAGTGCGGGGCGTTCAGCCCAGCAGCAGCGCGTCGTCTGCCAGCTTTTCGCCGCGCACCTTCTCGAACATTTGCAGCAGGTCGGGCACGTCCATGCGGGCGCGTTCCTCGCCGCTGACGTCGAGCACCACCTGGCCCTGGTGCAGCATCACCGTGCGCTCGCCCACGTCCAGCGCCTGGCGCATGCTGTGGGTGACCATCATGGTGGTGAGCTTGGCCTCGGAGACGATGCGCGCCGTCAGCTGCAGCACGAAGTCGGCCGTGCGCGGGTCGAGCGCGGCGGTGTGCTCGTCCAGCAGCAGGATGCGCGAAGGCTGCAGCGCCGCCATCAGCAGGCTCACGGCCTGGCGCTGGCCGCCAGAGAGCAGGCCGATGCGGTCGGTCAGGCGGTTTTCCAGGCCCAGGCCCAGGATGGACAGGCGTTCGCGGAAGTTGTCGCGCATCTCGGCCTTGACGGCGCGGCTCAGGCGGCGGAAGGTGCCGCGGCGCTGGGCCAGGGCCATGTTTTCCTCGATGGTCAGGTCCTCGCAGGTGCCCGCCATGGGGTCCTGGAAGACGCGGGCCACGCGCTCGGAACGTGCCCACACGGGCAGGCGCGTCATGTCCTGGCCGGCGATCTCGATGCGGCCCTTGTCCACGGACAGGTCGCCCGAGACGGCGTTCAGGAAGGTGGACTTGCCGGCGCCGTTGGAGCCGATGACGGTGACGAACTGGCCGTCGGGAATGTCCAGCGACATGCCGCGCAGCGCCCGCGTTTCGATGGGCGTGCCGGGGTTGAAGGTGATTTCGAGTTGTTGTGCGCTCAGCATGAGTGCAATCTCCGGTATTTCTTCGTTCAGTCGCTCAAGGCGTGGTGCTTGAACTGACGCGGTCCAAACTCAGGGACGCCGAGCAAGGGCCGCCCCGCAGCGATGGCGTCGTTCCCCTCCCTCGCGCAGCGAGTAGAGAGGGGGAAGCGGCATAGCCGCTCAGGGGGTGTCATTTCCTTTGCGCAAATTTGCGCTTCAGTTGGGGGATCACCAGGGCGACGGTCACCAGCAGCGCGGTGACAAGGTTCAGATCCTGGGCCTTGAGGCCGATGAAATCGCTGTTGAGGGCCGCTGCAATGAAGAAGCGGTACACGATGGCGCCCACCACCACGGCCAGCGTGGCCCAGACGATGCGGCGCGAAGGCAGGATGGACTCGCCCACGATCACGGCAGCCAGGCCGATGACGATGGTGCCGATGCCCATGGAAATGTCCGAGCCGCCCTGGGTCTGCACGAACAGCGCGCCGGCCAGGCCGACCAGGCCGTTGGAGATCGCCATGCCCAGCAGGATCATGGCGCCGGTGTTCACGCCCTGCGAGCGTGCCATGCGGGCGTTGGAGCCCGTGGCGCGGATGGCCAGGCCCCGTTCGGTGGCGAAGAACCAGTCCAGGCCCAGCTTGGCCAGCACGACGATGACGAACAGGATCAGCGGGCGCATCACATAGTCGGCCACGCTGTCGGGCTGCAGCAGGGTGAACAGCGTGGTCTCGTTGATCAGCGGCACGTTGGGGCCGCCCATGATGCGCAGGTTGACCGAATACAGGCCGATCATCATCAGGATGGAGGCCAGCAGGTCCATGATCTTCAGGCGCACATTGAGCCAGCCCGTGATCAGGCCCGCGACGGCGCCAGCGGCCGTGCCGGCCAGCGTGGCCAGCCAGGGATTGGTGCCCGTGGAAATCAGGATGGCGCAGACGGCGCCGCCCAGCGGAAAGCTGCCGTCCACCGTGAGGTCGGGAAAGCGCAGCAGTCTGAACGAGATGAAGACGCCCAGCGCCACCAGGCTGAAGATCAGGCCGATCTCGACGGCACCGAGCAATGAAAAGAGGGACATAGGAAGAGCGACAGGCGCGTGGGAACGGAAAACGACTTAAAAAAAGGGCAGGGCCATGTTGCCATGGCGCCTGCCACCGTGGGCGCACTGCCCGGGTTGGTCCCGGGCAGGCAAACCCCGGGTATTACTTGATCACCTGGGCGGCCGACTTGACCAGTGCGTCGGACAGCTTGACGCCCTGCTTCTCGGCGGCGCCCGGATTCACGAACAGCTCCATCTTGGTGCTGACTTCGGTCTTGAGATCGCCGGGCTTCTCGCCCTTGAGGATGCGCACCACCATGCGGCCGGTCTGCTCGCCCAGATCGCGGTAGTTGATGCCCAGGGCCGCCACGGCGCCGCGCTTGACGGAGTCGGTGTCCGAGGCCACCAGCGGGATCTTGGCGTCCTGGCCGACCTTGACCAGCGACTCGTAGGCCGAGACCACGTTGTTGTCGGTGTTGGTATAGATCACATCGACCTTGCCGACCAGGCTGCGCGCAGCGCTGCTGACGTCCACGGAGCGGGGAGCGGCGGCTTCCACCAGGGTCATGCCCAGCTTGGGCAGCAGGGTCTTGAGTTCCTTGACCACCACGGCGGAGTTGGCCTCGCCGGGGTTGTAGACCATGCCCACGCGCTTGGCGTTGGGCACGACCTGCTTGACCAGCTCCATCTGCTTGTCCAGGGCCAGCAGGTCGGACACGCCGGTCACGTTGTTCTTGGAAGGCTCCCAGCTGGGCACCAGCTTGGCGGCCACGGGGTCGGTCACGGCGGAGAACACCACGGGCACGGTCTTGGTGGCGGCGACCACGGCCTGGGCCGAGGGCGTGGCGATGGCGACGATGGCATCAGGCTTGTCGCCCACGAACTTTCGAGCGATCTGCGCGGCCGTGCCGGTGTTGCCCTGGGCACTCTGGTACTGCCACTTGAGGTTCTTGCCGGCTTCGTAGCCTGCTTCCTTGAGCGCGGCCTGCACGCCGTCGCGCACGGCGTCGAGTGCAGGATGCTCGACGATGGCGGTCACTGCGACCGACTTCTCGTCAGCGGCGTGGGCGCCGCCCGCAATGGCGGAAATTGCCAGGGCCAGCGCGCCCAGGGGCGCCCAAGACAAGTGCTTCATACGTGTATCTCCAACGTGCTTGTGGTTGTTCCTGTTTGCTCAGCAGAAGGCCGCACAGGACGGTCGCGGCGCTTCGCGGCAAAGTCTACTGCAGCCGCCCTGTACGCCTTGGCGTTTGGACGACCCGGTTTTCACCTATAGGTTTGTATCTAAAAATTGGCATGAAATCTGCGGGGAATGCCCTAGGTGCAACTTTTTCATGCGTCTTGGACAGGTTTGGCGATGCAGGTTTGCGTCTTCAAGGGCCTGTTTTTGGCTTTGCCGTGCATTTTTATTGCGTGCGATGGCATTTCGGATGGCCTTCTATGCTTTCTGCACCGATGTTGCTTTGACGAGGCTCAAAGAAAAAGCCTGCACAAGCAGGCTTGGGCAGGCTTCAGAGAAGGGCCGGTGTGGCGCGCGGATCACATGCCCGCGTAGTTCGGCCCTCCGCCGCCTTCGGGCGTGACCCAGACGATGTTCTGCGTGGGGTCCTTGATGTCGCAGGTCTTGCAGTGCACGCAGTTCTGGGCGTTGATCTGCAGGCGCTTGCCGCCCTGGGCCGTGTCGTCCACGAACTCGTAGACGCCGGCTGGGCAGTAGCGCTGCTCGGGGCCTGCGTACTTGGCCAGGTTGATGGCCACGGGCACCGAGGCGTCCTTGAGCGTCAGGTGGGCGGGCTGGTCTTCGGCGTGGTTGGTGTTGCTGATGAAGACGCTGGACAGGCGGTCGAAGGTCAGCTTGCCATCGGGCTTGGGGTAGTCGATGGGCTTGCACTCGGCCGCCGGCTTCAGGTAGGCGTGGTCGGGCTTGTCGCGGTGCAGCGTCCAGGGGATGTTGCCCTTGAGCACGAACTGCTCGATGCCGTTCATCAGCGTGGCCGTGGTCAGGCCCTTCTTGAACCAGGCCTTGAAGTTGCGCGACTTGTTCAGCTCTTCGTACAGCCAGCTGTTCTCGAAGGCCTCTACATAGGCGCCCAGCTCGTCGCCCTGGCGGCCCGCGACGATGGCGTCATAGGCGGCCTCGGCGGCCAGCATGCCGGTCTTGATGGCGGCATGGCTGCCCTTGATGCGGCTGACGTTCAGGAAACCTGCGTCGCAGCCCACGAGCGCGCCGCCCGGGAACACGAACTTGGGCAGGGACAGCAGGCCGCCGGCCGTGATGGCGCGCGCGCCGTAGCCCAGGCGCTTGGCCGGCTTGATGCCCTTGGACTCGTCGCCTTCCAGGTAGTAGCGGATGTTGGGATGGGTCTTCCAGCGCTGGAATTCCTCGAAGGGGCTCAGGTAGGGGTTGGCATAGTCCAGGCCCGTGATGAAGCCCAGCGTGACCTTGTTGTCGTCCAGGTGGTAGAGGAAGGCGCCGCCGTAGGTCTTGCTGTCCATGGGCCAGCCGGCCGTGTGCATCACGAAGCCGGGCTTGTGGCGTGCCGGGTCGATTTCCCACAGCTCCTTGATGCCCAGGCCGTAGCTTTGCGGGTCCTTGCCGGCGTCCAGCTGGTACTTGGCGATGATCTGCTTGCCCAGATGGCCGCGTGAGCCTTCGGCAAAGATCGTGTACTTGGCGTGCAGCTCCATGCCCAGCTGGAACTCGCCCGTGGGCTCGCCGTCCTTGCCGATGCCCATGTTGCCGGTGGCCACGCCCTTGACCGAACCGTCCTCGTTGTAGAGCACCTCGGCGGCAGCAAAGCCCGGGAAGATTTCAACGCCCAGTGCCTCGGCCTGCTCGCCCAGCCACTTGACCACGTAGCCCAGGCGAACGATGTAGTTGCCATGGTTCTGGAAACAGGCCGGCAGCAGGAAGTTGGGCGTGCGCAGGGCGGATTTCTCGCCCAGGAAGACCATGGCGTCATCGGTGACGGGCTGGGTCAGGGGCGCGCCCTTTTCCTTCCAGTCAGGGATCAGCTCGGTCAGCGCACGCGGGTCCATGATGGCGCCCGACAGGATGTGGGCACCGGGTTCCGACCCCTTTTCCAGCACGACGACGGAGACATCCTGGCCTTTTTCGGCCGCCAGCTGCTTGAGGCGGATGGCCGTGGCCAGCCCGCCGGGGCCGCCGCCGACCACCACCACGTCGTATTCCATGGCTTCGCGCGGCCCGTACTGGGCCAGGATTTCTTCGTTCGTCATCGGGGTGTCTCGCTTGGATATTGAAAAACAGGATGGTCGGCAGACCGAACGTTTGTTCGGTTGCAGCGCAAAAGCCGCAATGCGGTGGATTCTATGACGTGCTTGGACCCTGCCGTTGCTGATAGGTGACAGCGCGGGAATCCGCCCTGCTGCACAGTGACCGGGGGCTGCGGGGCATGGTGCCTTGCGGTGGCGCTACAACAAGGAGACTGCAGGCATGCGCATAGAGATTCCAGAATATAAAAAATGGGTTCACGAGATGCGATTCAAAGTGCGCTGGGGCGACATGGACGCCATGGGCCATGTCAACAACGCCATGTACTTCCGCTATCTAGAGACTGCCCGCATCGACTGGATGGTTGAAGCGGGCATGGAGCCTACGCCGGGCGGGCAGGGGCCGGTCATCGTCAATGCTTTTTGCAACTTCCACCAGCAGCTGGCCTATCCCGACGAAGTACTGCTCAAGATGTATGTCAGCGACCCCGGCCGCACCACCTTCGAGACCTGGGGAACCATGGAACGCGTCTCCGAACCCGGCGTGATCTGCGCGGCCGGTGGCGGCACCGTCATCTGGGTGGACTTTCCCAGGCAGAAGGCCGTCGAGCTGCCGGGCTGGGTGCGGGAGATGGTGGGCGGCACGGCTGGCCCAGGTTGACTCAGGCTCGCCCGCTGTACCAGCCGACGTGTAGCCAGCAATGGCTGGCGGGGCTGGCCCGGTCCGGACGAACAAGCCCTTTGATGCAGGGTGCGCTGGGGTTTTTGTTCTGCCGCATTGCAGATCCATCGCAGCCCTGGGTAGCCCGGCGTGGCGGCCGGGCGCGACTTACGCAGCGGCCAACCGCTCCTTTGCCAGCCGCGTGCCTGCTGCCAGCGCTTGCAGCTTGCGCCACGCCACGTCGCGGCCCATGGGTGCGAGGCCGCAGTTCGTGCAGGGGAACAGCCGCTCCTTCGGCACGAACTCCAGCGCCCGGCCGATGGTGTCGGCCACCTCTTCGGGGGTCTCGACCACGTCGCTGGCCACGTCGATCACGCCGACCATCACGTCCTTGCCGGCCAGCAGCCTCATCAGGTCGGGCGGCACGTGGGAGTGGATGCACTCCAGGCTCACCTGGTCGATGCGGCTCCTGGCCAGCGCGGGGAACACCGTCTCGTACTGGCGCCATTCATCGCCCAGGGTGCTTTTCCAGTCCGTATTGGCCTTGATCCCGTAGCCGTAGCAGATATGCACGGCCGTCGTGCAGGTCAGGCCCTGCGCCGCACGTTCCAGCGCCTGCACGCCCCAGTCGGCGGCGTCCTTCATGTAGACGTTGAAGGCGGGCTCGTCGAACTGGATGATGTCCACGCCGTCGGCCTGCAGCGCCAGGGCCTCCTGGTTGAGCAGCTCGGCGAAGGCGAAGGCCATCTTCACCCTGTCGCCATAGAAGCGGTCCGCCACGGTGTCGACGATGGTCATGGGGCCGGGCAGCGTGAACTTCAGCTTCTTCCTGGTGTGCGCGCGTGCCAGTTGGGCCTCGAAGGCATGCACGCGGCCCTTCAGGCGCAGGGCCGACACCACCTGCGGCACCATCGCGTCGTAGCGGTTGTCGCGGATGCCCATCTTCACCTTGTTCTCGAAGTCGATGCCCTCGACCTGCTCCAGGAAGCCGTGCACGAAGTGCTGGCGCGACTGCTCGCCGTCGCACACGATGTCCAGGCCTGCGTCTTCCTGGGCCTTGATCCACAGCAGGGTTGCATCGGCCTTGGCCTGGCGAAGCGCATCGCCTTCGGCCTTCCACTGGGGCCAGAGCTTGTTGGTTTCAGCCAGCCAGGCGGGCTTGGGCAGGCTGCCGGCGATCGAGGTTTCGAACATCTGGGAATTCCTTCAAATCAAACAGGGGTATGGCGGGCGTGCTCCGGGACGGTTTTCCCGGCCCGCCACGGATTGGGTGCCATGGCAGGCATGGCGGCGGGTGGCTACAGGGCGAAATCGGCAGCCCATTGCTCAAGCACATTCTTGTACGGCTTGATGAAGTGCTGCTCTGCAAACTTGCCCTGCTTGACAGCCAACTGGCTGCGCTCTTCCCGGTCATAGACAATCTGCGTCGACGAGTAATCGTGATTCTTCAGGCTGGGTTGATAGAGCATCCCGGCTGCAGAATTCGCGTTGTAGATTTCGGGGCGATAAATCTTCTGGAAGGTCTCCATGGTGCTGATCGTGCCGATCAGCTCGATATTCGTATAGTCGTTCAGCAGGTCGCCGTGAAAGTAGAAGGCCAGTGGCGCAACGCCATTTGGAGGCATGAAGAAGCGAACCTGCATTCCCATCTTCTCGAAATACCGGTCGGTCGAGGAGAACTCGCTCTGCCGATACTCGATGCCCAGTATGGGGTGCCGGTTTCCGGTGCGCTGGTAGGTCTTGCTGGTGGACACGCTGATACAGATGACGGGCGGCTTGTCGAAGTGCTGCCTGTAGGTGCCTGAACTGGAAAATTGCCTGAACAGCTTCCCATGCAAGTCGCCAAAATCATCGGGGGTGCCGAATTCGGATCGGTTGGCGTTGTACTGCGCAAGCACAACGCTGAAATCGTAGTCGCGCACGTAGGAGGAGAAATTGTTCCCTGCGATGCCGTCTATGCGCTTGTGGTTCTTCTTGTCGAGGATGCTGGTCTTCAATATCTCGATCAACGGAAACGCACCAAGGCCGTTTCTGGCGCCAATTCCCATTTCGACCGAGATGATCTCGAGCTCCACCGAGTAGCGATCTCCCGTGGGATTGTCCCAGTGGGCCAGGTCGTTGAAGCGGTTGTCAATCATCCTCAGCGTGTTGCGCAGGTTCTGCTGCCGGCAATCGCCACGGGCCAGATTGGCAAAGTTGGTGGTAATGCGCGTGCTGTCCGATGGTTGATAGTCTTCATCGAAACGAATGCGCTTGAGATGGAAGCTGAGTTCTTGGTTCATTGTGATCTGCGACCTGATTCATGCCCTTGCCGAAAACTGCGGGCAAGCAATAGGTGCGGATGTTATGGACGGCAATCGATGAAGTAAAGTGGTCTTATCTCATGAAACCATGAGCCTGGTTCATCAAAAGCCGGCAGGCCAGAGCGCATCCCGCTCAGCGCGGTGGAGCCAGTCGGTATCCGGGCCAGTTCCGACCGAGCCGCGGTCTTCAGGCTGACTGGCGCAGCACCAGCTTGGGCCTGGCCAACAACTGCTGGCGGGGCTGGCCCGGATGGGCCATGCGTGCCAGCAGCAAGGTGGCAGCCTGTTCGCCAAGCTCGGCGGGGCGCACGTCCACCGTGCTCAGGGGGGGATGGGAATGCGCGGCATCGAACACGTTGTCGAAGCCCATGAGCGCGAAGTCTTTGCCTGCGCGCAGTCCGTTTTCGTCCAGGGCAGACAGTGCGCCAAAGGCCACCAGATCGTTGTAGCAGATGGCCGCCTTGATGGCTGGCTGCGCGGCCAGCAGGCTGCGCATGGCGTCATGCCCTCCCGTGCGCGTGGGGCTGGCGGAGAAAACCAGGTCTTCATCGAAAGCCAGGCCCGCATCGGCAAAGGCGGCCCTGCAGCCGCTCAGGCGCTGCTCCAGCATCAGGCCGTCCAGCCCTCCCAGAAAACCGATGCGGCGATGCCCGGCCGCCAGCAGGTGGCGCGTGGCCGCCATCACGCCATGGGCGTTGTCGGCGCCTGCGAAGTCGTAGCTTCCCTCGCCCAGCGTGCGGATCATGACCACCAGGGGAATGCCCCATGACTGCAGGTCCTGCGCCAGCGAGGCCGGCGTGTCCAGCGCCGGGCACAGCGCAATGCCGGCCGCGTTGTGCTCGCGCATGGTGGTCAGCACTTTTTGCTGGCGCTCCAGGCTTTCGCTGGTGTGGGCCATGAGCGTGATGAAGCCGGCATCGGCCAGCCTGCGCTCCAGCCCCGCCAGCACCTCGGCAAAGAAGGGGTTCATCAGGTCGTTGATCACGACACCGACCATGTTGGACGACTGGCGCCGCAGCTCTCCGGCGCGGCGGTTGTAGACGTAGCCGAGCTGCGCTGCCGCTGCACGCACGCGCTCCGATGTCTCGGCCGGAATCAGGGGGCTGCCCTTGAGCACCAGCGACACCGTTGATTTGGAGACCTGGGCCGCAGCCGCCACGTCAAGGATGGTCACGGCGCGCACGGAAGGGGGCTTGTTCATCATGGTTCGGTGTTTTCCCTGGGTCGGCGCGATTGTGCTTGATCTTCTTTTGGAACGTTCCAATAATCAATTAGAACGTTCCAATAGAAATCATAAATACAGGGAGGGAGACCATGAGCGAGGTCGGTTGGGGATTGATAGGGGCCAGCACCATTGCTGCCGATCACATGATCGGTGCCATCCGCGCGCAGCGCGGGCACACGGTGGCGGCGGTCGCCAGCCGCAGTGCAAAGCGCGCGGCGCAGTTTGCTGCCGAGCAGGGCATTGCCCGCGCCTACGACTCGGTGCCCGCCATGCTGGCCGACCCGTCAGTCCAGGTGGTCTACGTCAGCTCCGACAACGAACTGCGCCACGCCCAGGTCCTTGCTGCGGCAGCGGCCGGCAAGCATGTCCTGTGCGAGAAGCCATTGGCGCTGACCGTGCAGCAGGCGCTGGACATGGTGAGGGCATGCCGGGCCGCAGGCGTGGTGCTGGGCACCAACCACCACCTGCGCAACGCGGCAACGCACCGCAGGATGCGCGGGCTGGTGCGCGATGGCGCCGTGGGCCAGCCGCTGTTTGCGCGCGTCTTCCACGCCATCGAGCTGCCGCCCTCTGTGCAGGGCTGGCGGCTGGAGCGGCCCGAGGCCGGTGGCGCGATCCTCGACATCGGCGTGCATGACGTGGATGCGCTGCGCTTCATCCTGGGGGCTGAGCCGGTGGAGGCGGTGGCGCTGGAGCAGCAAGGACCGCTGTCCCGCAACGGCGTGGCGGACGGCGTGATGGCCGTGCTGCGGCTGGACAACGGCGTGCTGGCGCAACTGCATGCGGCATTCACCGTGGCGCATGCGGGAACCGGCATCGAGATCCATGGCACCTCGGGCTCGCTCATCGGGCGCGATGTGATGACGCAGCGGCCGGGCGGCGAGGTGCTGCTGCGCAATGGGGCCGGCGAGCAGGCCATTGCCGTGGAGCACCACGGTCTCTACGCGCATGGGGTGGCCGCGTTCTGCGCCGCGCTGCGTGGCGAAGGCCTGCCTGCCGCCACCGGCGAGGACGGCGTGCGCTCGCTGGCGGCGGCGGTGGCCATGGCCCAGGCCTGCCGCACGGGCCGGGCCGTGCCCATAGCCAATCCCCTTGCACGGGAATGGGGGGCAGCCGCATGAGCAAGCACATCACCGCCGCACAGGCTGCAGCCTTGCTGCGCGACGGCGACATCGTCAGCGTGAGCTCGTCCAGCGGGCTGGGCTGCCCCGACAAGGTGCTGGCCGCCATTGGCGAGCGCTTCGAACGCGAGGGTGCTCCGCGCAACCTGACCACGCTGCACCCGATTGCGGCCGGCGATATGTACGGCATCAAGGGAATGGACCATCTGGCCCGGCCCGGGCTGCTGTCGCGTGTCCTGGCCGGCTCGTATCCCAGCGGCCCGTCCTCGCTGCCCATGCCTGCGATCTGGCGCATGGTGGTGGACAACCAGATCCAGGCCTACAACATTCCCAGCGGCATCCTGTTCGACATGCACCGCGAGGCGGCTGCGCGGCGCCCGGGCGTGCTGACCCAGGCGGGCATGGGCACCTTTGTCGATCCCGCACAGCAGGGCTGCGCGATGAACGAGCCGGCCAGCCGCCATCCGGTAGTGCGCCTGCAGCATTTCGACGGGCGCGACTGGCTGTTCTTTCCCGCTGTGGCGCCCGACGTGACCGTCCTGCGCGCCACCACGGCCGATGAGCGCGGCAACCTGGGCTATGAGCACGAAGGCGCGCTGCTGGGCGCGCTGGAGCAGGCGATGGCCGCACGCAACAACGGCGGCATCGTCATCGCCCAGGTCAAGCGCATCGTCAGGGCCGGCCACCTGAGGCCGCACGATGTCCACGTCCCCTGCCATCTGGTGGACCATGTGGTGGTCGATGCCGATCAGTGGCAGACCACGCAGACGGCGTATGACCCGGCCATCAGCGGGGAGGTTGCGCAACCGCTGTCCGGCTTCGAGCCCCAGGCCTGGGGGCCCGAGAAGGTGATTGCGCGCCGCGCCGCCATGGAGCTGGCGCACGGGCATGCCGCCAACCTGGGCTTTGGCATTGCGGCCAATGTGCCGCGCATCCTGCTCGAGGAGGGCCTGCATGGCGAGGTGACCTGGGTCATAGAGCAGGGCGCCGTCGGCGGCATGCCGCTGCTGGGCTTTGCCTTTGGCTGCGCGGCCAATGCCGATGCCATCGTGGCCTCGCCCCAGCAGTTCACCTATTTCCAGGGCGGGGGCTTCGATGTGACGCTGCTGTCCTTCCTGCAGGTGGATGGCGATGGCAGCGTCAATGTCTCGCGGCTGGGGGCCAGGCCCTATCTGACGGCCGGCTGCGGCGGCTTTGTGGATATCACGGCCCATGCGCGGCGCATCGTCTTCTGCGGACTTTTCACGGCCGGCGCCAGGCTGCGCGTGGGAGACGGGCGGCTGGACATCCTCGAGGAGGGCGGCACGCGCAAGTTCGTCGGCATGGCCGAGCACATCAGCTTCAGCGGCCTGGTCGGGCGCCAGCGCGGGCAGCGGGTGCGCTATGTGACCGAGCGCTGCGTCATCGACCTCGAAGACCAGGGCCTGGTCGTGCGCGAGATCGCGCCCGGCGTGGACCTGCAGCGCGATGTGCTGGAGCAGGCCGGCATGGCGCTGCAGGTGGCGCCCGACCTGCGGCGTATGGATGAGCGCCTGTTCCACGATGCGCCCTTTGGCCTGGCCCTGCAGGCCCGGGAGGTCCGCCGTGGCTGAGACCCTGGTTCAACTGGTGCGCCAGGGCCCCGTGGCCCAGGTCACGATAGACCGGCCCGCACGGCTGAACGCGCTGACCCCCTGCATGCTTGACGCACTGGAGCACATGGCGCGCGAGATCGAGGCCGATGGCGCCATCCGTGCCGTGGTGCTGACCGGCCGTGGCGACAGGGCCTTTTGCGCGGGCGCTGACATTCATGCCTGGGCCGCGCTGCAGCCGCTGGACATGTGGCGGCAGTGGGTGCGCCGTGGCCACCAGGTGTTTGACCGGTGGGCGCGGCTGCGCCAGCCCGTGATTGCGGCGCTCAACGGCCATGCGTTCGGCGGCGGGCTGGAGCTGGCCATCACCAGCGATGTGCGCATCGCCGTCGATACGGCCCAGTTCGCGCTGCCAGAGGCATCGATCGCCACCTGTCCCGGCTGGTCCGGCTCGCAGCGGCTGGTGCGGCTGATCGGCCCCGGCCACGCGAAGTACCTGGCCCTGGGCGGCGTGCGGCTGTCCGCCGATCAGGCGCTGGCCTGCGGGCTGGTGCATGAACGGGTGCCGGCCAGCGAACTGGGCCTGCGCGCTGCTGCGTTGGCCCACGACATGGCAGGCCAGGCGCCCGTGGCACTGCAGCTGACCAAGCAACTGATCAATGCCGCCGCCGGCGAAGACGCACCCGCCGCACTGGAAGCCATGGCCGCAGCCCTGGCCGCGAGCACGGCCGATGCAGCCGAAGGCCTGCTCAGCTTCAAGGAAAAGCGCGTGCCGCGCTACCTGGGCCGCTGAATCTGCGCCGACCTGCCGACCTGCTGATTCGCCGTCCCGCCCTTGCCCCCTGAACCACCCAAGGAGACCGCCACCATGACTGCCGCGAACCCGCCTCCAGCCCATGCAACTGCAGTGAATGCAGGGGCCATGACCGGCCTCATCCACAGGCCCCCGTTCCATGGCCGGCTGCTCATCGATGGCGCCTGGGCCGATGCGGCCGACGGCGCGACGCTGGAACGCCGCTCCCCGGCCCACGGCACCGTGGCCAGCATCCATGCGCGGGCCGGGCGGGCCGATGCCGCGCGTGCCATTGCCGCAGCACGCCGCGCTGCGGACCACGGGCCCTGGCCCCGCATGAAGGGTGCGCAGCGCGCCAGCGTGCTGCGTGCCGTGGCCGAATGCCTGCTGGACCGCAGGCAGGAATTGGCGCGTATGGAGACGCTGGAGACCGGCAAGCCGCTGGCCCAGTCGCTGGACGAGGTGGGCGCGGCGGCCGACCTGTGGCACTACGCCGCCGCACTGGCGCGCAACCTGCATGGCGACAGCTATGACACGCTGGGCGAGCAGACGCTGGGTGTGGTGCTGCGCGAGCCGCTGGGCGTGGTCGGCATCGTCACGCCCTGGAACTTTCCCCTGCTCATCGTCAGCCAGAAGCTGCCCTTTGCGCTGGCCGCCGGCTGCACGGCCGTGGTCAAGCCGGCCGAGGAAACATCGGCCACCACGCTGATGCTGGGCGAGATCCTCATGAACGCCGGCCTGCCGCCCGGTGCCGTCAACATCCTGCCAGGCGGCGGTGGCGCTGTCGGCGAGGTCCTGGCCGCGCACCCGGACATCGACATGCTGTCCTTCACGGGCTCCACGGAAACAGGCCGGAAGGTGGCCGCAGCTTCGGCGCAGACCCTCAAGAAGCTGTCCCTGGAGCTGGGCGGCAAGAACCCCCAGATCGTCTTTGCCGACTGCGACTTCGAGGCGGCCGTCGATGCCACGGTGCTGGGCATGCACTTCAATGCCGGCCAGTGCTGCAACAGCGGCAGCCGCGTGCTGGTGCAGGCGGCCATCGCCGAGCGCTTCGTGGCCGCCGTGGCCGAGCGCGCTCGGCAGGTGCGCGTGGGCGATCCGCTGGACCAGGGCGTGCAGGTGGGCGCCATCACCACGCAGCGCCAGCTGGACGCCATCCTCACCCACATCGAGGCCGCGCGCCAGGCCGGCGCCCGCGTGGTGCTGGGCGGCGGCCGCATGGCGCGCCCGGGCCTGTATGTGGGGCCCACGGTGCTGGCCGGCGTGACGCCGGACATGGCCATTGCCAGGCAGGAGGTCTTCGGGCCCGTGCTCGCGGTGCTGGTCTTCGAGGACCTGGACGATGCGATCGACCTGGCCAACGCCACGCTCTACGGCCTGTCGGCCGCCGTCTGGAGCCGTGACTTCAGCACCTGCCTGGCGGCGGCGCGGCGCATCAAGGCCGGCACGGTCTGGGTCAATACCTTCCTCGAAGGCCATGCCGAGCTGCCTTTCGGCGGCTACCGCCAAAGCGGCCTGGGCCGAGAGCTGGGCCGCCGTGCCGCCGAGGACTACACCCAGGCCAAGACCCTGCACATGCACCTGGGTGCGCGCAGCCACTGGTATCTGCCCATCCACGAAGGAGACACGGCATGAAGCGGCCACTGACTGCCATGGCGATGGCCATGGCCCTTGCCACACCGCCGGCCGCCATGGCCGGGCAGAGCGTCGAGGTCCTGCACTGGTGGACCGCTGGCGGCGAGGCCGCTGCGCTGAACCTGCTCAAGAGCGGGCTGGAAAAGCAGGGCGTGCGCTGGAACGACATGCCCGTGGCCGGTGGCGGCGGCGAGGCGGCCATGACGGCGGTGCGCGCCCGCGTGACCTCGGGCAACCCGCCCACGGCGGTGCAGATGCTGGGCTTCGACATCCTGGACTGGGGCGGCCAGGGCGTGGTCGCCGACCTGGATGCCCTGGCCGCGCGCGAGGGCTGGGACAAAAGCGTGCCGCAGGAGGTGCAGAAATTCTCGCGCTACCAGGGCCGCTGGATCGCGGCGCCGGTCAACATCCATTCGACCAACTGGCTGTGGGCCAACCGGCAGGTGCTGGCCCAGGCGGGCGTGACGGCCGAGCCAGCGAGCTTTGACGAATTCATCACGGCGGCGCGCAAGGTGCGCCAGGCCGGCTTCATCGCCATCGCCCATGGCGGCCAGCCCTGGCAGGAGGCCATCGTGTTCGACAGCGTGGCCCTGTCCACGGGCGGCGCCGACTACTACCGCAAGGCCTTCATCGAGCGCGATCCGGCCACCATCCGGTCGGCGACCACGCGCAAGGTATTCCAGCGCATGGCGCAGATCCGCAGCCTGGTGGACAAGGATTTTTCGGGGCGCGACTGGAACGTGGCCTCGGGCATGGTCATCGCCGGCAAGGCGGGCTTCCAGATCATGGGCGACTGGGCCAAGGGCGAGTTCCTCAACGCCGGCAAGCAGCCCGGCAAGGACTTTGCCTGCTATCGCTTCCCGGGCACCCAGGGCATGGTGGCCTTCAGTACCGACCAGTTCGTGATGTTCAGGCTGTCCGACGCGGGCAAGGCGGCCGCTCAGCGCAAGCTGGCGGCCGCCATCATGGAGCCGGCCTTTCAGTCGGCGTTCAATGTCGTCAAGGGTGCGGCGCCTGCGCGCCTGGACGTGGCGGATACGGCCTTCGACGAATGCGGCAAAAAGGCCATCCGCGACGTGGCCGAGGCCGATGGCCGGCGCAGCATGCTGGGCTCCATTGCGCTGGGCCATGCGACGGCCGCATCGGCCAAGAACGCCATCTATGACGTGGTCACGCGCCACTTCAACGGCCAGATCGACGATGCCAGGGCCGTGACCGAGCTGGCCTCGGCCCTGGCCGACTGATGGAGGACCCTGCCATGAAGGCCGGCTGGCTCCCCAGGCTGCTGCTCAGCCCCAGCGTGCTGCTCACGCTGGTGTGCGTGTACGGATGCATTCTGTTCACGGTCTATCTGTCGTTCACGGCATCGACCCTGCTGCCGCGCCATGAATGGGCCGGCACCGCTGCCTACACGCGGCTGCTGGGGCTGGAGAACTGGAAGATCTCGGCGAACAACCTCGCGGTGTTCGCCAGCCTCTACATCGCCATTGCCATGGCGCTGGGCCTGGTACTGGCCATCCTGATCGACCAGAAGATCCGCGCCGAGGCCGTGCTGCGCTCCATCTTCCTGTACCCCATGGCCCTGTCCTTCATCGTCACGGGAACGGCGTGGAAATGGCTGCTCGACCCCGGCGTGGGCCTGGAAAAATCCATGCACCTGCTGGGCTGGCAGGGTTTTGCGTTCGGCTGGATCAAGGACGGCGACATGGCCATCTACTGCGTGGTCATCGCCGCCGTGTGGCAGACCAGCGGCTTTGCCATGGCCCTGTTCCTGGCGGGCCTGCGCGGGGTGGACTCCGAGCAGATCCATGCGGCGCGGCTCGATGGCGCGCGCACCTGGCAGGTCTACTGGCGCATCATCCTGCCGCAATTGGGGCCGGTTTTCGTATCGGCCTTCGTGATCCTGGCGCACATGGCCATCAAGTCCTATGACCTGGTGATTGCGCTGACCAATGGCGGGCCCGGCCGCTCGACCTGGCTGCCCTCGGTGTTCATGTACCAGTACTCGTTCACCCGCAACGAGATGGCCGTGGGCGCGGCCAGCTCGGTGCTGATGCTGCTGGCCGTGGGCGCCATCGTCCTGCCCTATCTCTGGGGCGCCATGCGCAGCGCAGGAGGTCGCCATGACTGAGCTGCGCACACCCTGGTCCGTGACACGGCGGCTTCAGCCCTGGCGCGTGCTGCTGTATGCGGCGCTGGTCCTGCTGGCGGCGGTCTTCCTGCTGCCGGTCTATGTGATGCTGGCCAATTCCTTCAAGCCGCTCGACGAGATCCGCAGCGGCCACCTGCTGGCGCTGCCCGGCCAGTGGACGCTGGCGCCCTGGCGCAGCGCCTGGAGCACGGCGCAGATCGGCGTGCAGGCCACGGGGCTGCGGCCGTTCTTCCTCAATTCCTTCCTGGTGGCCGTGCCATCCGTGCTGCTGTCCACGGCCCTGGGCGCGCTCAACGGCTGCATCCTGACCCAGTTCCGTTTCCGGAGGGCGGACCTGCTGTTCGGCGCCATCTTGCTGTCGGTCTTCATTCCATTCCAGATCGTGCTGATCCCCATGGCCAAGATGCTGGGGGCGCTGGGCCTGGCGGGCAGCCTCAAGGGCCTGGTCTTCGTCAACACGGTGTACGGCATAGGCTTCACCACGCTGTTCTTTCGCAACTACTACGCGGCCTTCCCGGCCGAGCTGGTGCGCTCGGCGCGCATGGATGGCGCGGGGTTCTTCGGGCTGCTGTGGCGCGTGCTGCTGCCCAACAGCCTGCCCATCGTCGTGGTGGCCGCGATATGGCAGTTCACCAGCATCTGGAACGAGTTCCTGTTCGGCGCCTCGTTCAGCGATTTCAGCTCCTACCCGCTGACCGTGGCGCTGAACAACCTGGTCAACAGCAGCACCGGCGTCAAGGAATACAACGTCCACTTCGCGGGGGCGTTCATCGCGGCCTTGCCGACGCTGGCCGTGTACCTGGTGTCGGGCCGGTTCTTCGTGCGCGGGCTGATGGCCGGCGCCGTCAAAGGCTGATGCCCAGCATCTTGCAGTGAGGCATTCCATGGCATTCCTTGATCTCGACCGCATCCACAAGCGCTTCGGCGCGGCCAGCATCCTGCAGGACATCAGCATTGCCGTGCAGGAGGGCGAATTCCTGGTCCTCGTCGGCCCGTCGGGCTGTGGCAAGAGCACGCTGATGAACATCATCGCGGGCCTGGAGCCGCCCAGCGGCGGCCGCCTGGCGCTGGGCGGCCGCGACATCACCCACGCGGCGCCGGCCGAGCGCGACATCTCCATGGTGTTCCAGTCCTATGCGCTGTACCCCAACATGACCGTGGCGGGCAACATCGGCTTTCCGCTGGAGATGCGCAAGGTGGACAAGTCGCGGCGCCTTGCGCGGGTGCAGGAGGTGTCCAGGCTGCTGCAGATAGAGCACCTGCTGGGGCGCAAGCCGCGCCAGCTGTCGGGCGGCCAGCGCCAGCGCGTGGCCATAGGGCGGGCGCTGGCGCGCGAGCCGCAGCTCTACCTGTTCGACGAGCCGCTGTCCAACCTCGAAGCCCAGCTGCGCGTGGACATGCGCGCCGAGATCAAGAAGCTGCATCAGCGCCTGGGCGCCACCATCATCTATGTCACGCACGACCAGATCGAGGCCATGACCCTGGCCACGCGCATCGCCGTCATGAAGGGCGGGGTGCTGCAGCAGCTGGGCACGCCGCAGCAGGTCTACAACCGGCCGGCCAACACCTTTGTGGCGGGCTTCATGGGGTCGCCGCGCATGAACCTGCTGCCTGCGCGCGTGGGTGAGGGGGCGGGTGAGGGGCAGGGCGGTCCCTTCCTCGATATCGGCGGCCAGTCCCTGCCCCTGCCGCAGCCGCTGGCCACCGCGCTGCAGGGCCATGCGGGCAGCGAAGTCATTGCCGGCATACGTGCCGAGGCCGTGGGCCTGGCGCCCGAAGGCGTGCCGGCCGCCCCTGGCCAGGGCCTGGCCGAGGCCCGCGTCGAGCTGCTGGAGCCCACCGGATCGGACACGCTGGCCCTGCTGAAGCTCGGTGGCCATGCGTTCACCGCGCGGCTGCCGCCCGATGCGCCGTTGCGCGCCGGGGACAGGGCACGCCTGCTGATCGACCTGTCTCGGCTGGTCTGCTTCGATGCCGCCACCCAGGCGCTGATCGCATGACCGCCATGGCGCACAACGGGCTGGACTGCGATGTGCTCATCATCGGCTCGGGCGTGGGCGGCTCGGCCGTGGCCCTGCAACTGGCGGACAGCGGTGCGAGCGTATGGGTGCTGGAGCGCGGCCCGGTGCTGCCGCGCGAGGCGCAGAACTGGGACATCGAGGCCGTCTTCGCCGAAAGACGCTACCAGACCGACGAGGTCTGGTACGCCAGCGGGCGGGCGTTTCGGCCCGGCATGTTCTATTTCGTGGGCGGGCACACCAAGTTCTACGGCACGGCCATGCTGCGCTTTCGGCAGCGCGATTTCGAGGCGGTGGAGCATGAGGAGGGCATCTCGCCCGCCTGGCCGCTGCGCTATGCCGATCTCGAACCCTGGTATGCCCTGGCCGAGCAGCTGTTCGGCGTGCGCGGCCAGGGCGGCGCCGACCCCACGGAGCCGCCGCGCAGCACGGCCTATGCCCATCCCCCGGTGCCGCACGAGCCGCTGCTTTCGCGCATCGAGCAGCGCTTGCGTGCCCAGGGCCTGCGGCCGTTTCCCATGCCCTGCGCCATCGACCTGGGACCGGGCGGGCACTGCTGGCGCTGCGCCAATTGCGACGCCGTGCCCTGCATGGTGGGGGCCAAGGGCGATGCCGAAACCTGCCTGCTGCGGCCTGCGCTGGCGCACCGCAATGTGCGGCTGCACACCGGCGTGCACGTTCAGCGCCTGCTCACCGATGCGGGGGGGCGGCGCGTCGTCGCGGCGGAGGTGGTGGACCGCGGCGTGGCGCGCCGCATCACGGCGGGGCTGTTCGTGCTCAGTGCCGGCGCCATCAACTCGGCGGCCCTGCTGCTGCGCTCGGCCAATGCGCGGCATCCGCGCGGCCTGGCCAATGGCAGCGACGTGGTGGGCCGCCACTACATGACGCACAACACCACGGCCCTGATGGCATGGCACCCGTTCAGGCGCAACCGCACGCGCTTTCCCAAGACGCTGGCACTGCACGACTTCTATTTCGGCGACGGCGCGGGCGGCCCGCCGCTGGGCAGCCTGCAACTGCTGGGAAAGATCCGCGAGCCCATGCTGCGTGCCGCCCTGCCGGGCACCCCGAGGTGGCTGCGCAGCGCGCTGGCCGAGCGCAGTGTGGACTGGTACGCGCAAAGCGAGGACCTGCCCCACCCCAGCAGCCGCGTCACGCTGCGCGCAGACGGAGCCATCGACCTGCACTGGCACCGCACCAACCTGCGCGCCCACCAGCGTTGGGTGGCGCGCTGCGCCCAGATACTGCGCGGCACCGGCTACCCGCTGGTGCTGTCGCGCGGCTTCGGCACCGAGGTGGTGTCGCACCAGTGCGGAACGGTGCGCCTTGGGAGTGATCCGGCCACCTCGGCGCTGGACCCGCAGTGCAAGGCCTGGGAGCTGGACAACCTGTATGTGGTCGATGCGGGATTCTTCCCGTCCTCGGCCGCAGTCAACCCCGCGCTGACCGTGGCGGCCCAGGCCCTGCGCGTGGGCAGTCACCTGCGTCACCACCTTCAGGAGCTGCTGCCATGAATCCGCAATCGACGGCACGGCGCCCCGTGGCCCTGGTCACCGGCGGCAGCCAGGGCATAGGCGCCGCCATTGCGCTGCAACTGGCGCACGACGGCTTTGACGTGGCCATCACCACGCTGCAGGACGACGGCGCCAGTGACGGCGCCAGCGTCGCGCAGATCCAGGCCTGCGGCGCGCGTGCGCTGCGTGTGCGCGGCGACCTGGCCGACGTGCACGACCACGCTCGTGTGCTCGATGCGGTCTGCGCCTGGGGCGGTGTGCCGTCCTGCCTGGTCAACAACGCAGGCATGGGATCGCCGCGCCGCGGCGATCTGCTGGACATCCGCGCCGAGGACTTCGACCGGGTGATGGCCACCAACCTGCGCGGCAGCTTCTTTTTCACGCAGGCCGTGGCGCAGCGCATGCTGGCTGCGTCTTCGGGCGCTGCGCGGTCCATCGTCACCGTGTCCTCGGTCAGCGGCGAGATGGCGTCGGTGGAGCGCGGCGAGTACTGCCTGTCCAAGGCCGGCCTGGGCATGCTGACGCGCCTGTTCGCGCTGCGCCTGGCGGCGCACGGCATTGGCGTGTTCGAGCTGCGCCCCGGCATCGTCCGCACGGCCATGACGGCGGGTGCTGCCGATCGGTACGACGGCCTGATCGCTGCGGGCCTTGTGCCCATGGGCCGCTGGGGCCGGCCCGAGGACGTGGCGCAGGCCGCCAGCGCGCTGGCCAGCGGCAGGCTGGCGTTTGCGACGGGGTCGGTGCTGCATGTGGATGGCGCGCTCTCCATCGCGCGGCTGTGAGGAGGATGACCATGGACAGCTATGACTACATCATCACGGGCGCGGGCTCTGCGGGCTGCGTGCTGGCCAACCGGCTGAGCGCCGACCCCTCGGTGCGCGTGCTGCTGCTGGAGGCCGGGGGCTGGGACTCGCATCTTCTGTACCACTGGCCTGCGGGCTTTGCGCGCATGACCCGGGGCCGGGGCTCCTGGGGATGGCAGACCGTGCCGCAGCGGCATCTGAACCAGCGCGTGCTGCGCTACACGCAGGCCAAGGTCATCGGTGGCGGCTCGACCATCAACGCCCAGCTGTACACGCGCGGCGTGCCGGCAGACTATGACGACTGGGAGCGCCTGGGCGGCGCCACGGGCTGGTCCTGGCGCGACGTGCTGCCGTACTTCAAGCGGTCGGAGAACAACCAGCGCTTCGCCAACGAGTACCACGGCTACGGCGGCCCGCTGGGCGTGTCCTGCCCCGTCAGCCCGCTGCCCATCTGCGAGGCCTTCTTCCAGGCCGGCCAGGAAATGGGCATGCCCTTCAACCCCGACTTCAACGGCGCCGCGCAGCAGGGCCTGGGCTACTACCAGCTCACGCAGTGGAATGCGCGCCGTGCGTCGGCGGCCACCGGCTTCATCGATCCGGTGCGCATGCGCCGCCCCAATCTGACCATCCAGCTGCAGACCCAGGCGCTGCGCGTGCTGGTGCAGGGCCGGCGCGCGGTTGGCGTAGAGGCGGTCTCGGGCACCAGCCGCACGCCTTTCAGCGTGCACGCCAGCCGCGAAGTCATCGTCTGCTCGGGCGCCATAGGCTCGCCCAGGCTGCTGATGCACTCCGGCATAGGCCCTGCCGACCATCTGCGCAGCGTGGGGCTGGCGCCTGTGCATGACCTCCCTGGTGTCGGCTCCAACCTGCAGGACCACCTGGACCTGTTCGTGATCGCCGAATGCACGGGCGACCACACCTACGACAAATACCAGCGCCCCTGGCACGCGGCCTGGGCGGGCCTGCAGTACCTGCTGCTCAAGAAAGGGCCGGCCGCCTCCAGCCTCTTCGAGACCGGGGGCTTCTGGTATGCCGACCCCGATGCGCTCGCGCGCTCGCCCGACATCCAGTTCCATCTGGGGCTGGGCTCGGGCATAGAAGCCGGGATGACCGGGCTGGAGAACGCGGGCGTGACGCTGAACACGGCCTACCTGCGCCCCCGCTCGCGTGGCACGGTCCGGCTCGCGGATGCAGACCCGGCGTCGGCGCCCTTGATCGATCCCAACTACTGGGCAGACCCGCATGACCGGGCCATGTCCATCAAGGGCCTGCGCCTCGCGCGCAAGCTGCTGGGCCAGCCAGCGCTGCAGCGCTACGTGCACGGCGAGGTATTGCCGGGCGGACATCGGGACAGCGATGCCGAGCTGTCTGACTACGCCTGCGCCCATGCCAAGACCGACCACCATCCCGTGGGCACCTGCCGCATGGGCCCCGAGCACGACCCGTACAGCGTGGTGACGCCGCAACTGCAGCTCATCGGCATGGAGGGGCTGCGGGTGGCCGATGCGTCCGTGATGCCCTTCATCCCCTCGTGCAACACCAACGCTCCCACCATCATGGTGGCCGAGAAGGCTGCCGACCACATCCTCGGCCGACGGGCTTGAGGCAGGAGACCCCCATGCAGATCCTCCTTCCCCGAAGCGACGGCCGTCTCGTGCCACTGGCCATGAAGGCCAGTCCCATCGCTCCCGCGGGCCCGGCCCCTGCCTTCAACCGCAGCGTCTACGCAGCGGCCCATGTGGTGATCGACCCGTTGGCAACCACGCATCCCTGGGATGGCCCGCCTGCCATCGATTGGGAGGCGACGTTGGCCTTCCGCGAGCATCTGTACCGCCTGGGCTTCAAGGTCGCCGAAGCCATGGACACGGCCCAGCGCGGCATGGGCCTGGACTGGCCATCGGCACGCGAACTCATCCAGCGCAGCGCGCGCCATGCGCGGGCAGTGGGCGGCCAGCTGGCCTGCGGCGCGGGCACCGACCAGCTGGCGGCGCAACCCGGGGTCACGCTGGCACAGGTCGAGGGGGCCTATCGCGAGCAGATGGACGTGGTGCAGGCCGAAGGCTGCCCCGTGGTCCTCATGGCCAGCCGCGCCCTGGCCCAGGCCGCGCGCGGCCCGCAGGACTATCTGCAACTCTATGACCGGCTGCTGGACGCTGCCGACCAGCCCGTGGTGCTGCACTGGCTGGGCGAGATGTTCGACCCTGCGCTGCGCGGCTACTGGGGCAGTACGGACCTGGCGCAGGCCCTCGATACCGTCGCCGCGCTGATCGCAGCGAAGGCGCCCAAGGTCGAAGGCATCAAGGTATCGCTGCTCGATGCGCAATGGGAGAAGGCGCTGCGCCGCAGGCTGCCTGCGGGCGTGAAGATGTACACGGGTGACGATTTCCACTACGCCGAACTCATGGCCGGCGATGGGACGGCAGCCGGTGAGGGCGGCCACTCCCACGGCCTGCTGGGCATCTTCGACCCCATCGCCCCGGTGGCGGCCGTGGCGCTGGCCGAACTGGCCCAGGGCCGCAGCGGACGCTTCCGGGAACTGCTGGATCCCACGGTGGCGCTGTCGCGCGAGGTTTTTTGCGCGCCCACGCGGCATTACAAGGCAGGCATCGTGTTCCTGGCCTGGCTCAATGGCCACCAGAAGCACTTCTCCATGGCCGGCGGAATGCAGTCTGCACGCGGGGCCGTGCACTTTGCCAAGGTGTTCGAGCTGGCCGATGCCTGCGGTGCGCTGGCCGACCCGGAGCGGGCCAGCGCGCGCATGAAAAGCTATCTGTCGGTGGCCTGTGGCGTGGAGGCTTGAAGCAGGATTGCCCGGATCTTGCCCCGTCTTCCCCAGGCCGGCAGCTCACACCGCACTCACTCCACGCTCACACCAGGCTCACACCAGGCTCAGGGATTCATCGAATCCTGGCTGCAGCATCGGCTGCAGCCCGAGCATCAGATCAAGGTTCTGCACCGCCGCGCCGGCGGCGCCCTTGCCCAGGTTGTCGAACACGGCGGTCAGCAGCACCTGCTGCTCCTGCGGCTGTCCGAACACCGCGAGCCGCATCCGGTTGCTGCCATTGAGCGCACGCGGATCGAGCCGCTGCGCATCGGCGTCCTCCTCCAGGGGTTGCAGCTCGATGCACGGCTGGTCCTGGTACCGCGCCTGCAGCGCAGCGTGCAGGCTGCGGGCGGTCACACCGGCGGGCAGCAGCCGCAGATGCAGGGCGATGGTCAGTACGATGCCTTGCCGGTAGTGGCCATAGGCCGGCACGAACACCGGCGCATGGGCCAGGCCAGCAAGCTGCTGGATCTCGGGCACGTGCTTGTGGTGCAGCCCCAGGCCGTAGACCTGCAGGGGCACGGCAGTGGCGGCGGCAGCGCCCTCATGGTCCAGCAGTCCTGCGCGGCCCCGTCCCGAATAGCCCGATACCGCGTGAATGGCCAGCGGGTAGTCGGGGGGCAGCAGGCCCGCGTCGATCAAGGGCCTGAGCAGTGCCAGAGCACCTGTCGGATAGCAGCCGGGATTGCTGACGCGCCGGGCATGGGCGATGCGTTCAGCCTGGCCTGCCTCCAGTTCCGGCAGGCCATAGACCCAGCCCGGCGCGGTGCGATGCGCAGAACTCGCATCGATCACGCGCACGCCGGGCCGGCGCACCAGCGCCACCGCCTCGCGCGCAGCCTCGTCCGGCAGGCACAGCAAGGCGATGTCGCAGTCGTTGAGCGCCTCGGCCCGGTGCGCCGTGCTTTTGCGCTGGTCGGCCGGCAGTTGCAGCAGGCGCAGGTCGGTCCGATCCGCCAGCCATTCGCGCACCTGCAGGCCGGTGGTGCCTTGGTCGCCATCGATGAAAACAAGAGAGGTCATGGGTTGCTCCGATTGGGTGTGGAGCGCATGGTGCAGCGCCTGCCGCATGCAGGCCAGTTGAATCTGACAAACTACGGATTCATGATTCCTGAATTGCTGGCAACCTGGGACACCGCACCATGCGCGAAATCAATCTGGACCGTCTGCGCACCCTGCTGACGGTGGCCGACCTGGGCTCATTCGCCGCCGCCGCCAAGGTGCTGCACCTGGCGCCGCCCACGGTGACGCTGCATGTGGCGCAGCTCGAAGAGCGTCTGGGAACTCGTCTATTGCACCGCGCACCGGCCGGCGTCACCGCCACATCGGCGGGCAGCCTGCTGATAGACAAGGCGCGCCAGCTCCTGGCCGAGGCCGACGATCTCCTGCAGACCGTGCAGCGCCAGATCGCCACGCGCGGGGGCCGCGTGCGCCTGGGCGCCTCCACTGGCGCACCTCTTGCCCCAGGCACTGGAAACCCTGG
The DNA here is from genome assembly GCF_043104705.1 of Delftia sp. WSY_10. NCBI lineage: Bacteria > Pseudomonadati > Pseudomonadota > Betaproteobacteria > Burkholderiales > Comamonadaceae > Delftia > Delftia sp. WSY_10. Next base: position 306,653 of record NZ_JBICKY010000035.1, on the reverse strand, counting down.
CCGCCCGGCATCCCGAGATCGACGTGCAAGTGGCGGTGATGACCAGCGAGGAAGCCCTGGCGCGCCTGGCGGCCGGCAGCCTGGACATCGGCATCGTTGCCTTGCCGCAGCCTGTGCTGCGCGGGCTGCAGGTGCAGGCCTGGCGCCAGGACCCCGTGCTGGCCTTCATCCCGGCCGCCTGGAAGCCGCCGCGGCACATCACGCCCGCGTGGCTTGCGGCCCGCCCGCTGATCGCCAACGACCGTGGCACCCGGCTGTCGCGCCAGACCGCCGAATGGTTTGCCGCAGGCGGCGCCCGGCCGCAGGCACGCATCGAGCTGAACTACAACGACGCAATGAAGAGCCTGGTGGCAGCGGGCTACGGCGCCGCGCTGCTGCCCCACGAGGCCGGCGCACCGCAGCCTGACCCCCGCATCACCACGCGACCCCTGCGGCCAGCACTGTCAAGGGCGTTGGGCATCGCGCATCGCAAAAGGCCGGATGACGACGCGACGACGGTGACGATTGAGGTTTTGATGGGGATGCGGGGGCGTTGACTTTGCTGATTGATGCCTGATTGACAGCAGGAATCAATAGAGCCGATGAGCGGACTGGAATAAACCTCGGCTTCATCCCAGTCCGTTTCGGTGCCTTGTTGATGCGATGGCACCATCACCGGTTTGACACTACGCTGGAATGAAAACGCCTATCGCGTCAACATTTGTGCCGGAACGACCAAAGAATCCACCCGCTGCTTCAGCAGGAATGGGGCCGAAGGGTTTCCCTCCGTCGCCTCCGTAGGGGCCGTAGGACTTCTTGTTGGTGGTAATGGTCAGGGAATCAATTCGACTTCCGCTTCGCCCTTGTATCGTAACGATGTGCTCGTTGCTGCCAAACTCGATCACAGTTTCTTCGCCGCCCCCGCCACCATGGCGTGCACCAGTGAGTTGTGTTCCGTCTGTCAGAAGCCATGTGGTTTGGATGGCATCGACTCTGGCTCCATGCCTGATCGAAATCCTCACAATTCGAACCACTTGGGTCAGATCATCGGAAAATTCGTCTCCACCCTGACCGCCGACTTGTTGACTTTTCTTGTAAGGCATATAAATCTCCGTTGTCAATCGCCCTTGGTTTTTTGGCTTCTACGGGGCGATGTTCATAGAAGCGTAAGGCTCGAAAGCCAGAAGCTGAATTCAATGATTGGCCGAATGGCGACAATGGCCGTAGTGCGCTTCCAGTGCAAATGAGGTGCGGTCGACAAGAGTACGCTCTGACGTTCATTGACCAAACGATCCATCCGAAATGCGCGAAGTCAACACGATTTGATTTCTGGATCTCAATAGCGGCACATCCGGTTTTTCGTCCTGTCATTGCGATCGCCATGGCAATATTTGCCACTGCCATCATCAGAGGACTTCAGGCCATTCATCGCTGGCGTTTCATTCTGTCACATTGAATAAGCGGCGTCCATCGGAAGTTGGCAATTCAATCGTTGGATTGAGAATGGCTTCTTCTTTTCAATGGTGGTGGTGCATTCTGATCGCATCAAATATTTGCTGTACACACATTGCTGCCATTGCTCTCATTGCACCCATTGCAGCAATTGATGCCGGTGTGCGGTGGCAGTCTCGATAAAGCCGACAAGTTCGGACCACAGATGAGCAACCGCAAAGAGGCAAGTCCGCCATCGCGGCTCATGCACAGGCGCTGCCGACCCGAACCGGGCCTTCACCAGGTGCACCAAAGCAGGCCGCAGTGTGCAGGCTCCAGGCTCCCCGACATGATGGAAGTGCCGGGTTTCTTCAGACAGCCAGCGAGTCGGCAGGGGGCTTCGACCTGATATCAGGGACCTGCAGTTTTGCCGCTTGACCTTCAACTCAAGTTGAAGCTTAAGCTCCTTATCCTCTCATCACACAAGATGCTGCAAGGATCGATATGCAAACCATTTTGGGCGCCAATGGCCAGATCGCTGTGGAGCTGGCGCGCGAGCTCCACCGCAACTACACGCAGAACCTGCGCCTGGTCAGCCGCAAGCCGCGCAAGGTGAACGATACGGACGAGCTGGTGTCCGCCGACCTGATGAATTCCGCGCAAACCCTGGAGGCCGTGCGTGGCAGCGAGGTCGTGTACTTCACCGCCGGCCTGCCACCAGACACCGAGTTATGGGAGGGGCAATTTCCTGCCATGCTGCGCAACGCGCTCGATGCCACGCGGGCAGCGGGGGCCAAGTTTGTCTACTTCGACAACACCTACATGTACCCGCAAAGCGCGCAGCGGCAGACCGAGGAAACCGCCTTTGCCCCGGTGGGCCGCAAGGGGCGCGTGCGCGCCTTGATGGCCGAGATGGTGCTGGCCGAGATGCAGCGCGGCGATATCCCCGTGGCCATTGCCCGCGCGCCAGAGTTCTACGGCCCCGGCAAAACCCAAAGCATCACCAACACCCTGGTGATCGGCCCGCTCAAGGCGGGCCAGAAGGCCAAAGTGCCGGTGCGTGACGACAAGCTGCGCACCCTGATCTGGACGCCCGATGCAAGCCGCGCCATGGCAGCCATTGGCAATGCGCAAGATGCGTATGGCCAGACCTGGCATCTGCCTTGCTGGGACGAGCGGCTGACCTATCAGGCCTTTGTGAACCTGGCGGCTGCAACCTTTGGGGTTGAGCCGCGCTACAAGGTACTGAGCCACCTGGCCATGGTGGTTGCTGGCTGGGTCTCCAAGCCCGTGCGCGAACTGCGTGAACTGCTGCCACGCTACGCGCACGACAATGTGTTTGATTCGTCCAAGTTCAAGCGCCGCTTTCCCGACTTTGCTGTCACCAGCTACGCACAGGGCCTCAAGCACATCGCGCAGGAGTCATCATGAGTACGCCACGTATCTTGCATGTCGTCACCAATGTCGCTCATTACGACGACCCTGCGCACGCCACAGGGCTGTGGCTGTCGGAGCTGACCCATGCCTGGGATGTGTTTGCTGCGCAAGGGTATCTGCAGCAACTGGTGAGCCCGCGGGGTGGCGCCGTACCGCTGGAGCCGCGCGCACTCCAATGGCCGCACTTCGATGCTTCGGCCAAAGCCTGGCTCGATGATCCCGCGCGCATGGCCCTGCTGGCGAACACTGCGGCACCTGCCGATATCGATGCGAACTATTTCGATGCCATCTACTTCACCGGAGGGCATGCGGTGATGTGGGATTTTCCCGATAGTGCGGGGCTGCAGCGCATCACACGCAGCATCTGGGAGCGAAGTGGCATCGTTGCATCGGTTTGCCACGGCTACTGCGGCCTGCTCAATACGCAGCTCAGCGACGGCTCTTTGCTGGTCGCGGGCAAACGGGTCACGGGTTTTTCATGGACGGAAGAAATCCTGGCCGGAGTGGCCCGGTCCATGCCCTACAACGCCGAGCAGGAGATGAAGATGCGCGGTGCGCGCTATCAGAAAGCCTTGCTGCCTTTTATGTCGTATGTGGTGGCCGATGGCCGCCTCATCACCGGGCAAAACCCGGGGTCGGCCAAAGCGACTGCCAAGCAGGTGGTGCAGGCTTTGGCAAGGCGCTAGGGCCACGTTCCAAACTGGCGCAGGCCTATGCCGCGCTTGCCCGCTTCTTGTGTCCGGTGCGCATGAGCTTGCCCATTTTTTCTTCGGCCGCTGCTTCAGAGGCCAGGGATTCGGATTGCTGGGCCAGTACATGGGAGAGCACGCGGCGTGCGTTGTCATGGCAATCCATGTTGTCTGGCCGCGCTTCAATATCGGACAACAAAGCCTGCAACTGCTTTTTGCTGGTCTGCAGCTTTTTCTCCATGGCCTTGATATCGGCAATTTTTTGGCGCAGCGCGCCCACGACGGCCTCATGGTCCCAGCCTTGCAGGCCGGGCGGCAAGAGTGCACGAATTTCATCCAGGCTGAAGCCCACCCCTTGCGCAATCGCAATCAGCTCCAGCATCTGCACCATCTCAGGCGGATAGCTGCGGTAGCCATTCGCGCCACGCTCAGCCGCTTGCAGCAGGCCGCTTTGCTCATAAAAACGAATGCGTGATGTGGACAGGCCTGTGCGTTTGCTCAGTTCACCAATGTTCATGCGCAACCTTCGGCAAGGGGTCCTTGACCTTCAACAAGACTTGAAGCTTATCGCATTCGCAAGCCCTTCGTTGCGGCGGCAATTTGCGGCGAGTGCAACGTGCCCTTGTCGAAGAATGCGTGCTGGCGGCCATTCAAGGGCCAAGACACCTACCTCGCATCGCCTGGCTTCCTTGTTCCACTGCGTCGCATGCAGGCGTACGGCAGCACGAAGAGGTACAGACCGCTCAACAGCAAGAGAAAGAGCGGGGGCAGCGGCGAGTAGCTGACCCAGGAGGGAGGCTCCCCCTGCGCCCGGACAATGAAGTTGGCGATGACGGTGACCATGAAGGCGACGGACAGCCAGCGGTGGATCTGCCGGATCCGGTGGTTCCAGTTCAAGGCGGCCTCCCTTAGCGGCGCGCCTGGATCATCTTCCACCCGTTCCCCGACGGATCGCGGAAGCCTGCGTCCACGGTGCCGTACCGTGCCACGGGTTCCTGCGTGAATTCCACTCCGCTTGCGAGCATTCGGTCGTAGGCCGCGCGGCAGTCATCCACGGTCAGTACGAGGGGCGGCATGGCGCCTTTGGCCACAATCGCGCGCACTGCCTGCGCCGTTGCTGCGTCGAGCACGGGCGGGCCGGGTGTGAACAGGCCGAGCTGGAACGACGGCTGTTCCGGGTGCTGCACCGTGAGCCAGCGATAGTCGCCGTTTGCCACGTCCGTGTGGACGCGGAACCCGAGTTTGTCGACATAGAACGCGAGTGCTTCGTCTTGATCGCGCACATACAAACCAACCACTTCAACGCCTTGAATCATGGGATCTCCTGTTGTTCGGGTTCGTTTGTATCGCTTGTTGCCCGGCGTCGCTTCTCCGAAACTGCGGTCGTGAGGTCGGGGCGGTGCGCGGCGCTGACGATGCAGGCGGGCACGCGGCCCAGCTCGTGCATCGTCGCCCGGGCGCGCACCCGGACTGCGCTGGGACTGTCGCCTGTGATATCGCGGAAGGTGCGTCCGAAGGTGCCCAGGCTTGCCCAGCCTGTATCAAAGGCGATGTCGGTAATGGCCAGATCGGTTTCGCGCAGCAGCGTCATTGCCCGCTCGATGCGCCGCGTGAGCAAGTACCGGTGCGGCGGACTGCCGAAGGCCTGCTTGAACGACCGGGCGAAGTGCGCTTCGGACACGCCACTGACCTGCGCCAGTCGGCCGACAGGCCAGGCCTCGTGCGATGCGGCGTCAATGCTGTCCTTCGCGCGCAGCAGCCGGCGCAACAGTTCAGGATCCTGGTGTGCAAGGTCGTTGTTCATGCCGTCTCCGGTGCCATCGGGAAGCATTTTCGTCTCTTGGGAGTCCACGGTTTGGGAATAGACCCCTGCGCGCGAACTGTATGGATGGACAGTAGAATTTCGGGCTCGATAGTTTCCACAAGGGAAGGGTCTGGACATGTCCGCAGAACTCGAACAAGAAGTCGTCTCAATCTTCGAAGACCGCCTTTGGCATCACAACGGCTGGGAGGCCCGCGTCATCAAGAATGAAGACGACGATGGCTGGGCCGTTGCCATGACCCAGGACGGCCAGGTGGAGCCAAGCCTGGTCGGCCCGTGGACCATGGGCCGCGACAAGAAAAATCCCAAGCCGCTGGACGTTTCCGCCTTCAACACGCTCGTCAAGACGGCGCACGAGGTGATGCGCCGGCATGAGCAGCATCTGGCAGCGCAGTTGCACAAGGATGTGCAGATCGTGGTGGGCGGGTCACGCGTGACCGTCTCTCTGGATATCGAGCCCGATGAAGACAATCCCAGCGCCACGCTCACCGCCACTGCCGCCGACGGCAGCGAGCTGGCCAAGGTGGGAGTCAGGCCGGACCATCAGCTCACCCGGACGTCTGCGCAAGCCTGGGCAGAGGCCGGCTACCCCCGTCCCAGCGAGGACTGAGCCGCGGGCAAGGCCGGGGAATCGGGGGGGGCTGTTTCACAGCTGCCTTCCAAGGCGGATATGCGGCTTTGCGGCTTTGCCACACGCTCTAGATGTGCAGCATGGCCAGCCCGCCCACGCCAAGGCCCAGCGCTGCCACGCCGAGCATGGCGTATTCCAGCCATTTCTTCTTGGTCAGCAGCGCGATGGCTGCAAGGGCAATGGCGACCTGCAGCGCGGTGGTGGCCTGCGCCCAGCGGTGATGCAGGTGCATCTGCATCTCTGACTTCTCGTCCCATTGCCGGGCCTCGGCTTCCAGGCGGTCGGCATCGCGCTTGATGTCGTCCTTTTCCTTTTCGTAGCGCTCCACCTTGGCCTGGTAGGCCGCCCGCCTGTCCTCCGTGGTCGCCAGATCACGCGCGAACTCGGACAACGATTGCTTGGTGCTCTTGGCCTGGAAGAAGGCCCATTGGTTGGCCGCTTCGGTCTTCTTGATGGCTGCGTCGTTCTTGTACAGCCCGGCATTGGCCTGGGTGGCGCCGCCCATGTACGCGAAGATGGCGCCCACCGTGGCGATGACTGCCGTGCACATGGCGATCTGGTTGGTCAGGCTGCCGCCGCCGATGCCGTGATGGGCGGTGTGGCCATGCTCGCCCTGGGCAGCATGTTCGAGTTCGTGATCGTGTGGGCCGTGGACGTGAAAGCCGCCGGAAGACATAGGTGCCAATTCCTTGATGCAATGGGGTGGCGCATTATGGGGCCGGCCTGGCGGCAATCCAGGGCTCCAGGATGTGCGGGGCGCATGGCCCGCTTGGAGGTCAGCGCCTTGGCTGACGGCCTGCAGATGGGGGAGTGGGATCAGGCGGCAGTCGCGCGGTGCGGCAGCGCTGCGAGCAGTATTTGACCTCGTCCCAATCACGTGCCCATTTTTTGCGCCATGTGAACGCAAGACCGCAGCACGCACACAGCTTGGAGGGAAGGTGGGGCTTCTTGTGCATGGCGCGGGCGTTCCTGCAGTTCAGCGCGTCAGCGTGGCCAGGGCGCGCCGGGCCAGCGCCCGTCCGCTGAGCCAGGCGCCTTCGACGCCTGCGCCGCACATCCAGTCGCCGCACAGGCCCAGGCCCGCAGGCGCGTCCCACCAGCAGCGGTTGACCAGGTGGGGTGCCGGCAGCGCATAGCGCCAGCGGTGGGCAGTGACGCGCAGGCCGCCTGGCAGAGAGTCGGACAGAGAGCCGGCCAGGGCCTCGAATGCCTGCAGCAGTTGCCCGGCCACGGATTCAGCGTCCGATTCGATGTGATCCTGGCTCCACCGTGCACTGGCATGCAGTACCCAGGTCTGCTGCCCTTGCTGCCCTTGCCGCCCTGGCTTGGCGCTGTCGCGTGCCACCCAGCACAGCGGGCCATCCGTGATTTCTGCCGCATCCCAGTCCAGCGGCAGGGGGGCGTCGGTGCGCAGCATGGCCACCCAGCAAGGCTGCATGCGTGCGCTGGCGGCCAGTGCCGCAGCATAGGGCGAGACCGGCTCCAGCAAGGCTGCCGCCTGCGGTGCAGGCACTGCCAGCACCAGGGCGCAGTATTCCGGCCCCATCTGCCCTTGTTCGGCACAGTGCACTGTCCAGCGGGCAGGCCCGTGCTGCAAATGCTGCACCGTGGCCTGCAGGTGCAGCCGTACGCCATGCCCCTGCTGTCCAAGCCGCTGGACAAGAAACGCTGCGGGAGAGGTCATGCGCGGCACGCCCACCCAGCGGTCGAGGCCTGCCTCTGCGGGCACCGCGTCTGTGCCCTGCAGGCGCACTGCGCGCGGACGCCAGGCGGCGACAACGCCGTGCTGCTCCCACTGGCGCACCTCCTGCACAAACTCCGGGTCCTGGGCTGCAAACGATGGGGCGCCGTGATCGCACTGCCACGCACCCTGCAGATCCTGCGCGCGCCGTGTGCTCATGCGCCCGGATGGGCCTCGGCTTTTCTCGAAGATATCCACGCGGCAGCCAGCCTCGGCCAGCAACTGTGCGCAGGCCAAACCCGCCATTCCTGCGCCGATCACCGCGACGGGGGGCAGGCTGTTCACAAGGCCTCCTGGCTGCGCGCTTCCTGGTGCCGATCATGGCTGACCCAGATCAGCGCGCCGGTATCGACGCCCAGTTCCGCGGCCTTGGCGACGATGGATTGCAGGGTCTGCGGGGGCAGTTTCGGCTCCCTGGCCAGTATCCAGCAGTACTGCGTGTCCGGCCCGAGGACCAGCGCCCAGCGGTAGTCAGGGTCCAGGGCGGCCACATGGTAGCCGCCGTAGAACGGACCGAAGAAGGAGACCTTGAGCGAAGCCGTGTCCGGCTTGCCCGTGAACAAGGCCTTGCCGACGGCGCGCTGCCACTGGCCCCGGGGCACGGAAAAACCCCGGTTCACCACCTTCACGCTGCCGTCTGCCTGCGGCGTGTACTCGGCGGTCACATCGGTCATGCCCCGCTCGAAACCATGGTCCAGCCGTGCCAGTTCGTACCACAGGCCCTGGTAGCGCTGCAGGTCGAACGGTGAGACGGGCGTGACCGAGCCTGGCGGGCGCATGCTGGCGCAACCGCTGGCCAGCAGGCCGGCGCCAAGGGTCGCTGCCAGCAGGGTGCGCCGCCTGGCGATGAAGACGGGGCGGGGGGCGGGAAAGTTCATGCGTATGTCCTTGATGTTCTTGTCGTCTGCCGCCATCGGGCGACCAGCGGTTGCAGATCCGTGAGATGGCGCACCGGCGTGATGCCCGCGACAGGGCTGGAATAGAGCGCCGGGCATGCTCCACCGGCCCACAACTCGATGGCCGGCGGCAGGTGGCTGCGCAGCTCGCCCAGGCAAGCCTGCGCCATCGCTCCGTTGTGCGCGCTGCTGAAGCTCAGCCCCACGATGTCGGCGCGATGCGCCCGCGCGGCCTGTGCCACGTCGCCGATGGGCGTCTGGGTGCCCAGCGATACGCAGTTGCAGCCTTCCAGGGCCAGCAGGGCTTCGACCATGAGCAGGCCCAGTCCATGCATCTCCTGCGGCAGCGTGGTCAGCAACACCTTGGGCGCGGGCGGCGGGGAAGGCGGGATGAGCGAGGCGATCGCCTGCCTCAAGACGCCGGTGAGCACCTCGGTGTACAGGTGCTCTTCGAACACTTCAAAACGCCCCTGTGCCCAGAAATCGCCGACCGCCGTGGTCAGCGGGGCCACGAGCGTGGTCACGAAACCGGCCAGGCCCATGCGCGACTGGGCCAGGCTCAGGCAATGCCTGAGCTGGGCGGGATCATGGGCAGCAATGGCGTTGAGCATGGGTGCGAAGCGGTCAGAGTCTGCTGCATTCTCTGGATTTGTCCTGGACAAATTCATGGCTGGCGAGGTGTCGGCGCGGGCCAGCAGCGCCTGCAGGCCGTCCAGATCCACGCCCATCAGCTTGCTGGGGCGCAGCCCCGTATCCATGAGCCGCCGGATCAGGGTCAGTTGTCGAACCTGGTCTGCCGGGTAGCGGCGATCGCCGGCCGAATCCCGTTCAGGCCTTGGAAAGCCGTAGCGTCTTTCCCAGACACGCAGGGTGTCCTTGGCAAGTCCGGTCTCGCGTTCGACGGCCGAGATGGGCAGCCCGGGGCCAGGCGCCAAAGGCAGGGGGTCAGAAAGTGGCGTCATTGATCTGAAGGGAACAAAACGTCCGGCCATGGCCGGAATGTTTTGAGGGATTTTGCGAATTGTCTAGGACAAAAATATGTTTTGTCCAATATATTACATAGAGAAACAAAGCACAGGCCCGCTGGCCGCCACCCGGCAGCCGCTGGCGCGAGTGCTCTGTAGATCCCGGCCAGGAGATGACTGCCCCAGGCGCAGGCGAGGCTTGACATCGTGATCGCCGCGCCCGTGTGCAGTCTTTCCGGCCACGCAGTCCGTACCGATGATCATCATGAATTTGTCCAACTGGCCACTGGCCCGCCGTCTCGCAGCTGCCTTCGCATGCGTCATCGCCATTTTTCTTCTTGTCATCGCGCTGGCCGTGAGCAGCCAGGCCCGGCTCAAGGAGGCCCAGCAATGGAACGAGCACACCTTCAAGGTGATGTCCCAGGGACAGCGCATGCTCACGGGCATGGTCAACATGGAGACGGCCTCGCGGGGCTATCTCCTGTCGGGCGACTCCCGTTTTCTGGCCCCCTGGGATGAAGGACTCAAGGAGTTCGAGGCCTCCTGGCAGGAGGCCGTACGCCTGACCGAGGACAACCCCGCACAGCAGCGCCGGCTCGACGGTATCCGGCTGCGCCACCGTGAATTCGTGCAGGCGGTGCAGCCGCTGCAGGCGCTGCGGCGGCAAGTTCAGGATGGCACGGCGACGGTCGAGGATCTGGTTCGCGAGTTCTCCCTGGGGCGCGAGAAGGCGGCCATGGATGGGCTGCGCGCACTGCAGGCAGACCTGGTGCGGGAGGAGGAGCAGCTCATGGCCGAGCGCCTGACGCGCACCGAGTCGCTGGCGGCAATGACGCTGGCGTTCGAGCTGGGGGGCGCGCTGGTGGCCGTCGTGCTGGCCGCCTTGCTGGGCACCTGGGTCACGCGCTCCATCACGGTTCCCATCGGCCGGGCCATCCTGGTGGCACGCGCGGTGGCATGCGGGGATCTGACGCAGCGGGTGGAGGCCACCACCCACGATGAAGTGGGGACCCTGCTGCGCAGCCTCGGCGAGATGAGTGATGCGCTATCGCAGGTCGTGGCCGTCGTGCGCAGCGGCAGCGAATCCGTGGCGAGTGCAAGCACCCAGATTGCCCAGGGCAACACCGACCTGTCCTCGCGAACCGAAAGCCAGGCCAGCGCGCTTGAACAGACGGCGGCCTCCATGGAGCAGCTCGGAGCCACCGTGACCCAGAACGCAGAGGGAGCGGGCAAGGCCAACGCGCTCGCGCAGCAGGCCAGCGGCGTGGCCGGGCAGGCGGGCGAGGTGGTCACCCAGGTCGTGGACACGATGAAGGGCATCAGTGAAAGTTCGCGCCGCATCGCCGACATCATCAACGTCATAGACGGCATCGCGTTCCAGACCAACATCCTGGCGCTGAACGCTGCGGTGGAGGCTGCGCGTGCCGGTGAACAGGGCCGCGGCTTCGCTGTGGTGGCCTCCGAGGTCCGCAGCCTGGCCGGCCGCAGCGCGGCGGCGGCCAAGGAGATCAAGGCCCTGATCTCCGACAGCGTCGAGCGGGTCGAACAGGGCTCTGTGCTGGCCGACCGCGCGGGGGGCACCATGGCTGAAGTGGTGATGAGCATACGCAGCGTCACCGACCTCATGGGCGAGATCAGCGCGGCTTCTGCCGAACAACGCAGCGGCGTGGCACAAGTGGGCGAGGCGGTCACGCAGATGGACCAGGCGACGCAGCAAAACGCGGCTCTGGTGGAGGAAATGGCGGCGGCAGCCACGAGCCTGCGCCAGCAGGCGCATGACCTTGTGCAGTCCGTGAGCGTTTTTCGCCTGGGGCCTCAAGCGCAGGGTTGAAGCAGGGTTGGCGCAGGGGTGAGGCAGGGTTGATGCACCGGGTGAAGACACGGTGCGGGACCCTGGGAGAGCGGGCCCCTCTACAGGCGCTGGAGCATCAGCCGCTGCTGCCGTCCTGCCCGGGCACCGGCCGGCGTTCAAATAGTTGCACCATGGCCCGGGAGGGCCGGAGCCCGCAGGTCGCGCCATCCGGTTTTCCGAACGGCGCCTGCATTTCATTGTTCGGATTTCCGTTCCACCTTATGCATAAAAGTAAGGTCGATATAGGCGAATCAAGCAGTTAGCGCGTGGCGCAGGTGCCGGATGCGGCTGGCACGGTCTGTGCACTGTCAGGCGCAGGCCACGTGCGTCGTGGTTGTGTGTGCAGGGAGACAAGCCCGTCTTCGCAATGGCATCCGGCAGAGACCCGGGGGCTGCGGCGGACCGGGCTCGCTTGCAAGACCGAAATACGTCCAACGAAAAAATCCGCATGAAATTCAATCGCTTGACCACCATGGTGCTCGTGGCCATGGTCCTCGGCGTGCTGGTGGGCTATGCCTGCAACAGCTACGCGCCCACGCCCGAGGCCGCCAAGGAAATCGCCAGCTACTTCGGCATCCTCACCGATGTCTTCCTGCGCATGATCAAGATGATCATCGCGCCCCTGGTGTTCGCCACCCTGGTGTCGGGCCTGGCCAACATGGGCGACGCCAAGGCCGTGGGCCGCATCGGCGGCCGCGCGCTGGGCTGGTTCATCGTGGCCTCGTTCTGCTCGCTGGCCATCGGCCTGATCTATGCGAACGTGCTGCAGCCCGGCCATGGCCTGAGCGTGGCCCTGCCGTCGTCGGCCGAAGGGCTGAACCTCAAGACCTCGGCGCTGAACCTCAAGGACTTCATCGCCCACGTGTTCCCCAAGAACATCTTCGAGGCCATGGCGACCAACGAGGTGCTGCAGATCCTGGTGTTCGCGCTGTTCTTCGGCATTGCGCTGGGCAACCTGCACAACCAGGCCGCGCGTTCCATGGTGGGCCTGATGGACGAAGTGGTCCACATCATGCTCAAGGTCACCGACTACGTGATGCGCTTCGCCCCCGTGGGCGTGTTCGGCGCCGTGGCCGGCACCATCACCATCCATGGCCTGGGCATGCTGTCGGTGTTCGGCAAGTTCATGCTGTGCTTCTACCTGGCCCTGGCCACGCTGTGGGTGCTGCTGATCGTGGCCGGCTACGTCGTGCTGGGCCGTGACATCTTCCGCCTGCTGAACCTGATCCGCGGCCCGCTGCTGGTGGGCTTTTCCACGGCCAGCAGCGAATCGACCTATCCCAAGCTGATGGAGCAGCTGGAGAAGTTCGGCATCAAGCCGCGCATCATCGGCTTCGTGCTGCCGCTGGGCTACTCGTTCAATCTCGATGGCTCCATGGTCTACACCACCTTCCTGGCCATCTTCATCGCCCAGGCCTACGGCATCGACATGACGCTGACGGCCCAGATCACCATGCTGCTGGTGCTGATGGTCTCCAGCAAGGGCATTGCCGGCGTGCCGCGCGCCTCGCTGGTGGTGGTGGCCGCCGTGCTGCCCATGTTCGGCCTGCCCGAGGCCGGCATCCTGCTGATCCTGGGCATCGACCATTTCCTGGACATGGGCCGCACGCTGACCAATGTGCTGGGCAATGCCATTGCCACGGCCGTGGTGGCCAAGTGGGAAGGCGCGGTCGATCCGAATGCCACCACGGACGACGACGAGTCGCTGCTGCCCATGGAGCACTCCCAGGAAGGGCGGCCCGCTGTCTCGGCCTGAGGCCCAGGCGGCGCTGGGGGGCACTGATAACATTGGTGCCTTCACCATGCCCGCCCGCCGCCCCCTGCGCCAGCTCATCCTGCTTTTGCTGTGGCTTGCCCTGAGCGGGCTGAGCGGCTGGGGTGCGTACCTGATGGCGCAGCGGCTGGGCATCGCCGATCTGCGTGCCACGGGCATGCACCGGCTGGAGCTGTACGGCGCCAGCCTGCAGCGCGAGATCGGCAAATACGCCTTCCTGCCCGACGTGCTGGCACTGGAAGGCAATGTGCAAAGGCTGCTGGCCGAGCCCGGCGACGAGCAGCTCACCAACCGCGTCAACGCCTACCTGGAGCAGCTCAACGACCGCGCGGGCACGCTGACCGCCTACCTGGTCGATGCGCGCGGCCACGTCGTGGCCTCCAGCAACTGGCGGCGCTCCGACAGCTACATGGGCGAGGACCTGAGCTTTCGCCCCTACTACCGCACGGCCATGGCCACGGGCAGCGCGCGCTTCTTCGGCATTGGCACCACGCGCGGCGAGCCCGGCTACTACCTGGCCTCCACCCTGGGCGACGACACCCACACGCTGGGCGTGGCCGTGGTCAAGGTCAGCCTGGACCAGCTGGAGCAATCGTGGTCCACGGTGGAGGCGCCCGTGCTGGTGGGCGACGAGAACGGCGTCGTCATCCTGGGCACGGTCTCCGACTGGAAATTCACCACCTTGCGCACGCTGGACGAGGGCACGCGCGCCGCCTTCGACCACACGCGCCAGTACAACCGCCGCGCGCTGGAGCCGCTGGGCCTGCAGGTGCTGCGCGACCTGGGCCAGGGCGCGCGCCTGGTGCGCATTGCCCGCCATGGCGAGGAATCGCCGGGCTCGGTCTACCCGGTCAGCGGCCGCTTCCTCGCCCAGTCGCGCCAGCTGCCGGGCACGCCCTGGACGATCACCGTGCTCTCGCACCTGGAGCAGGTCGACCAGCTGGCCCAGAGCCGCGCGCTGGCCGCGGCCGTGGGCGCGGCCTTTGTGCTGCTGCTGGCCATGATGGTCAACGAGCGCCGCCGCCACCTGCGCGACCGGCTGGCCGCGCGCGAGGCGCTGCAGGCCGCGCACGACGAGCTCGAGCGCAAGGTGGAGCAGCGCACGGCCGACCTGTCGGCCGCCAACGAGGCGCTGCAGGCCGAGGTGGCCGAGCGCACCCACGCCGAGGCCACGCTGCGCGCCGCCCAGGACGAACTGGTGCAGGCCGGCAAGCTGGCCGTGATAGGCCAGCTGTCCACGGGCGTGGCCCATGAACTCAACCAGCCGCTGACGGCGCTGCGCACCCTGGCCGGCAACAGCCAGCGCTTTCTGGAGCGCGGCGATACCGAAACCACGCGCGTGAACCTGGAGCGCATGGCGCAGCTGGCCGACCGCATGGGCCGCATCACCGGCCAGCTGCGCAACTTCGCGCGCAAGTCCAGCGGCGCCAGCCAGGCCGTGCCGCTGGCGCGTGCCCTGGACAATGCGCTGGCCGTGCTGGAGTCGCGCGTGGCCGAGACCGGCGCCCGCATCCTGCGCGATGACGGCGTGCCCGAGGCCGTGGCCTGGTGCGACCGCAACCGCATCGAGCAGGTGCTGATCAACCTGATCAACAACTCCCTGGACGCCATGCGCGGCCAGCCCGCGCCCTGCCTGGAGCTGGCCTGCGCCGTGGCCGATGGCCGCGCCCAGGTCACCGTGCGCGACCACGGGCCGGGCCTGAGCGAAGCGGCGCAGGCCCATCTGTTCCAGCCGTTTTTCACCACCAAGGAAGAGGGCGTGGGCCTGGGCCTGGGGCTGGCGCTGTCGGCCGGCATCGTGCGTGAATGCGGCGGCACGCTGACGGGCAGCAACCATCCGGGCGGCGGCGCCGTCTTCACGCTGAGCCTGGCCCTGGCTCCCTCCACACCCTCTGCCGACACACCATGACCGACGCCCTCAAAGTCCTGATCATCGAGGATGACCCCGACATCGTGCTCGGCTGCGAGCAGGCGCTGCAGCTCGAAGGCATCGCCTGCGAAAGCGTGGGCAGCGCCGAGCAGGCGCGCCGGCGCCTGTCGCGCGACTTCGCGGGCATCGTAGTCAGCGACATCCGCCTGCCGCGCATGGACGGCATGGCCTTCCTGCGCGAACTGGTGGCCATGGATGCCGAGCTGCCCGTGGTGCTGATCACCGGCCACGGCGACATCTCCATGGCCGTGCAGGCCATGAAGGACGGCGCCCAGGACTTCATCCAGAAACCCTTCGCCCCCGAAACCCTGGTCGGCGCCGTGCGCCGCGCCCTGGAGCGCCGGCGCCTGGTGCTGGAAGTGCGGGCGCTGCGCCAGCAGCTGGACCAACGCGACAGCCTGGAGCACCGGCTGATAGGCCGCGCGCCCAACATGCGCCAGCTGCGCCAGATGCTCACGGGGCTGGCGCAAAGCGCGGCCGATGTGCTGATCCAGGGCGAGACCGGCACGGGCAAGGAACTGGTGGCGCGCTGCCTGCACGAAGCCAGCGCGCGGCGCGATGGCAATTTCGTGGCCGTCAACTGCGGCGGCCTGCCCGACACGCTGTTCGACAGCGAAATGTTCGGCAGCGAGGCCGGCGCCTATACCGGCGCGGGCAAGAAGCGCATCGGCAAGCTGGAGCACGCCAGCGGCGGCACGCTGTTCCTGGACGAGATCGAGAGCATGCCCGTGCCCATGCAGATCAAGCTGCTGCGCGTGCTGCAGGAACGCGTGCTGGAGCGCCTGGGCTCCAATACCCTGATCCCCATCGACTGCCGTGTGATCGCGGCCACCAAGGTGGATTTGCTCGAACTCAGCAGGCAGGGCCTGTTCCGCGCCGACCTCTACTACCGCCTGAACGTGGCCACCGTCTCGTTGCCGCCGCTGCGCGAGCGGCGCGAGGACGTGCCGCTGCTGTTCGAGCATTTCGCGCTGCAGGGCGCGGCGCGCCACCAGCGGCCCGTGCCCGAGCTGACCACCGCGCGCGTGCAGCAGTTGCTGGGCTATGACTGGCCCGGCAACGTGCGCGAGCTGCGCAACGTGGCCGAGCGCACGGTGCTGGGCATCGAGGCCGGCTCGCCCCCCTTCGGCCAGCCGGCCGGCACCACCGCGCAGGACACCGCACCCCGGCCGCTGTCCGCCACCGTCGAGGCCTTCGAGCGCGCCCTCATCGCCGACGCCCTGCGCCGCCACGGCGGCAGCCTGGCGCGCACGGCCGAAGCCCTGGGCAGCCCCAAGACCACGCTGCACGACAAGATCCGCAAGTACGGGCTGGATGGGTAGGCACCCTCAACCCCGCTCCCCGAACTCCACGCTTTCGCGCGTCCAGTGCCGTGCCTGCTCGCTCAGGCTCAGTCCCAGGCCGGGGCGGGTGGGCACGAGCATGCGGCCATTGGCGATTTCCAGGCGTTCGTTGAACAGCGGCTCCAGCCAGTCGAAGTGTTCCACCCAGGGCTCGTTGGCGCAGGTGGCGGCCAGGTGCACATGCAGCTCCATGGCGAAGTGGGGCGCCAGGCTCAGGTGGGCCAGTTCGGCCTGGGCCGCGATCTGCAGGAAGGGCGTGATGCCGCCCACGCGCGGCGCGTCGGGCATGAGGAAGTCGGCGCTGCGGTGGCGTATGAGATCGCCGTGCTCGGCGGCGCTGGTCAGCATCTCGCCGGTGGCGATCGGCGTGTCGAAGCGCGCGGCCAGCGCGGCATGGCCTTCGTGGTCGTAGGCGTCCAGCGGCTCCTCGATCCAGACCAGGTTGAATTCCTCGAAGACACGGCACATGCGCTGGGCCGTGGGGCGGTCCCATTGCTGGTTGGCATCGACCATGATGGGCGCGGCATCGCCCAGGTGGGCGCGCATGGCCTCCACGCGCCGTATGTCCAGCGCGCAGTCGGGCTGGCCCACCTTGAGCTTGATGCCGCAAATGCCGCGCTCCAGCGAGGCGCTGGCGTTGCGCTTGAGCTCATCGAGCGGCGTGTGCAGAAAGCCGCCCGAGGTGTTGTAGCAGCGCACGGATTCGCGCTGCGAGCCCAGCAGCTTGGACAGCGGCAGGTCCCCGCGGCGCGCCTTGATGTCGTACAGCGCCACATCAAAGGCCGCGATGGCCTGCACGGCCAGCCCGCTGCGGCCCACGGAGGCGCCGGCCCAGCACATGCGCGTCCACAGCCGTGCGATGTCGCTGGGGTCTTCGCCCAGCAGGGTGGGCGCGATCTCGCTGGCATGG
Source organism: Delftia sp. WSY_10 (assembly GCF_043104705.1). NCBI lineage: Bacteria > Pseudomonadati > Pseudomonadota > Betaproteobacteria > Burkholderiales > Comamonadaceae > Delftia > Delftia sp. WSY_10. Next base: position 289,253 of record NZ_JBICKY010000035.1, on the reverse strand, counting down.
GCGAACTGGCCGGGGCCGCCTGCGCGCTTGGCGTAGCTCAGGCCCAGGCCCCGGTGGCCGTCGCGGGTCTGGATCTCGGCGAACAGCATGGCTACCTCGGTCATGGGCTTTTGGCGGCCCGTGAGCACCTTGGCATCGCTGATGGGCCGGGCCAGGGGGAGGTAGCAGGACGACAGGCGTATCCACTGGATGCGGTCCTGGCTGGTGGTTTCGGAGAGCGCGGAAGAGGTCATGGCTGCGGGAGTGCGGTGGTTGGGAAAAGGACAGGGGCAGGCATCAGTCGATGCTGATCTTTCCGGCCTCGATGACCGACTTCCAGCGCGCGTATTCCTGGCGCTGGAACTCGGCGAACTGCTGGGGCGTGCCGGCCACCATCTCGTAGCCGATGGAGACGAACTGCTCGCGCACCCGGGGATCGTTGAGCGCCTCGACAAAGGCCGCATGCGCCTTGTCGCGCAGCGCAGGCGGCAGGCCCTTGGGCGCGACGATGGCCTGCCAGGAGGCGACCTCCACGTTCTTCACCCCGGCCTCGGCCAGCGTGGGCAGGTCCGGCAGCACGGGCGAGCGGCGCGGGCTGGTCACGGCCAGGGCGCGCATCTTGCCGGCCCGGATGTGCTGGATCACGGCATTGATGTTCTGGAACGAGGCATCGACCTGGCCGCCGATCAGGTCGGCATGGGCGGGCGCGCCACCCTTGTAGGGGATGTGCACGCCCTGGGTGCCCGTTTGCTGCCAGAACAGTTCGGCCGTCAGGTGGTCGCTGGAGCCGTGGCCGGCCGAGGCAAAGCTCATCTTGCCCGGGTGGGCCTTGAGGTGGGCGACCACGTCGGCCACGCTGTTGTGCGGCGAGCTTGCAGGCACGACCAGCACGTTGGGCGACTGCACGGCCACGGTGATCAGGTCGAAGTCCTTGAGCGCGTCGTAGGGCAGGTTCTTGATCAGGTGGGGCACGATGACCAGCGGGCCCAGCGAGGTGACGAGAAAGGTCTGCCCGTCCGCCGCCGCGCGCTGCACGAAGGCCGCGCCGATGGTGCCCGTGGCGCCGGCCTTGTTTTCCACCACGAAGGACTGCCTGAGCTTCTCGCCCAGCCTGGGCGCCACGGCGCGCGCGACCTGGTCGGTGGAGCCGCCGGCGGGGAAGGGCACGACCAGGGTGACGGGCCTGTCTGGCCAGGCCTGGGCCGACGCAGAAAAAGCAGCGAGTGCGGCCAGGGCCAGCGCCATGGCACGAAGAGTGTGATTCATCTTGTCTCCTGATTTGTGAATGACATCGTTGTCATTTCCGGGGAAATGAAAAAGCGCCGATGCCATTTTGTAGATGCAAGGATTTGCGCTTTCAGCAAAATGATATCGTTGTCATTTTGGCTGTCAATCACGATTTCTGCGATGCAGGGCAGGCCTGGCGCCCGTGCGTGGAGGGCGGTCTGCTATCTTCAGGCCCGTCCCCGATACCCGCCCGCGATCGCGCTTGCCCATGAACACACCCACACCCCCCAGGCCCGCCACGCTGCACGACGTGGCCGAGGCGGCCGGCGTCTCGCTGATCACGGCCTCGCGCGCACTGGGCAATCCTTCCATCGTTTCGGAGAAGACGCGCGAGCGCGTGCGCCAGGCCGTGGAGGCCACGGGCTACATCCCCAACCTGCTGGCCGGCGGGCTCAAGTCCCGCCGCAGCCGCATGGTGGCCGGCGTGGTGCCCGCGCTGTCGGTGTCGCAGTTCCTGCCCACGGTGCAGTCATTGACGGCCACGCTGGCGCAGGAGGGCTATCAGCTGCTGCTGGGCCAGACCTTCTACGACGAGCAGCGCGAGGAGGAGGTGCTCAACGCCATGATCGGGCGCCAGCCCGACGGCATTGTGATGATGGGCCTGGTGCAGTCCGGCAAGGCGCGCGAGCGGCTGCGCAGGACCGGCATTCCCGTGGTGGAAACCTGGGACTTCAGCGACCGGCCGCTGGACATGGTGGTGGGCTTTTCCCACCTCAAGGTGGGCAGCGCGCTGGCCGGCTATTTCCTCTCGCGCGGCCTGCAGCGCGTGGGCATGGCCACGGGCAGCGACCACCGGGCCCAGCAGCGGCGCGAGGGCTTTCTCGCAGCCTGGGGCCGCGAGGTGCCCACGGTCACCGTGTCCGCGCCCGGCAGCCTGGAGCTGGGCCGGCAGGCGCTGGGCCAGTTGCTGGCGCAGCAGCCTGATCTGCAGGCCGTGGTCTGCAGCTCGGACATGCTGGCCCACGGCATTTTGGTGGAAGCCCAGGCGCGCGGCCTGCGCGTGCCCGTGGACCTGGCCGTCTCGGGCTTCGGCAATGCCGATTTCGCGGCCCATCTGCTGCCGTCGCTGACCACCGTGCATGTGGACGGGCCGGGCATAGGCCGCCTGGCCGCCGAACTCGTGCTGGCCCGCTGCCAGGGCCGCAGTGCCGGGCGCTCGGCGTTCGACCTGGGGTTCGAGCTGATCGAGCGGGATTCGACCCGCCTGGCTTAGAGGCTCAGCACAGGGCAGCCGCCTGGCGCTCGGTCGCCAGCCCGAACAGGCTGCCCAGCACGTGCTGGATTTCATCAGGGGCCAGCTGCCTGGTCTCGGTGCCGCTGGCCGTGATGGTCTTGAGCGCGTCGCCCACCAGGATCATGCGGCCGGCCGGCTGGTGCAGCACCACCACCCGCTTTTGCACGAAGATGGCATCCGGGTGCGTGGAGTTCAGGTAGTTGGCGGGGGCGAAATCCACCCATTCCTGGGGCGACAGGTTGAAGGCGTACTGGTTGGCCCATTCACCGTCCACGCGGGCCTGCAGCAGGTATTCGCCCTGGTCGTCCAGGCTCAGGCGGAAGGTGTCGCCGTCCTGGCGGACCTCGGTGTCCAGCTCGTCCAGGGCCATGGGGGCGCGTATGCCGTAGCTGCCAAAGCCCAGGTCGCACAGCCAGCGCCGTCCCTCGACCTCGGCCACCAGGGCCATGTGGGTGCGGGGCCGGCGTGCCGGATAGAACATGGGCCGCGCCGCCACAAAGCGGTAGGCAATGCCCAGGGCCTGCAGCGCCATGGCGAACAGGCCGTTCACCTCGTAGCAGTAGCCGCCACGGGCGCCGCCGAGGATCTTGCCCGCAATGTCTTCGGGCACCAGAGAGACGATCTTGCCGGCCTGCACGTCGAGATTCTCGAAAGGCACCGCGAACAACTGGTGGCGCATCAGCGCATGCAAGGTGGCGGTATCGGCCTTGGCGGAGTCACCGGCACTGAAGCCGATGCGGCGGAAATAGGCCTGGAGATCGAAATTGCTGGCTTGCATGGGTTTCCTCGGGTTGCTTGATGGCTGCAACGATAAATCCGGGCAGCCAATGCCTGTATAAGCAGAATCCAAGAAAACTGACCTGTACAGATTGGCATGCCCACCACCAACGAACCCTTGCCCCAGTACCGCCGCATTGCCCAGGCCCTGCGCCAGACGCTGGCCTGCGGCGCACTGCGCCCCGGCGACAGGCTGATCTCCGCCCGCAGCCTGGCCGAGCGCGAACAGGTCAGCCTGCCCACCGCGCTGGAGGCGCTGCGCTGCCTGGAGGCCGAGGGCCTGATCGTCGCGCGCCCGCGCTCGGGCTACTTTGTGCGGCAGGCAACCGGCGGCGCGGCGCTGCAGGCGTCCCGTCCGTCGTCGCGCCCCGTGCCCGTGACCCTGTCGGCCCTGGCGCGCTCGCTGTTCAGCAGTCCCGACACGCGCCTGATCCCGCTGGGTGCGGCATTGCCCGATCCGGCCTGGCTGCCCACGGCCCGGCTGCAGCGCGCGCTGCAGACCGCCGGGCGCCGCCTGGACGCGCACGGGCAGACCTACAGCATGCCGCCGGGCCGCGCCGACCTGCGCGGCCAGATCGCGGCCCGGGCCGCGCAATGGGGTGCGCGCTTCGGCCCCGACGACCTGGTCCTGACGGCAGGCGCCACCCAGGCCGTGCGGCTGGCGCTGCGCGCCGTGTGCAAGCCCGGCGATGTCGTGGCCGTTGAGCGGCCCGCCTATTTCGGCAGCCTGCTACTGCTGGAGGACCTGGGCCTGAAGGCGCTGGAGATTGCCACCGATCCCCGCGAAGGCCTGCTGCTGGAGCCGCTGGCCGAGGCCATTGCCCGCCACCGGCCGGCTGCCGTGCTGGCATCGCCCACCGTGCAGAACCCGCTGGGCGCCAGCATGCCGGTGGAGCGCAAGCAGGCCCTGGTGGCGCTGCTGGAGCGGGCGGGCATTCCCTTGATCGAAGACGATGTCTATGGCGACCTTGCCGGCGACGGACAGCGCCCGCCGGCCTGCAAGGCCTTCGACGGCAGCGGCAACGTGCTGTATTGCGGCTCGGTGTCCAAGACCCTGGCGCCGGGCTGGCGCGTGGGCTGGATTGCGGCGGGCCGCTTCCATGCCCAGGTGCTGCAGGTGCGCCTGGCGGGCGACTGGGCCGGTGCGCCGCTGCTGGAGGCCGCCGTGAGCGAGGTGCTTGCCAGCGGCGACTACGACCGGCACCTGCGCCGTCTCAAGTCCCGCGTGCAGGCCGGGGTGCAGGCCGTCACGGCCAGGGTCGAGGCCAGCTTTCCGCCCGGCACCCGCGTCTCGGCCCCGCGCGCGGGCTTTCTGCTGTGGGTGGAGTTGCCGCGCCAGGTCAATGCACTGGAGGTGCACCGCCGCGCGCTGGAGCTGGGCATTGGCGTCAGCCCCGGCCCGCTGTTCTCATCGCGCTCGGACCTGCCCAACCACCTGCGCCTGAACTGCGCCAACGAGCCCACGCCGCGCCTGCTGGGGGCCGTGGGGCAGGTGGGGGAGATATGCCGGGGTTTGGTCGAGGGTGCTGCGGTGCGCCAGGGGGCACAGGTCGGCCAGCCTACTTCTTCTCGCGCGGCACGCGCCCCATGAGGAAGAATTCGGTCAACGCGCTTGCTTTTGAGTCGAATGTATTCGGATGGCTGAACGTTGCTTTATTGCAGGAAAAATTGCCATGCGCGCTATTTTTAAATAGAACTATTGAAACTTTGAATATGTAGGATATCTTTCATAAGAGATTGATGTTCCGACTTTTTTAGATGTATCCAATAAAATTGCATCTTCTCCAAAGATTTTTTGTCGCCGTCGATGATTTCTTTTGTTTTGACAATATGCAGTTGATTTTTCTTTCCAGAAGAGAACTCTAGTTCTAAGGAGGCAAGCAGCAAAAGATAGAGTGCAGTCTTTGCCTCGTCGTCGAATTCTCTCAATTCTAGTGAATTCAATAATCTGGGAATAATTTCAGGATCTGCAAATTCTATTTCCCAATCCTGTTCTTTGCCGCTAGTGGTTATTCCAATCAAAGTGCTGGCCATTTTGGCTGCCTTTACCGTGGGTCCATAGTATTCTGACATATTCATAGCTCAGGATAATTGCGTGGTGGAATGACTTCGTCGGGCGGATGTAGAGAGATTGTTAGAAACGAATTTCGAAAATTCATAATTCTTTTAAAATGAATTGCGAGAAGAGTGAAAATCTTTTGGAAATATTGTATTTTCATCAAATAACGCATCTCTAAAGTCTGTTTTCGTAATGCGTACGTTAGCCAAATTTGCACCTCTAAGATCTGCGCCAAAAAATCTGCAGGAATCGAGCTCTGCGCCTTGTAGATTGGCTCCCCGTAAATTGGCTTGAGAGAAATCTGCAGCATCCAATTCGGCGTTCATAAGATTTGCTTTTTCTAGATTTGCTGCTGTCAGTACCGTATTCATTATTTTTGGACCTTCGAAATTTGCTTGAATTAATACTGCACGTGTAAATAGTGCGCTTCGCAAATTTGCATTGGAAAAACCGGCGCCAGAAAGGTCTGCCTCCTCAAATAGTGCTCTGTGCAAGTTCAATCAATTTAGATTGGCTCCTTGAGGAGATACGGCATCAATCTCTATGTTTTATTTCTAAATTTTGTATGGGATTTATTTTTGTTATCTGCCTTGGAGATAGAGCCCCAGGAGTTTGTGCAGGTTCCTTTCCTACAATTCTTCCCACAATATATCTATGGTGGCCATCGACAATTTTTTCATCAGATTTTATGGGCGGTGCAACGTCTCCGGCTTCCAAGCGTCGGACATATCTCTCTACCACAGGCTGTGATATCGATATTTGGATGGTTTGCATATCGGAGTCTTTAGGGCTGCACGAATTACCTCTTCTGTAACAGTGACGCTTTTGGCGCCTGAACGATAGGCCGCAATACTCGCCCCAATCCCTCAAGGACCTGGCAGTTATTTGCGATATTTTGTACGCTATATTTTATTCAAAGGTCCTATAGTATCCTTTGAGAAAAATCTGGTTTCTTGGTCTGTTGCTGGCTCGTAACCACAGTAGTAATCATCTGAATGAGATATTTTTGAAAGATATTTCGAGCCGAGTGCAAGCGACATGATGATATTTTTTGAATCAATTTCATCTATATCGTTATTCGAGAAAATAATACTTACCTCATTTATCTGCTCAAAACGAAGTAGCCGGATGAGAGGCTGACGAATCTTTACTTTCCCAATGCTTGCCCAAGTTGATGTTATGAAAATGGAGGCAGGGGTAGGTCCGGACTTGAGGTGTTGTATAAAATCGTGATCATTATGGAGATCGGCAATTTTTCCCAATTCACTATGAGATATTTCTAAAATGTTGTAGGATTGGATTATATTTGCAACTAAAATATTAAGTAAATTATCTGGAATTTTGTCGAAAACAAGCTCAATAAGTTCGGTCGTCATTAGTCTAGAAATCCTTTAAATGTTCCATCCATATTTAATCTTACGCCACGTCCATCTTCAATTCTTTTTTCTAGAAAGGCTGGCCCATTTTCAGCTTTCTTTTGTGTGAATTTCCCAGGGGAGCGAATTATGTCGCGAAAATGATTCATTCCTTGCTCGTTCCATGTTCCCATAGAGCCGCTCATCTTTCCCCATGTCTCAGGATGTCTTCCCGAGTGCTTCGCTAGAGCATGTCCAACAACGGTACTGCCTTTATATGCATTTTGTGCAGAAGACAGGGCTAGCTTGGTTTGGGAGACGGATAGCCCCCATACTGTGCCTTCTATAGCCCGATACGCCGCAATACTCGCCCCAACCCCTCCAGGTACCACAGGTATCGCCGCCGCAACCCCATCAATCGCGATACCCGCCGCATCCACCGTGGCACCGCTCCAGTTCCCTTCCTGGACATTGCTGACCAGGCTCTGGAAGCCCAGGGAAATATTGAACGCGTCCCAGACGGTTTCGGCAAGCTTGCCGTCCGGATCGATGTAGCTGTTGGGGTTGTTGTTGGCGTAGGCGTAGCGGTTGAAGCTGTGGATCTGCTCGGGATTCATCTCCTTGGGGTCCATGCCCGTGAACCGGCCCAGCAGCGGCATGTAGTACCGCGCGCCCATGTAGGTCATGCCCGTATCGGGGTCGTAGGGCCTGCCAGCGAACCACAGCGTGTTGTCCGCGATGGCCGGCTCCACCTTCTGGCGGTAGCCATAGGGCAGGTAGTTTTCCTTCCAGAGTACGGCGCCGGATTGGTTGGTGGCCAGCCAGGGCGTGCCTGCAGCGTCGTTGTGGAAGTAGGTGACGGTGGCCTGGGCTAGCGCACCGGGCGTGGTCAGCAGGGCTGCCAGAAGCAGCGCGGCAACTGCCAGCAGGCGCCGGCAGGATTGGCGGATGGCGTTCTTCATCGGGCGCTCACTTTCTGTGCAATGCGCTTGCCGTTGAGGTAGATGTATTCGGTGAGCTGGCCGGAGCCGTATTCCGCGAGCAGGTTGCCGTGCACACCATGGAACTCGTAGGTGGTGACGCCTGCCTTGGTGGTGTGGGTGCGTTTCTGGTCGCCGTCGTAGGCATAACGGATGGGGGAATTGCCCCAGCAGTCGGCGCACAGCAGGTTGGGGACGGCGTTGTAGGTGTAGGACTTCTGGCTGCTCTGGATGAAGTTACCCGCCGTGTCGTAGGTGAAGTGGTTGGTCGGGCCGCCATTGACGGTGATGGAGGACAGGCGGTGGCGGCTGTCGTAGCGGTAGTCGATCAGTTCGCTGCCCAGGCTCTGGCGGGTAATGTTGCCGGAGCCGCTGTAGCTGATGCTTCCGCGCCCCCTGGAGGTGCCCATGGATACCAGTCTGTGCACGCCGTCATAGCCGAAGGTACGGTCATAGTCCGCATCGGCCGTATCCCTCACGCTGGTGAGATTGCCCGTGCGGTCATAGGTCAGGATGGATCGGTGGAAATAGCTGCCCTGGCGCGAGGTGGCGAACGAGGCGGGAAGCAGCCTTTCGTTCTGGCCATATTCGGACTGCACTCCGTTGGCATAGGCGATGCGCTGGATCTGGCGGGACGGCCAGTAGCTGACGCTGCTGATGTAGCCGGGCATGGCCGTGGGTCTGCCCAGACTGTCCAGTGTGTAGCTGACGGTGGAGCCAGACAGTGGGTAGGTGATGGATGCCAATTGGTCATTGCCGCTGTAGCTGTAGCCAGCATTCCAATTGAAGCCACCTGCAGCCAACTCCTCCCGCGTGAGGTTGCCGTTGCGGTCGTAGGTGAAGCGACGTGTGGCTTCGGATGTGGCCGTGCTCAGCAGGCGGTGGGCCCTGTCGTAGCTGTACGTGGCGTCCGGGGTGGAGCCGGGGTAGCTGATGGACTGCAGGCGGTTGTGCCCGTCGTATCGGTATTGGATGGTGCCTACGGTCCCTGTGATCCTTGAAATCATGTTGCCTGCGGCATCGCGGCCCAGGCTTGTGGTGCCGGTCTCTGGGTGTGTGATGGATGTCAGTTGGTAGCTGCCGTTGTAGCCGTAGCTTCGTGTGATGCCCGCTTGCGTGACTGAGGTCACCAGTCCCCTGGCATTGCGGCCGATGGACAGGTTGGTGGACGGCTCCGGTGTGGAGATGGCCATCAGCAGCGGCTGGTCGGGGTCGCCGTAGGCGCGGTAGCGGTAGGTGGTTGTCAGACCGCGTTCGTCCACCACGGCGCGTGTGGCGGGGCCGTAGCCTATGCCCTGCGTGCTGCCATCCGCATGGCGTATGGAGATGACGCGGTCCAGGATGTCGTGCCGGTAGGCGGTTCCTGCGCTGGTGCCCGGGTCGGATTCAAAGGTTCTGCGGCCCAGCGCGTCGACGCTGAAACTTCGCACGATGCCGCCATGGTTGACGGACACGGGCTGACCGAAGCCGTTGAAGCTGGTGGTCTGGGTGAGCGCTCCCCGGCTGACGGTGCGCGTGGTGGTGCCATGGCTGATCTGGACGCTGTTGCCTGTGGGATAGCCGACGGAGATGATGCGGTTGAGACCGTCATAGCCATAGGTCCAGGTACTGCCGTCACCCCGAGTCTCGTAAGTGACGTTGCCCGCATCGCTGACCGTCCGCGAGATGGAAATGCCCTCGGGCTGCGATTCCGATTGGGCTATTCCCCGCCTGTAGCCACCGTAGTAGTGTGTCAGCCCTCGCGGGAAGGTGGTGGCGCTCAGGTTGCCTTGGCCGTCATACGCGTGGCGGGTCTGGATGCCATCGCGGGTGATGGAGGTCATGTTGCCATTGCCGTCGAAGCTGCGCGATATGCTGCCGCCCGCATGGCTTTCGCTTTGCACCTGGCGCACTATCCATTTGGACGGGTTGATGTAGTAGCTCAGGCTGGTGGTGCGGTTGCCGCTCGATGGGCCGTATTCGGAGATCGTGCCAGGATTGCCATAGGTGTCGAAGTTGCTGTAGCGGGTCGTATAGCTGGCGTTGTCTCGGGTGATGGTGCGCTCTGCAAGAAGCGGGGCGTTGAATTCACCGATATCGACCTTGGTAGCGAAGGCGCCGGGACGGAAGTTGTTCTCGCTCGATATCTTCTGCTTGCCCCAGGTGTAGGTCTCGGTCTGGCTGCTACCCAGGCTTTTGGAGGCCAGCAGGCCCACCATCCATACGCTGCCCGAGCTAGAGTAATTGGGCCCTATGTGCCGGTAGGTCACGGTGCCTGAGGGGGTGTTGACGGTGGTTACGTCGTGTGCGCCGGGGCGTCCGGGCGCGTAGCTGAAGGACCAGTTGCCTCCCGTGCTTGTGGACTTGGCCGTGACCACGGTAGAGCGGCTGGCGGGATTGGCCTGGGTGTCGAAGTGGACGAAACCGTATTGATAGCCGATGGAGCCCCCCTGAGGGTAGGTCAGGCGCCGCATGATGTGGCTGCCGGGGGTGTTGTTGAGGTTCCCGTTGTAGTCATAGATCCAGCGCAGACCGTCGGGCCGGGTGACGGAGCCGAGCTGGAATTTGTCCCTGACGTTTGAGATGCCCTGATAGGCGTAGTGGTAGGTCTGGCCTGCCGCGCTGATGGCGGTGATCCTCCGGCTCGCCATACCGCTGTCCGCATAGAAAAACTGGACTGAGCGACCATCGCTTGTGACCACGCTGGATATCTGCGGCGAGGCGGCCGCCGCGTACTGGATGGTGGCGTAGTTGCCGTTGCGGTCCGTGATGCGGCTCGTCAACCAGGCATATGTGGGATAGGGGCCGCCACCCAGATTGACCAGTTGGTTCATGTCGTAGCGCGTGCCGTCGGGTGATGTGACGGCCAGCCCACCCGCGCCGCTGGTGATGCAGTCGGCGCGCCAACGCTGCGTGGTGATCAGCAGTGGTGCGGTCGTGCCTGTGAAAGCCAGGAGCTGGCGGCTGCCGTCAGGCAGCTCCAGCACGGGGTTGTCAGCGATGGTCTGGCTGTTCTTGTTGAAGCAAATACTGGTTTCGCGGGACTTGAGCACCCTTCCAAAATGGATGTTCCAGCCCACGCCCGCCAGCGATTCATGGAGCGCCGGATTCGTGGGCTCTACCGATGTGCTGTTGTACGAACGTACTACTTTCAGGTCGAAGCCGCCATTGCCGGGCAGGTGGATATCCACGTAATGCAGTTGCAGTGCGCCGGTGAATGGATCAATGAATTCACCGAATCCCTGGTTCACATAGCTGCGATTGGGTTGGATTCCCGGATCTTTGTAGAAGTCGGGAATGACTTCCTGGGAATGGACGGGCCATGCCGCCATTGCCATCAGCAGCGCCAGACTGCCCGCAATTGCCTTTGTTGCCGGATTCATGGGTTCTCCCTGAAGAAACTGGACAGGTGCGCACGCGTGGCTCGGGCAGTTGGTTCTGCTCTTGGCTGGCTGCAGGGCCATGCTGTGTATCTTCAGGGAGGCCGGCAAGAGAGCCCCCTTGGGCGGCAGGGTGGCTTCGAACGGTTCTTTTTACGCCGGAGTGCGGGAATCCAGCTAATGCGCTACATCAGGAATCCCGTGTTAATGACTGTCAAGAAAAGAAAATAGCCAAGCGTCCATCTTGAAAAGCGTACCGAATCATGATCTTTGGCCGATATTTTCCAGAATATCTCTCAGCTTATTTTCAGATTATTCCTAGGATCATTGGAGGCTACGGGATTGGATTTTCCATGAAGCCGTCCCACTCTGACGCCTTATTTCTTCTCGCGCGGCACGCGCCCCATGAGGAAGAACTCGGGATTGGGCTGCATGCCGGCAAAGCTGGCCATGCGGTTGGACAGGCCGAAGAAGGCGGTGATGGCGGCGATGTCCCAGATGTCCTCGTCGTCGAAGCCATGCGGGTACAGCGCCTCGAAGTCGGCCTCGCAGATTTCATGGCTTCGCTCGCAGACCTTCATTGCGAAGTCCAGCATGGCGCGCTGGCGGGCGCTGATGTCGGCCTTGCGGTAGTTGACGGCCACCTGGTCGGCCACGTAGGGCTGCTTTTCGTAGATGCGCAGGATGGCGCCGTGGGCCACCACGCAGTACAGGCACTGGTTGGCCGCGCTGGTGGTGGTGACGATCATCTCGCGCTCGCCCTTGGTCAGGCTGCCTTCCTCCTTGAGCATGAGGGCATCGTGGTAGGCGAAGAAGGCGCGCCACTCGGCAGGGCGGCGCGCAAAGGCCAGGAAGACGTTGGGGATGAAGCCTGCCTTTTCCTGCACTTCAAGGATGCGGGTGCGGATGTCCTCGGGCAGGCTGGACAGTTCGGGCTGGGGGTAGCGGGCGGTGGCCATGTGTCTTGTCTCCTGGGTGTGGTGGTTGTCGTTGCGGGCCATGTTCGCATGGCCTGCGCTGCGCGGGGTGAACGCGCATGACAGCCTGCCTGCCGCCGAGGTTGCAGATTGCGCCCGGGCTCAGGCGGGCGCCATGTCCGGCTCAGGCCGTTGTGCAAACCAGTCGCCCAGAAAGCCGGTGAGCGCGCGTATTCTGGCCGACATCTCGCTGCGCGTGGCGTGCACCAGGTAGATGTCGGCCGCAGGCAGCTGCCATTGGGGCAGGACCTCGCGCAGCGCGCCTGCGGCCAGCGGCGCGGCCACGTCCCACAGCGAGCGCTGCAGGATGCCGTGGCCGTCCAGTGCCCAGGTCAGGGCTGCAGCGCCATCGTTGGTGCTCATCACGCCGTTGACCTTGATGTTGTGCTCGCTCAGGCCCTGGCGCGTGCGCCGGCTCAGGCGCCAGCTGCCATAGGTTTCGTCGCTCTCGCGGATCACGATGCAGCGGTGGGCCTGCAGGTCGGCGGGCTGGCGCGGCTCGCCGTGGGCTTCCAGGTAGGAGGGCGCGGCGCACAGCACGCGGCGGTTGGGCAGCAGCAGGCGGGCGGTGAGGGCGGAGTCGGGCAGGGCGCCAAAGCGCACCACGGCGTCAAAGCCCTGCTCGACCAGGTTGACGGGCCTGTCCGTCAGCTGCAGCTGCACCTGCACTTCGGGATAGGCGCGCGCAAAGGCCGACAGCGCGGGCGCCAGCCGCTGGCGGCCAAAGCCCAGCGTGCAGGCAATGGACAGCGGGCCGCGCGCCGTGGCGCGCGTGCCCGAGATGCTGCGCTCCAGCGTCTCCAGGTCGGCCAGGATGCGCGCGCCGTCCAGCAGGTAGGCTTCGCCCTCGGGCGTCAGGTGGATGCGCCGTGTCGTGCGCTGCAGCAGGCGCACGCCCAGGCGCCGCTCCAGCAGGGACAGGCGGCGGCTGACGGCGGGCGGCGTCACGCCCATCTGCTGGGCCGCAGCGGCCAGGCTGCCTTCGCGGATCAGCAGCGAGAAGAAACGCAGGTCGGAAAAGCCGTCCATGGTGGATGCGGTGGATGGTTGATTCGTAAATTGAACTGATGGATCAATGCAGTATTTTGCTATTTATGCACCCTGGTTTACTGATTAGCATGGCAGGCTGACAGTCATGAACAACGTAGAAGGAATCTCCGGGATGCACACAGATCCATGGATGCCGGGCCTGCGCCAGCAGCGCATCACGGTCGATGACGGGGTGGAGATCAACGCCTGGGTGGGCGGCCAGGGGCCGGCCCTGCTGCTGGTGCACGGCCACCCGCAGACCAGCGCCATCTGGCACCGCGTCGCGCCCCGGCTGGCGCAGCAGTTCACCGTGGTGCTGGCCGACCTTCGCGGCTATGGCGACTCCTCGCGCCCCGCCGGCGATCCCGAGCATGTGAACTACAGCAAGCGCACCATGGCCCGCGACCTGCTGCGGCTGATGGCGCGGCTGGGCCATGAGCATTTCAGCGTGCTGGCGCATGACCGGGGCGCGCGCGTGGCGCACCGGCTGGCCATGGACTATCCCGCGAGCGTGCAGCGTCTGGTGCTGCTGGACATTGCGCCCACGCTGGCCATGTACGAGCAGACCGGCGAGGCCTTTGCGCGCGCCTACTGGCACTGGTTCTTCCTGATCCAGCCCGCGCCGCTGCCCGAGCGCCTGATCGAGGCCGACCCCGCCGCCTATGTGCGCGAGATCATGGGCCGGCGCAGCGCCGGCCTGGCGCCCTTCGATCCCCGGGCGCTGGACGAGTACCAGCGCTGCCTGGCGCTGCCGGGCAGCGCGCACGGCATGTGCGAGGACTACCGCGCCTCGGCCGGCATCGACCTGGATCATGACCGCGAGGACCGCCGGCTGGGGCGCAGGCTGTCCATGCCGCTGCTGGTGCTCTGGGGCGAGGAGGGCGTGGTGCACCGCTGCTTCGATCCGCTGCGCGAGTGGCAGCTCGTGGCCGACGATGTGCGCGGTCGGCCACTGGCCTGCGGGCACTACATTGCCGAGGAGGCGCCCGACGCACTGCTGGACGCGGCTCTGCCATTTCTGTTGCAGGCCGGGTGAGTGCGGTCATTGCTGGCTTTCGGGACTGCATTCAGGCAAGCCGGCAAAAAAGGGCAAAGAGGGCAAAGGTGCATTCGCACCATATCTGCGGAGACATAGCGTTCTCCATGGATTCAATTGGTATGCCAATCGTGTCCGGAAAAGGTAAGCAATTGAAAAAACCGCATGCCTGCTGCCAGCATGCAATGCCCAGGTCCCAATCCTTGAAAGCCGCTGGAGACAAGGCCTGGCAAGGGCTGGGCAACGCCTTGCGCCCATAGGGGACCACCGCACAAGGTGCAGGCGGGCCAATGCGCAGCCCATTGCCGATGCATGGTGAAACGCCGAACTGATACAGTCGCGCGGCCCGCCCGAGGGGGAGGGTCTTATTCATCACGGGATATTCACAATGAGCAACAAGAAAACCGCAGTGGCTGCTGCCGTGGCATTGGCCGTCGTGGCCTATGGAGGAACCACCTGGTATACGGGCCAAAGGGCCGAGTCCGGCTACAAGGATGCCGTGGCCGAATTGCGCAAGGTGCTGGGCGAGAAGGCCGTCGTGACCGACGAATACCACAAGGGATTCCTGTCGTCCCAGGCCAAGCTGGTGCTGCAGTGGCCTGCGGCTGGCGAGGCCGATGCGCCCGCCGCTGCAGACGCCGGCGCAGAAGCCGCCCCCAAGCCCGTGCGCCTGGTGGTGGACACCACGGTGCGCCACGGCCCGCTGGCCGGTGGCCGCCTGGCGGCGGCGGTGTCGGAGACGCGCTTTGCGCTCGACGGCCTGGACGAAAAGAGCCGCCAGACCCTGGCCAAGGCTGTCGCTCCCACGCTGACCAGCGTGCACCACTTCACGGGCGGCCAGGATGTGCGCCTGCTGCTGCCTGCAGGCGAGATGGGCGACAACGAAGTCACCATGCGCTGGCAGGAAATGGTGCTGGACACGGCCCTGGGCGGTGGCAGCGTCAAGGGCACCTGGCGCTGGCCCGAGGTGGCCCTGCTGGGCCTGCCCAGCCGCGACAAGTCCATGGGCGTGGAAGAGGAAGAGGGCGAGGAGGAGGAATCCGACAACGACGAGGCCATCGCTGCCCAGCCGGCCGCAGCGCCGGTGGAGCGCACCAGCATCGTGCTCACGGGCCTGGAAAGCAGCTTCGAGAACAAGGTCATCGACGGCCTGTGGGGCCTGGGCCCCGGCAAGGCCAGCGTGCGCATCGCCCGCTTCGGCATGAGCAGCACGCCCGCCGAAGGCGGCGAGGCCAAGACGCTGCTGGACCTCAAGAACGTGGACGGCAGCTCGGTCATCGAGTCCGACAAGACCACGCTGGGCATGACCACCCAGGTCAAGGGCACGGGCCGTATCGGCCCCATCGATTTCGAGTCCGTGGGCTACGAGGAAAAGATCCAGCGCCTGGACATCGAGGCGCTGCGCGGCTTCCAGCGCGTCATGGTCGAGGGCTACCGCAAGGAGGGCCTGGCCAAGGCACTGGAATCGCTGGAAGAGCAGGGCATGGGCGTGCTGATGCAGAACGCCCCGCGCCTGGTGGCGGCCCTGCCGGCCTACTCCATGAAGCTGCAGGCCACCTACCAGGGCCAGACCGGCCATCTGGAGTACGGCGCCGAAGTGCAAAGCGCGCCCACGCAGGAGCAGGTCGCCCAGGCCGGCTGGATGCCGGCGCTGCTCAAGACCTCGGCACTGCAGGCCAATGCCAGCCTGCCCAAGGCCTGGCTGGAGCCGCTGATCAAGGCATCGGGCAAGCCCGATGTCTCGGCCGAGGATGTGGAAGGCATGCTGGGCATGGCCCAGGCCACAGGCTATGCCCGCCTGGAAGGCGACAAGCTGGTCAGCGCGCTCAAGATGCAGGCCGGCCAGGTCACGCTCAACGGCAAGCCCATCGCCCTGCCCATGGGCGCGCTGCAGTAAGCGGCCATCCACCTTCGGGGCGTCGCCCCGGAAGGGGTTCTCAGGGATGCCACTGGCTGGCGCGCACCACGGGGGCCTGTGTGCTGGCGCTGCCCGCCAGCGCATAGGACAGCTGGTTGGCCGCCGCCACCACCGTCTGCGCCATGGCTTCCAGCCGGGCCTCGGGCAGGCGCGATGCCGGCCCGGAAATGCACACCGACCCCATCAGCCGCCAGTGCATGCCGAACACCGGCGCCGACACCGTGGCCACGCCCTGTTCGCGCTCGCCGATGGACCAGTGGTAGCCGCGCTGGCGGATCTGCTCGTACACCGGCCCCGGCTCGCCTGAAAACGCCAGGATCACGCGCCCCGGCGAGCCCTGGTCCAGCGGCAACCCCTCGCCCATGCGCGCATGGTGGCGCAGGGCCTGCGGCCCTTCCACGCGCACGAGGCAGGTGCGCACATTGCCTTCGCGCACATAGAAGGCCGCGCTCTCGCCGCTGGCCTGCGTGAGCGCGCGCAGCGCGGGCTCCAGCACGTTCTGCACATCGAAGCCCGCCTGGTAGCGCGCACCCAGCCAGCCAGCGGCCGGGCCCAGGCGCCAGTCCCCATCGTCCCTTTGCACCATGAAGCCCGACTGCGCCAGCGTGCGCGCCAGCCGCAGCACCGTGGTCTTGTGCAGCACGCAGCGCCGGCTCAGTTCCGCCAGGGACAGGTGCGACTCCCCGAGGGCGAAGGCGCCAAGCAGCTGCAAGGCACGCGTGACGGCGATGACGCCGCCGTCCTTGGCCGCGCTGGCCTTGTCATCGGGTGGCTGCGCCGGGGAAGGGGTGCTGGGGGGCTTGTTCATAGTGCAAGGCATGCAATTGGTTGCGCTGTATGAAACGGCATTGTATGGGTTGAAACGTTTTCATAAAGTTCGTCCCACGCACCGCAGCCATGCGGGCGTTGGACACAACAAACGGAGACAAACCGCCATGCCGATTCCCTCGCTTTCGCGTTGCCTCAACGCACGCCTTCTTGCCGTCCTGGTCGGCGTTGCCGCCATCGTGCCCATGGGCGCTGCCCAGGCCCAGGACGCCTATCCCCGCAAGCCCATCCGCCTGGTCGTGCCGTTTCCGCCCGGTGGCGGCACGGACATGATCGCGCGCACCGTGGCCCAGCGGCTGGCGGACCACAACAAGTGGACCGTGGTGGTGGACAACCGGCCCGGCGCCGGCGGCAACCTGGGCGTGGACGCCGTGGCCAAGGCCGCGCCGGACGGCCATACCCTGGTCATGGGCCAGACCAGCAACCTGGCCATCAACCCCTCGCTGTACGCCAAGCTGCCCTATGACCCGCTGAAGGATCTGGTGCCCGTGGCGCTGGTGGCTTCCGCGCCCATCGTCATGGCCGCGCCGGCCAACTCGCCCTACAAGACCTTTGCCGACCTGGTCAAGGCCGCCAAGGCCAAGCCCGACGGCCTCACGCTGGGCTACCCGGGCAACGGCACGGTGGCGCACCTGGCCGGCGAACTGGCCGAGAACGCGGCCGGCATCAAGCTGCGCCATGTGCCCTACAAGGGCGCAGCCCAGGCCATGACCGACCTGGTGGGCGGGCAGATCGATTTCTACATGTCCGCCGTGCCCACGCTGCTGGGCCAGGTGCGCAACGGCAAGCTGCGCGCGGTGATGGTCACCTCGCTCAAGCGCTCCGCCCAGCTGCCGCAGACACCCACGCTGGCCGAGTCCGGCTACCAGGACTTCGAGGCCGTCACCTGGTTCGGGGTGCTGGCGCCGGCGGGCACGCCGCAGGCCATCGTGCAGCAGTTGAACAAGGCCATCAACGACGCGCTGCTCGTGCCCGAGGTGGCCGAGAAGCTGCGCTCCGAAGGCGGCGAGGTGCTGGGCGGCTCGTCCGAGAAGTTCGCCGCGCTGCTGCGCGCCGAGGTGCCGCGCTGGGCACGCATCGTCAAGGACTCGGGCGCCAGCCTGGACTGAGCCCGGGGCAGGGGCGCCAGCCCTTTCGCTTCCTTCTCGCTCCCACCTCCCTTCCTTTCCTCCATCGAGATCTCGCCATGGACTGCGACAGCCTTGCCGTGCCCGTCCGTTTCTCGTAGGGCAGCGCCCGGCCCCGTGCCGTGCTGCCCCCGGATGCCTGCGACTGCCATGTGCATGTCTATGACGGCCGCTACCCGGCAACCCCGGGCGCGCGGCTGCTGCCGCCCGACGCCTCGGCCGGCGACTACCGCGCGCTGCAGCGGCGCCTGGGCACCTCGCGCTGCGTGCTGGTCACGCCGTCCACCTACGGCAGCGACAACCGCTGCATGTTGGACGGGCTGGCCGCCCTCGGCCCGCAGGCGCGGGGCGTGGCCGTGATCGATGGCAGCGAAAGCGATGACCAACTGCAGCGCCTGCACGGCCTGGGCGTGCGCGGCGTGCGGCTGAACCTGTCGCTGGGCGTGACGGGCACGGCCGAGCTGCTGGTGCCGCTGGCCCGCCGCATCGCGCCGCTGGGCTGGCATCTGCAACTGCTGATGGCGCCGGACCTGCTGGCGTCGCTGGCCGGCGTGCTGCGGCAATTGCCGGTGCCGCTGGTGTTCGACCACTTCGGCCGCATCGCCCCCGAGCAGGCGGGGCGCCATGCGGGCCATGCGCTGCTGCTGGAGCTGCTGGAGGGTGGCAGGGCCTGGGTCAAGTTGTCCGGCGGCTACATCGTCAGCGCGCTGCAGTCGGTCGAAGACCCGGCGCTGGACGCCCTGGCCGCCAGCTATCTGCGCTGCGCGCCCGAGCGTGTGCTCTGGGGCAGCGACTGGCCGCATGTCAGCGCCTCGGCAGGCATGCAGCCCCTGCCTGATGACGCCCGCCAGATCGACCGCCTGGCCGACTGGACCTCCCATGCCGGCGGTGCCGCCACGCTGCGGCGCGTGCTGGTGGACAACCCGCGGGCGCTGTACGGCTTCGAGACCGCAGCGCCGCCATTGCATTGCACACAAGCAGGAGACAAACCATGAACACCTTCCATCCCACGCGCCGCACCCTGCTGGCCGCAGGGGGCGCCGCCCTGCTGGGGCCGCTGTGCAGCGCCGCCGTCCACGCGCAGCCCGCATGGCCGGCAGGCAAGCTCATCACCTGGGTCGTGCCCTATCCGCCCGGCGGCAGCACCGATGTGCTGGGCCGCCAGGTGGCACTGCACCTGGGCAAGGCCCTGGGCAGCACCGTGATCGTGGACAACCGCGCGGGCGCCACGGGCACCATCGGCGCGGCCTACGTGGCCAAGGCGGCGCCGGACGGCCACACGCTGCTGGGCACCTCCATCGGCCCGCAGGCGATCGCGCCCCACCTCATGGGCAAGCTGCCCTATGACCCGATTGCGGGCTTCGAGCCCGTCATCACCATAGGCACCATTCCCCATCTGCTGGTGGTGGGCGCGGCCCAGCCCTTCCAGTCGGTGGCCGATCTGCTGGCCGCCGCCAAGGCGCAGCCGGGCCAGCTGGCCTTTGCCTCGGGCGGCAGCGGAACCATCTTGCAGATGCAGGGCGAGCTGCTGCAAAGAAAGGGCGGCGTGCGCTTCATCCATGCGCCCTACAAGGGCGACACGCCCGCGCTGCAGGACACGCTGGCGGGCCAGGTGCAGTTCATGTTCGCCCCCGTGGCCGCGGCGCTGCCCCATGTGCAGGGCGGCAAGCTGCGTGCGCTGGCCGTGACCTCGGCGGCGCGCCTGAAGGCCCTGCCTGATGTGCCCACCATGGCCGAAGCCGGCATCGGCGACTTCGTGGTCGAACAGTGGCAGGCCGTCTTTGCGCCGGCCAGGACGCCGGCCGCCATCGTGCAGCGGCTGAACCAGGAGATCGGCCTGGCGCTCAGGGACCCGGCCGTCGTTGCACTGGCCGAGCGGCTGGGCGTGACCCTGGTCGGCGGCACGCCACGGCAATTGGGCGAGCTGCAGAAATCCGACTCCGCCAAGTGGTCCCAACTCATCCGCGAGGCCGGCATCAAGGCCGACTGACGCGCGCACATCTTTCTGTTTTCCTTCACCTCATCTCACTGGACCATCATGAGCCAACTCCCAGAAATCATCCGTGACATAGAGCGCGTGGACGCCCAAGTCGTGCAGCGCGCAGCCGGCTTTCAGGCCGCCATCCTGGCCGACGTGGCGGGCCGCCGCGGCACCATGCATTCGCGCGTGGCGCCCGTGCACCAGGGCATGAAAGTGGCCGGCCCGGCCTTCACCGTCGAGGTGCGTCCCGGCGACAACCTCATGATCCACGCCGCCATCGCGCTGGCCCGGCCCGGCGACGTGCTGGTCATCGACGGCAAGGGCGACCAGACCGCCGCGCTGATGGGCACGCTGATGCTCAGCGCCTGCAAGAAGCTGGGCCTGGCCGGCGTCATCGTGGACGGCGCCATCCGCGACCGCCTGGAGCTGCTGGAGCTGGACTTCCCCGTGTTCAGCGCAGGCTTCAATCCCGCAGGCCCGACCAAGTTCGTGCCAGGCCGCATCAACCACGCCATCTGCGCTGGTGGCACGACGGTTTACCCGGGCGACCTGGTGGTGGGCGATGCCGATGGCGTTGTCGTCATCGAGCGCGCCAAGGCACCCGCCATGCTGGAGCTGGCCGTGAAGAAGGTGGCCGACGAGGCCGCCCGCATCGAGGCCATTGCGCGCGGCGACACGGCATCGAAGTGGCTGCCCGCGGCCCTGCGCGCGGCCGGCGTGCTCAAGGAAGGGGAATCGCTGTGAGCACCATCATCGTCACCGGCGCCGATCTGGCGCCACAGGCTCTGGAGCTGCTGGCCCGGCACGACATCGTCTATGCGGGCAAGACGCCCACCGAAGAGGACCTGGTCGCGCTGTGCCGCGCCCATGATCCCGTGGCCATCATCGTGCGCTACGGCAAGGTGGGCGCGGCCGTGATGGACGCGGCGCCCTCGCTGCGCGTGATCTCCAAGCACGGCAGCGGCACGGACACCATCGACAAGGCGGCCGCCGCCGAACGCGGCATTGCCGTGGTGGCCGCCGCGGGCGCCAATGCGGCGGCCGTGGCCGAGCAGGCACTGGCCCTGCTGCTGGCCTGCG
The DNA here is from genome assembly GCF_043104705.1 of Delftia sp. WSY_10. Lineage (NCBI taxonomy): Bacteria > Pseudomonadati > Pseudomonadota > Betaproteobacteria > Burkholderiales > Comamonadaceae > Delftia > Delftia sp. WSY_10. The sequence goes on along the minus strand of NZ_JBICKY010000035.1, from coordinate 268,247 downwards.
CCAAGTCGGTGGTGGCGCTGGACGCCCGCATGCACGCAGGCCACTGGGACAAGGCCACGCACAAGAGCCTGGAGCTGGGCGGGCGCACCGTGGGCCTGGTGGGGCTGGGCGCCATCGGCCTGCGCTTTGCGCGCATGGCCGATGCGCTGGGCATGCGCGTGATCGGCTTCGATCCCTTCGCAAAGAACCTGCCCGCCTACGTGCAGCCCGTGGACCTGGAAACCATCTGGCGCGAGTCCGACGCGATTTCGCTGCACTGCCCGCTGACCGAGGAAAACCGGGGCATGCTCGGCGCCTCCACGCTGGTAGCCTGCAGGCGCGGCGTGATCGTGGTCAACACCGCACGCGGCGGCCTGATCGACGAGGCCGCGCTGCTGGCCGCCGTGCGCTCGGGCCAGGTGGCGGCCGCAGGGCTGGACAGCTTTGCGGTGGAGCCCATGGTGGCCGGCCACCCGTTCCAGGGCGAAAGGAACTTCGTGCTCAGCCCCCATATCGGCGGCGTGACCGGCGATGCCTACGTGAACATGGGCGTGGGCGCGGCCCGCAATGTGCTGGAGGTGCTGGCCCGCGTGCCTGCGGCGGCCGGCGCCTGAGCCAGGGCAGGGGCGCCGTGCGCGCCCTTGGCCCATGCATGTGCATGCATGTGATTTGAGGAGACAAGCGATGTCGAGGAATTTCCAAGAGGTCCGCCGCCTGGCCTTGCGCGGCGGCCTGCTGGCCGCCGTGGGGCTGGCCGTGCTGGGCGCCCAGCCCGCGCTGGCGCAGAAGGACTATCCGGCCAAGCCCGTGCGGCTGGTCGTGGGCTTTGCGGCGGGCGGCCCCACCGACGTGGTGGCGCGCGCCTTTGCCGACCATGCGGGCAAGGCGCTGGGCCAGCCCTTCGTGGTGGACAACAAGCCCGGGGCCAACACCATACTGGCCGCGCAGGCCGTGGCTGGCGCGCCGGCCGATGGCTATACGCTGCTGTTCGGCGCCACCAACCACAGCATGATCCCGGCGCTGTACCAGGGCCGCGTGAAGTTCGACGTGGTGCGCTCGTTCCGGCCGCTGTGCACGGTGGCCAGCAGCCCCACGGTGCTGGTCGTGGGGCCGGGCATGCCGGCGCGCAACCTGCAGGATTACATGGACCAGGCACGCAGCCGGCCCGGCAGCGTCACGGCCGGCACGGCGGGCATGGGCAGTTCGGGCCATTTCGCCACCGAGATGTTTGCGCGGGCCAAGGGCCTGAAGCTCAACCACGTGCCCTACAAGGGCGCGGCGCCCGTGGTCACGGATCTCATGGGCGGCCAGCTCGACAGCTCCTTCGCCACGCTGGGCTCGGTGCTGCCCCAGGTGCGCAGCGGCAAGCTCACGGCGCTGGCCGTGGCTTCGCCCAGACGCGCGTCCCTGCTGCCCCAGGTGCCCACCTTTGCCGAAGCGGGTGGCGGCGACTACTCGGCCGATGTCTGGTACGGCGTGCTCGCGCCGGCTGGCATTCCCGACGGCGCGGCCCAGGCGCTGGAGCGCGTGGCCGTGGAGTTTGCCAAGAGTGCATCGGCCGCGGACAAGCTGCACGGCCTGGGCATGGATGCCGAGTCCAGCTGCGGCAGCGCCTTCGCGCAGCGCGTGGCCAGCGAAGCGGCCTCCTATGCGCAGATCGCCCGCGAACTGAACCTGAAGGCGGATTGATTCGGCCGCCGCCCCCTCTAAAAAATGTGGAGACAAGCCATGAAATTCCTTGCCAGAACCCTGATCGCGGCCTGCGCCCTGGCCGCCGCCGTGGCCCAGGCCGCCTTTCCCGAGCGTCCCATCACCCTGGTCGTGCCCTATGCGCCCGGCGGCGGCGCCGACGCGGCCGCGCGCCTGCTGGCCACGCGCATGGGCGCGCGGCTGGGCACCAGCATCATCGTGGACAACCGGCCCGGGGCCAGCGGCACGATTGGTGCCAGCCAGGTGGCCAAGGCGCGCGCCGATGGCTACACGGTGCTCTACGACGCCACGCCGTTTTCCATCAACCCGCATCTGTTTGCCAAGCTGCCCTATGCGCGCAGCGCGCTGCAGCCGCTGTCGCTGGTGCTGCTCATGCCCAATGTGGTCGTGGTGAAGGCCGATTCGCCCGTGCGCAGCGTGGCCGACCTGGCGGCCAGGGCCAAGGCGCAGCCGGGCAAGATCAACTTCGCCTCGGGCGGCAGCGGCACGGTGCAGCGCCTGGCGGCCGAGCTGTTTCGCCAGCGGCTGGAGCTGGACATGGTCCATGTGCCCTACAAGAGCGGCGGGCCGGCCATTGCCGATGTGATGGGCGGGCAGGTGGACTTCATGTTCGGCACCATGGCGGCCACCTATCCGCTGGTCACGGCCGGCAAGCTGCGCGCCCTGGCCGTGGCGGCGCCCCAGCGCTCGGCGCGCCTGCCCGATGTGCCCACCGTGTCCGAGACCGTGATTCCCGGCTACGAGGCCTATGAGTGGAACGGCATCTTCCTGCCCACGGGCACGCCCGAGCCCGTGGCCGCGCGCCTGCACCAGGTGCTGTCCGAGGTGCTGCAGGAAGCCGAGGTGCGCCAGCGCCTGAGCGACCTGGGCGCCCAGCCCATGGCATCGACGCCGGCCGAGTTCGCCGCCTTCCTCCAGAAGGAAGACGCCAAGTGGGGCGAGGTGGTGCGCAAGGGCGCCATCGTGCTGGACTGAGCGTATGGGCATGACCGACATCGCCATGGCCGTGCCGCACTCGGCCGGCACGAGCAGGCCTGCGCGCACGCTGCCGCCCCTGGCCTGCGACAGCCACATGCACATCTTCGATGCGCGCTTTGCGCCGTCGCCGCACTGGCCGCGCACGCCTCCGCAGGCCGACGTGGCCATGTACCGCCAACTGCAGCGGCGCCTGGGCACCTCGCGCGCCGTGGTGGTCACGCCCTCGACCTATGGCACGGACAACGCCTGCACGCTGGATGCGCTGGAGCGCCTGGGCGATGATGCGCGCGGCGTGGCCGTGGTCGCCCACGATGTGGCCGATGCCGAGCTGGACCGGCTGGCCACGCACCGCGTCTGCGGGCTGCGCGTGAACTTTGTCTCGCCGCAGTCCTGGGGCGAGACCACGGCCCACATGCTGGTCACGCTGGCGCACCGGGTCGCACGGCTGGGCTGGCATGTGCAGGTCTTCGTGCAGCCCGAACAGCTGGTGGCGCTGGAGCCCGTGCTGGGCGCGCTGCCCGTGCCCCTGGTCGTGGACCACCTGGGTCGCATCGACCCGGCCGCGGGCATGCAGGGCGTGGAGGGCGCGGCCCATGCCGCGCTGCGCCGGCTGCTCGATGGCGGCAACACCTGGGTCAAGCTCTCCGGCGCCTATATGCGTTCATCGGTGGGCGGCCCCTCCTATGCCGACACGCTGCCGCTGGGCCGCGATCTGGTGCGCGCCGCACCCGAGCGCTTGGTCTGGGGCAGCGACTGGCCGCACACCACCGAGGCGCCGGGCTCCGTCGACGATGCCGATCTGGTCGATCTGCTGCAGGCCTGGGCGGGCACGGACGAGGCCATGGACCGCATCCTGGTCGACAATCCAGCGCGCCTGTACGGTTTCAGCGCCATCCCCTGAAATCCCGAGAAAGACAAGCACCATGTTCCTGCTGCAAGCCCCCCAGGTCTGCGAACTCGAATCGTTCACCGCCATGCCCGACGCCCTGCGCCGCCCCGAGCGCAGCGAGTGGGCCGATGCCAACCGGGGCGGCGCCGTCACCGACTCCTTCCTCGAGGGGCCGGTGTTCGACGGCGCCGGCAACCTGTACGTGGCCGACATTCCCTGGGGCCGCGTCTTCCGCATCGATCCGCAAGGCGCCTGGACCCTGGTGGCCGATTACGACGGCGAGCCCAACGGCATGAAGTTCCTTGACGAGCGCACGCTGCTGATCACCGACTACAAGAACGGCCTGATGTGCCTGGAGGTGGCCACGGGGCGCGTCAGCCCCTATCTGCAGCGGCGCAACAGCGAGCGTTTCAAGGGCGTGAACGACCTGGTCTTCGATGCCGAAGGCAACCTCTACTTCACCGACCAGGGCCAGAGCGGCCTGCACGACCCCTGCGGCCGCCTGTACCGCCTGCGTCCGGACGGCCGGCTGGACCTGCTGCTGGCCAACGTGCCCAGCCCCAACGGCGTGGCGCTGTCGCCCGATGGCCGCGTGCTCTACCTGGCCGTGACGCGCGGCAACTGCGTCTGGCGCGTGCCCCTGCTGCCCGATGGCAGCGTGGCCAAGGTGGGGCAGTTCTTCACCTCCTACGGCCCCAGCGGTCCCGATGGGCTGGCCGTGGATGACCAGGGCCGGCTGCTGGTGGCCAACCCGGGCCTGGGCCTGGTGTGGGTGCTCAACCACCGCGCCGAGCCCGTGCAGGTGCTGCGTGGCGTGCCGGGAAGCTCGCTCACCAACCTGGCCTTTGGCGGCGCGGACCGCCGCACGCTGCATGTGACGGACTCCACGCACGGGCGCATTCTGCGTGCCCGGCTGGAGGCGCCGGGGCTGGCGCTGCACGGCTTGAACAAGGGCTGAGGCGGCCGTCGCGACCTTCTCAGCCGTCTCGGCAGTCTCAGTCGTCGCAACCGTTCCTCAGGGCCTGGCCGGCATGTCCAGGATCTCCCGGGCTTCCTGCAGCAGGCCTATCCACAGCTGCTCCTGCTGTATGCCGGCCTTGAGCACCAGGTGCTGCAGTCGCCGCTCGCGCGTGGGCGGCTTGTCCAGGAAATCGCGCTGCTCCAGGCGCTGGTAGACGTCCAGCTGCGCCTGGTGCAGTGCCAGCAGCCGCTGCACTTCGTCCTGCAGTCCGCAGGGCCCCACCACCGCCTCGGCACGCAGGCGGACCATCCATTCCTCGCGCAGCGGCTTGGGGTCTTCCTGCTCGGCCACCCAGCGCTTGAGCTCCTTGCGGCCCGTGGGCAGGATGCGGTACTGGCGCTTGCGGCCCCGGCCGGATTCGGCGGGCAGGGCCTCGATCCATTGCGCCTCTTCCAGCCGGGCGAGTTCGCGGTAGATCTGCTGGTGCGTGGCGTTCCAGAAATAGCCGATGGAGCGGTCGAAGCGCTCGGCAAGTTCCGAGCCCGAGCAGGGGTGCTCGACCAAGGCGGTGAGAAGGGCGTGTGGCAGGGACATCGGCAACAAAGGGACTGGCGCTGGGCGCCATCTTACGGGCCTGCATGGAGGCGCGGCCAAGCGCTGCAGTCATTTCTGCAATTTTTTGCGCAACCAGTTGCATAAATAAAGGAGGCTGACTACATTCATGCAATCAGTTGCATAAAAAAGCGAGACAGGCATGACCCACTACCCCCATCTGAATGCCGAACTGGACCTGGGCTTCACCACGCTCAGAAACCGCGTGCTCATGGGCTCCATGCACGTGGGCCTGGAAGAGGCGCCCAATGGCTTCGAGCGCATGGCCGCCTTCTACGCCGAGCGCGCGCGCGGCGAGGTGGGCTTGATCGTCACGGGCGGCATCGCCCCTAATGAGCGGGGCCGGCCCATGAAGGGCGGCGCCATGATGGTCAATGAGCACGAGGCGGACCAGCACCGCATCGTCACGCAGGCCGTCCATGCCGAGGGCGGCAAGATCGCCATGCAGATCCTGCACTTCGGCCGCTATGCCTACCAGCCCGGGCTGGTGGCGCCCAGCGCGCTGCAGGCGCCCATCAACCCCTTCGTGCCGCATGCGCTGACGGGCGACGAGGTGGAGCAGACCATCGAGGACTTCGTGCGCTGCGCAGCCCTGGCCCGCCATGCGGGCTACGACGGCGTGGAGATCATGGGCTCGGAGGGCTATCTGATCAACGAGTTCATTGCGGCGCGCACCAACCACCGCGATGACGAATGGGGCGGCAGCTACGCGGGCCGCATGCGCTTTGCGGTGGAGATCGTGCGGCGCACGCGCCAGCGCGTGGGGCGGGACTTCATCATCATCTACCGCCTGTCCATGCTGGACCTGGTGGAAGGCGGCTCCACGCTGGAGGAAGTGATCGCGCTGGCCCAGGCCATCGAGGCCGCGGGCGCCACGCTGCTGAACACGGGCATAGGCTGGCACGAGGCGCGCATCCCCACCATCGCCACCAAGGTGCCGCGCGCCGCCTATGCCTGGGTCACGCAGCGCGTGATGGGGCAGGTGGGCATCCCGCTGATCACCTCCAACCGCATCAACACGCCCGAGGTGGCCGAGCGCCTGCTGGCCGAGGGCTATGCCGACATGGTCTCCATGGCCCGGCCGCTGCTGGCCGATGGCGACTTCGTGCGCAAGGCGCGCCAGGGCCGGGCCGACGAGATCAACACCTGCATTGCCTGCAACCAGGCCTGCCTGGACCATACCTTTGGCGGCAAGATCACCTCCTGCCTGGTCAACCCGCGCGCCTGCCATGAGACCGAGCTGGTGATTGCGCCCGCGCCCGCCGCCAAGCGCATCGCCGTGGTGGGCGCCGGCCCGGCGGGCCTGAGCTTTGCCGTCACCGCCGCGCAGCGCGGCCATGCGGTGACGCTGTTCGATGCGGCCAGCGAGATCGGCGGGCAGTTCAACATTGCCAAGAAGGTGCCCGGCAAGGAGGAGTTCCACGAGACGCTGCGCTACTTTCGCCGCCAGCTGGAGCTGGGCGGCGTGGCGCTGCGACTGGGCCATCGCGTGGAGGCAGCCCAGCTCATCGAGGGCGGCTATGACGAGATCGTGCTGGCCACGGGCATACGGCCGCGCGTTCCCGCCATCGACGGCGTGGACCATCCCAAGGTGCTCGGCTACCTGGACGTGCTGCAGGGCGACAGGCCCGTGGGCGAGCGCGTGGCCATCATCGGCGCGGGCGGCATAGGTTTCGATGTGGCCGAGTACCTGACCCATGCCGGCGACAGCGGTGCCGTGGCGCCCCGCAAGTTCTATGCGGAGTGGGGCATAGACACGGACTACGCCCAGGCCGGCGGCCTGGCGCAGCCGCAGGCCCAGCCCTCGCCGCGCCGCGTGCACCTGCTGCAGCGCAAGTCCACCAAGGTGGGCGACCAGCTGGGCAAGACCACGGGCTGGATACACCGCACCTCGCTGAAGGCACGCAGCGTGGCCATGGGCTCGGGCGTGGCCTATGAGCGCATCGACGACGCCGGGCTGCACATCACCGTGGACGGCCAGCCGCAACTGCTGGAGGTGGACAACGTCGTGCTCTGCGCGGGCCAGGAGCCGCAGCGCGAGCTGCATGCGGCCCTCAGCGCGGCAGGCTGCAGCGTGCACCTGATCGGCGGCGCCGACGTGGCGGCCGAACTCGACGCCAAGCGCGCCATTCTGCAAGGCACCACGCTGGCGGCCAGCCTTTGAGGGCGCCGCCCGATTCCGTTTTCCACCTCAATCACCAGGAGACAAGCATGTCCCAGCCCCCGAAGAACGCCCATCCCGCAGTCGCCCGCTCCCTGGAGCTGTGGCATCGCATGGTTGCCGCCAGCGACCTGGGCGAGCTGCACACCATCGTCCATCCCGATGCGGTGTTCCGCTCGCCCATGGCGAACACGCCCTATGCCTCGGCAGCCGCGCTGATGCTGGCGCTGTCCACCGTGGTCCAGGTCTTCGAGAACTTCACCTACCACCGCCAGATGGCCAGCGATGACGGCCTGGACGTGGTGCTGGAGTTCAGCGCCAGCGTGGGCGGCAAGAACCTCAAGGGCATCGACTTCATCCGTTTCGACGAGCAGGGGCTGATCCGGGAATTCGAGGTCATGGTGCGCCCCATGAGCGGCCTGCAGGCCCTGGGCACGGAGATGGGAAAGCGGCTGGGCGACAAGCTTCCCGCCTTCAAGGCCGTGGCCTGAGGGCAGGGCGCGCCATGAAAAACGCCCCCGAAGTTTCGGGGGCGTTTTGCCGTGGGCGTCAGCCGGTCAGAGCGTGCCGGCCTTCTGGCGGGCGATGGCATCGGCCACGCCCTTGCCGTAGGCCGGGTCGGCCTGGGTGCAGTGCGCTATGTGCTTTTGCACGATGTGCTCGGACACACCGGCGATGTTGCGCGCCGTGTTCTCGAACAGGCGCTGCTGCGCATCGGGCGTGAGCAGGCGGAACAGGTCGCCGGGCTGGGTGAAGTAGTCGGCATCGTCCTCGCGGTAGTTCCAGCGGTCGGCCGCGCCGTTGAGGGCCAGCGGCGGCTCGGCGAAGGCCGGCTGCTCCTGCCACTCGCCCTTGGTGTTGGGCTCGTAGGCGATGGTGCCGCCGTAGTTGCCGTCCACGCGCATGGCGCCGTCCCGGTGGTAGGCGTGGTAGGGGCAGCGCGGCGCGTTCACGGGGATCTGGTGGTGGTTCACGCCCAGGCGGTAGCGCGCGGCATCGCCGTACGAGAACAGGCGCGACTGCAGCATGCGGTCGGGCGAGGGGCCGATGCCCGGCACCAGGTTGGCCGGCGTGAACGAGGCCTGCTCCACATCGGCGTGGTAGTTGCGCGGGTTGCGGTTGAGCTCCATCACGCCCACTTCGATCAGCGGGTAGTCCTTCTTGCTCCAGACCTTGGTCAGGTCGAAGGGGTGGAAGCGGTAGGTCTCGGCTTCATGCTCGGGCATGATCTGCACGCACAGCTTCCAGCGCGGGAACTCGCCGCGGTCGATGGCCTCGAGCAGGTCGCGCTGGCTGCTTTCACGGTCGGAGGCGACGACGGAGGCCGCCTCGGAATCGGTGAAGTTCTCGATGCCCTGCTGGCAGACCCAGTGGAACTTGACCCAGTGGCGCTCGTTGCTGGCGTTGATGAAGCTGTAGGTATGCGAGCCGAAGCCATGCATGTGGCGGTAGCCGCGCGGAATGCCCCGGTCGCTCATGACGATGGTGATCTGGTGCAGCGCCTCGGGCAGGCCGGTCCAGAAGTCCCAGTTGTTCTCGGGCGAGCGCAGGTTGGTGTAGGGGTCGCGCTTGACGGCCTTGTTCAGGTCCGGGAACTTGAGCGGGTCGCGGAAGAAGAACACCGGCGTGTTGTTGCCCACCAGGTCCCAGTTGCCTTCCTCGGTATAGAGCTTGACGGCGAAGCCGCGGATATCGCGCTCGGCGTCGGCCGCGCCGCGCTCGCCGGCCACGGTGGAAAAGCGCGCGAACACTTCGGTCTGCTTGCCGATGTCGGAGAACACCTTGGCGCGGGTGTAGCGCGTGATATCACCCGTCACGGTGAAGGTGCCGAAGGCGCCCGAGCCCTTGGCGTGCATGCGGCGCTCGGGAATCACTTCGCGGTTGAAGTGGGCCATTTTTTCCAGATGCCACAGGTCCTGCAGCAGCATCGGGCCACGCGGGCCGGCCGTGAGCGAGTCCTGGTTGTTGGCAACCGGGGCACCTGCGGCGGTGGTGAGCTTGTGGGTCATGGTCTCTCCTTGATCGAGGGGTGGTAGCGGCGCCGGCTTGCACGCAGGCAGCGCGGCGCTTGGAAAATCAATAGCTGCGTGCTATCGAATTGCTTTTATTGTTGTTTCGTTCTATGGATGCGGCAAGGCTTTGGCGATTGGCAAATCTCAACTGCGCCATAGCCAAAAAATTTCACCGCACCCCGCCTGCGTCGTGCCGGGCATGCTTTTTGCCAAGGCATTGTGTTGCGCGGGCGGATACGGCCCGTGTAGGCCGTCGCCCTGTCAGCCAGAGACCAGCTTGTGGACCAGATCGGCGGCCGTGGAGGCGCCGTACTTGCGCATCAGCCGTGCGCGGTAGATCTCCACCGTGCGGTGGCTGATGGCCAGGGCACGGCCGATTTCCTTGGAGGTCAGGCCTTCCAGCAGGCGGGCGGCCACCTCGCGCTCGCGCCCCGTGAGTTCGGCCTTGACGGGGCGCTGGGCGCTGAGGTCCTCGAAGCTCCAGATGCCCGAGGCATGCGGGTCGCTGCGGTCCAGCGTGCGGCCCGTGACATGGCACCAGAACGTTTCGCCGTTGGCGCGCTTCATGATGCGGTTGTCCGAATAAAAGCCCCTTGCATTGAGAATGGGCGCGATGCGCGCGCCCAGCCGCTCATACTCGTCGGCGCTGGGGTAGAGGATCTGGAAGGTCTGGCCGATCAGCACCTCGCGCGAGGCCTCGAACATCTCGCAGACCTGGCGATTGCAGTCGATCATGGTGCGGTTGCGCGAGATCACGAGACCGACGGGGGCGGCCTCGAACGCCAGCCTGTAATCTATATCCATGGGCAAATCTTTACGAAAAACTACTTATGCAAGTACGTAGTATCGTAGCGCATCCAATCTGAAGGAGACATGTGTGAAAAAGCTCTACCCCTCTGCGGAGCAGGCGCTCCAGGGCGTCGTGGCCGACGGGCAATTGCTGGCTGTGGGAGGCTTCGGCCTGTGCGGCATTCCCGAGGCCCTGATCGACGCGCTGCGTGACAGCGGCGTCAAGGGCCTGACGGTGATTTCCAACAACGCGGGCGTGGACGGCTTTGGCCTGGGCAAGCTGCTGGAGACGCGCCAGATCAAGAAGATGATCTCGTCGTATGTGGGCGAGAACAAGGAGTTCGAGCGCCAGTACCTGGCCGGCGAGCTGGAGCTGGAATTCACGCCCCAGGGCACGCTGGCCGAGAAGCTGCGCGCAGGCGGCGCCGGCATTCCCGCCTTCTTCACCAAGACCGGCGTGGGCACCATGGTGGCCGAGGGCAAGGAGCTGCGCGAGTTCGACGGCGAGACCTATGTGATGGAGCGCTCGCTCGTGCCCGATGTCTCCCTGGTCAAGGCCCACCGTGCCGACAAGAGCGGCAACCTGCAGTTCCGCCTGACGGCGCGCAACTTCAACCCTGCCGCCGCCACGGCCGGCAAGGTCTGCATCGTGGAAGTGGAGGAGGTGGTCGAGGTCGGCGAGATCGCACCGGACGACATCCATCTGCCCGGCATCTACGTGCACCGCATCGTGCACAACCCGAACCCCGAAAAGCGCATCGAAAAGCGCACCATCACAGAAAAACAAGGAGCCTGACCATGCCGTGGACCCAAGACCAGATGGCCGCCCGCGCGGCCCAAGAACTCGAAGACGGCTTCTACGTCAACCTGGGCATCGGCATTCCCACCCTGGTGGCCAACCACACGGGTGACAAGGAAGTGTGGCTGCAGTCCGAGAACGGCATGCTGGGCATCGGCCCCTTCCCGACCGAGGATGCCGTGGACGCCGACCTGATCAACGCCGGCAAGCAGACCGTGACGACGATTGCCGGCTCGTCCATCTTCGGCAGCGACCAGTCGTTCGCCATGATCCGTGGCGGCAAGATCAACCTGTCCATCCTGGGCGCCATGCAGGTGTCCGAGAAGGGCGACCTGGCCAACTGGATGATCCCTGGCAAGATGGTCAAGGGCATGGGCGGCGCCATGGACCTGGTGGCGGGCGTCAAGCGCGTCATCGTGCTCATGGAGCATGTGGCAAAGAAGAAGGACGGCACGACCGACCTCAAAATTCTTCCCGCCTGCACTCTGCCTTTGACCGGCGTGGGCGTGGTGGACCGTATCATCACCGACCTGGGAGTGATGGACGTGACGCCGCAGGGCCTGAAGCTCGTGGAACTGGCCCCCGAAGTGAGCTTCGAGGACATCCAGTCCAAGACCGGCGTGACGCTGATTCGCTGATGTTGCTGTGCAGTGCCTGCCTGGTGCAGGCCTGCGCGACGAGAGCCCGCCTTGCGCGGGCTCTTTTGCTTATATTTCAGATTTCGAGCCAATGGGAGCCTCTATGACGGATGTCGCGGCCGTGCGCAATCCACCGACAGCGCAGGGATGGAAGGACGAGGGCGTGCATTTCCTGCGCGCCGTCACCGACATGGCCGAGCATTGCAACGTGGTGACCGGCGAGCCCATCTTCAACGACAAGGGCGTCAAGCTCGTGGACAAGGGCGCGCGCATCGACAGCAACATGTACGAGCGCCTGGTCAAGCACAAGCTGCGCGACCCCATCGACAAGCATCTGGGCGTGGACAACCGCGTGGACGTGCTGGCCATCGAGGCCCAGGCCATGGTGCAGTGCGAGACCGTGGACCTGATGCGCCGCCTGGTGCAGTCGCTGGGCGGCACGGACCGGCTGCTGGCGCCGCTGCGCCTGATGGTGCTGCCGCCGCAGATCGCCTTCAAGCTCACGGTCATGCGCGAGCAGCGCCCCGAGCTGTTCGCCCACAGCCTGCAGATGATGCTGGTGGCCGTCTACCTGGCGCTGCAAAGCGAATGGAGCGAGCGTGAATGCGGCCCGCTGGCCACGGCGGCCCTGCTGCACGATGTGGGCATGCTCTACATGGACCCGGCCTGGACCGACCCCAACTACCGGCTCACGGGCGCCGAGCGCAAGCACCTGGTGGCGCACTCGGTCACGGGCATGCTCATCATGCGGGGCGCGGGCGCGTATTCGCAGGACGTGGAAATGGCCGTGCTCGAGCACCACGAGCGCATGGACGGCACGGGCTATCCGCGCGGCGTGCATGGCGAAGCCATCTCCAAAATGGGCCGTATCCTGTTGCTGGCCGAGGTGGTCTCGGCCTTCTTCGACAAATTCCAGGACCTGCCCGGCCAGCGCCTGTCGCTGATGCTGCGCATGAACCACCGCCGCTATCCGGCCGATCTGGTCGGCATCCTGCTGCCGCTGCTGTACGACGAGATCTCGCCGGGCACGCCGCTGCCGCCGCTGCAGGCCGAGGTCACGCACAGCGTGGCAGCGCTGTCGGCCGCCTTCCAGATGTGGGACACGTTCAGCCAGGCCTTTCCCGAGCGCTGGCAGGCCATGCCCGACCACCAGGCGGCCGTCTACATCGACTCCAGCATCGGCAGCCTGCAAAAGCAGCTGGCCGAGGCCGGCCTGCACCCGAACCAGCAGACTGACCTGCTGGCCTACCTCAAGGACGATGTGCAGGGCATGAGCGAGCTGGCCCTGCTCAGCCGCGAGGCGCTGTGGCAGCTGCAGGCCATCGTCAACGCCTGCCTGCGCCGCTGGCCCGCCATCAACGCCCGCACCCACGCCGTGGACACGGCGGTCGCGCAATGGTGCGAAGCCTGCATGCAGATCGACGCCACACCCCCAGCGGGTGGCGCAGCGAGAGCGCCAGCGCACTGAGACAGCCGGGCTTGCCCGGCTTTTTTACATCCGTGGATCTCTCGGAAATCAAGAGTGCTGTATATTCATACAGTATTTGAGATTTTCCCCATGACCACGCCCCACGCCTCCCAACCTGCGCAGCCCGCCCCCATGGCGGGCGCGGCGCGTGTGCTGCCTCAGTTGCAGGGCGTGTGGCGTGGCGATGGCTGGCAGCAGGCGCTGCAGCAGCGCGTCCAGCCTTCGGGCCATGCGCTGCTGGATGCGCAATTGCCGGGCGGGGGCTGGCCGCTGGGCGCCATGGTCGAGCTGCTGCAGCCCGCCCATGGCCATGCCGAATGGCCGCTGCTGCTGCCGGGCCTGGCGGCCCTGATGCAGCGCAGCGCGGGCCAGGTGGTGCTGGTGGCGCCGCCTTGCAGGCCTTTTGCTCCGGGACTGGAAGCGGCGGGCGTGGCGGCGCACCGGCTGTGCTGCGTGGAGGCCGATACCCACCCCGGCACCCACCCCGGCGCCCACCCGGCAGGCGATGGGGCAGGGCTGGCCTGGGTCTGTGAGCAGGCACTGCGCTGCCGCGACGTGCTGGCCGTGCTGGCCTGGCTGCCGGCCGGTCTGCCCATGGCCACGCTGCGCCGGCTGCAATGGGCGGCCGCTGCGCAGGGGCGCATTCTGTGGCTGTGGCGCGAGGCCTCGGCCGCCCTGCAGACGGTGGCCTCGCCTGCGCCGCTGCGGCTGCGCGTGGAGACAGAGTTGGGGGAGCCGGGCGAAGGCGGCACGCCAGCCTGCCTGCGCGTGCAGTTGCTCAAGCGCCGGGGGCCTGCGCTGGAGCATCCCTTGAAACTGCCGCTGCACCACTGGGCCTGGCAGGACGTGCTGCAGGCCCAGGCCCTGCGGCGCACCCGGCAGGCGGGCGAGGCGCAGCGCTGGCTTCATGGACACGGGCAACTGCTGCCCGCCGAGGCGCCCGCCCTGCAGGCGGCAGCGCACACCCTGGGATGAGATGCCATGGCACAGCCGAATCAAGCACTGCACTGGATTGCCTGGCCGCTGCATGCCGCGCAGGGCGATGGCCAGGGCAACGGCGACAGTGATGGCAAAGGCAGTGCCTGCGCGCAGCAGGCCTGGTGGGCCCTGCGCTGGACGCCGCGCGTGGCCGTCTGGCAGGGCGCAGGGCAGGCCGTGGCGCTGATGGAGGTGGGCAGCGTGGAGCGCCTGTGGGGCGGCCGCCAGTCCATGCTGCTGGGCCTGCTGCGCGCTCTGCGTGAACAGCAGCCTGACACAGGGCAGGCAGGCAGCCCGCAGATGCCGGTCTGGGCCCGGGCCGCCACGGCCTGGCAGGCGCTGGCCCGGCTGCGCTGGCGCATGCAGGGCACGGATTCGCGCCAGCCCTGGCCGCCTGCCGATGACCTGCCGATCTGGACCCTGCCCGCGCTCGAACCCCATGCGCCGGCCCTGGAGCGCATGGGCTGCCGCCGCTGGGGCGAGCTGCGCGCCCTGCCGCGCGCGGGCCTGGCGCGGCGCATCGGGCTGCCGGCCCTGCTGGCGCTGGACCAGGCCTATGGCAGCAGCCCCCATGCGCTGGACTGGCTGGAGCTGCCCGAACACTTTGCATTGCGCGCCGATCTGGGCTATCCGGCCAGCGACGCCCAGGCCCTGCTGCAGGCCGCCCGGCCCCTGCTGCGTGCGCTGCAGGCCTGGCTGCAGGCCCGCCACCAGGGCGTGCTGGGCCTGCAACTGCGCTGGCACCACGATCTGCGGCGCGTGGACGGCACGCAGCTGCCGGCCTGGGAAGCGCTGGACATCCGCACGGCCCGGCCCGCCCAGGCGCTGGAGCACATGGAGCGCCTGCTGCGCGAACGCCTGGCCCGTACGCCCTGGCGCGCGCCTGCGGACATGCTGGAGCTGGTGGCGCTGGACACCGCGCCTTTCGCGGCCGATGCCGGCAGTTGCCTGCCACCGGCCGCGCCCGGTCCGGCGCCGCTGGGCGAGGCGGCAGGCGCGGCAGATGGGGCAGGCGCGGCCAGCGGCATGGCCTGGCATGAATGGGTGGAGCGCGTCTCGGCCCGCCGTGGCGCGCAGGGCGTGCGGGTGGCGCAGCTGCAATCGGACCACCGGCCCGAGGCCATGCAGCGCTGGACCCCGGCCTGCGAGGCCCTGCAGACCCCGCAGGCACCGCGGCGGCCCGCGCACGCGCGCAAGGCGGCCAACCCCTGGCAGGGCCTGCTGCCGCCCTGGCTGCTTGATCCGCCCCAGCCCCTGCTCCTGCAGGGCAGCCGCCCTTGCTGGCAGGGGCCGCTGCAATTGCTGGCCGGCCCCTATCGGCTGGAGGCCGGCTGGTGGGGAGAGCCGCAGGCCGATGCGGCGCTGGCCGTGCGTGACTATTTCGTGGCCAGCAACGCGGCTGTCGGCCATGTCTGGATCTACCGCGAGCGCGCGCCTGCATCGGAACGGCTGCCAGGCATGCCGGCCCTGCTGTCGCCCGCCGCCTGGTTTGCGCAAGGCATCTATGGCTGAACAGGACATCCTGCTGGAGCCGCCGCCCCCGCAGCTGCAGCGGCTGCAGCCCCCGCCCCAGGCCACCGGGCCGGTGTCCGGCATGGCATCGGGCCCGGGCCTGCCCGGCTATGCGGAGCTGCACTGCCTGTCGAACTTCAGCTTTCTGCGCGGCGCCTCTTCGCCGGCCCAACTGGTGCAGCGCGCCAAGGCCCTGGGCTACCAGGCGCTGGCCCTGACCGACGAATGCTCGGTGGCCGGCGCCGTGCGGGCCTTCGAGGCTGCACGCGACTGCGAGATGGCCCTGATCCATGGCAGCGAATTTGCCTGGGGCCCGCTGCGCGTGGTGGCGCTGGCGCGCGATCTGAACGGCTGGGGCAACCTCTGCGAATTCATCAGCGCGGCGCGCGCCCGTGCCGACAAGGGCCGGTACCTGGTCGATGCCGACAGCCCCTGGCATCTGCTGCTTGAAGGCTGCGAATGCATCGTCCTGCCACAGCGTGCGCTGCTTCCAGCCGGCGATGTGCCCGCCATCGCCCAGGCCGTGCAGGCCGCCGTGGCGCAGCTGGGGCCGGGCTGCTGGCTGGGCGTGGAGCTGCTGCTGGCGCCCGACGACAGCCTGTGGCTGCAAAGCCTGCAGGACGTGGCAGGGTTGCTGGGCCTGTCCTGCGTGGCCTGCGGCGACGTGCACATGCATGCGCGCTCGCGCAAGCCGCTGCAGGACCTGGTGACGGCGCTGCGCCTGGGTTGCACGGTGGCCGAATGCGGCTTCGAGCTGCATCCCAATGCCGAGCGGCATCTGCGCTCACGCTTGCGGCTGGGCGGCATCTATCCGCGCGCCATGCTGGATGCAACCTTGCAGATTGCCGCGCGCTGCGATTTCAAGCTCAGTGAGATCAGCTACCACTATCCGCAGGAAAGCGTGCTGCCCGGCATGGACGCGCGCCAGACCCTGGCCTGGCATACCTGGCAGGGAGCGGCGGGGCGCTATCCGCAAGGCATTCCCGAATCGGTCGCCAAGCAGTTGAAGGATGAGCTGGAGCTGATCGCCGAATGCCGCTACGAGATGTACTTTCTCACCGTGCACGACATCGTGCGCTATGCGCGCAGCGAAGGCATCCTGTGCCAGGGGCGCGGTTCGGCCGCGAACTCGGCCGTCTGCTATTGCCTGGGCATCACGGCCGTGGATCCGAACAAGACCACGCTGCTGATGGCGCGCTTCATCAGCCGCGAGCGCAGCGAGCCCCCAGATATCGACGTGGACTTCGAGCACGCGCGGCGCGAGACCGTCATCCAGTACATCTACGAAAAATACGGCCGCGGCCGTGCGGCGCTGACGGCCGTGGTCAGCTGCTGGCGCACGCGCGGTGCGCTGCGCGATGCGGGCAAGGCCCTGGGCGTGAATGCGGCGCTGATCGACGCCATGGCCCGGCAGCACCATTGGTTCAGCGATGCCGAGGACGAAGCGGCCGAGCCGGAGCCCGAGCCCGATGACCCCGCCCTGGGCTGGGTGCGCTCCAAGCTGCTGCGCCTGGCCCGGCTGCGCGAGCGGCTGGGCGACGACTGCCCGCAACTGTCGCCCCAGCGTGCGCGGCTGTGGCTGGAGCTGGCCTTGCAGCTGCGCGACAGCCCGCGCCACCTGAGCCAGCACGTGGGCGGCTTTGTGCTGACCGACGGGCCGCTGACGCGGCTGGTGCCCGTGGAGCCGGCCGCCATGCAGGGCCGCTCGGTCATCCAGTGGGACAAGGACGATCTGGACACCATGAAGCTGCTCAAGGTCGATGTGCTGGCCCTGGGCATGCTCACCGTGCTGCGCGGCAGCCTGCACGCGCGCGCCGCGCTGCGCGGCCCGCGCTGGGAGCTGGCCGACATTCCCAAGGACGACCCGGCCACCTACGACATGATCTGCCGCGCCGACACCGTGGGTACCTTCCAGATCGAGAGCCGGGCGCAGATGAGCATGCTGCCCCGGCTGCAGCCGCGCGAGTTCTACGACCTGGTGGTCGAGGTCGCCATCGTGCGGCCCGGCCCCATACAGGGCGGCATGGTCCATCCCTATCTTCAGGCGCGCGAGCGTCGGCGGCAGGGCGGCGAGCTGGTTCTGGAAAAGCCTGCGCTCGAGAAGGCGCTCAAGCGCACGCTGGGCGTGCCCATTTTTCAGGAGCAGGTGATGCAGATCGCCATGATCGCGGCGAACTTCTCGGCGGGCGATGCCGACGAGCTGCGCCGCTCCATGGCGGCCTGGCGGCGCAAGGGCGGCGTGCACCGCTTCGAGCGTCCGTTGATAGACGGCATGCTGGCCAACGGCTACAGCGCCGAATTTGCCCAGGCCATCTTCCGCCAGATGCTGGGCTTCGGCGAATACGGCTTCCCAGAAAGCCATGCCTACAGCTTCGCCATGCTGGCCTATGCCAGCGCCTGGCTCAAGCGCCATGAGCCGGCCTGTTTTCTCATGGCCTTGCTCAATGCCCAGCCCATGGGCTTCTACACCCCCTCGCAACTGATCCAGGATGCGCGCCGCCACGGCGTGCGCGTGCTGCCCGTCGATGTGCGCCACAGCGACTGGGACTGCACGCTGGAGGCACCGCACGAGCGCATTGCCGGCGTCGAGCTGCCGCAGCCGGCCGTGCGCCTGGGTCTGTGCATGGTGGCGCAGCTGCCAAAGACTTCGGGCGAGCGCGTGGCCCAGGTCCGAGCGCAGGCGCCGTTCAGGAGCACCGAGGACCTGGCCCTGCGCGCCCGGCTGCAGCGCGCCGAGCTGCAGGCCCTGGCGGCGGCCGATGCGCTGCAGGGCCTGTCAGGCCACCGCCGCCAGCAGATGTGGGATGCGGCGGCCCTGCAGGTGCAGCCCCCGCTGTTCGCGGGCGTGCCCGTGCACGAGGCGTCCGTGCAACTGGCCGCCGCGCCCGAGGGCGAGGAAATCCTGTTCGACTACGCGGCCACGGGCCTGAGCCTGCGCCGCCATCCGCTGGCCCTGCTGCGTGACCGCCTGCGCCGCCACGGACTGCGCACGGCGCTGGAGCTGCGCGACACGCTGGCGGGCATGCGCGTGCGGGCCTGCGGCATCGTCACCGTGCGCCAGCGCCCGCCCACGGCCAAGGGCACGGTCTTCATCACGCTGGAGGACGAGACGGGCACGGTCAACCTGGTGGTCTGGCCCGATACCGTCACGCGCTGGGGCGAGCCCTTGCTGGGCGCGCGGCTGCTGGCGGTGGAGGGCATCTGGCAAAGCAGCTCGGACTGGGGCGGCGGCAAGGACTGCGGCGAGTCAGTGCCTGCAGAGCAGGCCAGCCAGGAGGTGCCCGCCGTGCGCCATCTCATCGTGCACCGCGCCCGCGACATGAGCCGCTGGCTGGGCCGCCTGGGCGGCGCCGGCGTGGCGAGCCGCAATTTCCACTGAGGGCTGTTGCCGTTGCTGCGGCTGCCGAAGCAGGCTCAGGCCATGCGGGCGTCGGCACGGATGTCGGGCATCTGGTCGATACGCCTGCCGAACCAGCCTATGCGCTCGGTCTGGCGCACGTCCAGCCTGGGCACGTAGGGCTTGATGTCGAGCACGGGCGTGCCGTCCAGCATGTCGTTGCCCAGGAAATGCAGCAGCAGTCCTTCGCGCCGCACCAGACGCACGATGGACAGGCCCAGCCGGTTGGGCCGCGCCGGGGCGCGTGTGGCGAACACGCCGTGGCTGCGGTCGTCCATGAAGGGCACGACTTCCAGCTTTTCCACGGCCTGGTGCAGGTGGGTGATGAGGATCAGGTAGTCAAAGCCTTCGATGTCGCGCAGCCCGGCCTCGAACTCGGGCAGCAGCTCCACGCGGCCTGCCTCGTCGGCCGCGCCTGCCGTCTGTATGGGCATGCCCACCGGATCGGTGAAGCGGCTGCGCACATGGCCGATGGGGCGGCAGCCTATGGCTTGCGCGGCGGCATCGCTCATGCGCTGGCGGTGCCCTGGGGATTGAGCAGGCGCGTCAGCGCTGCGATATCGGCCGCAGCCGCCATGCGCGACGTGGTTTCTATGGAGCGGTAATGCCTGACGATGGCCTCGCCCGTGGCCGTGAGCGAGGCGCCGCCGCCATGGGCGCCGCCTGCGCTGGTGTTGACGGCCGGCGTCTGCAGCGCGCGGTTCATCTCGTCCACGAGCACCCAGGCGCGCCGGTACGACATGCCCAGCGAACGGGCTGCGGCCGAGATGGAGCCCGCCTCGGCGATGGATTCGAGCAACTGCACCTTGCCGGGTCCGATGGCAATGGTGCTGTCGTTGTATACGCGCAGGCGGAACTGGACTTTGGAGGACATGGGAGAAGGGCTGGGCACGGCAAAAGCGGGTTAACGGCGAAGGTTAAGCGAAATCAACGGTCTGCGCCGCGATGGGGCTAAGGGGAAATACGCAATGCATGGCCTGCTACAGCGGGGCGGGTCATATGCGCTGTGCGCCGCCGCCGTTCGCAACGGCTGTGGCCCTCATGGTACTGATGGCTCGCACGGTCGGCGTTGCCACTCTTGCCAGACTGCACGCTGGCCCAAGCCCCGGCTCACATAGGCGCGCGGTGATCATGGTCTTGCTGGCCAGCGCCTGGGGACGGCCGTTCGTGGCGTTCCCAGGGCGCGCTGCAGCTGAAGGCCGGGCAGGCCTTCCTACTTCTTGCCGGCGTCTGCCAGCAGGCGCTGGCATTGCGCATCTTCCTCGGCAGCCGGCACCGTCAGCGGCACCAGGGCCAGGGCGGCGGGTGCCACCACGGCGGCGGCCACGGCCGCGCCCGCACGCAGCAGCAGCGGGCCGGGCTCCACGCCCACCTTGGGGTTGGCGAAGCTGCCGCGCACATACAGGGGCGTGCGCAGCGAGAAGAACTTCCACTTCAGCGATTCGGGCTTGATGTGCAGATCCATGGTCTCCTGCGCCAGGCTGATCTGGCCTGTGGCCTCCACGATCGCCTCCGGCGTCGCCAACTTGACGTTGCGCGTGCGTGCCAGGCCGTTCTGCACGGACAGGTCGGCCACGGCGCAGTTGAGCTGGACTTCCTTGTCGGCACCGAACAGCTTGGTCACCACCACGCTGCCCAGGTTGAGCGCGGCCAGGTCCAGCAGTTGCTTGCTGAAGCGCCCGTCGCGCACATACAGGCGCATGTCGCCGGAGCTGGTGCCCAGCCATTCGGCCATGGACTGGCCTCGGCCCTCCAGGGCGATGGCGCCATCCATGCTGCCCAGGCTTTTCTTCATCAATTCGATCTCGGGGAACAGGGCCGACAGCTGCAGCCCCTGGACCTTGCCCTGGAGGTTGGCCTTGGGCGGCTTGGCGCTGCTGTCCACCATGGCCTGCAGGTCCAGCTTGCCCTTGGCCATGCCGAAGCGCAGCGGTGCCAGGCGCAGCACACCGTTGTCCATGACGGCATGTACGCTGAAGTTCTCGATGGGCAGGGCCTGGGGACGCTCGATGCGGTCACTCTGGAAGTGCACATCCATATCCATGGCATTCCACTTGCTGGTGTCGAAGCGCTGCGTGGGCAGGGTCTTGCCGCTGGCCGCTTGCCGGCTTTTCTGGTCCTGCCTGGTGGACGGTGCTCCTACCACCGGCCCCAGGTCGGCCAGGCGCAGCTTGCGCGATGCCAGCTTGCCGCTGAGCTTGGGCCGGGGCTTGCCGGATGCGTAATGCAGCGAGCCGCGCAGATCGCTCTGGCCCACGCGGCCCTCGAAGTTTTCGTAGTCCCACTCGGCGCGGCCGGGCTGCAGGCTGCCGACCAGATGGCCGTTGGTGTCGAAGGGCGGTGTACGCGGCAGCAGCAGGCCGGTCAGTGGGAACAGGTCGGCCATGCTGGAGCCGCGCAGGTGCACCTGCAGGTCCATGCCCTTGAGTGCCCTGGGATTGTCGAGAATGCCCTCGGCCCGTGCGCGCAGGCTGCCCGCATGGGCCCACAGCTTGACCGGAAAGCGTGCCTGCTCGCTTTGCAGGTCCAGCACGGGCCCGATGAGGCCCTGGGCCTCGACCGTGGCCTTGGCGATGCGGCCGGTCAGGCCGACGCGCATGCCATACGGAAAGTCTGGACTGGGCGGCCGTACAAGGCTGTCCAGGCGTGCGCGCACCGCCATCTGGCGCACGCCATCGCTCCAGCCCACCAGGCCGCCGCGCAGGCTCAATTGCGTCACTTGGAAGCGCCAGCGCGGACCGGTGGACTCGGGGCGCTTGAAAGTCCAGTTGTTGCTGCCGTCCTTGCGCCGTGCAAAGACCAGGTCAGGCCCTTCGAGCTGCAGATGGTCCAGCAGCACGTGCCGGCCCAGCAGCGGCCACAGCCGCAGGCTGGCCGTGGCGCGGGCTGCCGTGGCCATGGTGGCGGCGTCGCGCGGGGGAGGGGCCATCTTCTCGTCGGCCAGGACGATGCTGTCGCTGTCGATACTGGGCGCGGAAGGGCTGGCCTGCGAGTCCTTGTCCTTGCCTTCGTCCTTGTCCGTGCCCTTGTCCTTCGCCTTTCCCCTGGGCTGTTCCTTGGCTTTCTCCTCGGGCAGGCGGCCCTTGTTCAACTGGTCGGGCGGCGCAGGCAGGGCGGGCAGCTCGCCACTGCCCTTGGCCGGCTCCTGCTCAACCTGCCAGCCTTCGGGCTGGCCCAGCGTCAGCTGCTCCGCCTGGACGGTGACGCCAGGAATCCAGTGACGCCAGCCCTGGTCCAGCGGCTGGGGCCAGTTCCATTGCACCCGCAGGTCGCCTTCAATCGCGAAATGCCGGCCGGTGCTTTCACTGACCCGCTCATTGATCCAGGGCTTGGCGCGGTTCCAGTCATAGGTGGCAATCAGGACCACGACCAGCGCCAGCAGCAGCACCAGGGCCGAGACCATCCACACGAGGATGCGCAGCCAGCGGCGGCGCGGCGGGCGGGGTGTGGGCTTGGATGCCGGCGTGGGAGAGCTGTCGGTCGCTGTGTCGGTCATGGCGCAGGGGGCCGCTAAATGGAGTTCGGTCCATCCTAGCGCCGCAAAACCGCTTGCCAAGGTCCGGGACGCGCTGGCGGGCAGCCGGCAGGCCCGCATACAGGAGATTGGCCTACAGCGCGGCCTGCCGTGGCAAAAGCGCTGTCATCACCGTGTCTCCTGGCCCTGCCGCAGCCGGGTCGATGCCAGGGCGGCCACCACCAGCAGGCCCGCCATGATGAACAGGCCGTTGCGGGTGCTGCCCGTGGCCTGTTCGATCATCCCCATCACGGTGGGGCCGATGAAGCCGCCCACCAGTCCGCAGGTATTGACCAGGGCAATGCCGCCCGCCAGCCCCGCACCCGCCAGCCGCGAAGCCGGGAACAGGAAGACGACGGACTGCACCACGAAGAACATCAGCGCCGTGAGGCTGAAGCCCAGCAGCCCCAGCGCGGGCGAGGCCTTGCCCGCCAGCGCCGCCAGCAGCAGGCCTGCAGCCATGGTGCCCAGGCCCGCCAGCAGCATGCGCCGGCAGCGCTGCGGGTGGGTGGCAAAGCGCGGCAGCCAGGCCGCACCGATGGCCGCTGCGATCCAGGGCACGGAGTTGAGCGTGCCGATCTGCAGCGGCGAGAGCTGGCCGTAGGTGCCGATGATGCCGGGCAGGAAGAAGATCACCGCATAGATGCTGATCTGGTGGCAGAAGTAGACAAGGATGGCCAGCCAGATCTGGCGGTCACGCAGGCAGTCCCGGAGCGAGTGGCCCACCTGGCCGGCGCTGGCCTGCTGGTCCTGCTCGGCCTGCAGGCGTTGCAGTACCTCGCGCGATTCGGCGGCCGTCAGCCAGGGCGCGCTGGCCGGGCCGTCGGGCAGCTTCTTCCAGACCACCCAGGCCAGGGCCACGGCGGGCAGGCCCTCGATCACGAACATCCACTGCCAGCCGTGCCAGCCCAGGAAACCGTCCATCTGCAGCAGCGCGCCGCCCACGGGGCCGCTGAGGATGTTGGCAATGCACACGCCCAGCAGGAAGTAGCCGATGGCGCGGGCCCGTTCCTCGCGGCCGAACCAGTAGGTCAGGTACAGCATCACGCCGGGGAACAGCCCCGCCTCGGCCGCGCCCAGCAGCACGCGCATCACGTAGAACGAGGTCTCTCCGGTGATGAAGGCCATGCCGGCCGACAGCAGGCCCCAGGTCACCATGATGCGGGTGATCCAGAACCGCGCGCCCACCCTGTGCATGATCAGGTTGCTGGGCACTTCCAGCAGGGCGTAGCTCAGGAAGAACAGCCCCGCGCCCAGGCCGTAGGCGGCCGCCGAGATGCCCAGGTCCACCTCGATGTGCGACTTGGCCAGCGCGATATTGGTGCGGTCTATGAAGCTGAGCACATAGGACAGCACCAGCAGCGGCATCAGCCTGCGGAAGATGCGGGCGTTGAGCAGCGACTGCCTGTCGCCGGCGGCCGGCTGCGGCCGTGCGGGCGGCGCGTGAACAGGGGCGGGTGATGGGTGATGGACCATGGCAAATCCTTGGAAAGATGGGTGGAGGAAAGCGGAGTCAGGCGGTGGCGGTGGAGGCGGCGTTGCCGCGCGTGCCCAGCTGCAGGGCCACGCCGCCCAGCGCGCAGCCGGCCATGACCAGGAAGCACAGGGCATAGCCGCCGGGGCTGGTCCAGCCGCCGCCCAGGGCGATCAGGCTGCCCATCAGCACGGGCGCGATGCCACCGCCCACGAACATGGCGGTGGTGATGATTCCGTTGGCCGTGGAGGTGGCCGCAGGCTGGGCGCAGTCCGAGGCCACCGCGTAGTAGATGGGCCAGACCGCATTGGCGACCAGGCCGAACAGCAGCTGCATCAGCACGACCAGGGCCATGGTGTCGGCGAAGTAGAAGGCGCCCACGCTGGCGGCCATCCACAGGCCGCAGATCACCAGGGTGACGCGGCGCCCGATCACGTCCGACAGAGCCGGCCAGACCAGCTGGCCCAGGATGCCGGTGAGCGTGAACACCACGCTCATGCCTGCCGATTCGGCCAGCGACAGGCCCATGATGTTGTAGAGGTAGGCGGGCAGCACCACGTTGATGCCCATGTAGACCACCTGCGTGAGCAGGGTGTTTCCAGCCGTCAGGGCGATGCTGCGGTTGGCCAGCGTGCTGCGCAGGGTGCGCCAGGCCTGGCCTTTTTCCACCTGCGCCGCCACGCTGGCCTGCGGCGGGGTCATGCCCCGGGCGGCGATGTCGGCATACAGCAGTTCCATCTTCTGCGGCGTGGAGTAGCGCGCCCAGAACCACATCAGCGGGATGGCGACGACCAGCGCGACAAAGAACACATAGCGCCAGTTCTCCTCGCCGAAGGCGTACAGCACAAAGCCGGCGACCAGGCCGCTGAGCATGGCGCCCACCGGATAGCCCGTGTGGTGGGCGCCCAGCGCGAAGCCGCGCCGCTCCACCGGCCACCACTCGGCGGTGTTGCTCACGCCCACGGGCTCGCCCCAGCCGGCGCCCAGGTTGACGCCGACGCGCAGCGCCACGAAGCCCGCCAGGCTGCCGCTCAGCGCCTTGAAGCCCGAGGCGAACGACAGCGCCGTATAGCCCAGCACCAGGGGCACCTGAAAGCGTGCGCGCTTCCAGCCCGCGCCGTAGCGGTCGCTCCAGATCGCGCCGGTAATGTCCAGCACGGCCAGGGCCAGCATCACGATGGTGGCCACCGTGCCCCATTCGTCGGCCGACAGGCCGAAGTGCCGGGAGATAGTCGGCCCCAGCCGCAGCACGATCTCGCGGTCGTAGGCATTCAGAACCCAGATCAGCCAGCAGACCAGCAGGGATACCCATGAATAGCGGTGGATCTGGCGCAGCGAAGCGCGCGGGGCCTGGGCCATGGCGGTCTCCCGGGCACCAGCGGTGGGTGCCGTTTCATTGTTGTGTGGATGAAGGCGCCGCTTCGCGGGGCGGGCGGCGTCGCGGTGCGAAGGCTCCGGGCCTGCATGCCCGGCTCCGTGCTCAGGCGCCGAAGCGCTGCTCGGGCAGGCCACGCACGCCCAGCCCCTTGACGGCAAACAGCGCGCCACGGGACTGGCCGTCGCCCGGGAAACGCGGCAACGGCGGCTTGCCCATGGAGGTGACGTACAGCGTGTCGAGCCCGGGCCCGCCGAACATCACGCTGGTCACCTTGCGCACCGGCATCTCTATCACCCGGTCCACCCGGCCGTCCGGCGTGTAGCGCACCAGCTGGCCCGCGTACACCAGGGCCTGCCACAGGCAGCCTTCGGCATCGACCGTGGCCCCGTCGGCCGCGCCGCCACCGCTGGTGTCGACCGGGGCAAAGGTCCGGCGGCCGCTGGCATGGCCCGTGGCCGTGTCGTAGTCGTAGGCCCGGATCTCGCCGCTCCACGTGTCCGAGAAATAGAGCGTCGTGCCGTCCGGGCTCCAGCACGGGCCGTTCGAGCAGATGATGCCCTCGTCCAGCACATGCAGGCTCAGGTCCGTGTCCAGCCGGTACAGCCGCGCCGAAGGCTGCTCCTCCAGGGTGTCCATGGAGCCGAAGACGAAGCGGCCCTGCCGGTCCACCTTGCCGTCGTTGAGCCGGTTGCCGGGAAGGTGGGACTCGGGGGCGACGACCAGCTCCAGCTCGCCGCTTTCCAGGTCCAGCGTGTGCACGCCGCCGTGCAGCGCCACCAGGGCCGAGCGGCCGTCGCGGCGCAGTGCCATGGAGCCAATCTTCTGGCCGACTTCCCAGGCGCGCAGTTCCCGCCCGTCGGCCGTGCAGCGGAAGATGCGGCCGTCGAAGCTGTCTATCCAGTACAGGCGCTGCTGCCCGACGTCCCACAGCGGGCCTTCGCCCAGCGTGGTCTTGAGGTCGGCGACGATATCGATCTGCATGGGAGTCTCCTGTTTTGTGGCATGGGGGCTGGCCCGGGAAGGCGGTTCAGAAGGCCACGTTGGCCGCACCCTTGAGGCCCAGCATGCTGCGCGCCTCGTCAGGCGTGGCGACGTCGACATTCAGGGCCTCGAGCACGGTGCGGATGCGGCGCACCTGCTCGGCGCTGGAGGTGGCCAGCTGGCCCGGGCCTATCCACAGAGAGTCTTCCAGCCCCACGCGCACATGCGAGCCCATGGCCGCGCCCATGGTGGCCAGCGGCAGCTGGTTGCGCCCGGCGCCCAGGATGGACCACTGGTAGTTGCTGCCCAGCAGGCGGTCGGCCGTGCGCCGCATGTGCATCAGGTCCTCCGGGTGGCCGCCGATGCCGCCCAGGATGCCGAACACCGACTGCACGAACACGGGCCCCTGCACCAGCCCCCGGTCCACGAAATGCGCCAGGTTGTGCAGGTGGCTGATGTCGTAGCACTCGAACTCGAAGCGCGTGCCCTGGGCCTGGCCCAGCCGCAGGATGCCTTCGATATCGGCAAAGGTGTTCTTGAAGACCAGGTTGCGGCTGTTTTCCAGGTGCTCGCGCTCCCAGGCGTGTTCCAGGTTCGGGAAGCGCTCCAGCATGGGGAACAGGCCGAAGTTCATCGAGCCCATGTTCAGCGAGGCCAGCTCGGGCTGGAACTCGGTCACGGGCCGCATGCGCTCTGGCACCGTCATGTGCGGGCTGCCGCCCGTGGTGATGTTGACAATGGCATCGCACTCGGCACGGATCGCCTTGAGAAAGGGGCGGAACAGCTCAGGGTCCTGCGAAGGGCGTCCGTCGCGGGGATCACGGGCATGCAGGTGCACGATGGCGGCGCCGGCCTCGGCGGCATCGATGGCGGCGCGGGCAATCTGCTCGGCCGTCACGGGCAGGTGGGGCGACATGCTGGGCGTGTGGATGGCGCCCGTGGGCGCGCAGGTGATGATGGCTTTGGTGCGGGTGGCCATGGAAGGTCCTTGCAAACGGTGAAAAAGGCGAGAGGAGTAGAGGTGGGGGGAGGACGAGGAGAGGGCGCTCAGCTCAGCGCCTGGGTCAGGCCATCGACGGCCAGTTCCTGGCCCGTGACATGGCCGGCCAGCGGGCTGGCGGCAAACACGGCCATGTTGGCAATGTCGCGCGCCGTGGCCATGCGGCCCAGCGCGGCCTGGTGCGTGTAGCTGCGCGTGACGTCCTCCAGCGGCAGGCCGCGCGCCTGCGCCTTGGCGGCAATCACGTCGCGGATGCGCGGGCCGTCCACGGCGCCCGGCAGGATGGCGTTCACCCGGATGCCGTCTGCGCCCAGCTCCAGTGCCAGCGACTTGGTCAGGCCGATCACCGCCCACTTGGACGCCGAATAGGCCGTGCGGCCCGGCATGCCCAGGTGGCCTGCCGCCGAAGACAGGTTGACGATGGCCGCCTGCCGGCCCTCGCGTGCCGATTGCCGAAGCCGGGGCACGGCCAGCCGCGTGCACAGGAAGGCGCCGGTGATGTTCACATCCAGCGTGCGCTGCCAGTCGGCCAGCTCCAGCGTCTCCACCGCGCCCGTGGGGCCGGCCACCCCGGCGTTGTTGACGAGGATGTCCAGGCCGCCCAACTCGTTGTCCACGGCCTTGAACAGGGCCTGCACCTGCAAGGCATCCGACACATCGGCAAGACGGCCGCTGGCGCCGGGCAGGGCGGCAGCCAGCGCATCCAGGCTGGCCTGGGCCACGTCACAGACCATGACGCGCGCGCCGGCCTCGGCAAAGGCGCGGCTGATTTCCAGGCCGATTCCGGCGGCGCCCGCCGTCACCAGGACGCGCTGGCCGGCCAGAAGATCGTTTTTCCACATGCGGGGACTCCTTGGGAACTCAAACAAAGGTGAAAGGGATTCGGGTTGGGTTTGGATTTTGTATCTGTGATCACAGATCAAATATGGTGAATACCCTATGAGGCATGACAGCGGCGGCGCCGCGCTACCATCGCCGCCATGGCCATCAACGAACTAGTCACCCCACTCAAACGGCAGACCCTCAGCAGCGATGTCTATGCACAGCTCAGGGAATTGCTGATCACGGGCCAGATGATTCCGGGCGAGCAGATCTCGCTGCGCACCACGGCCAGCGCGCTGGGCGTCAGCGTCATGCCCGTGCGCGAGGCCGTGCACCGGCTCGTGGCCGAGCAGGCGCTGGAACTCACGCCCAACCGCGCGCTGCGCGTGCCCTTGATGACGGAAAGCGCCTTCCGCGAGATCACCCGCATCCGCGTCAACCTCGAAGGCCTGGCCACGGAGCAGGCGGCCCGGCAACTGCCGGCCGCCGGGCTGGAACGCATCGCCGCCCTGCAGGACCGCTTTGCGGCCGAGATGGCCAGCGCCTCGCCGGACGGCGCGCGGCTCATCGCCTTCAACAAGGATTTCCACTTCGCCGTCTACAGCGCGGCCGGCATGCCCATGCTGCTGCAGATGATCGAGGCGCTGTGGCTGCGCATAGGCCCCATCCTCAACCACGACATGCGCTCGGGCTCGCGCCGCGTGAGCGAACAGGTGGCGGTCGGCCACCACGCGCGCCTGGTCGAGGCCCTGCGGCGCGGCGATGCGCCCGCCGCCAAGGAGGCGCTGCGCGGCGACATCGAAAGCGCGGCCGACTACATTGTTTCGGCGGGCGTGCTGGTGACGGCGGACAGCGGGTTGAACGGCGTGAGTGGACTGAGCGGGCCAGCCTCGCCAGGTGAAGAAACCCGGTGAGACGCAGAGGAATGAAGTAAGGAAGTAAGATTTCCGTGTTTTCTCTGATTTGCAGGAGCCGGCCATGCTTGCCAAATTGACGTCGAAGAACCAGATCACCCTGCCCAAGGCCGTGGTGTCCGAGGTGGAGGCCACCGAGTATTTCGAGGTGGCCGTGGAAAACGGCCGCATCGTGCTCACGCCCGTGCACCTGCAGCGCGTCCAGCGCGCACAGGCCGTCCGCGACAAGCTGCAGCAGATGGGCATCACCGAAGAGGATGTGCAGGAGGCGACCTCCTGGGCGCGCAAATGATGCGTGTCGTCCTGGACACCAACGTCGTGCTCTCGGCATTGCTGTTCACGTCGGGCCGCCTTGCGTGGATACGCCGGGCCTGGCAGCAACAGCAGTTGCAGCCCCTGGTCTGCAGGGAAACGGCCAGCGAACTGCTGCGTGTGCTCGCCTATCCGAAGTTCAAGCTGTCAACGGCCGAGCAACAGGCCTTGCTGGAGGATTTCCTGCCCTGGGCCGATGTCGTCACACTGCCGCAGCCCTGGCCTGCATTGCCGCTGTGCCGGGACGACAAGGACCAGGTGTTCCTGGTGCTGGCGCATGTGGGCCGGGCCCGGGCGCTCATCACGGGTGATGGCGATCTTCTGGCACTGCGCGACGAGTTTCCCGGCCTGATCGTGACGCCCGATGAATGGGCTGCGCGGCAGGCGCTCTGAGGGCTGAAACACATGCACAACGCCCACGACCCCAAGGTTCTTCCCATACGCGACGGCGTCAGCCCCAGCTGCGTGGTGCTGCCCAGCCAGGGCGGCGGGTTGCTGATCGATTTTCTGGCCGAGCGCCTGCCGGCCGTGGCGCGCGAGGACTGGCTGCGGCGCATGGCGCAGGAAGAGGTGGTGGACGAGCACGGCCGTGCCGCCCATGCAGGCACGGCGTTTGCGCCGGGCCTGCGCTACTACTACTACCGCGAGCTGCAGTCCGAGCCGCCCATCCCCTTCGAGGCCGAGGTCCTCCACCGCGACGCGCATCTGCTGGTGGCCGACAAGCCGCATTTCCTGCCCGTGGTGCCGGCCGGCAGGTACCTGCAGCAGACGCTGCTGGTGCGGCTCAAGCGCGAGTTCGACCTGCCCGAGCTGTCGCCCATCCACCGCATCGACCGCGATACGGCGGGGCTGGTGGTGTTTTCGGTGCAGCGCGCCACGCGCGGCATCTACCAGGCGCTGTTCCGCGACCGCGCCATACACAAGACCTACGAGGCCGTGGCCCCCTGGCGCGAGAACGTGGTTTTCCCGCGCACGCATGAAAGCCGCATGGAGGAAAGCGGCCATTTCTTTCGCATGCACGAGGTGGCCGGCACGCCCAACACCCGCACCCACATGCAGGTGCTGGAGCAGCGCGGCCCCTGGGCGCGCTACCGGCTGGAGCCCGAAAGCGGCAAGCGCCACCAGCTGCGCGTGCACATGGCCGCCCTGGGCCTGCCGCTGTGGGGCGACGGCTTCTATCCCGAAGTGCATGACATGCCCGAGGGCGACTACTCGCGCCCGCTGCAGCTGCTGGCGCGCAGCCTGGCCTTCACCGATCCTCTGGACGGCCAGTCGCGGCGCTTTGACAGCCGCCGCCAGCTGCTGCCGCTGACCGACCTGTAGAGGCCTTGCCGCTGCCGGAAACCGCTGGCTTTTTTGCCCATGGCCACGCCATGGGATAGGCCGGCTGCGGACATTTAACGGACAACTTTGTCCGATAATTGTCCGCATGACTTCCAAAAGACCCAGTGCCGATATCCGCCGCGCCCAGCTGCTGGACGCGGCCGATGCCGTGTTTTCCGAGCATGGCGTGACCGCGCCGCTGGACCTGGTGGTCGAGCGCGCCGAGGTCGGCCGCGCCACGCTGTACCGGCAGTTTCCTGACCGGCGTGCGCTGATGCTGGCGCTGCTGGAGCGTTCGCTGGACAGCATGCGCAGCGCGGCCGAAGCCATGGCCGAGGACGACGATGCCTTCTACAAGCTGCTGTCGCGCCTGGCCGAGCGCATTGCGGTCTCGGCCCCCATCACCGATTACTGGCGCACCGTGGAGCGCGGCGACGAGGTCATCGCCCAGGCCCGCGTTGCCATGTGGCAGATCTTTCGGCCGGCCATGGACCGGGCCGTGGCCTGTGGCCATTGCCGCCAGCCGCTGACGCAGGCCGAGCTGTCCCTGGTCTTCGGCATGCTGGGCGCCTCGCTGCGCGGCGAGACGCCGCAGCAGCGGCGCACGCTGGCGCGCAAGGCGCTGCAGATCGTCTGGCAAGGCCTGAAGGCCTGACATGGCCACCACACCCACTCCACCGGGGCCCGTGCTGCCCCCGTCGCCCCCCGTCGTCTACCTCAAGCCCCCGCCGGACTGGGAAGAGCATGAAAAGCCCAGCCTGCCGGGCTCGCCGTCCATGCCGCTGCACCAGCCGGCCGTGCGCGCCGCCTATGGCCTGATCGCCGTGCTGGTGGCGCTGACGGGTGGCCTGGGCAATGCACTGTTCACGGCCAACCTGCCCACCATCCAGGGGCAGATGGGGCTGACGTCTTCCGAGGCCGCCTGGCTGACCGGCGCCTACGTCATGCTCAACATGACGGCCAACCTGCTGGTCTACAAGTTCCGCCAGCAGTTCGGCATGCGGCTGTTCGCCGAGATCGGCCTGGGCCTGTATGCGCTGCTGACGCTGCTGCACCTGGTGCTGGGCAGCTACACCAGCCTGCTCATGCTGCGCGCGGCCAGCGGCCTGGCGGGCGCCACCTGCAGCACGCTGGGCACGCTCTACATGCTGCAGGCCGCGCCGCGCAAGCATGTGCTCAAGATGCTGGTGATCGGCGTGGGGCTGGGGCAGATCGCCACGCCGCTGGCCTGGATCCTGTCGCCGGGCCTGCTGTTCAACAGCGAGTGGCACAACCTCTACCTGTTCGAGGCCGGCCTGGCCCTGATCTCGTTCGCGGGCGTGGTGGTGCTCAAGCTGCCGCCGGGCGTGCATATCCGCAGCTTCGAGCGGCTGGACTTCCTGACCTTCTTCCTCATGGTGCCCGGCGTGGGCCTGCTGATCTCCGTGCTGGTGCAGGGCTACAACCACTGGTGGCTGGACACGCCCTGGCTGGCCTGGATGCTGATCGGCTCCATCGTCCTGCTGAGCGTGGCGCTGTACATCGAGCACCACCGCCGCAATCCCATGCTGCAGACGCGCTGGTTCGTGCTGGCGCCCACGGTGCGCTTCGTGATCGGTGCGCTGCTGCTGCGCTTTCTGACCACCGAGCAGACCTATGGCGTGATCGGCATGCAGCGCATGCTGGGCATGACGGTGGACCAGATGCAGCCGCTGTTCATCGTCATCCTGCTGGGCACCATCGCGGGCATTGCCGTGTCGGCGCTGACCTTCGGGCTGGAGAACATGGGCAAGCAGATCGTGGGCTCCATCGTGCTGTTCGCGCTGGCGGCCTGGCTGGACCACAGCCGCACCAGCCTGGCCCGGCCCGAGGACTTCTTCGGCAGCCAGTTCCTCATGGCCGTGGGCGCGGGCCTGTTCATGGGGCCGCTGATGCTGATCGGCGTGGTGCAGGGCCTGAAGTTCGGCGCGCACTACATGCTGACGGCCATCGTCACCATCTCCATGACGCAGGCCATGGGCGCGCTCATGGGCTCGGCCGTGCTGAGCACCTACCAGATGCACCGCGAGCAGGTGTATTCGGCCGCCATCGTGGCCGACGTCGATCCCACCGACCCCATCGTGGCCGACCGCCTGCGCCTGCAGCAGCAAAGCCTGGCCCGCGTCATTGCCGACCCGGCCCTGCGCGCGGCCCAGGGCACGGCCCAGCTGGCGCAGGCCGCACGCCGCGAGGCCAATGTGCGCGCCTACAACGACGTGTTCGCCCTCACGGCCGGCGTGGCCGTGCTCTACCTGCTGTGGATGCTGGCCCTGGCCGGCCGCGCACGCCAGCGCGCCTTCGTGGAGCGCATGCGCGCCGCCGCTGCCGATGCCTCGGCCATGCGCGGCACCGATGCCGCCGCGCCGCAGGACGCGCCGGGCCAGCCGCCCACCCAACCCGTCGCCCGCGCCTGAAACCGTTCGCCCAGAGAAAAGACAACAACATGAGTGACTCCGAAAATTCCAATGGCGGCACGGCCGCCTCTGCCTCGCCTGCGCCGGCTCCCGCTGCGGCGCCTTCGCCTTCGCCCTCGCCATCGCCCAAGCTCATCAAGCCCTCGCTGCGCAGCGTGCTGGTGATGCTGGTGGTCGCCCTGGCCGGCGTGCTGCTGGTGCTGCGTGCCTGGAACCTGTTCCCCTTCGCGGGCACCGTGGTCAGCACCGACAACGCCTATGTGCGCGGCGCCGTCACCGTGCTCGCGCCCCAGGTCAGCGGCTATGTGACCGAGGTGCTGGTGCAGGACTACGAGAACGTCAAGGCCGGCCAGCCCCTGGTGCGCATTGACGCCCGCACCTACGAAGCCGCCCAGGCCCAGGCCCAGGCCCAGCTGGCCAATGCCCGCGCACAGCTGGCCAATGCCGACCAGACCCAGGCGCAGAACCGCGCCACGCTGGGGGCCAGCCGCGCCGGCCTGGCGGCGGCGCAGGCCGAATCCGACCGCGCCGCAGCCGAGCTGCAGCGCGTGCAGGCGCTGTCCGAGCGCGGCTCCGTCTCGCTCAACGAGCGCGACAAGGTGCGTGCCACCGCGCGCCTGGCGGCCACCAACGTGGCCAAGGCCCAGGCCGACATCGAGATCAACGCCCAGAAGATCAAGGCGACGACGGTGAACCGCGCCTCGCTCGAAGCCCAGGTCCAGATGGCCGAGGCGCAGTTGCGCCAGGCCCAGATCAACCTGGACAACACCGTGGTGCACGCGCCAGGCGATGGCCAGGTCAGCGAGGTCGGCGTGCGCCGGGGCCAGTACGTCACGGCCGGCTCCCAGCTCATGTACGTGGTGCCGCACACGCTGTGGGTGGTGGCCAACTTCAAGGAGACCCAGACCGCCCAGGTGCGCATAGGCCAGGCTGTGCGCTTCAGCGTCGATGCGCTGGGCGGCGCCCACCTCACGGGCCGCGTGCTGGAGATCGCGCCGGCCACAGGCTCGGAATTCAGCGTGCTCAAGGCCGACAACGCCACGGGCAACTTCACCAAGGTCGTGCAGCGCCTGCCGGTCAAGATTGCAATCGATCCCGACCAGGAGCTGGCCGCGCGGCTGCGCGCGGGCATGTCGGTGGTGGTGCGGCTGGATACGGCGCAGCCTGAGCCCCAACCCGCACGGCAAGCCGCACAGCAACCCGCACGGCAGCCCGCACCCCAACCGGAGGCCCGCCCATGACCGCCCGCGCACTGGCCATGGCCATCGCCTGCGCCGCCGCGCTGGCCGGCTGCAGCATGCCGCCGCTGAGCACCGCGCCTGAAGCGGCCCGGCCCGCCATGCCCGCCCAGTGGAGCGGGGCAGGGCAGGAGCCTGCCGCCGCCGTCCAGGCATCGTGGTGGCAGGCCTTTGGCGATCCGCTGCTCACGCGCTGGGTGGAACTGGCCCAGTCCCGCAACAACGATGTGCTGCTGGCCCTGTCGCGCGTGGATGAGGCGCGGGCCAACCTGGATGTGGCAGGCGCTGCGGGCCTGCCCCAGCTCTCGGCCACGGCCGGCGCCTCCACGGGCCGCAGCCTGGGCGCGCGGGGCCTGGCGCACACGCGCTCGGTTCAGCCCGGCCTGCAGGCCAGCTGGGAGCCTGATCTGTGGGGCCGCATCGCCCACCTGGAAAAGGCCGCTGCCCTGCGCCTGCAGGCCAGCGAGGCCGACCGCGACGCCGTGGCCCTGGCCGTGGCCGCCACCACGGCCCAGGCCTATGTGGGCCTGCGCTCGCTGCAATCGCAGCTGCAAGTGGCCCAGGCCACGGCCCGCTCGCGCGAACAGGCCCTGCGCCTGGCCGACGAGCAGGCGCGCGTCGGCTACACCTCGCAGCTACAGCTCACCCAGGCCCAGGCCGAGCTGCAGGGCGTGCAGCAGGCCGTGGAGCAGCTGGAGCTGTCGCTGGCGCGCCAGCGCACGGCGCTCCTGCTGCTGGCCGGCGGCGAGGGTGACGAGCAGGCCGCCGCGCTCATGGCAACAACCGACGGCCAGTCCGCTGCGCTGGGCGCACCGCCGCCTGCGCCGGCCGCCGGCCTGCCTTCGGCCTTGCTGCAGCGCCGCCCCGACATTGCACGGGCGCAGCTGCAGCTGGCGGCCGCCGACGAAAGCCTGGCCGTGCAGCGCACCGCCTTCCTGCCCCAGGTCTCGCTGACGGCCAGCGCCGGCAGCCTGCTGGTCAATGCCCTGCAATACCACCCGGCCACGGTCTGGGCCCTGGGCGGCAGCGTGCTGGCGCCGCTGTTCACGGGCGGGCGGCTGCAGGGCCAGTTCGACGCCGTGACCGCCCAGCGCGACCAGGCCGCCTATGCCTATCGGGGCGTGGTGATCAAGGCCCTGGCCGATGTGGAAAACGCCCTGGTCGGCACCCGGCGCCTGCAGTCGCAGTGGCAGCACGCCAGCGAGCGCGAGGCGGTGCTGCAGCGCTCCCTGGGCTTTGCCAAGGACCGCTACGAGGCCGGCTACGCCAGCTACCTGGAAGAGCTGGACGCCCAGCGCAATCTCTACCAGGCCCAGCAGGAAGTCATACGCCTGCGCCAGAGCCAGCTGGAAAACGCCATTGCGCTGTACCAGGCGCTGGGCGGCGGCTGGCAGGCCGACGCTGCACCAGTCGCTGCACCTGTCGCTGCACCTGTCGCCAGCCCCGCCCGCTGATCAGACCTTCTCGATGCGCGCAGGCAGGCCCTGGCGCACCGCGGCGCCCGACACCCAGTCCACCCACACGTTTTTGCAGCCGGGCCGCGTGGGATCGGCAAAGCCCAGGTCGTTGAGGTTCACGCCATTGGCATGCTCTGCGTTCACCGGCATGGGCTGGCCGTCGATGCTGTGGCGGCCTGCGCCCAGCTCGCGGTGGCCGTAGCCGTGCTCGATGGCCACGGTGCCCGGCATCACGCCGTCGCGCACCATGGCCACGGCCGTCACCGCGCCGCCCGGCGTGCGGATGCGCACCGTGTCGCCGTTGGCGATGCCCAGCCGCTCGGCGTCATCGCGGTGCAGGGACACCGGGTTGTGCGGATGCACCTGGCGCAGCCGCGAGACGGCAATCGACATGGAACTCATCAGGTTGGACTTGTAAGAGGTCAGCAGCAGCGGCCATTGCTGCTCGCCGAAATGCGTGCGCATGGCGCTGCCGTCGGCCAGCCGCGCCGGATACCAGGTGGGGCAGCCGCTGTAGCGCTCGCCCGTCATGGCGTGGCGCATGCGGGCCAGCTCCTCGCTCCAGACCTGCAGGGCAGGCGCGTGGGCCTTGCGGGTGTGGCCGTCCTTCCAGGCGTCCTCGATGCGGTCGAAGCGCCCGCCGCGCGTCAGCAGCATGGCCACCTGGCGCCATTCATCGTCCTTCAGGCGCTGGCGCAGCGCGGGCACCAGCCTGTCCACGCCGGTGATGGCGATGTCGTCATCGCTGGCCGCCGGCACGGGCTTGCCGCCTGCCCAGGCCACGTTGGCCAGGGCATGGATGAAGAAGTCCTCGGCCGAGCGCAGCGCATGGGGCTGGCCCTGGGCGTCCTTGATGGCGGCCTCGCCAAAGCCGGGCAGGCCCAGCCGTTCTGCCACGGCGAAGAGAAAGCTCTCCACGTTCACGGGCTGGCCGCCGGCCGTGCGCGCCACGGCAGGCTGCACCACGGGCCAGCGCACGGTGGAGCTTTTGGCCACCACGTCGGCCCAGGGCGCCGAGATGCCCCAGCTCTCGTAGGTCACGGTATCGGGCACGATGAAATCGGCCAGCGCGCTGGTCTCGTTGATGAAGGGGTCGATGGAGACGATCAGCGGCAGCTTCTTCGGGTCCTTGAGATCGTCCACCAGCGCATTGCGAAAGCCCGCAATGCCGTAGACGGGGTTGCTCATGTGGTTGATCCAGGCCTTGGCGCGGTAGGGGTAGCCGGCCAGCGCGCTGGCCAGCATCTCGCTGGACAGGCCGCCCACGGCCGGGTACCACGGGGCCTGGGCGGCGGGGTAGTCCTTCGCGCCCTCGGGCTGGCCCTCGCGCTTGCGCTGGAATTCCGCGCTTTTCTCGTAGGGCTGGCGGTGGCGTGACAGCGCCAGGCCGCGCGGCTTGACCTTGCCGTCGAAGTTGGCGAAGTCGTAGCGCGGGCCCGGGCCGAAGGGGCCGAACGGGCCGGCATCCAGCACCAGGCCGCCCTGCACGTTGAGGTTGCCCACCAGGGTGTTGAGCATGCTGATGGCGTAGGCGGTGTAGAAGCCCGCGCCGCTCATGGTGCCGCCATGCGCATCGGCCACGGCGCGCTTGCCATGGCTGGTGAACTCGCGCGCCAGCGCCTCGATCTCGCCGCGCGCCACGCCGCACAGCGCCGCGTATTCGTCCAGTGTCTTGAGGCTGGCCTGCTCATGCAGCTTGGCCAGCGAGGAGCAGACCGACAGCTCGGGGGCCTGGTCCGCGCCTTCGGCCTTCAGGCCGGGCACGGCCACGCGGGTGCGCACCATCAGCTGTGCAGGCTCGGCCTGGGTGTGCGGCGCCAGGCTGCCATCGGCACGCTGCACCACGAACACATCCTGGGCCGGCTTGCCGTCTTCGGCTGGCGCGGGCAGGGCCCAGCCCAGGTCGGCGCCGCGCAGAAAGCTGCCATGGCGCGGGTGGCCGGGCTCGTTGACCAGCAGGTGCGTGGCATTGCTCCAGGACGCCTCGCCCGCCGCCTGCATGGCGGCCGGGCCGGGCTGGGCGAGAAAGCCCGTGTCATGGCGCGCCTCGTCCAGGATGACGCGGATCAGCGCCATGGCCAGGGCCAGGTCGCTGGCCGGCTTGACGGCCAGCCAGCGGTTGCCGCTGCCCGCAGCCAGGCTGGACGAGGTGGGCAGCACGGGCGAGACCACCACGTAGCGGAACCGGTTGTCCTCGCGCGAGCGGGCCTCGGCCAGTTCGCGGCCCTGGCGCTGGAAGGGGTTGCCGGACTGTGCGGGCGCCGCGCCGATGAACAGGCCGAAGCTGGCATGGCTCCAGTCCGGCTTGCCGTGCGGCATGCCGGGCAGGTCGCCCAGGGCCGCTGCCGCACCCACGCGAAAACTCTGGCCGCAGTAGGCGCCGTGGTTGCTGACGTTCACGGTGCCGAAGGACGGCCCCGCAAAGCGGCGCAGCAGCTGGGCGCGGCCTTCGTTGGAGGCGTCGGTTACCAGCAACTGGTTGGAGCGCGG
This sequence comes from Delftia sp. WSY_10, assembly GCF_043104705.1. NCBI lineage: Bacteria > Pseudomonadati > Pseudomonadota > Betaproteobacteria > Burkholderiales > Comamonadaceae > Delftia > Delftia sp. WSY_10. The sequence goes on along the minus strand of NZ_JBICKY010000035.1, from coordinate 230,029 downwards.
GCCGAACTCGGGGTTGTCGACGTCCAGCGGCGTCTTTGTGTCCCAGATGGCACGCAGGCCATCGACCTGGCCTTCGCCGAACAGATTGCCGCCCTCGCAGACTTCCTGCACCAGCTGCTCGAAGGAAATGCTCTGCCAGCGGCCGCTGCCGCGCGGGCCCACGCGCTTGAGCGGGGTGAGCACGCGGTGCGGTGCACTCTGGTGCTCCAGCATGGACGAGCCGCGCGCGCAGGACGTGGCCCGGCCCTCCAGGCCCAGCTCCTTGCCCAGTTTGGCGTAGACCTCGCGCACGGGTTCTTCCATGGCGGCCGGGCGCGTGGTGGCCAGCGGGTGGTAGGGGTTGCCTGCCACGCGCAGGATGCGGTTGCTGGCGGTATCGACACGCACGCGCACGCCGCACTGCGTCCAGCAGCCCAGGCAGCTGGACGGGCTGACCACCTGGCCGGGCTGGGTGGCGAGCGCGCCCGTGGCCGGGTCGATGCGGAACTCCGGCGTCAGCGAATTGCCGCGCGTGGCGCTGGCTGTGGGCGTGCCCGAGCTGCCTGTCACCAGGCCTTTGGCGCCACGTGCCAGCGTCTCGCCATAGCCGGCCGCAAAGGCGGCCAGCCCACCGGCGGTGAGTCCGCCGCGCAGCAGCAGGCGGCGGCGTGTGGCCTCGGCATCCAGGGAATCTTCGGGGGCTTGGGGGAGTTTCTTCTTGTCGGTCATGAAAGGCTTTCTGTGGCGCGGCTGGCCGGTGGCGGGCCGCGCTCCGTGAATGGGTGAGGGGTCGTCAGGGCGGCGGTGTCAGAGGGCGCGGGCCGCGGCCGAGCGCGCGGGAAACAGCTCCAGCGCCCAGGTGGCCAGCGTCACCAGTGCAATGCACAGGCCGGCCACGCCCAGCATGCCCAGCAGGCCGTCGCCGCCCAGCGGCATGTGGTAGATGTACAGGCCCGCGCCGTACTTGGGCACGCCTTGCACGCCCATGAACAGCGCCCAGCGGAAGGCCCAGGCCGCGGCGGCCAGGCCCAGCCCCAGGGCCAGCGTGTAGCGCGGGCAGGCCATGCGCTGCCCACCCCGGACCAGGGCCCACAGCAGGGCGGCACCGGCCACGGCCGAGCCCAGCATGCTCAGGCGCCAGACCGGAAACTGCTGCCACAGCTGCAGCGCCGCCTGGAAGGAGCGGCCCTGGCCCAGCCAGCCGGCAACGGCCCAGACCGCCACCATGACCAGCAGGCACAGCGCCAGCGCCAGGCCCAGCATGCGCAGGGCCTGCAGGGCGCCGGCATCGGGGCGGTGGCGGGCGGGCAGAAAGCGCGCCGTCACCAACATGCAGCCCACCGTGGCCAGCCAGCCCGTGAGCGCCAGGTTCAGCGGCACCCACAGCGTGTTCCAAAGCGGGCGCGAGCGCACGGCCATCAGCTCGGCGCCGGTATAGGCGGTGATGGTCAGCGCCGACACGGCCAGCAGCGGCGCCAGCCAGCGCAGCCACCGCGGCCGGCCCAGCCACCAGGCCAGCACGAAGGCCAGCGCCAGTCCCACGAAGGCCGGCAGCAGCAGGGCGCCCACCGACATCCACGACCACGGCGTGAAGTGCGCATAGAAATGCCAGAAGCGCGCAGGCTGGTGCAGGTCGGCCAGCAGCGACACGGGCGCGGCGATGGCGCTGACGGCCAGCACCAGCACGGCGGCCGGCAGCAGGCGCGCCATGGCGCTGGCGCGCGGCGCCCAGGCGCAGGCGGCGGCCAGCAGGGCGGCGCCCGTGGCAATGCCGGCCAGGAAGAAGTACTGCACGGCCCAGGGCAGCCAGGCCGATTCGTAGGCGGGGGTCAGGAGTTCGACGATGTGCATGGGGTGCTCCTTGCGTTCAGTGGGAAGTGACCAGCCGCACGCTGGCCTGCCCGTCCACGCCGTCGACGAAGGCGTCGGGCAATCCCAGGTAGTACACATGCGGGTCCGTGCCCATGGCGGGCTTGAGCACCTTGAGGTCCTTGGCGTGCTCGCGCATGCGCTGGCGGATCTCGCTGCCCTCGTCGTTGAGGTCGCCGATCACGCGGGCGCCGCCCACGCAGCTTTCCACGCAGGCCGGCAGCAGGCCGGCTTCCAGGCGGTGCTCGCAGAAGGTGCACTTGTCGGCGGTCTGCGTCTCGTGGTTGATGAAGCGCGCGTCATAGGGGCAGGCCTGCACGCAGTAGCCGCAGCCCACGCAGCGCTCGTTGTCCACCAGCACGATGCCGTCGCTGCGCTGGAAGGTGGCCTGCACCGGGCAGACCGGCACGCAGGGCGGGTTGTCGCAGTGGTTGCACAGGCGCGGCAGGTTGAGCATGGCCGGCGGCAGGTCCTCGTTGCCCGCGTGCTGCACCTCGTACTGCAGCACCGTGGTGCGGAACTGGCCCAGCGGCGGCAGGTTCTCCATGGAGCAGCTCACCGTGCAGGCCTGGCAGCCTATGCAGCGGCGCAGGTCCACCAGCATGCCGTAGCGCCTGCCGGCCTCGCCGGGACGGCGCGGCGGCTGGAAACCCGGGGTGCCGGGCGCGGCCGCCGCCACGGGCAGGGCCACGGCCGCCATGGCAGCGGCCAGCAGGTCCTGCAGGAAGCCGCGCTTGCCGGCGGCGGGCTGCGCATGGGAGAGGGTAGGGGCGGGGATGTCCTGGGTGGAGGGCTTGCAGCTGCAGTCGTTGCAGCCGCTGCCGGCGCGGGATGTTTTTGGCATGGCCTGTCTTTCATCGTCCTGCGGCCACGGGAGGGTGGTCGCTCAAACTCAATAAAGCATTAAAAATATGCTTTTTATATTGAATTTAATATATGAAATTCAGGGCCTTGGCGGCTTGATATGAGTCAAGCAATGGGCTTGCAAAGCGCCACCAACTGCCTGCCATGGACAGGCGCCCAAGGCACTCCATAGCGTGTGGCGCAGGGATTAAGACGGGGTTAACAGGGTGACTGCATTCCTCGGGAATGCGGGGCGCGTATCGGAAATCACCCTCTTGTTTCCGTGCGCGGCCCCGGTCTACGCTGCTTGTGTCGCCACTGCCAAGGAGTTCTCCATGAACCATGCCCTGAACAGCCTTGCTTCGGAACTGGACCTTGCCGCCGAAGCCGGCGAGCACCTGAGGCTGCAATTCACACAGGCCTGCGTGGACCGCATCGCGCACCTGCTGGAAGACCCGGACGTCATCCGCTGCGCACAAGGCCTTCGCCGCTACCTGGACGGCCAGATCGACCGGCAGGAGCTGGACCGCCTGGCCCGCGAGGCCGCCAGCCTGGCCAACCACCACCAGGGATCACGCTCCCTCGACGGCTGCGGCCATGCCGCCGTGTCCGCCACCTATGCCACGGCCCATGGGCTGGCGGGCCGGGCGCTGCAGGCGGCCGACTATGCGGCCTATGCCATGGTCTATGGCGAGGGCGGCCACGGCGCCGTCACGGACCGCGAGTCCTTCGAGCCTGAATACCAATGGCAGGCGCGCTGCCTGGCCTCGCTGGCGCAGGCCGCTCAGCAGCGCACGTAGCACCAGGCCGACTGCTGCAGCAGGGCCAGTGACTCGATGCCGCCCTGCGGCAGCACGCGCATGCCGGCAGGCGCCTCGCGGCCCAGCTTCCTGAGCGTGTTCGGGCAGACCAGCGCATGGGCCAGGGCCTCTGCATCCAGATGCTGCGGCGTGCCCGGCGCGGCATCCAGCAGTGCCTCGACGGCCGGGCCGTTGATGACGATGCGGACTTCGGCACCGGGACGGTCCTGGCGCAGGTTGGCCAGATTGCTGCGTGCACGGGCCAGGGCGCCGGGCGTGGGCGCATGCAGCACGATGCGCAGCGGCGGCGCATCCGGCCGGGTAGGGAACAGGTCGCTCCAGTCGCTGGAGGCGGTGGAATCGGCGGGACAACGGCTTGTGCTCATGGTCGTCCTCATCATTTCCTGCCACGCGGCCCCATGACCTCTTCCAGCAGGCCCGGTGGCAGGCCGGTGCGTACCTGCACCAGCCCCTTGTCATCCTTCCAGACCAGGGCCGGCGTGGCACGCAGGCCCCAGGTGGACATCAGCGAGGCATGGCTGGCCAGCACCTGCCGCGTGGCCTGCGGCACCGGGGCCAGCGGCGTGGCGCCCGCGCCTTCTGCGCTGGCGCGGCCGGCCTTGGCATAGGCACGTGCGTGCTCGGCCAGGGCCTGCTCTGGCTGGCGCGCGGTCAGCATGGCGGCGGCCTTGCCCTCGCTGCTGGGCTTGAGGATGCCCACCAGAATGTGGCGCAACTGCACCTGGCCGCTCTCCACCCAGGGCCGGGCATCGTTCCACAGCTGGTTGCAATAGGGGCAGTTGGGGTCGGTGAACACATAGACCGTGCGCGGCGCGTCGGCGCGGCCATCCGGTATGGACTGGGCGCGCTGCACATCGCTCCACAGTTGCTCGCCCATGGGCTTTTGCACGGCGGCCTGCAGGGCCTGGGCGTTCACGTCGCGGCCCTGGGCGTCGATCACCGTGCCCAGCACCCAGTGCTTGCCGTCAGGCATGCGGTAGATGGGCACGGGCTGGCGGTCGCGGTAGGCGGCCCAGGCCTTGAGTCCGCCCACGGCCGGCAGCGGTCCCACCAGGGTCAGTCCCTGCTGGGCCAGGAAATCCTCCGATGGCAGCTCGGACGCCGCAGCCGGCAGGGCCAAGGCTACCGATAGGGCCAGGGCTCCTGCCAGTGCAGGCAGGGGGAACAGGGGGGAAGCGCTCATGAACATTCCTTCAGATGCTGGGCCAGGCTGGCGCGCGACAGCTCGCCCATGCGCATGCCGCACAGCCGGCCGTCGGCGCCATAGAAATAGGTGGAAGGCAGGCCCCGCTGGCGCCAGTGCCGGCCGGCCTGCTGCTGCGGGTCGAACAGCACCTGGGCCAGCGGCAGCGGGGCCGTCGCCTGCTCGCGCCGCAAATAGCCCATCACGGCCTCTGCCGTCTCGCCCTGGTTGATCCAGATGAAACGCACATCGGGCCGCTGCTGCTGGGCCTGGGCCAGCACCGGCATCTCGCGCCGGCAGGGCGGGCACCAGGTGGCCCAGAGGTTGATCACCATGGGCTTGCCATCGGCCTGCTGCAACTGCTGCAGCGAGACCGGCTGCGCCTGCCCGTTGACCAGGGTGAAGGCCGGCAGGGCCGGTGCATCTGCGGACGGCAGCGCCTGCAGCAGGCTGCCCAGCACCAGCAGGGCCGCCCCCGCGCCCAGCGCCAGCCCTGTGGCGCGGCGCAGCACCGGGGAGCGGCGGCTGCGCCACAGCATGTACAGCAGCGCGGCCAGCAGGCCGGCCCACAGGTTCCATCCCCCGTCGCGGATATCGATGATGCGGCCTGCGAAGGCCGGCATCCCGCTCCAATCCCAGGGGGCAGGCGCGACCTCGGTCCACCACTGCGCGACATAGGCCAGGCGCGCCGCCAGCAGGCCGGCCAGGGTGCTTTGCCACAGCAGCGCATCCACGGCCTGGCCCGTGCGCCTTTCATTCCTGCGCGCCAGCCACTGCGCCAGCAGCCAGGCCAGCATGGCCACCACCACGCCCATCGGCAGGACCAGCGGCCCCAGCGCCAGGCTGGCGGGCAGGTGCAGCCAGGCGCCCAGCGCCGATAGCGCTGACGGCCCGCCAGGCTCTGCCGCTCCGGCAAGAACAGGCGAAGGCGCCATCAGCAGGCCGGCAAGCAAGGGCAGGAAGGACGAAAGAAGAGGGGATGACCGGAGGTGCATGGAAGGGAGTTTCAGCCATGCGGGCTGACAGGCCGTGGATGCTGGCAGCGGGGAATTAACGGGGGGTTAACGGCCTCATGGCCATCAGGCTGCGACCGGTCCATTTCGCCCAGCCAATCCCATGGCCGCAGACATCAGCAAGGCCGCAGCGGCCAAGCCGCCAGACAGCCAGAGCGTGGCGTGCAGCCCCCAGCCATCGACCAGTTGGCCGCCTGCCCATGAGCCCAGCGCAATACCGATGTTGAAGACGCCAACGTACAGCGCCGTGGCAATTTCCACGGCGCGTGGCGCAGCCTGCATCATCCAGGTCATCAGGCCCACCGATACGCCGCCGTAGGCCAGGCCCCAGACCAGCAGCACGGCGCCACCACCGGTTGGCGAGTCGCCCACGGACAGGAACAGCACAGGCGCCAGCAGCAGGCCCATGGCGATCGCCGCCAGACTCGGCACCGTGCGGCGCGCCGCGATGATGCCCGCCAGGAAGTTGCCCGCAATGCCCGCGATGCCGTAAGCCAGCAGCAGCGCGCTCATCCATTGCGCATCGAACCCCGACACCGTCAGCAGCAGCGGGCGCACGAAGGTGAAGGACATGAAATGCCCGGCCACCAGCAGCAGCGTCAGTGCCAGCCCGGCCTGCAGCCTGCGGTTGGCCAGCTGATGACTGAATTGGCGCAGGCTGGCCGAGCCTGTGGCAGGCAGGGCGGGGAGAACGGCCATGTGCAGCGCCAGCACCAGTGCGCTGAAGCCTGCCATGCCACCGAATGCCCAGCGCCATCCCGCGAAATCGCCGATCAGCGCGCCCAGCGGCACGCCCAGTACCGAGGCCGCCGCCACGCCGCCAAAGATGATGGAGGTTGCCAGGCCCATCGACGCCTGGGGTACCAGCCGTGCCGCCAGCCCGCCCGCGATTGCCCAGATGCCGCCCATGCAAAAGCCCACCAGGACGCGCGCGGCCAGCAGCCAGATCAGCGACGGCGCCAGCGCCGAGGCCAGGTTGGCCAGCACGAGCAGGGCCAGCAGTCCGCACAGGATGCGGCGCCGGTCCATGCCGCCCGCCGCCATCACCACCAGCGGCGCGAACAGCGCGGCCAGCAGCGCCGGCAGCGAGATCATCAGGCCGGCCCTGCCCATGGAGGTGCCCAGGCTGCCAGCAATGGATGTGAGCAGGCCGACCGGCAGCATTTCCGTGGTCACCACGGAAAAGGTGGCCAGGCCCACGGCGGACACGGCCAGCCACGGGCGGCGCGCGGCGGGTTCGGGCCGCGTGGAGGAAGACGAATTCATGGTCCAGATCCCTTCAAACAGGTGGGGGGGTGTTGCACCGCCGTCGCGGGACAGAGAAAATACATACGCTGCGTATGAATAGAATCCTATATACATACGCATCGTATGTAAATAATCATGCACGCCGTATGTAAGGAGATTGGCCATGGTCCGCCGCACCCGCGCCGAGATGGAAGAAACCCGCGCCACGCTGCTGGCGACGGCCCGCAAGGCCTTTGGAGAGCAGGGCTACGCCGATGCCTCCATGGACGATCTCACCGCGCAGGTGGGCCTGACGCGGGGCGCGCTGTACCACCATTTCGGCGACAAGCAGGGCCTGCTGGCGGCCGTGGTCGAGCAGATCGATGCCGAGGTGGATGAACGCCTGAAGGCCATCACCGCCCATGCCCGGGATCCCTGGCAGGGCTTTCGCAGCCGCTGCCGGGCCTACCTGGAAATGGCGCTGGAGCCTGAAATCCAGCGCATCGTGCTGCGCGATGCGCGCGCGGCTTTGGGCGGAGCGCTGCCGCAATCGCAGCGCCACTGCATTGCGTCCATGCAGGCACTGATTGCGGACCTCATGGCGCAGGGCATCGTGGCCCGGGCCGATCCGCAGGCGCTGGCATCGCTGATCTACGGCAGCCTGGCCGAAGCGGCTTTCTGGATTGCCGAGGGCGAGGACGCCGACCTGCGGCTGGAGCGCGGCGCGGCGGCGCTGGACCTGCTGCTGGGCGGGCTGCTGGCCCGGCCCTGAGCGGGCCGCCTGGCCGCATTCTTGTGCGCGTGCCTGCGAGATTCGGCATGCTGGCGCACACCTCGCTACAAATCTGCGATGCTCAGTCGCTTTTCGTTCCCGACTTGGATACAGACGGCGGGGCCTGGCGCCAGGCCCTGCGGACAACAACATGCATGTTCTCTTGGTGGAAGACAACGCGCTGGTGGCCAGCGGCGTGCGGGCTGGCCTGCAGCTGCAGGGCTTTGGCGTGGATACCGTGGCCTCGGCCGGGCAGGCGGATGCGGCCATCCGTTCCTCGCATTTCGATGCCTGCGTGCTGGACCTGGGCCTGCCCGACGAGGATGGCCTCTCGCTGCTGGCGCGCTGGCGCGGCCAGGGCCTGCAGGTGCCCGTGCTGGTGCTGACGGCGCGCGATGCCGTGTCACAGCGCATCGAAGGCCTGCAGACCGGCGCCGACGATTACCTGGTCAAGCCCTTTGACCTGCACGAACTGGCGGCGCGCCTGCATGCGCTGCTGCGCCGCGCGGCCGGCCGCAGCGTGGACTGGATCGAGCTGGGCGAGGTGCGCATCAACCCCGCTGCAGGCCACATCCAGCGCCAGGGCCGCACCGTGGAGCTGTCGCGCCGCGAGTGGTCGCTGCTGCGCGCGCTGCTGCAGTCGCCGGGCCGCATCCTGAGTACCGAGCAACTGCGCGACAGCCTCTACGGCTACAGCCAGGACGTGGAGAGCAATGCCGTCAACGTGCATGTGCACCACCTGCGCCGCAAGCTGGGCCATGAACTGGTGGAGACGGTGCGCGGCGAGGGCTACCGCCTGGGCCTGCACCCATGATGCGCAGCCTGCGCGTGCGCCTGCTGGCATGTCTGTGCCTGGCGCTGTGCACGCTGTGGGGCGGGGTGGCGGCCTGGATGTTCTCGGACATGCGCAACGAGCTGCGCACCGTGCTGGATGACCGGCTGATCGCCTCGGCGCGCATGGTGGCAGGCATCGTCCACCAGTTCCGGCCTGCCCGGGAGCTGCCGCAGGACTGGAGCCCCATGCTCAACGTGATCGCGCGCGACGGCGTGGCCTGCGAGGTCAGCCTGGTGCGCGGCGAGGTCCAGCCCGTGCGGCCCGAATCGGCCCTGCCGCAGGTGCTGGCCAAGACCGAGGGCAGCCCCGTGTTCCCGCAGAGCATGCCGCTGGGCTTCTCGACCATCATCAAGGGGGGCAAGCCCTGGCGCACCTATGTGCTGGAGGACCACGGCGTGCGCATCGCCACGGCCGACCGCATCGATGTGCGCGAGGGCCTGATCCACGGCTTTGCCTACACCATCGTCCTGCCCTTCGTGCTGGCCCTGCTGGCCAGCATGGGGCTGATGTGGTGGGCCGTGACCCAGGGCCTCAGGCCGCTGGAGGCCCTGCGGCGCGAGCTGGCGCACCGCCCGCCCGGCGACGATTCGCCCGTGGCCCAGGGCCTGCAGACGCGCGAGCTGGCGCCGCTGGTGGGCACGCTCAACCAGCTGCTGCACCGCGTGCGCGCGGCCATCGACCGCGAGCGCCGCTGGAGCGACGACGCGGCCCATGAGCTGCGCACGCCGCTGACCGCCATCAAGACCCATGTGCAGGTGGCGCAGATGGCGCTGGCGGCGCCCGGCATGCCTGCTGGCCTTCTGGCCGCGCCGCCCGGCTCCATGGCCCGCGATTCGCTGGCCCAGGCGGGCGAGGGCGTGGAGCACCTGCAGCACACGCTGGAGCAGTTGCTGCTGCTGGCGCGGCTGGAGCAGCATGAACCGGGTGCCGCCAATGCGCTGGCCTGCGGCGATGCGCCTGCCGATGCGCTGCAGGCGCTGGACAAGGCCTGGCAACTGGCGGTGAATGCCGTGAGCGCCCAGACCCCAGCGCCCGCGCTTCGTACATGGCTGGACAACGGCCAGCCCGTGCAGGACTGGCCGCTGGCCATCTCCGAGCCCCTGCTGGTCTCGGCCCTGCGCAATCTGCTGGAAAACGCCCTGCGCCATGCGCCGCAGCATCCCGTGGAACTGGCCGTGCGCCCCATTGGCGCCATGCCGGGCACGACGCAGCAGCCGGGCACAGGCTATGTGGAGTTCACCGTGGCCGACCACGGCCCCGGACTGAGCGCCCAGGAATGCGAAGAGGCCACGCGCCGCTTCTGGCGCAAGCGTCCCCAGGAGCATGGCAGCGGCCTGGGCCTGCCCATCGTGCAGCGCATCGCCGAATGCGCAGGCGGCTGCCTGCTGCTGCAGCCGCGCAGCCTGTGGCGGCCCGAAGAAGGCGATGCGAGCGGGCTGGTCGCACGCCTTTATCTGCCGTTGGCGGTGGGCGCCGGCGCACTGGTGCCGACGCACTGACGAGAGCGCACCGACGCCGGCGCATTAACGCCGACTTAATCTGCGCTGCGTATCGTGCCGACCTGGCTGGCCAGCCGCGCAGGCATTGCGCCGTGCGGGGGCAGCCGCAGGTATCCAGAACTGACCCTGTCCGCCGCTGCCGCGCACCTGCCGGCGCCCACGCATGGCAGGGCAACAGCCTCTTCCCACGATGAACCGCATGAACAAACAGACCCTGTCCCGGTCGTGCATCGCCATTGCTGTCGGCATCTGCATGCCGATGGGCGGCGCCTGGGCACAAGACACCTCCGCTGCGCAGGCGGCAGTGCAAGGCAACACTGCCGCTGGCCAGAAGATCGCCCAGGCGGGCACGCCCCAGGGCGCGGCGGCCTGTGCCACCTGCCACGGCGCCAAGGGCGAGGGCATGGCGGGCTTTCCGGCCCTGGCCGGCCAGCACGCCGGCTATCTGGCGCGCCAGCTGCAGCACCTGGCCGACGGCAGCCGGCAGGCGCCCGTGATGGCGCCCATGGCCAAGGCCCTTTCGGCCCAGGACCGTGCCGACGTCTCGGCCTACTACGCCAGCCTGCCGCTGCCCATCCAGCCCGTGCGCGGCCCGCTGCCCAAGGGCAAGGACGATGACGGCGCCTGGCTGGTCGAGCGTGGCCGCTGGGCCGACGGCATTCCTGCCTGCGCCCAGTGCCATGGCCCTGGCGGCGTGGGCGTGGGAGCGGACTTCCCCGCCATCGGCCACCTGACGGCCGACTACATGCAAAGCCAGGTCGCCGCCTGGAACAAGGGCCAGCGCGAGGCCGGCCCCCTGGGCCTGATGGGCAAGATCGCCCGCAAGCTCACGCCCGAAGACATCCAGGCGGTGGCGTCCTACTACGCCCGCCTGCATGGCGCGGGCACAGCCACCGCAGCCACGGCCTCCGCGCCGGCCAAACCCTGATGGACCGGGAGCCGATCATGTCCGACACACCACGCAATCCCGCCCCCGGCAGTTCCAACACCGCCGAATACATCGTCGTTGCCTGCCTGTTCGCCGGTCTGGCGGGCACACTCGCCTATGGCATGTACGTCAGCCGTCCTGCCCGGCCCGACGTGCCGGTCAACGTGGCCGCCGCACCCGCCGCACCCGCTGCTGTCCCCGCAAAGCCCGATGCCCAGCCCGTTCAGGGGGCTGCCGACGGCGCAGCCTTCACGCCGCCCGGTGCCCGCGACATTCCGGACACCCCCATGGGCGAGTGGATCCGCCGTGGCGAGGCCATCTTCCTGCGCACGCCGGCCAACGCCGTGGGCTTTTCGGGCAACACCCTCAACTGCGTGAACTGCCACCTGGACGCAGGCCGGCTCAAGGGCGCCGCACCCATGTGGGGTGCCTACCCGCTGTACCCGGCCTACCGCAAGAAGACCAACCACGTGGACACCTTCGCCGAGCGCGTGCGCGGCTGCTTCATGTACAGCATGAACGGCAAGGCCCCCGACGACGGCCACGACATCCTCGTGGCGCTGGAGGCCTATGCCTACTGGATGGCGCAGAAGGCGCCCACGGGCGAGAAGCTGCCCGGCGCGGGCTTCACCAAGGTGGGCAAGGCCGCGCAGGAGCCCAGCTTCGAGCGCGGCGCCAAGGTCTACGAGGCCAAGTGCGCGCTGTGCCACGGCCCTCAGGGCCAGGGCCAGGAAGTAGGCGGTGTGACCGTGTTCCCGCCGCTGTGGGGCAAGCAGTCCTACAACTGGGGCGCGGGCACGCACGAAGTGGACAAGGCCGCCAGCTTCATCAAGGGCAACATGCCCTACGGCAACCCCACGCTGGATGACCAGGAGGCCTGGGACGTGGCCACCTACATCAACAGCATGGAGCGCCCCCAGGACCCGCGCTTCACCGGCAACGTGGCCGACACGCGCAAGCAGTTCCACGACAACCCGTACTCGCTGTACGGCACCGAGGTCAACGGCCGGCTGCTCAAGGGTCTTTGAGCGGATCGGACAGGCAACGGCAGGCCGGGCGCAGGCCTGCGTTGCTGCAAGGGACAGGGCGCTGACAGCCGCCCTGCAAGCGCATCTGCGCCGGTGCGGCCTTTGCACCAGACGGCGTACGGTCATCGGTTTGACGGCCGGCATTTCATGATTTAATAAGAATCATTCTCACTGATTTGCCGGCGCATCCGGCTTGCACCGCAGCACACCGCCTTGCCGGCAAGCCAGGCCCGTGCCGCACAGGGCCATGCGCACAGGCCTTCGCGCGACCGCCGCGCGATGCTCAGGTTTGCCGAGGAAACCATGACCCAGACCTTGGACGACATTCAGCAGCTGGCGCACGAGCACCAGGTGCTGCTGCGTGGCTACGGCCACGCCCAGTTGCGCAGCAGCGAGCTGCTGTGCCTTCAAGCCCAGGAAATAGAGAGGCTGCAAAGGCTGGTGATCCGCCAGCGCGCGGCCTTGATGGCCAAGGAAACCCAGCTGCTGTGGGCGCGCGAGGAGCGCGAGGCGCTGGAGAAGGCCATTCCCGGCCTCTCGCGCCGCGTCACGCTGGCGCGGCGCGTGGAGTCGCTGCTGGTGCGCGTGCAGGACCTGTTGCGCGAGCGCGCACGCTGGCAGCGCCAATCGGCCGCGCCCCTGGCGCAGCCCGCCGTGCCTGCAGCGGGCGCGCATGCGCGGGAGCCCGAACAGGACGCCGAGGCCTTCGAGGCCAGCCTGCGCGAGGCCGACCTGGTGATCTGCCAGACCGGCTGCCTGAGCCACGGCGAGTACTGGCGCGTGCAGGACCATTGCCAGCGCACGGGCAAGACCTGCGTGCTGGTGGAGCAGCCCGATGCGCTGCGCATCGTCCGCATACACCGGGGCGCCGACGGCGGCGACAACCCCGCCATGACGCTGAGCCACGGAGACACGACCGCATGACACGCAGCAAGATGCCCCTGAGCCCGGGTGGCGAACCCGAACTGCGCAGCGTGGGCCTGAAGGCCACGCTGCCGCGCATGCAGGTGCTGGAAATCTTCAGGCAGAGCGCATCGCGCCACCTGCATGCCGAGGACGTGTTCCGCCTGCTGGCCGAGCGGCGTGCCGAAGTGGGCCTGGCCACCATCTACCGCGTGCTGTCCCAGCTGGAGGCGGCGGGCCTGCTGCTGCGCCAGACCTTTGAAAGCGGCAAGGCGGTGTTCGAGCTCAATGAGGGGCCGCACCATGACCACCTGATCTGCCTGCAGTGCGGACGCGTGGATGAATTCAGCAACGACCACATCGAGGCACTGCAGCACCAGGTGGCCCAGGCCCACGGCTACCGCCTGGCCGACCACCGCCTGGCCCTGTACGGCCATTGCGGCGCGTGCTCGCAGCTGCCACCCGAATCACCGGCACAGCCAGTGCAGGCAAGACAGCCTGCGCTGCAGAACAACGAATGAGCACCAACGACAGATCCCTGACCCCCGAGCAGCGCGCCGCCCTGGACCTGCTGATGTCGCGCCAGTCGCGCTGGCCGCTGCAGAACCCGGCGCCGGGCGCAGACGTGATCGACACCGTCATCGATGCTGCACTGCGCGCCCCCGACCACGGGCAGCTGCGGCCCTGGCGCTTCGTGCTGGTGCAGGGCGATGCGCGCCATGCGCTGGGCGAGGTGTTCGTGCAGGCCGCCAGGGCGCGCGACCCGCAGGCCGACGCCGAGCGATTCCGCGCCAAGGCCTTGTCCGCCCCGCTGATCATTGCGCTGGGCGTTCACCTGCAGCCCGAGCACAAGGTGCCAGAGAGCGAGCAACTGCTGGCTGGTGGCGCTGCCGCCATGAACATGCTCAACGCCCTGCACATCCTGGGCTTTGGCGGCTTCTGGGCCAGCGGCGCCAACAGCCACGATGCGCGCGTGCGCGAGGCCCTGGGATTCGAGCCCCATGACCGGCTCGTCGGCCTGCTGTATGTGGGCACGCCCGTCTCGGCCGGCCGCGAAGCCCTGCGGCCGCCGCGCAACCGCTTTGTGCGCGAATGGCAGCCCGGGCAAGACCTGGTGCAAGGCCTGGCCCTGGTCCTGTCCGCCAGCGCGGCCGACGCAGGCTGATCCTGGTTCCTTGAAGCAAAGATGCCCGGCTTGACCCGGCATCTTTCGTTGCGGCTGCGCAATCGGCCTAAGCCGCCGTCTCGACCGACTTCAGCTGGTAGATGGCATAGAAGTGCACGCCAAAGGTCCAGCGGAATGCCGGCCCCACCAGCGAGTAGGGCGGGCCGTAGCCTTCCATCACCTGGTGCGCGGCCACCAGCTGCAGGCGGGGATGGGCTTGCGCCAGATCGGCCTCGCGGCGCAGGCCCCAATGAAACTGGGCCTGGGTGAGCCGGACCGAGGGGTGCTGGCTTGCGCGCCCGGCCGCCAGCCAGCACATGGCGTCGAACACCAGCTCCGAGCCCGGCGGGCTGCGTTGCGCAAACGTGGTCCACAGCGCCTGCATCTGCTCTGGCTGCAGGTACATGGAAACGCCCTCGGCCATCATGAACACCGCAGGCCCGGACCTGTCGGCCGGCAGTCCCAGCCGCTGCCACCAGTCGGCATCGGCCAGGTCGAATTCGCGGATCTCCTGGCGCTCCGATTGCCGGGGCAGCAGCTGCCTGCGCAGCGCGGTCACGGGTCCCAGGTCCGCATCCGTCATGTGCATCTGCCCGTTGTCCAGCCATTGGAAATAGTCGCTGAGGCCGCAGCCCAGGTTCACCACATGGCCCTGCGGCTGGCGCTGCAAGAAGTCCTGCGCCAGCGCGCGAAAGCAGTGCGTGCGCGCCAGCACGCCGTAGATGCTCTGCCGGTCCTGCAGCCACCGGCTGCCGTCGTCGCCCAGCTGGGTCAGGGTGTCCAAGGCGTGGGCGTCACTGACGGCCATACCGGGAAACAGCCGCTCGCCCAGGGCGCGTGCGGCCAGTGGAATGCGCAAGGTCTCGCTGACATCGGACAGTTTTTCCTGGCGTGGCGAGGAGGGCTGCGCGTCGGGCAAGGCCGTTGCGGCCGTCGGGGCAAGAGATTCGGGCATGGCGGGCTCCTGTGCGTTGCCGGCCGGGGCGGGCGGCATCCACCTTCCATGAATTGCTTCAAGGGCTGATACCCATATTAGGGCCTGTTCGCACGAATGCAGGCAACCCGAAGGGACGCTGCCTGCCATCAATCCTTGTTCACCTTGTGGTCCTCGCCCTTGGCCTGTTCCATGGCCTCGGGCTCCAGCTCCTCGGCGGAGCGGTTGAGGTAGATGAAGGCACCCCAGCCCAGCAGCAGGACACCCACGGCGCTGACCAGGGCGGCGGGATAGAGCAGGTGGGCCGGCTCTTCCTGCGTCTTGAAGGCAGCGACCAGGGCTTCGACGGCCAGGGCCACGACCAGCACCACCAGAAAGCGCGAGAGAAACCGGCGCACGCGCGTGGGGCCGCTGATATGGGCCTCGCGTATGACCTCCTCTTCGGTGATGGTCTGGGCGATCTGCAGCGCGACCACGCCCGAGGCCAGAATGCCCAGCGCCTCGACGATGCGCAGGCCCGAATCGCCATCCACGCCATGCGCCATGGCGTTCCAGCCCTTGAGGCCTGCAATCCACAGCAGGGCGATGGCCGCCAGCGAAAACAGCAGGGCGATGAGCGCGTGCACGACGGTGAAAAGGGTATGGAGTGCTTTCATGGCAAAGGGCGGAGAGTGGGCCGTGGCGCATGTTTCCACGGCGCCGGCGCGCCGCTTGTAGGAAACGGCGAACAGCCGTGGACAGTGGCAGGCAGCGGTGGGCAGGCGCGGTGCCTGCCCGCGGGTGCGGCGCATGGATAAAATCCCCGGACCATGTCCAGATGGTTCATCGTGGCTTTTTCCCTGCACTTCGTCGTCAGCGTGGCCTTGTCCACGCTGGGGCTTGTGCCATGGCGGGCCCTGCCGGGGGCCGCTTGCGAGCCGGCCGGCGCCGCCTGCGCCAGCGTGCAGCGCACGGCAGCGCCGCTGGTGGACACGGCCTCCCTGCTCGATGACTTCGACCATGCGCTGATGGACGATCAGCAGGACCTCCCCGATGTCATGCATGCCGTCGATGGCGTGGATGCCCCCCGGCTGCAGGCCGATCGCCATGTCGCCAGCAGCCTTCGCGAAGGACCGTGGCGCAGCCTGGCCCCGCCCGAACGGCCTCCCCGGGCGGCCTGATCCCCTTTGCGACCTGCCGGGGCCGTTGGCTCCTCCGGGTCGGCGCATGCGGCATCCACGCCGTTCGCCGGGTCCTGTCCGGCATGCCCCGTCTGCGGGGCTGGCCTATCGCTTCCAATCTCTCCGGACCCAGCGCAGCATGGGCCCTTTTTGCCGCAGCGGCGGCTCCCGGTTCCCAGAACAAGCATCATGGAAATTGCCATTCTTTTTGCGCTGATCCTGCTCAATGGCGTCTTCGCCATGTCCGAGATCGCGCTGGTGACGGCGCGCAAGGCTCGCCTGCAAAAACTCATAGACGAGGGGGACGCCGGCGCCGCCGCAGCCGCCCAACTGGGGGCCGACCCCACGCGTTTCCTGTCCACCATCCAGATCGGCATCACCTCCATCGGCGTGCTCAACGGCATCGTCGGCGAGGCCGCGCTGGCCGCTCCCCTGGCCGAGTGGCTGCAGCGCATGGGCGTGCCCGCGCCCTATGGCGGCTACACGGCCACGGCGCTGGTGGTGGTGCTGATCACCTATTTCTCCATCGTCGTCGGCGAGCTGGTGCCCAAGCGCATCGGCCAGACCTACCCAGAGACCTTTGCGCGCCTGATCGCACGCCCAGTCAACTGGCTGGCCCATCTGACCAAGCCCTTCGTGGTGCTGCTGTCCGTATCCACCCATGCGCTGCTGCGCCTGCTGGGCGTCAAGGAAAACAGCGGCAGCGCCGTCACGGAGGAAGAGATCCACGCCATGCTGGCCGAAGGCACGACGGCCGGCGTCATCGAATCGCACGAGCACACCATGGTGCGCAACGTGTTCCGCCTTGACGACCGCCAGATCGGCTCGCTGATGGTGCCGCGCAGCGATGTGGTCTGCCTGGATGCCGATGCGCCATTCGAGGACAACCTGCGCGTGATCGAGCAGTCCGACCATGCGCGCTTTCCCGTGGTGCGCGGCGGCATGGACTCCATCATCGGCGTGCTCAACGCGCGCCAGTGGCTGTCGCGCGCGCTGCAGGGCAAGGATCAGGGCCTGACCGACCAGCCCATGCAGACCGCGCTCTATGTGCCCGAGACCATCACCGGCATGGAGTTGCTGGAGAGCTTTCGGCTGTCCGACGTGCACATGGCCTTTGTGATCGACGAGTACGGCGAGGTCCAGGGCATCGTCACCCTGCAGGACCTAGTGGAAGCCATCACGGGCGAATTCCAGCCCCGCGATCCGCGCAACTCCTGGGCGCTGCAGCGCGAGGACGGCAGCTGGCTGCTGGACGGCCACATCCCCGTGCCCGAGCTCAAGGACCGGCTGGAGCTGGCCACCGTGCCCGAGGAGGAGCGCGGCCGCTACCACACGCTGGCCGGCATGGTCATGCTGCTCACGGGCCGGCTGCCGCGTGTCACCGACACCGTGCAATGGGAAGGCTGGCGCTTCGAGGTGGTGGACATGGACGGCAAGGCCATCGACAAGGTGCTGGCCATGCGCGTGGACGTGTCGCTGCAGGTGCCCGGCGACGAAGACGCAGGAGCAGCCCATGCACCGCGTTGAACGACGGGCCCCGCGCTGCGCCTGGAAACTGCTGGCATGCGCGGCGGCCGTGGTCTTCATGGCCGCCTGCCTGGACGGCGTGCAGGGCTACCCGCAGCAGCAGGCGCCCATCATCAGCCCCTACGACATGACGCAGGAGCAGCGGCTTGCCGAAATGAACGCCATGGGCGCGGCCGGCCATGCCGACCACCGCTGGACCTACGAACTTCGCCCCGGCTGCGTGCTGCGCGTGGACCTGGACGGCCCGCAAGGCCCGCGCCCTTCCCTTGATATCGCCCTGCTGGGCAGCGTGGTGGCCGTCACGGCCCAGCGTGAACGCGGCAGTTTCCGCGTGGAGTTGCAGCCCGGCGACGGCCTGCAGTCGGCACGGTCCCTGGTGCTGGAAAGCACCAAATGGGCCGACGCCAGCTGGACCCAGCTGCTGCTGCGCCTGATGCAAAAGGGTTGCATGGAAATGCAGGGCCGCCCGCACGGCAGGACCGCCAGCCGGCACTGAGAGACAGCGCACAACGGCACGGATCGGCATGCATCGGCAGGGACCGGCAGGGACCGGCAGGCTAGGCAAGCGTGGCTTGCCCGGTCCCGCAAATGTGAGGGGCGGAAACGACAAGCGGCACCGAAGTGCCGCCGGGTAGGGCGCGGGGCGCAAGGTCCCGGGCCAAGGCAGATCGCCGGCTTACTTGGCCAGCGTCAGCGTGCCCTTCATCAGCGCGGCGTGGCCGGGGAAGGAGCAAAAGTAGCTGTAGGCCTCGCCCGCCTTCAGGGCGGCGGTGGAGAAGGTCACGGAGTCGGTCTCGCCGCCGCCGATCACCTTGGTGTGGGCGATCACGCGGGCGTCCTTTTCCTTCACGAAGTCCTTGGCGGCGCCGGCGGCGATGCCGTCATTGGCCACGGGCTGCAGGTCGGCCGTCTTGCTCAGTACCCAGTTGTGGCCCATGGCCGTCTTGGGCAGCTTGCCCACGTGCTTGAGCTTGACCGTGAACTGCTTGCAGCTGGCGGGCACGCTGATGGTGGGCTTGTTGAACTGCATGGCGTCATTGCCTTCGATCTCGACGGCGCAGTCGGCGGCCAGCACAGGTGCGGCGACGGCAGTCATTGCGAGGGCCAAGAGGACGGGTTTCCATTGCATTGCCATTGTTTTCTCCTTGAAAAGCGGGTGAGGTGGCTGGCATCCGGTGGCCATGGACCGGCAGGCGGTCTGTCGCCATGGATGCTTTGTATGGCTGCCTCCAGCATAGACAGGATGGGGGAGGACGGGTTGATTTGAATCAAGTCAAAACAGTTCGAAGACCTGCGCTCCAAGCATGCGGTATGGCGTCACGCCGGCACGGTATGCGCGGTGGCTGTCGCCCGGAATCACTTGCCGTCCGTCGTCTTTTGGCGACGGGCAACCCCACAGCTCGCATGCCTCTACTCACCTCAGTCACATTTGGGTACGATTGCGGCACATAGAGGGGGTTTATGAGAATGATGGTTTTCATAGGCGCTGTCATTGGCGCCATCTTTTTGCTGACGGCGTTCTTCGTCGACAGCTCCCAGCAACAGACGGCGCTGGCGGGCATGGCCTGTGCCAGCGTCCTCATTCCGTACGTGCTGTTCAGGTTGCACTCGATCGCTGTTGAGCAGGACAAGCTCGATCAGATCCTGCAGCTGATGCGAAAGTCCGGCAGCCAGCCCGAAGGGGTGGCTCCGGGCGGCGAGGGGTCCCGTGAGCCGGGTGGCCCCTCGGCGCCCAGGTCCTGGATGTCCTGAGGCGCGGGGCGGCAGCCAAGGCAGGCCAGGCAGGTCCGGCAGGCCTCAGGCGAACTGCACGACCACGCGCCGGTTGGTGCGGCTTTTCTTCTCGATCTTGGTGACGGCCACCGTGCCGATCTCGGCCGTGCTGCGCACATGCGTGCCGCCGCAGGGCTGGCGGTCCAGGCCGGGGATGTCGATGATGCGGATCGTCGCCGTGCCGCCCGGGGGCGCCGCGCCTGCGGTGCGTACCAGGTCGGGCTGGGCGGCCAATTGCTCGGGCGTGATGCGGTCCACGTTCACGGCATGGCTGTCGGCGATCAGGGCGTTCAGGCGCTCCGTCAGATCGGCCTTGTCCAGCGTGGATTCAGGCAGGTCGAAATCCAGGCGTGCCGAGTCCGGCGAGATGCTGCAGCCCGTCACGGGCACGGGCACCAGCACGCCCAGCAGGTGCAGGCAGGTGTGCAGGCGCATCAGACGGTGGCGCCTGTCCCAGTCGATGGCTACCTGCACGCGCTCGCCGACCTGGGGCGGCGCATCGGTCTGCAGCACATGCAGGATGCGCTGGCGGTCATCGGCATAGATGGTGTCGATGACCGCCAGGCTGCGTCCGTCGGCCAGGATCAGCGTGCCGGTGTCTCCGGCCTGGCCGCCGCTGCGGGCATAGCAGACCGTGGCATCCAGCTCGATGCCTTCGGGGCTGACCGCGATCACGGTGGCTTCGCAGCTGTCCAGGTAGGCGTCGTCGTCAAAGAGCTTGTGCGTCTGGGACAGGGGCATGGGCATGGGCATGGGGTGTCTCCGGGGTCATGTCGCGGTCCATGGTATCGGCGGCATGGCGGGGCCGGGCAGTACGCCTGGGCGAAAAGTCCCCAGTACAGTCCATGGCCCGCAGCGGTGGCAGTCGGCTGCTTGACAGCCTGTCAAGTGCCCGGGTCCGCGACCTGACAAGATCGGCGCCCGCGCCGCGCGCGTGCCGCTGAACAATGGCGCATTCCTTGCCGACGGCGCTACAGATTTTTCCGAAGCTGACGACATACGCAGGGCATGAATCTGTGAGTTTTCCGAGGAACTGTCCGAATGGATCAAGAACCTTTGCGTCCATCCCGTGCAGGCTCCACCCCCGTCTCCATCCCGGCAGGCCCCGGTTTGCGGCTGCCCACATTGTTCATCTCCTCATCTTTATGAGCACTACCGATCTTCACGCAGCTTCCCTGAGCGATCTCTATGACCGGCTGGACGAAGGCCTCAGCGAAGAGGCCTTTGCCGCCGAACTTGATGCCCGGCTTCATGACGGGCGGGCCGATGAGGTGCAGGTTTTCCTGCGTGATTGCGAGGAGCGCTGCCTTTACATGCTGGGGCGCCTGAACAGCAGCGAATCGCCCTGGACACATGACGGTGAGCGCTGGCTGGCCCTGGCACGGCTCACGGTGCCGCGCGGCCATGCGCCGGCAGGGCTCAGCGAGAAGCTGACCAATGCCAAGGTGGCCGCCGAAGTGCGCGTGATGGCCGAGCAATGGCTGGCCCATGCCCGCAGCGCGGATCTGCCGGTCTTCAAAGGCATAGGCATGGTGCTGGGCAACCTGGTGCCCTGGCTCTGCTATCCAGGCATGCCCTACGAGGAAGT
Organism: Delftia sp. WSY_10; assembly: GCF_043104705.1. Classification (NCBI taxonomy): domain Bacteria; kingdom Pseudomonadati; phylum Pseudomonadota; class Betaproteobacteria; order Burkholderiales; family Comamonadaceae; genus Delftia; species Delftia sp. WSY_10. The sequence goes on along the minus strand of NZ_JBICKY010000035.1, from coordinate 208,982 downwards.
GACGGCCACGCTGGACTGGACGCTGGCGCTGCGCAAGGAAGGTGAGTACAAGCCCGACACCGAGTACCACGCGCCCTGGAAGCGGCTGATCGCCCAGCTGAACGATGCCGACCTGCAGCGCTACGCCGCCGTGGGCGGCAAGCTGTTCGCCGATGTGATAGTGCACTACCGCGAAGAGCGCCAACCCAAGCAGCCCAAGGGGCAGGGCTGGAAGTCCTGGATGGGCTTCTTTGCCGCGCATCCCGAGCTGTATGACCAGACCTACATAGGCGATCCGGACCTGATAGAGCAGCGCTGGGCCAGCGCAGATGCCCCACGGCGTGAGGAACTGGCGGGCACCCTGATGGGCCAATTGGGCCATGCCCAGGGCGGGGAGCGTACCCGTGCGCTGCAGCTGCTGGACCGCCTGGTGGCCGAGGATCCCGCGCCCTTTGCCAGGCAGCTGCGTGAGAACGGCGGCTATCGGATCAGCCTGGCGCTGGCCATGCATGTCATGAAGCAGGACGATGCCGCCTTGCTGCCCCTGCTGCTGCCGGCCATTGCCCAGCACTGCGACCGCGAGGACGAGCTGCGCCGCTACCGCAGCGCGATCCGCGAACTGGTGACCCGCCGACCGACCGATCTGGCCGAGGTGCCTGTCAAGGACCTGGTCAATGTGCTGCCCGCGTTCGACACCGCCAGCCTGAAGGCCACGCTGCCCACCTTGACCCCGCTCATCGCAGGCAGCAGCGCCAAGGGCCTGCGCGCCGCCATGGCCGGCCTGGCCGCCCATATTCCGCTGGCCAGCTTGGTGGATGCCGGCTGGCTGAACAAGCCGCCCAAGAACCTGCTGCTGACCTGCCGCGACGTGCTGCTGGCCCACCCCGACCCCGCTGTCGGTCCCTTGCTGGCGCAGTTGCTGGCCGGCGGCAAGCTGGATGCGGCCTCGGCCAGCAGCGTGCAGCAGCGGCTGCAGCAGTTGGGCCTGACAGGGCAGGGCGCCTCGGCATCGGAAGAAAGCCAGGCAGATGCCGCATCGCCAGCGTGTGCCGCTGGCGGCATGGATCTGGAAGCCCAGATCGCCTCCATCAAGCGCCTGAGCGCGGCCATCAAGCCCTTCGATACGCCCGAGCTGCTGGCGCTGTGCGCGCCGCTGTCCGAACACGCGGCCCGCGTGCTGCTGCATGTGTCCGCCATTGCCGAAGGCGGCCTGCCGCCGCTGGCCGGCGAGCTGCTGGCGCGCATTCCGGCCGACAACCGTGCGCGCCTGGCGCTGGCCCTGGTGCAGCAATGGATTGCTTGCGAGGGCGAACCCAAGCAGCGCTGGGCGCTCAGGCTGCTGCCCGGCCATGCCGATGACCGCGTGGTCGATGCGCTGGTGGCCGCCGTCCAGGCCTGGAACCGCCCGCGCCTGCAGCGCGCGGCCGCCGCTGTCGAGCATCTGGGCGAGGTGGACAGCCTCTACGCTCTGCTGCGCGTGCAGGAGATCTCCGAATCGCGCTCGCTCAAGGACCAGGTGCAGCGCACGGCGCGCAGCGCCCTGCGCGCTGCCGCTGCCCGCCGCAAGATGAGCGTGCCCGAGCTCTTCGACGAGCTGACCCCCGACTTCGGCCTGGGCCAGGGCCTGACGGTCACGGTCGGGCCGCACAGCTACCGCGTGGAGCTGCAGGGCGATCTGAGCCTGCGCGTCATCAACGACAGGAACAAGGCCAGCAAGACCATTCCTGCGGTCAAGGACGAGGCGCTCAAGCCCGAATGGGAGGCCGCCACTGCGCAGCTCAAGACCCTGTCCACCAGCCTCAAGACCGTGGTCAAGCAACAGGCGCCGCGCATGCTGGCGGCCCTGGTCAGCGGCAAGCGCTGGCCGCTGGATCGCTGGCAGCGGCTGTTCGTGGCCCACCCGCTGCTGCGCATCGTTGGGCGCAGCCTGATCTGGCGCGCAGAGGATGCGCCGGGCCTGGCGCGCACCAGCTTCCGCCTGGCCGAGGATTTCTCGCTGGTCGATGTGGAGGATGAAACCGTGGCCCTGCCGGCAGGCTGCAGCATCAGCCTCTGGCACCCGGCCACGGCCCAGCCCGGCGAGCGCGAGGCCTGGCAGGCCTACATGGCCGACTATGAGCTGGAGCCCCTGGTCGACCAGCTGGGCGCCTGCGCCGAGCAGCCCGCGCCAAGCCAGTTCAGGAACGGCATGCTGCTGCCGCCCGCGCCGATCACGCTGGCGCAGGAGCAGCTCGGCGCCATGCTCAAGAAGTTCGGCTACCGGCCCGGCCCCGTGGGCGATGGCCCCAGCATCAACGAGCATGTGTGGCGCCTGCCCGCGCTGGAGCTGAGCCTGGAGCTGTCGCACGGCTATTTCCCGCCCTACCTGGACCTGGGCCTGCCCGTGGCCGTGGAAGGCCTGCGCGTGCACGACCTGAGCAAGGGTTACGGGGCCAGCGCCGACCCGGCGCGGCTGCCCAAGCCGCTGCTGGCCACGCTGCAAGGCCAGTGGCTGGCCCTGGCGGCCAAGGCGGCTGCCTGAGCCCTTGTCTTTGTGAACCTTTGCTCCCTTGAAACGTTGGCCGGCCGATCGCCCATCACCGAAGACTCCACAGACCATGAGCAACAACGAGACAGCAGCGCTTCCCCTGCAGGCTTTGTACGAACTGCACACGGCCGCGCCGGCTGGGCGCGAGGGCATGCCGGCCTTTGCCGCCGAACTGGCAAAGCGCCTGGCCCAGGGGCGTGATGCCGAGGTTGCGGACTTCCTGCGCGACAGCAGCAGCCTGTGCCAGGAGCGGCTGCACCAGTTGCCCGGCGAGCATGCGCCCTGGCAGCGCGACCACGCGCTGTGGCTGGCGCTGGCACGCATCAGCCTTCCGCTGGGACAGTTCTATGGAGGCAACCCGGGCGTGCCCCGGCGCAGTGCCGAGCTGACCGCAGAGCTGACGGCACTGGCCCGCGCCTGGCTGGATGACTGGGGCAGCCGCACCCACCAGCCCTGGAGACTGCGCGATGGCTACGACCTCGTGCTCAGGCAGGTGTTTGGCGTGCTGGGCCATGAAGGCATGTCCAGTGCCGATATCACCGGCCTGCTGCGCTGGGCGCGGGAACTGAGCGCACAGGCCGGCATTGCGCCCGGCGCGCAGTACTACTGCCAGTGGCAGCATCTGCTGCACCAGCTGCCCGAGCCCGAACTGCTGGCCATGGCCATCGAGGACGGCGGCGGCCAGCTCAGCCGCGACATCGTCCAACGCCAGCTGCTGCTGCAGCGCACGCGGCCTGCAGCGCAGCGCTGGGCGCTGTGGCGGGATTTTTTTGCGCAATTCCCCGCCGTGCTTGACCAGCTGCGCCTGCCCGAGCCCGTGCTGATCGCATCGCGCTGGGAGACGGCCGATGCCGCGCGCCGCGACCTGCTGGCCCAGGACCTGTTCAAGGCCTTGTGCTTTGCCTCGGACGATGACTGGCCGCATGACCGAGCCCTGGTGGAGCGCATGCTGCAGACCGACGCTGCGCCCCTGGCCGCCTGGTTCAAGCAACTGGGCCACCTGGCGATCAATCCCGCCGTGGCGCAGCGGCTGTGGGAAGCCCGGTGGCCGGCCCTGCTGCCGCTGCTATTGCCGGCCTGCGCAGACGGCTGCAAGCACGAATCCGACCGCGCCGGCTACGCCCCGGTGGCCGAGACCCTGCTGGCCGATCGCCCTGGCGACCTGGCCCGGCTGGCCGCCGGCCCGCTCACGCACCTGCTGCCCGCGCTGCGCGTGGACACGCTGCAGCGGCTGCTGCCGCAACTGGGCAAGGCCGCCTCCGGCAGTGCCTCCAAGGGTTTGCGTGCGGCGCTGGCACAGGCGCTGTCTGCCTTGCCCGTGGATGCGCCCCAGGCCGCCGGCTGGCTGGCCAAGCCCAACAAGAACCTGGTGCTGGCCTACCGCGATGTGCTGTTGGCCCATCCTGATCCGGCGTCTGGCAGCCTGCTGTCGGCACTGCTGTCGGGTGGATTGCTGGACGTGGCCGAGCAAGGCCCGGTGCAGGCGCGACTGAAGGATCTGGGTGCCGCAGCCCCGGTTGCGGACGCAGCCGGGTCACCTGGCGGCGAGGCCATGCCAGCGGGCAGCGATGCCGGCTCCCTGGCAGAGCTTGAAGCCCAGGCCGCCAGCCTGCAGCGCCTGTCGCCCGCCATTGCCGCGCTGGACCAGCCGGCGCTGCTGGACCTGCTCGCGCCCCTGTCGGCCCAGGCCGCGCGTGCGCTGCTGCACCTGGCGGCCTCCAGCCCGCAGGAGCTGCCTGCGCTGGCCCACCAGCTGCTGGCCCAGGCCGGCGCGGAGAACCGTGCGCGGCTGGCGCTGGCCCTGGTCCAGCACTGGGTGGCTGCCGATGGCGCGCCCGAATCGCGCTGGGTGCTCAAGCTGCTGCCCGGCGCGGCGGACGACCGCATCGTCGATGTGCTGTCCTCGGCCGCCCTGGCCTGGCACAAGACGCGCAAGGAGCGCGCCGTGGTCGCGCTGCAGCAGCTGGGCCGGCTCGACACGGTCTATGCCCTGTCCTGCGTGCAGGCCCTGGCCACCGGCAAGACCCTCAAGCCCAGCGTGCTGGCCGCCGCGCAGGCCGTGCTGGCCGAGGCCGCCGCGCGGCGCGGCATGGCGCTGGCCGACCTCGGCGACGAGCTGACCCCGGACTTCGACCTGGGCCGGGGCGTGCAATTGCAGGTGGGCGCGCAGACCTATGACGTGCTGCTGCAGGGCGACCTGTCGCTGCGCCTGCGCACGCCGGCCGGCAAGCTGGTGCGCAGCCTGCCGGCCCTGGACGACGAGGGCCTGCGCACGGAGTGGGAGGCGGCCGCCGCGCGGCTCAAGACGCTGTCCAAGGGCATCAAGGCCGTGCTGCAGCAGCAGGCGCCGCGCCTGCAGTCCTGCCTGATGCTGGGCCGGCACTGGCCGCTGGCCACCTGGCGCCGCCTCTTCCTGGAACACCCGCTGCTGCGCGTGGTGGCACAGGGCCTGGTCTGGCGGGTGGAGCCCGCGGCCGGCCAGCCGTTCAGCCTGCGCATTGCCGAGGACCTGTCCCTGGTCGATGCCCAGAGCGACGCGGTGCAACTGCCGGCCGAGGGCCGCATCGCCCTGTGGCACCCCGCGCAGGCCACCGAGCAGGAGCGTGCGCAGTGGCGCGAATGCCTGGCCGACTACGGCCTCAAGGCCCTGGTCGAGCAGGTCGATGCGCCCGCCGACCTGCCGCTGGCCAGCCAGTGGCAGCCGGAACTGCTGCAGCCCCTGGCACCGATACGGCTCACGCAGCAGGCGCTGGACGCCCTGGCAGGGCCATGGCGCTTTCATGCCGGCCCCGTGTGCGATGGCCCCGGCATCTACCTGCACCTGCGGGACTTTGCCGTGCAGCACTGGCGCGTGGAACTGCTGCACAGCGCGGCCATGCCGTACTACGAGCCCGGCCATGAGATCGACATCGAAGGCTTTGCCCTGCGCGACATGGCCGCCGACCGCCTGCTGCCCCCGGCCGAATGGCCGCTGCCGCTGCAGGCATCGCTGTGCGCCATGCTCCAGGCCCTGGCCTCGCGCGCTGCGGGCGCGGCTGCAGCCCAGGTTTGACTCCCTCCAGAACCCCTGAATCCATGAACTCTTCGACCCTAGAACACACCGACCAGGCCACGCTGGAGGAACTGAGCGCCTCGCTGCCACCCGCCGAACTGGTCCAGGTGCTGGCCAGCCGCATGCGCGCGGGCCGGCATGACGAAGTGGGCGCCTTCACGCGCAAGGCCTTCGACGACTATTCCAACCCCATCCGCGCCCTGGGCAACTTCGATCTGCCCTGGACCCATGACCATGACCTGTGGCTGGCCTTCGCGCGGCAGACCATCCCCTTCGGGTGCAGGATCGACGGCAGCCTGGACGGCGACATTCCACGCCATAGCCCCGAGCTTGCGGCCGAGTTCGAGCAGATGGCGCGCGCCAGCCTGGCCCGTCCACCTGCGCCGGACGGCGACAACGACTACCGTGAAATCCGCATCCTGGACATGTTCGGCTGGCTCTGGTACCCGGGCATCAGCCGTGAACGGGTGATGCAGCTGCTGGACTGGGCCGCAGAGCTGAACGTCCAGTCCGGTGGCGGGTATGACAGAGCCGACTGGAAGTTGCTGCTGGGCAGCCTGGACGACCAGGACCTGATGGAGCTGGCCGAGCGCGGTGGCGCGCTCTATGCCGACATCCGCGATGTCTACCTGACGCGGCACAGCGACGTTCCGCACCCGCAGCGCTGCGCGCCCTGGTACGACTTCTACCGCCGCCATCCCGACTGGTTCGACGACAAGCCCATCAACGAAGACGCGGGCCTGATCGCGCTGCGCTGGGACCTGGGCGCCGACGCCCAGCGGCGCCTGGAACTGGTCAACCTGCTGCTGGGCAGGGCGGACCATGAGCCGGCCGACTACTTCATCCCCATTTTCGACCGCCTGGTGCGGGAGGATTCCGCGCCCTTCGTCGCCTGGATCGAAGGATGGCAGCCCAAGTACCACTTCGATGCGGTGGTCGCCCAGCAGATCTGGAAGGCACGCTACCCGGAGCTTTTGCCCCATCTGCTGCGCTGCATATTGCAGAAATCGCGGATCGAGCCCTTCATCGGACTGCTCAACCAGATGCTGGCCGAGCAGCCCGACTATCTGCGCGAGATTCCCACCGTGCGCCTGGCCCCGCTGCTGGCGCAGCTGGACCCGTCCATGCTGCATGCCCGGCTGCCCCTGCTGGGCGAACTGCTGGCGGCCAGCAGCTCGCGGGCGCTGCGCGAAGCGGTGGCGCGCTTCATGCAAGGGCTGGATGCGCAGGCCGTAGGCGCTGTCTTCGAGTCCAACGCCTGGCTGCAGCGGCGCGAGAAGGCGATGCAGCTGGCCTGCCGCGACATCCTGCTGGACCACCCCGATCCCGGGGTCGCGCCGCTGCTGCAGGCGCTGCTGCGCACGAGCCTGGACCTGGGCTCCGAAAGCATGGTCGAGGGCCGGCTGCTGGCCCTGGGTGTGCCAGTGCCGGGTGCTTTGACCGTGGCGCAGGGGGAGGGGGGCCGGGTGCCGCTTGACGCACTGGAGGCCCGCGTGGCGCGCTTCAAGCGCTTTTCCAGCAGCATCAAGGCCTATGACCAGCCAGAGACCCTGGCCCTGTTCGCGCCGCTGTCCGAGCATGCGGCCCGCATCGTGCTGCATCTGGTGGCCACGGCCGAGGAAGAGCTGCCGCCGCTGGTGGAGCAGTTGCTGGCCCATGTGCCGGCCGAAAGCCGCGCCCAGCTGTCCCTGCACCTGGTCAATGCCTGGGTGGCCCTGGAGGGCGAGCCCAAGGCGCGCTGGGCGCTGCGACTGGCCAACGGCCATGTCGACGACCGCCTGGTGCAGACCCTGGTGGCCGCCGTGAAGGCCTGGGGCTGGAGCAAGAAGCTGCGCGCCATCATCGCCGTGGAGCAGCTCGGTGCGCTGGACACGCTGTACGCGCTGTCCCAGGTCCAGACCCTGTCCACCTCGCGCAAGCTCAAGGACCTGGTGATTGCGGCAGCGCATGACGCGCTGGAGGCAGCCGCCCAGCGGCGCGGCCTGAGCCTGATCGAGCTGTATGACGAGCTGACGCCCGATTTCGGCCTGGGCGGCGAAGGCCTGGTGCTGGAGGTGGGCCCGCAGCGCTACCGCCTGCAGCTGCAGGGCGACCTGAGCCTGCGCGTGGTGAGCGACAAGGGCAAGGCCTCCAAGACCCTGCCTGCGCTCAAGGACGAATCGCTGCGCCTTCAGTGGAATGCGGCACAGGCCGAATTCAAGACCGTTGCCGCTGGCGTCAAGGCCATCGCCAGGCAGCAGGCGCCGCGCATGGGTACCGCCTTCATGACGGGACAGCGCTGGTCCGTCCCGCGCTGGCGCCGCCTGTTCCTGCAGCATCCCCTGCTGCGCATCATGGGCCGCACCCTGATCTGGCGGCTGGAGCAGGGCGCCAGCTTTCGCATTGCCGAGGACTTTTCCCTGCTCGATGCCGCAGACGATGCCGTGGAGCTGCCCGACGATGCGCAGGTGCTGCTCTGGCATCCGGTCGATGCCGCAGCGGGCGAGGTTGAGGCCTGGCGCACCTGCCTGGCCGACTACGAGCTGCAGCCGCTGATCGACCAGCTGGGCGCAGGCGCACAACTGCCCGACGCCAGCCAGTGGAAGAACCATGCACTGCACCCCGCCGGCCCGCTGCAGATACGCCAGGGCGCGCTGTCCGGCCTGCTGGCCAAGTGGAACTACCGCCCCGGCCCCGTGGGGGACGGCCCCGGCATCTACGAGCACAGGCTGGACCTGGCAGGCCCGCAGCTGTACATCGAGCTTCACCACGGGCGCTACATGCCGTTCATGGAACTGGACCACGGCGTGGACATCGCCCACGCCGTGGTCTATGACAGCAGCCACCGCGGCGAGGATGGCCGCTGGCTCCGGCTGCAGCCGCAGCAGTGGCCGCGCGCGCTGCAGGCCACGCTGATGGCGCAGTTCGCGGCCATCGCCGCCAAATCGGCCAGCACCAAAGAGAGCGACTGATGGCCACCAAACGCATTGCAGCGCCCACCCCGGAAGCTGCCGCCCAGCGGCTGCCGGCAGAGATGGCCCACGCCCATGAACTTGCGGCCCTGCAGGCCGCCGACCAGGGCCCGCGCCCCGACGGCTGGCGCCTGAGCCCGCGCTCCGTTCGGCGCTTCATCCTGGGCGGCCCGGCCCCGGATGGCGGCGGCCCCGAAATCGCCCGCAAGATCCACGGCAACGATGCCCTGGTCGAGCGCGCCATCGTCACCCTGGCCGGCCAGCGCGGCCTGATGCTGGTGGGCGAGCCGGGCACGGCCAAGTCCCTGCTGTCCGAGCTGCTGGCCGCCGCCATCAGCGGCGACAGCAAGCTCACCGTGCAGGGCGGTGCCGGCGTGGTGGAGGAGCAGATCCGCTATGGCTGGAACTACGCCCTGCTGCTGCGTGACGGCCCCGGCCCCGAGGCCCTGGTGCCCGGCCCGCTGCACCGCGCCATGGGCGAAGGGCGGCTGCTGCGCTTCGAGGAGATCACGCGCTGCTCCACCGAAGTGCAGGACTGCATGGTGCCCGTGCTCTCCGACCGGCTGCTGCAGATTCCCGAACTCAAGCACGAGCAGCCCTGGCTGCTGGCACGGCCGGGCTTCAATGTGATTGCCACGGCCAACCTGCGCGATCGCGGCGTCAACGAGATGTCGGCCGCGCTCAAGCGCCGCTTCAACTTCGAGACCATGCGCCCGCTCGAAGGCGTGGCCGCGCAGGCCGCGCTGATAGGGCAGGAGGTGGGCCGCGCACTGGCGCAGCAGCGCATCGGCACCACCGTCGCGCCCGATGTGCTGGCCCTGCTGGCCACGGCCTTCCAGGAGCTGCGCAGCGGCAGCGTGGAGGGCACGGCCGTGGAGCGGCCGGGCACCGTGCTGTCCACGGCCGAGGCCATCGACGTGGCCTTCAACGCCGCCTGCCAGTGCTGGTACTTCGGGCAGGAGCGCGTGGGTCCGGCCCACCTGGCGCGCCACCTGCTGGGCACGGTGATCAAGGACGACGACGAGGACCGCCGCCGCTTCGCCGAATACCTGCGCGTGGTGGCACGCCAGCGTGCAGGGCAGCCGGCTTGGCAGGACTTTGTCGCAGGCGGCCGTGAGCACTGACGCTGCCGCGTGGCTGGCGCCGCTGCCGCAGCTGCGCCTGGTGCCCGTGCGCCACCACAGCCCGCGCTGCGCCCATCACCTGCGCGCGCTGATGCGCGAGTTCAAGCCCACCCACGTGCTGATCGAAGGCCCGGGCGAACTCGATGCCCTGCTGCCTGCGCTGCAGCACGCCCAGGCGCGTCCGCCGCTGGCGGCCTACCTGCATGCGACCGTGGCAGGCGGCGATGGCGCACATGAAACGAATGGCTCGAATGGCGCGAATGGCGCTTTGGAGGACGACTGGCGCTGCCGCTGCTATGTGCCCTTTGCGGCCTTCTCTCCTGAATGGGTGGCCCTGCGCGAGGCGGTGCGGCTGCGCAGCCATGTGCGCTTCATCGACCTGCCCTATGCGGCGCGGCTTGCTCAGGCCGCGCAGCTGGACTACTTCGCCTGCGCGCCCGAACCCCTGCTGGCCGACGAACCCTCGCGGCGCGCGCCCGACGTGCTGGCCGGCCTCATCCAGGCCGGCGGCTGCCGAGACTTCGACGAATGGTGGGACCGGCATTACGAATCGGGCAATGAGGACGCCTCGCCCCAGGCGTACTTTGCCGGCGTGCTGGCCTTCAGCCAGCTGCTGCGCGAGCGGGACGAGGCAGCGGGCGGCGCGGGCCCTGATGCCGAAGACAGGGCTCGCGAGGCCCACATGGCCGCCCAGGTCCGCAAGGCCCTGGCCGAAGGCGGGCGCTGCCTGGTGGTCTGCGGCGGCTTTCATGTGGCGGGCATCGTGGCTGGGATCACCGCTGGCCTGTCGGCGCCCGAGCGTCCGGCTGCGGCCGGTCAGCCCATCGATGTGGGCGTGCATCTCATCCCCTACACGCTGCAGCGGCTGGAGCGTGCCAGCGGCTACGCGGCCGGCATGCCCATGCCCGGCTACTACCAGGGCGTTTGGCAGGCGCTGGAGCAGGGCGCCTCGCAACCCGATGCCCAGGCCTGGCCCGAGATGGCGGCACGCACCGTGAACGGCCTGCGTGCCCGGGGCCTGCCCGCCAGCCTGCCCGACGCGGCAGAGGCCGTGCGCCTGGCCCATGGCCTGGCTGCACTGCGCGCCTGCCACGGCGGCCGGGCCGAGCTGCTGGAAGCGCTGGACAGCGCCGTGTTCAAGGAGCATGCCCAGGCCCTGCGTCCGCAGCCTATGGAGCCGCAGGCCGGGCAGCAGACTGGTCAATGGCTGCTGGACGCCGACGACTACGGCCAGCTGCCACCCAACGCGCCGGCCGCCCCGCTGCTGGTCGATGTACAGGCCTTCTGCCTGCGCCACCGCCTGCCCGTGCGGCCTGCCGCACCCGTGCGCAAGGAGCTGGACATCTACCGCAGCGCCCGCCACCGCCGCCTTTCGCAGGGACTGCACCGGCTGCGCTACCTGGGCGTGCCCTATGCGCAATGCCTGGCGGGACCGGACTTTGTGGCGGGCACCGGCCTGGCGCGCGTGCGCGAGGTCTGGACGCTGGGCTGGCAGGTCGAGACCACGGTGGCACTCACCGAGGCCATGCGCCACGGCTCCAGCCTGCAAGAGGCCGCTGTCCACCGCGTGCTGGAGCGGCTGTCGCAGACCGCCGACACCGAGCCGGCGCAGCGCGTGCTGGAAGTGCTGGTCATGGGCCTGGACGGCATTGCCCAGCAGGTGCTGGACACCGTGCAGGCCTGGATGGAGCGCAGCCACGACGCCCTGGCCCTGGCCCGCGCCACCGGCTGCCTGGCCCTGGCCTACGAGGCCCGCCATGCGCTGGGCGGCGTGGGCCTGGCGCGCCTGCTGCCGCTGCTGCGGCGCTGCTTTGCCCAGGCCTGCCTGCGCCTGCCCTGGCTGGGCGAGGGCGATGCCGTCCAGCAGGTGCAGGCCCTGGATGCCCTGGCCGATCTGCACGGCATGGTCTGCCGCGCCGTACCCTGGGCCGACGCCGGCCTGTTCCACGATGCCTGTGCCGCCTTGCATGAGGCAGGAGCCGGCAGCACGCCTGCGCGCGTGCGCGGCGCCACCGCCGGCATCCTGAGCATGGCCGGCCGCTGGCAGATTGCGCAGACCGATGCCGCCCTGCGCGCCATGCTGGGCCTGGCGCAGGTCGATGCTGCCGCCATGGGCGAGTACCTGCAGGGCTTTGTGCGCGTGGCCAAGGGCTGGCTGCTCAGTCATCCGCCGCTGCTGCGCCTGCTCAGCGACGGCATTGGGCACTGGCCGCAAGACGCCTTCCTGGCCGGCCTGCCCGCCTTGCGGCTGGCCTTTGCCCAGCTGACCCGCGCCGAACTGCGGCAGCTGGCCGGGCGGCTGGCCGGTTTGTCGGGCGCGGCAACGCCACCTGGCGCAACCACGCTGGGCCCGGTGCACCTGCCATCGGACCAGGCCCTGGCGCACAGCCGCGCCCTGGCGGCCCAGGTGGGCCGGCTGCTGCAACCCTGGGGACTGTCATGAGCCGGGAAGATCCGCCAATGCACGAACTGCCAATGCACGAGCCGCCAATGCAGGAACAGGCGATCGATGCCGCCACCCTGCGGCGCTGGCGCCTCATCCTCGGGCCCGAGGCGGCCCAGCCCCTGGCTGCGGCGCAGCCGCTCGATGACGCCGATGCGCGCCGCGACGCGGCACTGGACTATCTCTACCAGCGCGAGCACCGCCTGCGCGAGCAGCCCGACGGTGCAGGCACCGACGCCTGGCAGGGCACGGGCGGGCTATCCGCCCGCCAGGGCGGCAGCGGCGTGCCCGAGCCCCAGGCCGTGCACTGGCTGGGCGAGGTGCGCGACCTGTTTCCGCACAGCGCCGTGGAAACGCTGCAGCGTCATGCGCTGTCGCGCTACGGGCTGCACGGCCTGCTCGGCGACCCCCAGGTACTGGCCCAGGCCACGCCCAGCATTGAATTGGTGGCCGCGCTGATGGCCGTGCGCGCCAGCCTGCCCGTGCAGGTGCTGGACGAGGCCCGGCGGCTGGTGGCACGCGTGGTGGCGGATCTGCAGGCACGGCTGTCCTCGCGCGTGCGTTCGGCCTTCGGGCGGCGGCGCAGGCGCCGCAGTGGCCGGGGCCAGGGGCAGATGAGCGATCTGGACTGGCCGCGCACCCTGCGCCACAACCTGCGCCACTACCAGCGCGAGGAGCAGGTGCTGGTGCTGGAGCGCCTGTTCTTCAGGGAGAACGAGGCGCAGCGCCTGACCTGGGACCTGTGGCTGCTGGTGGACCAGAGCGGCTCCATGTACGAATCCGTCATCCACAGCGCCGTGATGGGCAGCATCTTCGCGCGCGTGCGCGCCTTGCGCACCCATGTGCTGCTGTTCGCCGACGAGGTGGCCGATGTCACCGGCCAGTTGCATGCGCCCGAAGAACTGCTGCTGGGCGCGCAACTGGGCGGAGGCACGAATATCGGTGCCGCCCTGGCGCATGCGGCCGGGCAGCTGGGCGCGCCGCGCCGCAGCGTGGTCGTGCTGATCACCGATCTCTACGAAGGCCATGACGAGGCCCGCGTCATCGCCGAGATCGAGCGGCTGATCGCCAGCGGTGCGCGCGTGCTGGTGCTGGCCGCCCTGGATCGCCGCGCCCATCCCGACTACGACCGGGACCTGGCTGCGCAACTGGTGGAACGCGGTGCGCAGATCGGCGCCATGACGCCCGACCATCTGGTGGACTGGCTGGCCCGTGTCATGCAGGCAGGGCGATCCTCATGATGCAGGAATGGCTGCGCACCCTGGACGATGACGCCATTGCCGACTGGGCCAACAAGGGCCTGCTCAAGCGCGGCGCAAAGGCCCTGGCGACATTGGATGCGGCGGCCTGGGAGCTGGATGCCAGCCATGCCCGGGCCGATATCGAAGGCCATGTCCAGACCCTGGCGGGCGCGGGCTTTGCCACGCTGCAATGCAGCTGCCCCGCGTATGGACCCTGCCACCATCTGTGCGCCCTGCTGCTGGGCCTGCGCGCGCGCCTGGCCAGCGGAGTGGCGGCCGATGAGGCAGCACAGGCCCCTATCGCGCCATGGCTGGAGGGCGATGCCGAGGCCGTGGCGCGGGCCTTCGGCAGCGCTGCCCAGCGCAAGGCCCTGCGCTGGATGGCACAGGGTTTCGAGGCCGTGCTGGAAGAGACGCCGGCCGCGCTGGTCGGTGAACTCTCCAATCCCGACGAAGTGACCGTGCGCCTGCCGCGTGCTGGCGGCCTGGCGGCGGCCAGTTGCAGCTGCAAGACCGCCACCTGCGCGCACCGCGCCCTGGTGGCATTGCAGGCCCGGCGCGCAGCGGGCGCACCCATGCCCGAGCTGCCTGCGCATGCGCTGGAAGCCGGCGCACTGCAGCGTCTGGCGCAGGTGAGGCTCTGGCTGACCGGCTGGGTGCTGCAGGGCCGTGCCGGCATGAGCCCGGCCTTCCTCGACCAGGGCGAGGCACTGTCCACCGAACTGCGCCAGGCCGACCTGCCGCGCCCCGCCAGCGTGCTCAACCTGCTGGTGCGCGCCTTGCGCGACGAGCGCGCGGGCCGTGCCGGCGCGGCCGAGCGCGTGGCTCCCCTGCTGGCCGCGCTGTGGATGCTGCTGCGCGGCCTGGCCCAGCAACCCCTGCCTCGGCCTCTGCAGGAGCTGGCTGGCGTGCATAGGCGCAGCTACCGGCGCGTGCAAGGCCTGTGTCTGCATGCCGTGGCGGCCGAGCTGTGGCTGGCGCGCGGAGGGCAGCGCGGTTTTTCGGTGCACTTGCAGGATGCGGCCAGCGGCCGGTTCCTGACCTGGTCGGCATCGCGCGCTGAGGGCTTTGATCCGCAATGGGAGCCTGCCCAGGCGCTGGAATCGGAAACCCTGGGCGGCCTCACGGCAAGGCAGCTGCTGCAAGGTCCTCATGTGCTGGTGGACGGCTGGGTCAGCGACGACGGCCGCCTTTCGGCGCGGGATGCCACCCGGCTGGTGGCGGCCCAGGCGGCCGGCCCCTTGCCGGGGGCCGACGACCCCCAGGTCCTGCTGCGCCGCCATCTGCAGGAGCTGCATGCCGACCCCTGGCGCCAGCAGCCGCCCCTTTGGGCGCGATGGAAGGTGAGCGGCAGCGGCCTGCCGCAGACTGACCTGCTGCTGCAGCGCTGGACGATGGAGCTGCAACCGCAGCTGCCAACCTCCGGCCCCGTCATATGCCTGGCCGGTGATCTGCACGGCATGCAGGGCAGGGCGGGCGAGGCCCTGCGCCGGGAGCTGGCGTGCGGCCGGGTGCTGCAGGAGGTCTTTGGCCGCGTGGAATTCGTGGCCGGGCGATTGCAGATGGCCGTGGCATCGGTGCGCTGGCGGGACAGTACGGACTGGCACCATCCCAGCACGGCCTGGAAGCCGCCGCCAGCGCAGGGCAGCAGGGAGAAACAGCCATGAGCACGGCACCGAACGAAAACGCCGAGGCGCCGCTGCGCCATTGGCTGGCACAGGGCCAGGTCTGGCTGGCCGATATGCAGGCCGCAGGCCTGGTGGGTGCCGGCGCACCGCTGCTGGCCGCAGGCCGGGCCTGGGCCGATCAGGCCGCACTGCTGGGCTGGTCCGCCCTGGCACGGCAGATGGACGGCGTGCTGGACCCACAGCTCGCGCCGGTGGAGCGCGCGGCCGCCCTGCTCGATATCGCGGTCTGGGTCATGACCGCGCAGCGGCTGCAGGCCGGTGCGGATCAGTCCTTGCCCTGAAAAAAGCCATTGAGCTCGGCGCCCGGCGTGGCCTGGGCGAACGCGTCGAAGCGCCCCGTCTCGGCAATGGAGCGCGCCGCATGCAGAAAGCCGCCCCAGGCTGCGCGCGCCAGTGCGCCGCCCACGCTGATGCGGCGCACGCCCATGGCCTCGGCATCCTGCAGGCTCCATTCGCTGGCCCCTCCGATCAGCAGATTCACCGGCTTGGGTGCCACGGCCGCCACCACGGAACGGATCTGCTCGGCGCTGCGGATGCCGGGTGCGTACAGGCAGTCCGCGCCGGCCTCGGCATAGGCCTTGAGCCGGGCAATGGTGTCGTCGAGATCGGGCCGGCCCACGAAGAAATTCTCCGCACGCCCGACCAGCAAGGTGCTGCCGCCTGCCTCGTCGATGGCAGCGCGGGCGGCGCGCAGCCGGGCCACGGCGTCCTCGATGCTGCGCAAGGGGTTGGCCGCATCGCCTGTCGAATCCTCGATGGACAGCCCTGCCACGCCGGTGTCCAAGGCCATGCGAACGCTCTCTGCCACCTCCTGCGGACCCAGGCCGAAGCCGCTTTCAAAGTCCGCGTTCACGGGCAGGTCGGTGGCCGCGACCAGGGTGCGCAGATGCGCCAGAGTCATGTCGCGCGAGATGGCGCCATCGGGCCGGCCCAGCGACCATGCATGGCCCGAGCTGGTGCTGGCCAGCGCCTTGAAGCCCAGGCCCTGCAGCATGCGGGCGCTGCCGGCGTCCCATGGATTGGGCAGTACAAAGCAGCCCTGGCGGTGCAGGGCCCGGAAGCTGGCACGTTTTTGTTCGGTGGTAGGGGTCATGGAACACTCCGTTTTGACTCTTGAGAAACTCAAGCATCGATTCTCCAAGGCCTGTGAACGCTATCCACCGCCACAGGCTGAATGGCTGCTGGACCTGCCGAGGCACCAACTTCTGCGCATCTTCCTGCATCACTGCCTGGGTTGCATCTTGACGGGCTACCGTTCGTCAGTTCGATTCGCCCCAGCACACATTGCGTTACGATGCCGCGGCTCTCAAATGAAAGCCGTCCTGGGCGAGTGTGTCGCAACGCCTTGGCTGCTATCGGAGGGACGGCTTCACCACGGCATTCTTTTGCCCAGATCATTCGACATGCAGACTCCGACCTCAGCCCTGCCGAGCACCACCTTCACCACCGAGCAGTGCCTGGAGGCGGACAGGTTCGACGCTTGGCGCAGCGGCATCTCTGTACTGTTCGATGTGACCCCGCTGGAACGCGGTACGGTGCGCGGTGGCTTCCACGCCTCGGTAGATGCAGTCCACTTGGGACAATTGCTTTTGGGAGACCTGCGCTTCGGTGCACAGCGCTTCTCGCGCGGACATGCACGCGCGGCCCATGACGGGCTGGACCACTATCTGGTGCAGTGGTACCGGGGAGGCGGCTTCACAGGGCGCTGTGACGATGGTCACGAGCTGACGGTGCAAGCAGGTGATGTGGTCTTCTTCGACATGGCTCGCTGCCAGCATACCGTTGCGGACGACTCCCATGTGCTCTCGTTGATCGTGCCCCGCAGCCTTGGCGACCAGGCAATGGGTGCATCGAGTTCAGGCTTGCACGGAACCGTGTTGACCGGCAGCAGCATCTTCGCCGGGCTATTGGCAGATCATCTTTGCGCTCTGCAGCGACGCCTGCCTTCCATCGGCCTGGAGCAGGCTGACGACATAGTGCATGCCACTACCCAGATGCTGGCAGCCTGCCTGCGCCCCAGTCTACGGACGGTGGCCGAGGCTCGGACTGAATTGCAGGCAGCAATGCTGGACCGTATCAAGCGCCATATCGCACGAAACCTGGCCGCTCCCCTCTCGCCCGAGCTGCTTTGCCGGTGCTTCGGCATCTCACGTCACCGGCTCTACCACCTTTTCGAACCTTTGGGGGGTGTGATGCGCTATGTGCAGCAGCGACGGTTGCAAGAGGCCTTCCATGCCCTGTCAAACCCTGCCTACCGACGCCTGCGTGTCGCCGAGGTGGCCGCACGCCTGGGCTTTGCCAGTGAGGCCCACTTCAGCCGCGCATTCCGGGCCAAATTCGGCCACACACCCAGCGACATACGCGCCATGGCGAATTCCACACGCGCGGCATGCATCAAACCTCCTTCCGGGACCACTCCCGCCACCGTGGAGTATGCGGACTGGCTGCTTGGGCTCATGGCCTGAGTGCCGGATGGATGGTCTTGCCCCAGGCTGACGCTCAGTCGAAAACGTCAGGGGCTTCTGCATGCAGGATGCTCTAATAGGGCGGCCGCAAGCCACGGCCTGGCTTGTTTCCGAAGACCCACTCCCTTTTCGCATATGCATCTTCTGCAGCGTTGTAGCTTTGTCTTTGCCTGTCTTGCCCTGCCGGCATTCGTTCACGCCGCAGACTTCGACAAGAAAAACTGCACCTACAAAGGCATCCGCCTCTACGGCAAGGTCCAGCTCGTGCAGTCCTTCCCCGACATCAAGGTCCAGGCAACCAGTTCTTTCCCGGACCTCAAGGTCAAGGTGGTGAACTCCTCCGCAGACCGTTGCGGAGAGTGGCAGATCGTCACCTCTTTCCCTGACTTCAAGGTCCAGATGGTCAACTCCTTCCCGGACCTGAAAGTCGAGATGGGCAGTTCATCGCCTGGCGTGCGATAGCGCCCCGGCGCCGCTGCGGCGGCGCCTGCTCCTCAGTCCAGAGATTGGCCCGCGCGCGCAAATGAAGAGTGCGCGAGGAAAGCTGGAGCGGGCGATGGGAATCGAACCCACGTCATGAGCTTGGGAAGCTCAGGTCCTGCCATTGAACGACGCCCGCCTTGGTTGAGCCATTGTCGAATCATGCATTTCTTCGCTAGATGCTTGTTTTCTTGAGACTTTCACGGCGCGTTTGCCGCAAAACCTCAACTTGGCACCCAGCGAAATCTATCTGCACCTGCAACCTTGGCGTAGGTTCGGGAGTAGGTTTTTTGCCTCCTACGTCGCTGGCAATAGAACCTGCGCCATGACTCTGGGTGAGATTCTAGTGCTATTCGATTCGCGGTCTGCAAAGCAGCTTCAGCCAGGCTCGCACCTGCTCGTGAAGGGGTGCGATGAATTGCGATAGGTCACCTCCCAATCGCACAAAACACGGGCCTACTGCTACAAACAGCTCTGCTGGCCTGATGAAGTAGGTGAGGCTCGGGCACTGCTGTGCCCAAGCTTACGACGTACTCGACAAGCGACGAGACCCTCCCACGGCGGCCAAGCAGCTGCGTGCACAGCTGGGGCAGGCGTGGGACTGGGGGCTCGATGCAGGAAAGATCGGTAAGGAGGCGCCGAACTGTTGGCATAGCCTTCTCAAACGCCAGCTGTGTTCCAAGGGAAAAACCGCCGGGGGGGGAAGCATGTGAGGTTTCGGCGCCGGGTGCTGTCCCAGGCGGAACCGCGCAAGCTCCTGTCGTGTCCCCGGACGGATATGTCGCAGAGCGCGCTGGATAGCCAGCCCACTGACGTGCATGGTGGCGCTATAGGTTCCGCCCGGCTGTTTGTCATAGACGTTAGTGGCGATGGGTTAGGGTTTCGTGGTCACGATGCCGGTCCTTTCTGCTGCCGCAAGGGCTTGTGGCCGGTCATTTCGAGGTTTCCTTTCTGAGAGGGGCAGTCGCCGCAGGGCAGGGCATCGTCGCGGTGGTGGTCTTTGGGCAACTACCAATGCATCAAGCTCATGCTAGAAGGCCTGAGTCCGGTGCAGTACCGAAATCAGGCCTTGAGCCGCTAACTTCCAACCGTCCAACTTCATGGGGTCAGCTCAAAGCGGGCTTCGTCGTTTCAATGGTGCACTTGACAAGGCTGTAGGGTGCAAGCGCGCTGCCGGGCTTCCGACGGATTCCTGGGCTGGCTACACTTTTCTTTCCACAGAGAAGGGAAGTCATGGGCACAGATATCTACGTTTCGACGCTGACCGCCGATCTGGAGCAGCAGTTCATCGACGCGGTCGGACAGAGCCGCAAACTGCACGCTCCATGGGTTTCGCCGCCCAGCACGGCACAGGAGTTCCAGGGCTACCTGGCTCGCGTGCAGGAGCCGTCGGGTGCGGCATTTGTGATCTGGGAGTGGCGCAGCGATGGTTTTGCCGGGGTCGTGCAGATCACGAACATCCTGATGGACCCGTTCCGCTCTGCCCATATCGACTTCTTTGCATTCTCGGGCTTCGAAGGGAAGGGCCTGATGAAGGAGGGCCTCGCGCATGTCGTGAAGCAGGTCTTCAGGACTTCGAAGCTGCATCGGCTGGAAGCCAACATTCAGCCTGAGAACAAGGCAGCCATAGCACTGGTGAAGTCCTGTGGTTTCAAGTTGGAGGGGTTGTCGCCCGCATTCATGAAGGTCGGTGGTCGCTGGCGAGATCACGAACGCTGGGCGCTGTTGACCGCGTAGTCGCTGCCGGATCCGTCAGCGCCTGGGGGTTCTCCATGAACTGGTCTCGCAAAGGACGCGGCACCTTGTCATCCTGGGAAGTGACGAGACGTCGAAGAAGGTAAAGCACACCGAGGTGCAGACAAGGCCTAACGGTGGGCTTGTTCTTGCCTGACGTCTCCCCCGAAAACAGCTGGACAGCGTCCGGAACTACAGGGGCGAGATCTGCGGCGCGACAAACGCAAAAAAGCCGCATAGGTGCTGAGATGACAGGCGAAGGCGCTCGTTACAATGGAACTCCATGGTTCACTGCACTCTCACCACTACCATCTCCACGACCGCTTCCTGCGGACCGTGTGAAGTGCCGTGAGTCCCAGTTGAACCACTTCCCAGGCCCGCCAGCGATGGACCGGGCCCTTTTTTTTGCCCTTGCGTCGCCGGCACCACGCAAGGAGTTGTACTCATGTTTGCTCTGTTAGTCCTCGATGTTCAGGTCGGCCTGGTCCGAGGCCCTGAACCCATGTGGCGCTGCACCGAGGTGCTGGACACAATCAACACCTTGATGGCACAGGCCCGCCGCGCGGGAGCGCCAATTTTTCTGGCTCGTCACATCGGTCCCGTGGGAACGCCCATTGGCCCAGGCAGCCCACTGACCCAACTCGCACCCGAACTGCAACTGGACGGCAGTGAGGTTGTGTTCGAAAAACACCGCCCAAGCGCCTTTGCAGGCACCGATCTGTTGCAGCAGCTTCAAGCACGCAACGTGACCGGCCTGGTCATCACCGGCATGAAGACTCAGTACTGCGTGGACACCAATTGCCGGGTCGCTCGCGATCTGGGCCTTGACGCCGTCCTTATTGCGGATGGACATACTTGTGCCGACACCCCCCAGCTTGCAGCGCAGAAGATTGTGGAACACCACAACGCGACGCTGGCAGGGGCGTTTTGCGCGGTCATGCCCGCAAACGCCTGGGATTTCTCGGCACCGGTTCACACCTGATCTGCTGGAGTCCGCCCATATTGAGGCACACGCGAGCGATTGCAGCGCCATTTGTCTTTCAGACCACCGGGCCATGGGCCAATGCCGACGGGCTGGTCCTGCCTTGCGCTGATTCCCTGACCTGTGCTTGTCCGACAAGGGCGTGCCTGGGCGGCACCCATGCTTGAGGCCATGAACACACCTCCTCCCAACACCCCTGGCCAAGTGCCCACATCGTCGTCCCGCAACCGGTTCGCCACCAGGCGGACCATGTACATCGCCGCAGCCGTCGTGGCCGTGGCGCTGATGATCGTGTTTGCGCCCTGGTAGGCGCGATCCACTGTCATGGTCCCGCCCATGCCCGAAAGGGCATGAGAAAGCCCGCCATTTGGCGGGCTGTCGTTTTGGGGAATCGCTTGCCTCAGTGCGCAGGGTGCGCCGTCGGTGCTTGCGCCGTGGGGAGTCGGGCCAGCTTCTGCGAGCAATCGCTGCACACGTGCCACGCATGGAATTGGCGGGCGCCTGTGGCGGGCTTTTCCTGTTCGCACTGCATGCAGAAGACGGCGGGGGCCAGGTCCAGGAGCCGGATCGGCTCTCTGCCTTTCTTGGGACTACGCATAGCTCTCCTTCAAAGTGTTGCTCCTCGGTATCCATTGGGCGCCGGGTTGGAAAAGGCGGCCGTCAGCGGGCGCGCCAAGGCGCAGCAGAAGCCGGCGCCATCGAGGGTGCGGGTTCAACTTACAGCCACGCCGTCTCACGGTTGTGACTTTTGCATGACCGTGTGGGGAAGGCGCCGCAGCTGTTTGACAGCGTGCTTCGGGCAGCCCTAGAATTTTTGCTTCCATTCCTGCGACCATTGCGAACCTGACATGAACCTGTGACGCCTTCGGACCTTCGACCAATCCCCCGAAGCCCTTTGCCGGCCGACGGCGGACGCCTGCGTCACCTCCTGCCTGTTCGTTGATTGCTCTGCGTTTCCTGAACGCAACCCGGCGTCGCCGTGCGGCCTCCTTTCGGAATTTTTGAAAGAGTGCCCATGACGGAATCCATCGATATCCTTGCCCACAACACGGCCGCCTGGAACCAGCAGGCTGCCAAGTCCTGCGACTGGTCGCGCCCGGTCGACAGCGCCGAAATAGCACGGGCCCGCGCCGGAAGCTGGCAGGCGCGGCTCACGCCAGGCCCCTTGCCTGCCGGCTGGCTGGATGATGTACGCGGCCTGCGCATCCTCTGCCTTGCCAGCGGCGGCGGCCAGCAGGCGCCCATTCTTGCTGCGGCGGGCGCCCAGGTCACCGTCTTCGACGCCTCAGCCGGCCAGCTTGCGCAGGACCGGCACGTGGCCGAGCGCGAAGGCCTTGCGCTGACCTGCGTGCAGGGCGATATGCGCGATCTGGGGGTCTTTGCAGACGCCAGCTTTGATGTGATCTTTCACCCCATCTCCAACCTCTACGTGCCCGATGTGCGGCCCGTGTGGCGTGAATGCGCGCGGGTGCTGACGACGGGCGGGCGTCTTCTGTCCAGCTTCTGGAATCCGGTGGTCTTCGTGGAGGACCGTGATCCTGCATTGCGCGAGCAAGGACTCGCGCGGCCCGCCTGGCGCCTGCCGTATTCTGATGTGGCGGATTTGCCGCCCGAGGCGATTGCGGCCAAGCGCGAGCGCAACGAGGCCCTGGTGTTCGGCCATACGCTGGCCGATCAGATCGGGGGGCAGTTGGATGCGGGGCTTGTGCTGACGGGCTTCCACGAGGACTGGCAGCCCCACGCCCGTTTTGTGATCGAGAAGTTCGTGCCGACCTTCATTGCGACACGTTCGATGAAGGTCTGAACGCGCTACCTACGGCCTGGACCGGCCTTGCCGCGCTCAGGTGCGCAAGGCCGGTATCCAGGTCTGTTGCTGGGCGGGTTCTGCCACGGGCTGCGCCGGTTGCGGTCGGGGAGCAGGGCCTTTGGCCTGGGGCGATGGCTGGGCCTGCCGCACCTGCTCGGCGCCGGACTTGGCCAGCAGCAGCATCACGGCCATGCAGATCAACGTCAGCAAGAGCACCACGCAGATGGGGCCCAGATCCACGGAGGCGATGTCCAGCCCCTTTAGCGACTGCCAGCGTTCTGAGCGTATTTCCAGCGGTTCTTCGGGATCGGCCATGACACCTCCACTGCGTTGAGTGTGCCTCCATGCTAGGCGCAAGTGAGCATGCAAACAATATGGGAACTTCGCCAGGATGCGAGGGTATACCGCAGGCAGCTACTTGACCCACATCAATTGCGCCGCCACGGCCAGGGCGATGGCCAGCAGCACCAGCAGCACCAGCCTTGCCACGATGGTGACCGCCTTGCGGCGCGCTGCTTTGCGGGTGTTGCGCGGACGAGGTGGGGTAGGCGGCGGCTGCGTGGCATCCAGGGCTGCAATTCTTTCCAGCCAGTCCTGGGTTGTTGGCAGGGCAGTGGCGGGCGGTGACGAGGACGGGGACGGGGACGAACCGGGCTTGCCGCGGTTCATGGCTCCAGCTCCTGCCGCATCTCTTCCAGCACCTCCAAGGCGCCCTGGATCATGGCTTGCCTGTGCTCCAGCGCAGCCTTCTGGGTCTGCAGCCGTTCCAGCTGCTCGGCTACCTGCGCCTCGTCGGCCCGCAGCTTCTTCAGCCGCTCCTGTATGGCCTCCATTTCCGGGGCGCTCATCTGCCAATCCTCCAGCATGCGAAGGGCGTGGCACGTGGCCCGGTCCCTTCTCACAATTCACACGAATGCCGGCAATTATCTGTGCGTCTTAGCGACTGGCTATGAATGAATTGATATAGATTGTCATCGGCTGGCGCAGAAGGGGGCCGAAAGCTTGCCGCTGCATGCGCACGGTGCTGCGCAGATCAGAGCAGCGCAGTTCAATGCGCGAGGAATTTGAGAAAGATCCGCCCCTGCCGCGTTCTGACCTCGGTCCCTTCGATAAAGCCCATCAGTCTGGCCGAGCCGTCCATGGAGTACAGCGCCGGCCCATCGATGCGGTAGATGAGCCTGGTCCCGCACCGGACGAATTCATCGCCTTCGACACGCCCGATTTCGTGTCCGCGCCCATCAAGCACAGTCCACGAGCGTCCTGCAATCATGGCCTCACCCGGCGGTTGCCGGTCCCCAAGTAAAAGCGTCAATCTAAGGAACGCTGGGCGTCTGAGTCTGAGCGAATCTGAGCAGTTGTGCAAAGCCGGGCCACCGATGCCTCGGGTGGCACCCTGCGCAAATTCGTGTGCGCCCGGCCCAAGCCGCATCACGCCGGCCAAAAGAAGCTGGCTGCGGTCTAGGGGCACTGCGCGCTTGGGCTCTTGAGTGGTGCGCAGGCAAGTAGAATTGTTTCATATCAAAGACATGCTGCTCTGAAAGTTGCAGCGACCGGGCCCGCTTGGCGGGCCTTGTGCATGGGGTGCCGTCCCGCAGCCTGTATCTGGGTGCATGTCCTGATTCTCTGTGGGCCCGGCCTGCGATCCAATCTCGCGCATGGGGCTGAGCCTTCTCGTCAAATTGCTCTCATTTATGAAGTTCTGCTGTCGCCAACCGGATGCGCCTGTGGCATTGCCTTGCGGCTTGCCTGGGGTCAGTTCCGTCCGGTGGACGCTGCGCTGCGGAGGGCGGAGGTGAACGAGCAGGCGCTGTACGATCTGGCCCCCGTTCTGGAGCTGATGCTGCTGGGCCTGTTGCTGGCGCTGGGACCCTTGGCCTGGGTGTGGCTGCGCAACCGCAACGGTGGCTCGCTCAAGCGGCTGCAGGCACTGTCGGTGCTGACGCTGTTCCTGACTTTCGACCTGGTGCTGTTCGGCGCCTTTACGCGCTTGACCGATTCCGGCCTGGGCTGCCCTGACTGGCCGGGCTGCTATGGCAGCGCCAGCCCCATGGGCGCCCGCGCGCAGATTGCCGAGGCGCAGGCCGCCATGCCCACCGGGCCGGTGACGCATGGCAAGGCATGGATAGAGATGGTCCACCGCTATCTGGCCACCACCGTGGGCGTGCTCATCATCGCCATGACCATCATGGCCTGGCGGCGTGCGCGCCGCCAGGGCAGGGCGGGCGCCCAAGGCGTGGAAGGCGCACGGCGGGGGGCCATGAGCCCCTGGTGGCCCACGCTGGCGCTGTTCTGGGTCTGCCTGCAGGGTGCCTTTGGCGCCTGGACCGTGACCATGAAGCTGTTTCCGGCCATCGTGACCCTGCACCTGCTGGGCGGCACGGGCCTGCTGGCCTTGCTGTGCGTGCCCGCCGTTGGGCTGAGCCGGGCGGCTCGCCAGCAGCAGGCAACGGTGATTTCCCCGGGCCTGCGTGCTCTGCTGTGGCTGGGCCTGGGCTTGCTGGTGCTGCAGGTGGCACTGGGTGGCTGGGTCAGCACCAACTATGCGGTGCTGGCCTGCAGCAGTTTTCCGACCTGCCAGGGCAGTTGGTGGCCGGCCATGGATTTTTCGCAGGCGCTGCAGATCTGGCGTCCGCTGGGCCTGCTGCAGGACGGCAGCAACATCAGCTTTGCGGGCCTCACGGCCATCCACTATCTGCACCGCCTGGCGGCCTATGTGGTGGTGGCTGCGCTGGCCGGGCTGTGGTGGCGTTTGGGTGAAGTGCCCGCACTGGCGTTGCAGCGCCGCGTGCTGGGTGCGTTTTTGGTGCTGCAGGTGCTGACAGGCCTGTCGAACGTGGTGCTCGATTGGCCGCTGGTGGCCGCGGTGCTGCATACGGGTGGCGCAGCCGCGCTGGTGACCGTGATTGTTTGGTGCCTGGCGGCCAGTCGCCCGGGCACGCTGCGGGCCGGGTTGCCGGTTGCCCGTGGAGAGATTGCATGAGTAAACAAGCTTCCCTGAGTGTCGAGTCCTCACGCTGGACGCAGTTCTATGCCCTGACCAAGCCGCGCGTGGTGCAGCTGATCGTGTTCTGCGCGCTGATCGGCATGGTGCTGGCCGTGCCGGGCTGGCCCAACGCCGACCAGTGGCTGCACATGGCGCTGGCCTGCCTGGGCATCTGGCTGGTGGCGGGCGCCGCAGCGGCCTTCAACTGCCTGGTGGAGCGCCATATCGATGCGCGCATGAAGCGCACCTCCTGGCGGCCCACGGCGCGCGGGGAGCTGACCAGCCAGCAGGCTCTGGCCTTCTCGGCCATCCTGTGCACTCTGGGTGCGCTGGTGCTGCTGCTGTGCACCAATCCGCTGACCATGTGGCTGACGCTGGCCACCTTCGTGGGCTATGCCGTGATCTACACGGTGATCCTCAAGCCCGCCACGCCGCAGAACATCGTGATCGGCGGCGCCTCCGGCGCCATGCCGCCCGTGCTGGGCTGGGCCGCGATGACGGGCCAGGTCGGACCCGAGGCGCTGATCCTGTTTCTCATCATCTTCCTGTGGACGCCTCCGCATTTCTGGGCGCTGGCGCTGTACCGCGTGGAGGACTACCGCCAGTCGGGCCTGCCGATGCTGCCCGTCACGCATGGCAGCGAGTACACGCGGCTGCAGATCCTGCTGTACACGGTGATCCTGTTCGCGGCCTGCATGCTGCCCTTCATGTACGGCATGAGCTCCTGGCTGTACCTGGTGGTGGCCGTGGTGTTGAGCGTGGGCTTTTGCGGCTATGCCTTCGCGCTGTGGCGCAATTACTCGGACGAGCTGTCGCGCAGGACTTTCCGCTTCTCGCTGGTGCATCTGAGCGTGCTGTTCCTGGCACTGTTGATAGACCACTACCTCTGGCTGGGCTGATGGCCTGAGGGCCATGGCCGCGCAATGACAAACCGGGCCCTTGAGGCCCGGTTTGTCTTGGTGCCTGCCGTCTTACTTGATCTGCCGCTTTTCCAGCTTGCGCGCCAGCGTGCGCCGGTGCATGCCCAGGCGGCGTGCGGCCTCGGAAATGTTGAAGTCGCTCTCGGCCAGGGTTTCGTGGATGTGCTCCCACTCCAGTGTCTTGATGGAAGTGGGGTTGCGCGACAGCTCCACGTCGGTGCGGCCTTCGAGGCGGCCGAAGGCGGCCTCGATGTCGTCGGTGTTGGACGGCTTGGCCAGGTAGTGGCAGGCGCCGAGCTTGACGGCCTCCACGGCCGTGGCAATGCTGGCATAGCCGGTGAGCACGACGATCAGCGCCTCGGGGTTGTGCTGGTGCAGCATCTGCACGCAGCTCAGGCCCGAGGCATTGCCGGCCAGCTTGAGGTCCATGACGGCGTATTGCGGCGAATGCGTCTGCAGCAGCTCGCGCACTTCCTCGGCGCTGGCGGCCTGCAGCACGCGGTAGCCGCGCCGCTCGAACGATCGCGTCAGCGTGCGTGCAAACGTTGCATCGTCTTCAACCAGCAGCAGGAGGCGGGAGCTGTCCATGGGCGATTCGGGTTCCTGTGGGCGCCGCTTCAGGCGCCGGGTTCAATGGCAATCGATGACAGGGGCAGGCGGATCTCCACCTCGCTGCCCCTGGGCGGGGTGTTCCTCACCTGAACGCGTCCGTCCAGCGAGCGCGCCACGTTGAGCACCAGGAACAGGCCCAGTCCGCGGCCCGGGCGCTCCGTCTTGGTGGAGATATGGCGCTGGCCCAGCTGCTCCAGCACGGCAGGTGCAAAGCCGGGACCCTTGTCGCGCACGGTGATGCACAGCATGCCGGTGCGCACGGACAGGTGCAGCGCCACATGGCCGGGGGATGCCTCGGCGGCATTGTCGAGCACATTGCAAACCATTTGCTGCAACGCGGTATCCGAAAGAATGGGGAAGTCCTCTTCGGCCTGGACATAGTCGAAACGCTCCACCGCATGGCGTGACTGCCATTGGGCGACCACTCCATCCATGAAGGCATGCAAGGTCGTGGCCTGGGGCGCGTCGGCGCGGGTTTCGCCGGCGGACATGAGCACGCTGGAGACGATGGATTTGCAGCGCAGCAGCTGCTGCTGCATCTCCTGCAGGTCGGCGAGCAGATCGGGATCTTGCGTGATGACGGGCATGCGCTGCCAGTCGCCCAGGATGACGGACATGGTCGACAGCGGCGTGCCCAGCTCGTGCGCCGCGCCCGTGGCCAGCAGGCCCATGCGCACGATGTGCTCTTCCTCGCTGGCGCGCTGGCGCATGTTGGCCAGCCGCGCGTCGCGCCGTCGCAGGTTGGAGACGATGCGGCGCAGGAAGACCACCAGCAGCACTGTGGTCAGCCCGAAGCTGATCAGGATGCCGCTCACGTACAGGCCGGGCAGCCCGTCCGGTCCCGCCGCGCCAATGGGCAGGGGCCAGTGCACGATGGCCAGCACCAGGGTGCACAGCGAGGTGCTGGCAACGATGATCCAGGCGTGCACGGGCCTGAGCAGCACGGCGCCCAGAATGCCCTGCAGCAGGAACAGGTAGATGAAGGGATTGCTGGCGCCGCCGCTCAGATACAGCTGTATGGCCAGGGCGAGCACGTCGGCCAGCAGGGCCAGGAATAGGTTGCGCGCCGAGATCTGGCGGCGGTGGCTGCGGTACCAGTAGATGTAGCCGAGGTTGGTGAATACGCTGGCCATCAGCACCAGGGCCATGGCCGGCAGCGGCAGGTTGATGCCGAAGCCGTAGTGCACCAGGGAGATGGTGATCACCTGCCCGACCACGGCAAACCAGCGCAGCTGTATCAGCAGCTGCATGTTCTGGCGTTCGGTGGTGCGCTCGACGCGGAACAGGGACTCTGAAGGCGAATTCACGCGGGCGATTGTGCGCTACCGCAGGCAGCCGTGGCGCGGCAGGGTCTTGTAGAGGACTGAAGAAAAAGGGCCACCGATGTCATCGATGGCCCCATTGCCTGCGCAAGGCGGTTCTATGGCTTGCCGGCCGGCTGCTGGTCATTGCGCCTGACCAGCCAGGCGGCACCGACCACCATCAGCGCCAATCCGTACCAGGTCAGTGCGTAGACCATGTGGCTGTTGGGAAAGCGGATCACGGTCATGCCCGGGCGCGGCCAGGTGCCGTCCGCCACGGGCTGGCCGGGCAGGCCGGCGTCGATGAAATAGGGCGCTGCCTTGCCAAGGCCCTGGGCCTGCGCAATGGCCGCCACATCGCGCGAGAACCAGCGCTGCTGAGCAGGATCGTTCTCGCGCAGAAAACCGCCGCGCGGCTCGCTGATGCGCAGCAGGCCGGACACCGTTACCTGGTCCTGGGATGCCTGCCCGGGCTGCGCCTGCCAGCGTGCGCGCTGCTCCGTGGGGATGAAGCCCCGGTTGACCAGCACCTGGCTGCCATCGTCCAGCTGCAGCGGCGTCAGCACCCAGAAGCCTGCTCCCAGCTCGGTCACGGCCTGGGTCAGCACGGTCTTGCCTGTCAGCCATTGGCCGCTGGCCTGCACGGCGCGGTATTCATGGTCGGCGGCCGTGATCTGCGGCCATTCGGCGGGCGGGGGCAGGGCAGCGGGTGCGGCGTGCACGCGCTGCTCCACGCGCTCTATGAGATCCAGCTTCCAGGCGCGGCGCTGCACCTGCCAGCTGCCCAGGAAGATGAAGCCCAAAAACAAGGCGATGCCCGCCGAGATGAGCATCGCCTGAGCGAGTGGGCCGCGCCGGCGCGATGCGCCTGCGCGGCTGGAGGGCCCGGAGTTTCCGGATGCGGTCAAGGCGTGACCACGGCCGGTGCCGTCTGCGCCGCAGGATCGGTCGGCATGGTGTGCTGGGGCATCATGTTGGTGTTCATGTGGAACATGACCCACAGCGTGCCTGCGATGCCGATGGCCACGAAGACCACGGTGAAGATGGTGGACAGCAGGGTCCAGCCGCCTTCGATCTTGCCGTTCATGTGCAGGAAGAAGACCATGTGGACCAGGATCTGCACCACGGCGAAGCCGCCGAGCACCATCACGGCCGTCGAGCGGTCAGAGATGATGTTGCCCATCACCAGCCAGAACGGGATGGCCGTCAGGATGATCGAGAGCACGAAGCCCCACATGTAGCCCGAGAACGTGCTGTGCGGGCCGGCATCGTGGTGGTGGTCGTCATGGCCGTGATGGTCGTGGTGACCGTGGCCGGCGTGGATGTCGTGTGCAGCCATTTACAGCACCCCCATCAGATAAACAAAAGTGAAGACGCCGATCCAGACCACGTCCAAGAAGTGCCAGAACATCGACAGGCACATCAGGCGGCGGTTGTTCTCGTGCGTCAGGCCGTGCTTGTTGATCTGGATCATCAGCGTGACCAGCCAGATCAGGCCGAAGGTCACGTGCAGGCCGTGGGTGCCCACCAGCGTGAAGAACGAGGACAGGAAGGCGCTGCGCTGAGGGCCAGCGCCCTCGTGCAGCAGGTGGGAGAACTCATAGAGTTCCAGGCCCAGGAAGCACAGGCCGAAGAGGCCGGTGATGGCCAGCCACATCTGCGTGCCGCCCAGCTTGCCCTGCTGCTTTTGCAGCATGGCGAAGCCGAAGGTGATGGACGACAGAAGCAGGAAGGCCGTGTTCATCGCCACCAGGGGCAGGTCGAACAGCTGGGCGCCCGTGGGGCCTGCAGCGTAGTTGCGGCCCAGCACGCCATAGGTGGCGAACAGCGCTGCAAAGATCAGGCAGTCGCTCATCAGGTAGAGCCAGAAGCCCAGAGCGGTGCCGTTTTCGGGATGGGGCTCCTCGGCGAGGTGGTACTCACGCGGGGCCAGGGCGGCAGCGCCGCCTGCGGTGTAACGGATATCAGACATGACGTGCCAGCTGTTGTGTGCGCAGTTCTTCCGTGGCCGCGACTTCCGCGGCGGGGATGTAGTAGTCGCGCTTGTAGTTGAACGTGTGGATGATCGACGCCAGCACGGTGGCGGCGAAGGACACGATGGCCAGGGGCCACATGTGCCAGATCATCGCGAAGCCGAAGACCGTGGACAGCGCAGCGATCACGACACCGGCGCCGGTGTTGGCGGGCATGTGCACGGGCTTGAAGCCGGTCAGCGGACGCTGGTAGCCGTGCTTCTTCATATCCCACCAGGCATCGATCTCATGCACCACGGGCGTGAAGGCGAAGTTGTACTGGGGCGGGGGCGAGGATGTGGCCCACTCCAGCGTGCGGCCTTCCCATGGATCGCCGGTTTCGTCACGCAGCTGGTCGCGCTTGAAGTAGCTGACCACGAGCTGCATCAGGAAGCTGCCGATGCCCAGGGCCACCAGGCCTGCGCCGCAGGCGGCGATGATGAACCAGATCTGCAGCGAGGGGTCCTCGAAGTGGTTGGCGCGGCGCGTCACACCCATCAGGCCCAGCACGTACAGCGGCGTGAAGGCCACCCAGAAGCCGACCAGCCAGAACCAGAACGAGCACTTGCCCCAGAACTCATCGAGCTTGTAGCCGAAGGCCTTGGGGAACCAGAAGTTGATGCCGGCGAACACGCCGAACACCACGCCGCCGATGATCACGTTGTGGAAGTGGGCGATCAGGAACAGGCTGTTGTGCAGCACGAAGTCGGCCGGGGGAACGGCCAGCAGCACGCCGGTCATGCCGCCGATGGCGAAGGTGCACATGAAGCCCACGGTCCACAGCATCGGCACGGTGAAGCGGATGCGGCCGCGGTACATGGTGAACAGCCAGTTGAAGATCTTGGCGCCCGTCGGGATCGAAATGATCATCGTCGTGATGCCGAAGAACGTGTTCACGCTGGCGCCCGAGCCCATGGTGAAGAAGTGGTGCAGCCACACCAGGTAGGACAGGATGGTGATACACACCGTCGCGTACACCATGGAGGTGTAGCCGAACAGGCGCTTGCGGCTGAAGGTCGAGACGATCTCGGAGAAGATGCCGAAGCACGGCAGGATCAGGATGTAGACCTCGGGGTGGCCCCAGATCCAGATCAGGTTCACGTACAGCATGGGGTTGCCGCCCAGGTCGTTCGTGAAGAAGTTCGTGCCGACGTAGCGGTCCAGCGACATCAGCACCAGGGCTGCGGTCAGGATGGGGAACGAGGCCACGATCAGCGCGTTGGTGCACAGGGCAGTCCAGGTGAAGACGGGCATCTTCATCAGGTTCATGCCGGGTGCGCGCATCTTGATGATGGTAACGATCAGGTTGATGCCCGACAGCGTGGTGCCGACACCGGCCACCTGCAATCCCCAGATGTAGTAGTCAAGCCCCACCCCCGGGTTCTGCGCCCCCAGGTTGGACAGGGCCAGCCAGCCGGAGGTGGAGAACTCGCCCAGGAACAGCGAGATCATCACCAGCACGGCGCCGCCCGTGGTCATCCAGAAGCTGAAGTTGTTCAGGAACGGGAAGGACACGTCGCGGGCGCCGATCTGCAGCGGCACCAGGTAGTTCATCAGGCCGGTCACGAAGGGCATGGCCACGAAGAAGATCATGATCACGCCGTGGGCCGTGAAGATCTGGTCGTAGTGGTGCGGAGGCAGGTAGCCCAGGTTGTCGCCGAAGGCCATGGCCTGCTGCAGGCGCATCATCAGCGCATCTGCGAAGCCGCGCAGCAGCATGACCAGACCGAGGATCATGTACATGATGCCGATCTTCTTGTGGTCGATGCTGCACAGCCAGTCGCGCCACAGCGGGCCCCACAGGCGGAACTTGGTGAGAAGGCCCAGCACGCCGAGGCCGCCGAGCACCACGGCGATGAAGGTCACCAGCACGATGGGCTCATGCGCCATCGGGATGGAGTCCCAGGTGATGCGTCCCAGCAGCCAGTGGGCCTGTGCCGGGGAGGTATGTTCAGACATATCGAGTCTCTTAGGTCGTTTTGGAACGGGCGGCGGGCTGGCCGTCGTCCGCTTCCGCTATCTGCTTATTGCTGTGCGCTGGCGGCCGAGCCGTCGCGCTGGTCCAGGAAGGCCACGACGCGGTCGGCGTTTTGCACCGTGCACACATCCTGGGGCAGGTTCATGCCCACGGCCTTGAGATAGGCTTCACCGCCTGCGGCATCGATGGCCATCATGTGGTGCATGCACATCTTGCCTTCCTCGACGCAGCGGTTGAGCACCTTGTCGTACAGGCCTTCGTCCACGGTGGCGAAGCGCTCGACCGGGTTGCGCTCGCTGGGCTTGACCAGATTCAGGTAGGTGTCGCGGTTCAGGGCCTTGCCTTCGGACTTGGCCTTGGCAACCCACTGCTCGAATTCCTCGTCGCTGAGGCCGTGGAACTTGAACGTCATGCCCGAGAAGCCGGCGCCGCTGTAGTGCGATGCCAGGCCGTGGAACACACCGGTCTTGTTGATCACTGCGTTCAGCTCGGTCTGCATGCCAGGCATGGCATAGATCATGCCGGCCAGGTCAGGCACGTAGAAGGCGTTCATCGTCGAGGTGGCGGTCAGCTTGAAGTGGATGGGACGATCCACGGGAGCGGCCAGCTCGTTGACGGTGGCGATGCCCTTTTCAGGGATGAAGAACAGCCACTTCCAGTCCATGGCCACGACCTGCACTTCCAGCGGCTTGACATCGGTGCTCAAGGGCTTGGAGGCCGAGACGCGGTCCAGCGGGCGGTAGGGGTCGAGCTTGTGGGTGCTGATCCAGGTGATGGCGCCCAGCGCGATGATGATCATCAGCGGCACGGACCAGATCACCAGCTCCAGCGTGGTGGAGTGGTGCCATTCGGGGTCGTAGTGGGCCTCGGTGTTCGACTGGCGGTATTTCCAGGCGAACAGCAGCGTGAGGATGATCACCGGGATGATGATGATCAGCATCAGCAAGGTGGCCGTGACCACCAGGTTGCCTTGCTGCGCGGCGATATCGCCGGCCGGGTTGAGCACGACGGCTTTGCTGCAGCCAGTGAGACTGGCTGTCAAAGCGGCCGCGGTGAGCCACGCAGGCCCACGGAGTTCCTTGATTTTTAGCATGCTAGGGGCGCAACAAGAGCGCGTTTACATAGAAACGCGGATTACAAGATCCGGGCAAATGTATTACGAAGTATAAATTTGTCCATTGGACATTTTGTCCAACGTCAAGGAGAAGCCGGGAACTTTCTGCTACCTGGCGGGGCAGGCAGCGGGGTCCCGGCGGCCCGGAGGCCGCATTTTTCGGCCGCGCGCAGCAGGAAAAACACCAAGTCCGGTCGAGGTGAAACCGCCTTGCGCCAGATCAAGCGAGGGCGTAGAACGGAGCTGTCAGTGAGACGAGACAAGGAGCATCCATCTATGAGCGGCCTCGACACAACTGCAAGCTTCCCCAACGGAAGCTACGAAAGCAAGGAATCTCTGTCCCGCGCCGACACCCACGAAGATGTCACGCCCAACGAGATCGCCGTCGGCGTGATTCTGGGGCGATCCTCGGAGTACTTCGACTTCTTCGTGTTCGGCATCGCCTGCGTGCTGGTCTTCCCGGCACTGCTGTTCCCCTATCTTTCCAAGCTTGACGGCACGTTGATGTCGTTCGGCATCTTCGCGTTGGCCTTCGTGGCGCGGCCGTTGGGCACGGCGCTGTCCATGGCCGTGCAGCGGCGCTGGGGCCGGGCGACCAAGCTGACGCTGGCACTCTTCCTGCTGGGCGTGTGTACGGTGGGCATGGCCTTCCTGCCCAGCTACCAGCAGGCGGGCGTGAACGCCATCATCGTGCTGGCGCTGCTGCGCATCGGCCAGGGCATTGCACTGGGCGGCTCCTGGGACGGCCTGCCGTCGCTGCTGGCCATGTCGGCGCCCCAGAACCGGCGGGGCTGGTATTCGATGATCGGGCAGCTGGGTGCGCCGCTGGGCTTTGTGCTGGCGGCAGGCCTGTTTGCCTTCACCTATGCCCATGTGGATGCCGACGAGTTCCTCAGCTGGGGCTGGCGCTATCCCTTCTGCGTGGCCTTTGCCATCAACGTGGTGGCACTGTTTGCCCGGTTGCGCCTGGTGGTGGGCCAGTCCTACACCGAGCTGCTGGCGCAGCGCGAGCTGGAGCCCATGGGCGTGGTGCCGCTGATGCGCGACGAGGGCCGCAACGTGGTCATCGGCGCCTTTGCAGCCCTTGCCAGCTTTGCGCTCTTCCACCTGGTGACCATCTTCCCGCTGTCCTGGATCTCGCTGTATTCGGACCAGTCGGTGAACCATGTGCTGGGCGTGCAGATCGTTGGCGCCTTCTGTGCGGCCGGCGCCATCATGGTTTCGGGCTGGCTGGCCGACCGAGTGGGGCGGCGCAACACGCTGGGCACCATGGCCTGCCTGATCGGCATCTTCAGCTTTGTGGCTCCCTGGCTGCTGGGCAGCGGCACCACGGGCAACAACGTGTTCATCATCGTCGGCTTCATCCTGCTGGGCCTGTCCTACGGGCAGGCGGCAGGCACGGTGACGGCCAACTTCCCCTCGCGCTATCGCTATACGGGCGCGGCCCTGTCCTCGGACATGGCCTGGCTGGTCGGCGCGGCCTTTGCCCCGCTGGTGGCGCTGGGCGTGTCCTCGCGCTTCGGACTGGTGGCGCTGGGCATCTATCTGCTGTCGGGCGCGCTGTGCACGCTGGCGGCGCTGGGCATCAACCGGGCCATCGAGACGCGCGACTGAACGGGCCCTCGCAAGCCAAAGGCCGGCTCTGCCGGCCTTTTTTGTCGCCGGGCCGCCCCAAGGCAAAAAGCTGGCCCCCTGGGGGGCAGCGGACCTTGAGAAGCAGGGGAGCGTGGGGCATTTTCCGTTGCGGCTCCGCCTCAGGGGTTTTCACCGTAGCGCTGCTTGAAGTCGAATTCGAGCCTGTCGCAGTCCTGCACCGATTCAAACTGCTGCGTCTTGCGCTCGGCCTCTGGCCGCGCGGTTTCCTTGCGGCAGATCTTGATGGTTTCGCGCTCCACCCAGCGCGCCTCGCCTTCGGGCGTGGACAGCAACTGGCCAGCCAGCATGAGCACAGCGAAGAAGGCCACGGGCAGGCCGATGAGCCAGGGCACGATGCGGCTTTTTGGCGGCTTGGGCGATTTCGGCGGTGTTGGCTGTTTGGCCGGATCGGATCCGTTGGCGCTGGCAGCGGGGGCCGGTTCGCTGGAATGAGGCTCGGGTGTCTGTGGTTGCGCCATGGTGTGCTTGCTGTGGTTCCGGCTGGCGATTATCCAGGGCGCCCATCGCGCGCAGTCTGAGCGGAATCAGGGAACGGCGAGATCGCCTGTGCTAGCCATCTCCCCCATCTCCTGCACCAGCCATTTCTCCAGCGCAAGAATGTCGGCCCTGCGGCCCGGATGGGGCGCCACCCACAGCTGCAGGCGCCGAGGTCCGGCCAGTCGCGCGCCGCTGTTGCGCGCGCATGTCAGCGATCCGGCCAGTGACGGGCTGGAGATCGTGCTCAAGGGCGGGCAGATGGGAGGAGAGGCCTTCTTTGGCCACGTGCGTGATGGAGGCTAGGCAGGGCTCGCTGCCGCGACGATGGGGCAAACCTATAATGCGCGTTGGTCCCGACGGGACACCCTCCCGCCAGGGACAGCGCCCCGCGTGCGCGCTCCGAACTCCTAGACACCATGAGCACACCCACTTTCACCGTTGCCGACATTCGCAAGAGCTTTCTGGACTTTTTCGCATCCAAGGGCCACACCATCGTGGAGTCGAGCCCCCTGGTGCCCGGCAACGACCCGACGCTGATGTTCACCAACTCGGGCATGGTCCAGTTCAAGGACGTGTTCCTGGGTACCGACAAGCGCCCCTACACGCGTGCCACCTCGGTGCAGACCTGCCTGCGCGCAGGCGGCAAGCACAACGACCTGGAAAACGTGGGCTACACCGCCCGCCACCACACCTTCTTCGAGATGCTGGGCAACTGGTCCTTTGGCGACTACTTCAAGCGCGAGTCGCTCAAGTGGGCCTGGGAACTGCTGACCGAGGTCTACAAGCTGCCCAAGGAGCGCCTGCTGGCCACGGTCTACGCCGAGGACGACGAGGCCTACGACATCTGGACCAAGGAAATCGGCCTGCCGCCCGAGCGCGTGATCCGCATCGGCGACAACAAGGGCGGCCGCTACAAGAGCGACAACTTCTGGATGATGGCCGACACCGGCCCCTGCGGCCCCTGCTCGGAAATCTTCTACGACCACGGCGCGCACGTGGCCGGCGGCCCTCCGGGCAGCCCTGACGAAGACGGCGACCGCTTCATCGAGATCTGGAACAACGTGTTCATGCAGTTCGACATGGACGAACAGGGCAACGTCAAGCCGCTGCCCGCCCCCTGCGTGGATACCGGCATGGGCCTGGAGCGCCTGGCCGCCATCCTGCAGCATGTGCACAGCAACTACGAGATCGACCTGTTCCAGGCACTGATCAAGGCGGCTGCGCGCGAGACGCACATTGCCGACCTCGAGACCCCGTCGCTCAAGGTCATTGCCGACCACATCCGCGCCACCTCCTTCCTGGTGGCCGACGGCGTGATCCCGTCCAACGAAGGCCGCGGCTACGTGCAGCGCCGCATCGTGCGCCGCGCCATCCGCCACGGCTACAAGCTGGGCCAGAAGACGCCGTTCTTCCACAAGCTGGTCAAGGACCTCGTGGCCGTGATGGGCGACGCCTATCCCAAGATCCGCGAGCAGGAAGCGCGCATCACCGAAGTGCTCAAGGTCGAGGAAGAACGCTTCTTCGAGACCCTGGCCAACGGCATGGAAATCCTGGATGCGGCGCTGGCCGGTGGCGCCAAGGTGCTGCCCGGCGACGTGGCCTTCAAGCTGCACGACACCTACGGCTTCCCGCTGGACCTGACCAACGACGTCTGCCGCGAGCGTGGCCTGGGCGTGGACGAGGCAGGCTTTCAGGCCGCCATGGAAGAACAGAAGAACAAGGCCCGCGCGGCTGGCAAGTTCAAGATGGACCGCGCCCTCGAGTACACGGGCCAGGCCAATGCCTTCACCGGCTACCAGAAGCTGGCCGAGGCCGCCAAGGTGGTGGCACTGTATGCCGAAGGCTGCGCCGTGCAGGAACTCAAGGCCGGCCAGAGCGGCGTGGTCGTGCTCGACACCACACCCTTCTACGCCGAGTCCGGCGGCCAGGTGGGCGACCAGGGCGTGATCAGCACCGCAGGCGCGCGCTTCGCGGTCGAGGACACGCTCAAGATCAAGGCCGATGTGTTCGGCCACCATGGCGTGCTGGAGTCCGGCAGCCTGAAGGTGGGCGATGCCGTGCAGGCCGAGGTGGACACGCAGCTGCGTGCCGCCACCATGCGCAACCACTCGGTCACGCACATCATGCACAAGGCCCTGCGCGAAGTGCTGGGCGACCACGTGCAGCAAAAGGGCTCGCTGGTCAACGCCGAGCGCACGCGCTTCGACTTTGCCCACAACCAGGCCGTGACCGCTGCCGAGATCCGCGAGATCGAGCGCCGCGTGAACGCCGAGATCCTGGCCAACACGCCCACCGACGCGCGGGTGATGGACATCGAATCGGCCAAGGCCACGGGCGCCATGATGCTGTTCGGCGAGAAGTACGGCGACTCCGTGCGCGTGCTGGACATCGGCACCAGCCGCGAGCTGTGCGGCGGCACCCACGTGCAGCGCACAGGCGACATCGGCCTGTTCAAGGTGGTGGGCGAAGGCGGCGTGGCCGCTGGCGTGCGCCGCATCGAGGCGGTGACCGGCGAGAACGCGCTGGCCTACCTGCAATCGCTGGAATCCACGGTGGACCAGGCGGCCGCTGCGCTGAAGGCGCCGACGGCCGAGCTGAACACCCGCATCGGCGGCGCGCTGGAGCAGATCCGTGCGCTGGAGAAGGAAGTGGCTGCGCTCAAGGGCAAGCTCGCTTCCAGCCAGGGCGACGAACTGGCCGGTCAGGCCGTCGACGTCAAGGGCATCAAGGTGCTGGCCGCCAGGCTGGAAGGCGCCGATGCCAAGACCCTGCGCGAGACCATGGACAAGCTCAAGGACAAGCTGGGCGCCGCCGCCATCGTGCTGGCGGCGGTCGATGGCGACAAGGTGCAGCTGGCTGCCGGCGTGACCAAGGCCGAGACCTCGCGCATCAAGGCTGGCGAGCTGGTGAACTTCGTGGCCAGCCAGGTCGGCGGCAAGGGCGGCGGCAAGCCCGACATGGCCATGGCCGGTGGCACGGATGCAGCGGGCCTGCCGGCCGCGCTGGCCGCCGTGCAGGCCTGGGTGGCAGAGCGCGCCTGATCCAGCTGCGCGGCAGATGATTGCTGCTGCTCCCGCTTCGGGACGCCCCGGTGGATTCCTCCACCGGGGCGTCTTGCCGTGGGCGCTGCGCATGGCGTGCGTGATGGGCGTGGTGGCGCAATCGGCCGCTGCCGCCGCGCAAAGCGTGGTCTTCATCAACCCCGGCCGGTCCGACGAGCGCTACTGGACCACGGTCAGCGAGGCCATGCAGGACGCGGCCAGCAGCCTGGGCATGCAGCTGCAGGTGCGCTATGCGCAGCGCGACCACCTGCGCCCCATCGAGATCGCGCGGCAGATCGCGGCCCTGCCCAAGGCGCAGCGGCCCCGCTACGTGATGTTCACCAACGACTACAGCGTGGCGCCCGAAATCCTGCGCACGCTGGAGGCGGCAGGCATAGACAGCTTCATGGCCTTCAGTGGCGTGCCCGAGACATTGCGTGGCCAGACCGGCGTGGCGCGAGAGCGCTATCGCCACTGGCTGGGCAGCCTGGAGCCGGGCGCCGAAGAGGCCGGCTACCTCACGGCCAAGGCCTTGTTCGCCGCCGCGCGGGCGTCGGGCCACGCGCGTGCGGCCGATGGCCGGCTGCACATGGTGGCCATTGCCGGCGACCGCTCCACGCCCTCGTCGGTGGAGCGCAATGCCGGCATGCGCCGCGCAGCGGCCGAGGCCGGCGACGTGGTGCTGCAGCAGGAAGTCTTTGGCGAATGGCGCCGCGAACGCGCCGAGCAGCAGGCGGCCGTGCTGTTCCAGCGCTATCCCGAAGTGCGCCTGGTGTGGGCCGGCAACGACGAGATGGCCTTTGGCGCCATGCAGGCCTGGCGTGCGCGCGGGGGAGCGCCCGGGCACGATGCCTTCTTCAGTGCCATCAATTCATCGGCCGCCGCCATGACGGCGCTGCGCACGGGCGAGCTGAGCGCATTGGCGGGCGGCCATTTCCTCACGGGCGCCTGGGCCCTGGTCATGCTGTACGACCATGCGCACGGCAGCGATTTCGCCACCGAAGGGCTGGAGCAGGTGCGGCCCATGTTCGCCTTGCTGGACAAGTCCCAGATCGACCGCTACGAGCACAGGATCAGCGCGCCCCTGGCTCCGCTGGACTTTCGCAGCTACAGCAAGCACCTCAATCCCCGGCTGCGGCGCTACGGATTCGAGTTGAAGCACCTGCTGCGCTGAGCGCCTTCCATGCCCCGCTTCCGTTCGATCGCCTCCTTGCTGATTGTGCGCATCATGCTGCTGGCCGTGGCCTGCATGCTGGTGTTCGGCGGTGCCCACGCCTGGTGGGAGTACCGCAAGGGGCAGCAGGAGTTTCGCCGTTCCATGGAGACGGTGGTGACCAACAGCATGATCTCGCTGTCGGCAGCGCTGTGGGATATAGAGCCTGCCCTGGTGCACGAGCAGGTGCAGTGGCTGGGCCGGCTGCCCCTGGTCGGCCATGTGCAGCTGCGCGTCACCTCCACGGGCGAGATGTACGAGGCCGGCGAGCCCAGGGATGGCCAGGCCCCCGCCGTGTCCATGGCCATTGCGGCGCCCAGGCACAGCCAGTCCAGCCTGCCGCTGGGTGAGTTGCAGGTCTGGGAAAACCGGGGCCACTACCTGGAGGTGCTGCGCGACTCCACGCTGCGCGTGCTGCTGGGCTATGCGCTGTTCACGGCCCTGGTCTGCCTGATGGTGGCCTGGGTGATGCGCCGCGAACTTCGCCAGCCGCTGCAGCAGATTGCAGGCTTTGCGGCCAGCCTCAAGCCCAACGAGCTGTCGCGGCCACTGGTGCTGGAGCGGACCCGGCGCGGCCAGCACGACGAGATCGATCTGGTGGTGCAGGGCTTTGCCCAGCTGCAGCATGACCTGCGCGGCCACATCGAGCATCTGGACCTGCTGGTGGCCCAGCGCACCGGGCAACTGCAGGAGCTGGTGGAAGAGGTCAAGCGCATGTCGCTGACCGACGCGCTGACCG
This sequence comes from Delftia sp. WSY_10, assembly GCF_043104705.1. Classification (NCBI taxonomy): domain Bacteria; kingdom Pseudomonadati; phylum Pseudomonadota; class Betaproteobacteria; order Burkholderiales; family Comamonadaceae; genus Delftia; species Delftia sp. WSY_10. The sequence goes on along the minus strand of NZ_JBICKY010000035.1, from coordinate 168,463 downwards.
GCTGCCTCAACCGGCGCGCCATGGACGAGCGCCTGGCGACCGAGGTCGTCCAGAGCCGGGACCGGGGCGCGGCGCTGAGCGTGATGTTCGTGGACGTGGACCACTTCAAGCGGGTGAACGACAGGCACGGCCATGCCGCTGGCGACGCCGCGCTGCGCGAGGTGGCGCTGCGCTGCCAGCGTGCGCTGGAGCTGGATTCGTCGGCGCACTGGATGGCGCGCTACGGCGGGGAGGAGTTCCTGATCGTGATCCCTGGTGTCGCTGCGGCCCGGGCCGGGGCACTGGCCGGTCAACTGCGCGAGACCGTGCGCACCATGCCCGTGCATGTCCACGGGCTGGATCTGATGCTGACGGCCAGCTTTGGCGTGGCCCAATTGCGTGGCGGCGAGGGCGTGCAGCAACTGCTGCAGCGTGCCGATGCCATGCTCTACGAGGCTAAGCACGCCGGGCGCGACTGCGTGCGCGTGGCCGACACGGCCTGACCTCAGGTCGGGCTCAGAACAGTTCGATGTCGTTGCTGTTCACCTGGGGTGCCAGCAATCCCTGGGTGATCAGGTCGCCGTAGTACCAGGTCTGGTTGCGGCCATGTTCCTTGGCGTGGTAGAGCGCCTGGTCGGCATGCCCCAGAACCTCCACGGGCGCGCCCGTGCCCATGGCGGCAAATCCCGCGCTCACGGTGATGCGGCCGACCTGGGGAAACTCGTAGCTCTCCACATCGTGGCGCAGGCGCTCCAGCGCCTTGCGCGCATTGGCCAGGCTGACCGAGCGCAGCAGCACCACGAACTCCTCTCCGCCGAAGCGGAATACGCGGTCCTTGGCATCGAAGCAGCTGCGCAGGATGTTGGCCACCAGGATCAGCACCTCGTCGCCATACAGATGGCCGAAGCGGTCGTTGATGCGCTTGAAATGGTCGATGTCGATGGCGGCCAGCCACTGGCCCGGAACATCTTGCGTGGCCACGCCAGGCATGGCTGCCGGCGGCTCCTGCAGAGACAGGCGCAGGAACTGCTCGTCGAAGGTCTTGCGGTTGAGCAGACCGGTCAGCGCGTCGCGCTCGCTGTAGTCCAGCAGGCTCTGGTAGTTGTGATAGACGCCGAAGATGCCCTGGATCACATCCAGCCGGCTGGGCGAGAAGGCCGTGGACTGGGCAATCTCCAGGCAGTGGTAGGCCGTCTCCTGGCGCCACAGCGGCAGCCACAGCACATGGCGGCCATCGGGCTGCACGGCCGAGGCGACCAGGGCGCGCTGCTGCAGGGCCTGCTGCAGCGAGGGCATGGAGGACAGCTCCACGCTCTGCGGGTCGTACAGGGCCTCGGCATCGGTGGACATGACCTCATCGCCCTGGCTCCAGGTGCGCGCACGCACGCAGTGCCTGCCGTCAGGCATGGCGAACAGCTCCAGCGCCCGCACCTGCACCACGCCGTTGAGCTTGAACAAGGTGGACAGCACCGAGATTTCCAATCGCAGATGGTCCCGGTGGGCCGTCATCTCGACCAGATTCTGTAGCAATGGCTGCATGCGAGGCCTTGTCTTGGAGGAGGGCGCGACCGGCTCAGCGGCGCTCAAACACCAGATCCCATACGCCGTGGCCCAGGCGGATGCCGCGGTTCTCGAACTTGGTCAGCGGCCGGTAGTCGGGCTTGGCGGCATAGCCTTGTGCCGTGTTGGCCAGCAGGGGCTCGGCGCCCAGCACTTCCAGCATCTGCACTGCGTAGGGTTCCCAGTCGGTGGCGCAGTGGATGTAGCCACCGGGGCGCAGCCGGCGCGCCAGCTTGGCCACCAGCGGCTCCTGGATCAGGCGGCGCTTGTTGTGCTTCTTCTTGTGCCAGGGATCGGGAAAGAAGATGTGCACGCCGTCGAGGCTGGCCTCGGGCAGCATGTTGTCTATGACTTCGACGGCGTCGTGCTGCAGGATGCGGATGTTGGTGATGTCCTGCTCGCCAATGCGCTTGAGCAGGGCGCCCACGCCAGGCTCGTGCACCTCGCAGCATAGGAAGTTGTCGTCGGGGCGCACGCGCGCAATGTGTGCCGTGGCCTCGCCCATGCCGAAGCCGATCTCCAGGATCAGCCGGCCCTGGCGGCCATAGGTGGCTGCGGCGTCCAGCGGCGCGGCTTGGTAGTTGAGCACGAAGCGCGGGCCCAGTTCCTCGAAGGCCTTGGCCTGGCCGGTCGTGGTGCGGCCGGCGCGGCGCACATAGCTCTTGATGGTCTTGGGATGGGCCACGCCCTCGGGCGGCTGGCCGCTACGCGCGGCCGCAGGCGTGGAGGGTGAAGGGCAATCATGCGGCGTGCCGGAGGCAGCGGGCATGGTGTTCGGGATGTCGCCGTCCAGGGACTGCTCGGCGTGGGAGGAAGGAATTGGGTTCACGGGCTCAATTGTATGTATGGCGCCAGCTCCGTACCCAGAACTGCAGCGCTTCGCCCAATGCGGTCTGTGGAGAAGGCTGGGGCAGGCCCAGGTGGGTGGCGGCGGTGCGAAGCGTGGCCAGGGGGACGCTCAGGTCCAGGGCGGGGGCGCCGTGCTGCTTGGAAAGTTTCTCGCCGTCAGGCATGAGCACCAGCGGCGTATGCAGGTACTGCGGGGCGGGCAGGCCCAGGGCGCGCTGCAGCAGCATCTGGCGGGGCGTATTGTCGGCAAGGTCGGCGCCGCGCACCACATGGGTGACGCCCTGCAGGCCGTCATCGACGACCACGGCCAGCTGATAGGCCCACAGGCCATCGGCCCGGCGCAGCACGAAGTCGCCGACGCTGTGGGTCACGTCCTGCTGCTGGGCGCCCATGCGGCGGTCCTGCCAGTGCAGCACGGGGTGGCGGCCGGCAAAGTGGTCCAGCGCAAAGCGCCAGGCGCGGGGGCTCTTGCCATGCAGGCCGTCGCGGCAGGTGCCGGGGTAGGGGCGCTCCACATGGCGTTCATGGATCCAGCCCAGGCGGTCCCAGGCGGCCTCGATGTCCTTGCGTGTGCAGCCGCAGGGATAGGCCAGGCCGCTGGCCTTGAGCTGCTCCACAGCGGCCTCGTAGAGGGCGCCGCGGCGGGATTGCCAGACCGGCTCCTCGTCGGGCAGCAGGCCGCAGGCGGCGAGCTGGCCCAGGATGGCCATGTCGGCACCGGGCTGGCAGCGCGGGGGGTCTATGTCCTCGATGCGCACCAGCCAGCGCCCGCCGTGGGCCCGGGCATCCAGCCAGCTGGCCAGCGCTGCCACCAGGGAGCCTGCGTGCAGCAGGCCCGTGGGCGAGGGCGCAAAGCGGCCCACATAGGGGGAGGCCGCGGTGGCAATGCCGGGATCGGGGGACTGAGGGACGGCGCAAATCATCGGGGCCGGATGTTAAAGCCTCGCGCCGCCCCTTGCCATGACCTGGGAGCCGGACACTGCCCCGGCTCAGTCCGCAACCATGGCCAGCGCCATCTCCAGCCCCGAGACGAAGGCATCCTCGACACGGCGGCCAATGCACCAGTCGCCGCACAGGCCCAGGCCGGCGTCCTTGTTGCGCAAATGGCTGCTGCCCAGCGGCGACAGGGTCTGGGCATGGGGCCAGAGATAGACGCTGGCATGGCGGGGGGGGATGCGGATGCGCGTGATCTCGCCAAAGGCCTTCTGCATCTTGGCCAGCACGCGGGGCGCGTCGTCGGAGCGGTGCTCCTGGGACCATTGGGGGCTGGCCAGCACGGTCCATCGCTCGCTCTGGGAGCGTCCCGGCTTGGACGATTCGCGCGCCACCCAGACTGCACGCTCATGGGTGGTACGGGCTGCATTCCACTGTGGGCCCAGGGTGGACAGGCCGGCCTCGGTGGCCATGGGATAGGACAGCGTCAGCGCCCAGCAGGGTGCCATCTCCACGGCCGCCATGCCCTGCACCAGCGACAGGGCCAGGGGCGTGGTCTGCAGCAGCTGGCGCGCCTGGGGCGCGGGCAGGGCGAGTATCACTTCATCGAATCCCGTGCGGATCTGCGTGGTCGGCTCGGTCGTCTCCACATGCAGGCTCCAGCCGCGCGAGCCGGGCTGGCGTTCGAGCTTGGTCACGCGCTGGCCCAGATGCAGGCGGTCGGCGTCCCACAGCGGCGCGGCCCAGGCCATGGGCAGGGCCTGCATGTCGGGCGTGGCCACCCAATGGGCCTCGGTGGGTGCGGGTGCGGCGCTGGACTGGCGACCCTGCGCATCCAGCACGCGCAGCGTGCTCACGCTCCAGGGGCGGCACAGGCCGGGCACGGTCTGCAGGGCCAGCTCGAAGCGCTTGTCGCGCACGGTGAAATACTGCGCGCCGATGTCGAAGGCGCCATGCGCGGCGTTGACGGAGCGCATGCGCCCGCCCACCTGGGGCAGCCGTTCGTAGACATGGACATCGTGGCCGGCCTGCATCAGCGTGCGGGCGCAGGCCAGGCCCGCCATGCCGGCACCGATCACGGCGATGCGGCGCGCGCCGGCCTTGGGGCGCGCCTTGGAGGCTTCGGGGGGCTTGGTGGCCTTTTTCTTGACCGTGGACTTGGAGGCGGCGCGGGAAGCGTTCATGGAGCAGACCTTTGCGGGCAGTGGCAGATTCCGGGAAGCATGTCCTTGCCGGCCTGCTTCGCCGCAGCGGCGGAGCAGGCCGGGACCTGTAACCACTCTACACCCGCACAGACCGCCCGGCGGCGTGCGCCAGCTCAATGTCGGTGATGATTTTCCATGAGAGCGCGGCGCGTGGCGGGGCTTTCCAGCTGCTGCAGCCACCACTGCAGCGCGCGCGGCGGGTCCTGCTGCGGCGGGCAGGACCATGCGTAGTGCATGCGCACATTGCGCGAGGGCCGGGCGACCTGGCGCGTTACCAGCAGGCCGGCCTGCACATAGACGTCGGCCATGAAATGGGGCAGGAAGCCGCAGCCTATGCCGCGCACCTGTGCCTCGATCTTGGCCTGCATGGAGTCCACGGTGAAGATGTCCTGGCCGCTGAGCAGGCCCATGCTGGCGCTGTCGCGCAGGCCTGAATCGGCCACGGCGATGATGCGGTGCTGCAGCAGCGTCGCGTCGGTGATGGGCTCGGGCGCCGTGGCCAGCGGATGGTGGGGCGCCACGGCAAAGACGAAGTCCAGCTCGCCCAGTTCGCAGGCCTGCAGGCCCGCCACGTTGCTGGAGTTGACGGCCACGCCGATGGCCAGGTCGGCGCGGCCCGAGGTCAGCGTCTCCAGCGTGCCGGTGAGGATGCCGTCGCGCAGCTTCAGCCGCGTGGGCGGCTGCATGGCGTAGAAGGCCTCGACCAGTTCCAGCATGGGCGTGCGCGCCACGGCGCCGTCCACCACGATGGTCAGATGCGGCTCCCAGCCCGTGGCCACACGGCGCACGCGGTGGGCCACGGTGTCGATCTCATGCAGCAGCCGGGTGCCTTCGCGCAGCAGCTCCCGGCCGGCCTCGGTGGGCTGGGCGTGGCGCGAGCGGCGGTCGAACAGCAGCACGTCCAGCGCATCCTCTATCTGGCGCACGCGGTAGGTCAGGGCACTTGGCACCAGGCCCAGCTGGCGTGCGGCGGCGGCAAAGCTGCCGGCCTCGGCAATGGCCTGGAGCATGGCCAGGCTGTCGGGAGTGAGCACGTCGCGGGGGCTGGGCATGGGGCGTTATGGATTCAAAAGCTTTGAATGATGCCATCAATCCCGCTGTGCCTGGCCTGCTACAGCGGCTTCTACAGTGGAGTCACCGACGCAAGAGTTTTGAAGATCTGACCAGTTGAAAGGGACATACACATGATCGCCCTGCGCAAATCCCGCGAACGCGGCCATGCCGACCACGGCTGGCTGCGCTCGCACCACAGCTTCTCGTTTGCGGGCTATCACGATCCGCGCCACATGGGCTTTGGCAACCTGCGCGTGATCAATGAAGACCATATCGCCCCGGGCACGGGCTTTGGCGCCCATGGCCACAAGGACATGGAGATCATCAGCTACGTGCTCGAAGGCCGGCTCTCGCACAAGGACAGCATGGGCAATGAGCAGACCATCTCGCCGGGAGAGGTGCAGCGCATGAGCGCCGGCTCGGGCGTGGTGCACAGCGAGCACAACCACGCACCGGGCCAGACCACGCATTTCCTGCAGATCTGGCTGCTGCCCAGCGAGACGGGCATTGCGCCCGGCTATGCGCAGAAAGCCTTTGCCGACGAGGAAAAGCGCGGCCGCCTGCGCCTGGTGGCCTCGCCCGATGGCGCGGATGGCTCGGTCACCGTCCATGCCGATGCCCGGCTCTATGCCGGCCTGTTCGACGGCGATGAGCACGCCGAAATGGAGCTGCCCCCCGGCCGCAAAACCTATGTGCACCTGGTGCGCGGCGCGCTGAGCGTCAATGGGCAACGGCTGACAACGGGCGATGCGGCCCTTGTGGAGAATGAACCGCGACTGCGCCTGCACGACGGGGAACAGTCCGAGGTCCTGGTGTTCGATCTGCAAGCCTGAGCATTCACGAGGAGTAACCATCATGCTGAACCGTCTGAGCAACCCGCTGGCGCTGGCCGGCCGCATCCTGATCGCGCTGATGTTCGTGCCTGCGGGCTTTCAGAAAATCGGAGGCTTCGCCGGCACGGTGGGCTATGCGGCCTCGGTGGGCATGCCCATGCCGCAGATCGGCGTGGCCGTGGCCCTGGTGGTGGAGATCGTCGGCGGGCTGGCCCTGCTGCTGGGCTGGTGCACGCGCTGGGCGGCCCTGGCGCTGGCCTTCTTCACGCTGGTGGCCAGCTTCTTCTTCCATGCCTACTGGAGCGTGCCGGCTGACGCGGCCATGATGCAGCAGCTGCTGTTCTGGAAGAACATCGCCGTCACGGGCGGCCTGCTGGGCTTTGCCGCCCATGGCGCCGGTGGCTGGAGTGTGGATGCACGGCTCCATTGAGTGGCCCGCGCACTGCCGCCAGCTCCTTTATTTTTGTTAGGCTACCGGCCTGAGTGGGCCCCGCAGCAGCGCTGTGGGGCCTTTTGGCGTGGATGATCGATGAATGTGGCGCCTGCCGGCCTGGAGCCGTGGCCGGCGCCCGAGGATTTCTTGTATGGCAGATATCGTGGTGGTCTACCACTCGGGTTACGGGCACACCCAGCGCATGGCCCAGGCCGTGGCCGATGGCGCGGGTGCGCGCATGCTGGCCATAGACAGCGACGGCCAGCTGCCTGCCGGCGGCTGGGAGCTGCTGGCGGCGGCAGATGCCATCATCTTCGGCTCGCCCACCTACATGGGCGGGCCCAGCTGGCAGTTCAAGCGCTTTGCCGATACCTCGTCCAAGCCGTGGTTCGTGCAGGCCTGGAAGGACAAGCTATTCGCCGGCTTCACCAACAGTGCCAGCGTCAACGGCAACAAGCAGACCACGCTGGACTATCTGTTCCAGCTGGCCATGCAGCACGGCGGGCTGTGGGTGGGCAGCGGCATGCTGCCGTCCAACGCGCGCGCCGCGCAGCGCAACGACCTCAACTGGATAGGCGCCTTCAGCGGCGCCATGGCGCAATCGGCCTCGGATGCCTCGGCCGCCGAGATGCTGCCGGGCGACCTGGAGACCGCGCGCCTGTTCGGCGAGCGCGTGGCGCAGCAGGCGCTGCGGCTGGTGCGCCAGGCCGGCGCGGCTTGATCGGCCGGCTCCACTGAACCTCACGCACCCAGCCGATCCAGCAGGCTGTACCAAGCCACCCCTGCCGCTATGTACAACCGTTGCAACCCATGCAGCGGTATCGGCTGAACCGGCGTTACCGGAAAGGGGCAGGCCGGCGCATTTCCGCCGGCCATCAGCGCGGCCGCCTCCCGCCCCAGCAGGGTGGCCATGGCAATGCCGCGGCCGTTGTAGCCCAGGGCCATGGTGATGCCGGGGGCAGGCTGGTGCAGGTGGGGCATGAAGTCGCGTGTGACGGCGATGCGCCCTGCCCAGCGGTACTCGTATTGGAGGGGGCCCAGTCCGGGGAACATCAGCGCCACGGCGCGTTCCAGGTGGGCATAGTCGCCTGCACCCTGCGGGTCCGCAAAATGTCCGCGCCCGCCCATGAGCAGACGGCCTTGTGCGTCCTTGCGAAAGTACAGCAGCAGGCGCTGCGAGGTCGAGCCTGTCTCGCCCCCGGGCAGGATGTGCGCGCCCGCCTTGCCCAGGGGCTGTGTGGCCACGATGAAGCTGTTGGCTGCCAGTACCGTGCGCGCCAGGCCAGGCCACAGACCATCGGTATAGCCGTTGGTGGCCAGCAGCACCTGCCTGGCCTGTATGCGTTGACCCTGGGCCGTGGTGGCGGCCCAATGGTCCGTGCCCTGCCGCTCCAGTGCCAGCACGGGCGATCCGCTGTGGACCTGCGCGCCCAGGGTCTGTGCGGCGCGCACCAGTCCGCGCACGTAGGCCAGGGGCTGTATGGCGCCGGCGCGGCCGTCCAGCCAGCCGCCGGCAAACGCGGGCGTGCCGGTGCGTGCTGCCGTGGCAGTGCGGTCCAGCAGTTCCACGCGCACGCCGCGCCGCTCCCACTGCCGGGCGCGCGCATGCATGCCGTCCACCGCCTGCTGGGTGTATCCGACCTGCAGCCAGCCGGCGCGCACGGGCGCACAGTCGATGCCGTGGCGTTCGATCAACCCGTACACAAGGTCGGCCGAGCGGGAGACGGCGTCGATCAGCCGCTCGCCACGAGCGGCGCCGTGGATGCGCTGCAGTTCGTCGGGGTCGTACTTGAGGGTGGGGTTCACCTGGCCGCCGTTGCGGCCCGACGCGCCCCAGCCGGGAGCATGGGCGTCAAGCACGCACACGCTGGCGCCGCTTTCGGCCAGGTGCAGTGCTGCCGACAGGCCGGTATATCCCGCGCCGATCACCAGCACGTCGGTGGTGGTCAGCGCTGCTGCCAGCGGTGGCGTGGGCGGTGCGGCGGGTGCAGTGGCCGCCCACAGCGATGGCGCTGACGGGTGCGACAGCACGGGGCGTACCGACGAAGACGATGCGATGGAGGCGGTAGCTGCCATCCTCATGCCGCACCTTCTGATGGCGCACAGTGCTGGTGCAGCACGCGCCGCAGGAAGTCCTGCGTGCGTGCATGGCGCGGTGCGCCCAGCAACTGGGCCGAAGGGCCTTCCTCCACGATGGTGCCGCCGTGCAGAAAGCACACGCGGTCGGCCACCTCGCGAGCAAAGGCCATCTCGTGCGTGACCACGATCATCGTCATGCCTTCTTCGGCCAGCTGGCGCATCACGCCCAGCACGTCGCCTACCAGTTCGGGGTCCAGGGCCGAAGTGGGTTCGTCGAACAGCATGGCCTCTGGCTTCATGGCCAGGGCGCGGGCAATGGCCACCCGCTGCTGCTGCCCGCCCGAAAGCTGTGCGGGCCAAGCCTGTGCCTTGTCTGCCAGACCTACCTTGCGCAGCAGCTCCAATGCCTCGGCATGGGCCTGGCCGGGCGCCTGGCCCTTCACATGGATGGGGCCTTCCATCACGTTCTGCACCACGGTGCGGTGCGGGAAGAGGTTGAAGCGCTGGAAGACCATGCCCATGCGGCTGCGCAGCGCGTGGATGGACGGCGCGCGTGTGTCCACGCGCTCACCGAAGGCGCGCACCTCGCCGCCCTGGTACGACTCCAGGCCGTTGATGCAGCGCAGCACCGTGGACTTGCCTGAACCCGAAGGGCCGATCAGACACACCACCTCTCCACGTGCCACGCGCAGGTTGACGCCCCGCAGCACGCGATGCTCGCCGTAGGCCTTTTCCAGGTGATCGATCTCGATCATGGCGACTTCCTTCCCGCTCCAAAGCGCTTCTCCAGACGCCTGAGCCCCCATATCAGCGGCAGGCTCATGGCCAGGTAGAGCAGGGCGACCAGGGTGTAGACCGTCATGTTCTGGAAGGTGGACGCTGCGATCAGCTGGCCCTGGCGCGTCATCTCGGCCACGGTGATGGTGGAGACCAGGGACGAGTCCTTGAGCATCATCACCAGGGTGTTGCCGTAGGGCGGCAGCGCTATGCGGAATGCCTGCGGCAGCACCACGCGGCGCATGAGCAGGGCCGGTCGCATGCCCATGGCCAATGCGGCTTCCCGCTGGCCTGGGTCCACCGCCTCGATGCCGGCGCGGAAGTTTTCTGCCTGATAGGCCGAATAGGCAATGCCCAGGCCGATCACCCCGGCCTGGAAGGCGGTGAGCTGGATGCCGACCTCGGGCAGCACGAAGTAGATGTAGAACAGCTGCACGATGATGGGCAGGCCCCGTATCACATTGACCACGGTCGACGCGGCCCACGAGACGGCGCGCACGGGTGAGAGCTTGCCCAGCGCCAGCACCAGTCCGATCGCGCTGGACAACAGGAACGACAGCGCGGTGACCTGCACCGTGACCACCGCTCCTTGCAGCAGGATGGGCAGGAACTCTCGCGCGTGCTGCACAAATGCTTGCATGGCGTACTTTCCTCGAAGGTGTCATTGCCGTGCATTGCGCGGCAAAGGGGGTGATGCGCGAGGCGATCCGACGGGCGTCCGATGTCCTCAGATGCCCCACTTCTTGACGATCTGGGCCAGGGTGCCGTCTGCCTTGATGGTGGCGATGGCCTTGTTCAGGCGGGCCAGGGTTTCGGTGTCTCCCTTGCGCACCACCAGGCACACATCCCCCACGTTGGAGGGCTTGTAGCTTTCGGCCAGCTTCACGCCCTGGAAGCTGTGCTGGCGTATCTGGTAGGCAATGATGGGCTGGTCACCCAGCCCTGCCTTGATGCGGCCAAGCGCCAGGTCGCGCGTCATGTCGGCTACCGAGTCGTAGCTGCGCACTTCCCTGAAGATGCCCTTTTTCTGCAGCAGGTCGTAGAACACCGTGCCCACCTGGGCACCGACGACCTCGCCCTTGAGATCGTCCAGTGATACATAGGCCTTGGCATCGTCGGCCTTGACGATCAGGCCCTCGCCGTAGGAGTAGACCGCATCGCTGAAATCGACCACCTGCTGGCGTGCGGCGGTCTTGAGCATGGCCGCCGAGATGATGTCGATCTTGCTGGATGTGAGCGAGGGGATCAGCGCCGCAAAGCTGGTCTGCTGCACATGGGCCTGGAAGCCTCCGGCCTTGGCCACGGCCTGCATGGTGTCGACCATCATGCCCTGGATGCTGTTGCTCTTGACGTCCAGAAAGGTGAACGGAATGCCTGTGGGCGTGGCGCCCACGTTGTAGCTGGCCGGGGCGCTGCCGCCTTGCGCCGCAGCCAGCGCGACGGCGCCGGCGGCACACAGGCCCAAGGCGAGGTGGAGGACGCGGTGGACAAAACCTGGCATTGCCTGACTCCTTGGCGTGAACGACGGAAGGAAAGAGCAGGGACAGGTCACCTTGGGGGCTGCCCCTCGCCTGCAGCGGAGAATTCTCGGAAACGTGCCAATGATCAATGTGGATGAATCTTCAAGAAATAAGAGAAAACCACTAAGCAATTCAAAGAAATCGATATGCGATTCTTTTGATGTGGATGCCTATACTTGCCGCCATGCAAGCACCGTCTCAACCCGCTTCGTCACCGATGGATGACGACGCCAACCCCCTGTTCAACCAGTCGCTGGAGAAGGGCCTGGCCGTGCTCTGCGCCTTCAGCGCGCAGCACCGGAGCATGACGCTGGCCGATGTGGCCGCCGCTGCGGGCATCAACAAAAGCTCGGCGCAACGCATGGTGTTCACGCTGGAGCAGTTGGGCTACGTCCGCAAGCATCCGCAAACCCGGCGCTACCAGCTCGCGCCGCGCGTCATGCGCGTGGGCTACAACTACCTGGCGGCCAACCCGGTGATCGACCTGGCCAATCCGTATCTTTCGGAACTGACCAAGATCACGACCGAGACCACCTGCCTGACCGAGCCCGACGGGCTGGAGATGGTCTATGTGGCACGCTTCATCAGCGCCCAGTTTGTGCCGGTGCACATGCCCATTGGAAGCCGCATCCCCATGTACTGCACTGCCTCGGGGCGTGCCTGGCTGAGCGCACTGCCCGATGAAGAAGCCCTGGCCCTGCTGCGCCAGAGCGAGCGAACCGCGCACACACGTTTCACCATCACGGACGAGGCCGCCATCCTCGATGAGCTGGCCCAGGCGCGTCAGCGCGGCTATGCCGTCAACCGGGAGGAACTCTTTCTGGGCGACATGACGCTGGGCGCGCCCGTCATCGGCAGCCATGGCCGTCCCGTGGCCGCCGTGCACATCGTCGCGCCGACCAGCCGATGGACGGTGGAGGAGGCGCAGGCCCGCCTGGGCCCAGGGCTGCTGGCCTGCGCCCGCTCGCTCAGCAACTCGGTGCGTGCTCTGGGTTGAACGGCAGCCGATGCTGCAGCCGGTATGGCCGCATTGGTGGTGCACGCCGCAAGCGTGGCGTGCATGCCCCGGGCTTCAGGTCAGGGCTGGGGGATCGGCCTATGCAGACGGAGTCTCCTGGGCCTGCGGATGCTCCAGCTGGGGGGCGGCCGCCAGGTCCGCGTCCACGGCGCGGCGCTCGTCGAAGACGAAGCAGCCGCCGTCATAGAAGGCGCCGTCGGTCTCCTCGAAGTACTTGAGGATGCCGCCCTCGAGCTGATAGACATGGTCCAGGCCTTCGTCCTGCATGAGGATGGCGGCCTTCTCGCAGCGTATGCCGCCCGTGCAGTAGCTGACCACGGTCTTGCCGGCCAGTTCGGCCTTGTGGGCACGCAGCGCGGGCGGGAATTCGGTGAACTTGGTGATGCGCCAGTCGATGGTGCCCTTGAAGGCGCCGGCATCGACCTCGAAGTCGTTGCGCGTATCCAGCGTCACCACCTCGCGGCCCTCGTCATCGTGGCCCTGCTGCAGCCAGCGGCGCAGCGTGGCGGGGCTGACAGAAGGCGCGCGACCCTCTGCCGGGCGGATGGTGGGGTGGTCCATGCGGATGATCTCGCGCTTGACCTTGACCAGCATCTTGCGGAAAGGCACGGTGTCGGACCAGCTTTCCTTGGGGGCCAGGTCGGCAAAGCGCTCATCGCTGCGCAACTGATCGACGAAGCTGTGCACCGCCTGGGCGGGGCCTGCCAGGAAGAAGTTGATGCCTTCCTCGGCCAGCAGGATGGTGCCCTTGAGCGCAAGGGCCTGGGCGCGTTCGGCCAGGGTGTCGCGCAGCGCCGCTGCGTCGGGCAGCGGCGTGAACTTGTAGCAGGAAATATTGAGGATATCGGGCACAGGCAGGCAGGCGGGGGGCGGCAAGGGCCGCAGGTTGGATCGGGTCGCCGGCGAGGGGCGGCCCGATCAGCCGCCCGACACCAGCAGGGCCTTGATTTTATTGGCCAGCTGGGCCACGGCCAGCGAAGCCGGTGCACCGGGCATGGATTGCAGCAGCAACTGGCGTCGCATCACGGCCTCGCGCACGGCCGGGTCGGAGGGAATGTCGCCCAGGTGCGTGAGCCGCAATGGCTCGCCGGAGGCCGTGCTGACAAAGCGGTTGAGCACCTGCTGGAGCTGACCCGTGATGGCGCGGCCATCGCCGGGACGCGCGGCCTGGTTGATGGCCAGGCGGATCTGCTGGCGCTTTTGCTGAATGGCAAGCACCTTGATGGCTGCATAGGCGTCGGTCAGCGAGGTGGGCTCGGGCGTGGCGATGACCAGCACTTCGGTGGCCATGGACACCGAGAACAGCACCACGTCGGAGATGCCCGCGCCCGTGTCCAGCAGCACGATGTCGTAGCGAGGAGCCAGCGTCTCGATGGTGTGCGTGAACTGCTGGCGGATCTCGGGCGTGAGCCGCGAGTACTCGATCATCCCCGAGCCGGCCAGCAGCACCGAGTAGCCGCCGGGGGCGGGCAGGATGGCTTCCTCCAGCGTGGAACGGCCGGTGAACACATCGTGCAGCGTGACCTTGGGGTAGAGGTTGAGCACCACGTCCAGGTTGGCCAGGCCCAGGTCGGCATCGAGCACCAGGACCTTGAGGCCATGGCGTGTCAGCGCTGCGGCCAGGTTGGCCGAAACGAAGGTCTTGCCCACGCCGCCCTTGCCGCTGGTCACGGCGATGATGTGTCCGCGCGGCTTGGCGCGCACGGCATCGCTCATCGAAACGGCAGCGGGCAGGGAGGGGTGGGGAATGGCGTTGTCGCTTACCACCGGGCTATCAGCGGAGTCCATCTTCGGGGTCCACATCGGTTGCAATATCTGGATTCAGCCCATTGTCAAACGGGGAGGGGGCATACAAAGGTCCGAAAAGCAGGCTTTTTTCCTCCGCGCTTACCGTACTGTCTGGTTGTTCTTCAATGTGCACGCGGTTGCGGCCGGCAGACTTGGCCAGGTACAACTGTTTGTCGGCACGCTCGGTCCACAAGGTCGTGGTGCTGCGTATCCACTGCAGCGCATAGGCGCCGCCGATGCTGATGGTGATCTGCAGTGTCAACGTGGGTGAGATGACCACCGGCATGCGCTCGATGGCGCTGCGTATGCGCTCGGCCACAGACAGGCCGAACGTCGCAGGGCAGGCCGGCAGCACGATGGCGAACTCCTCGCCTCCGTAGCGGGCCAGCGTGTCCATGGGGCGCACGCAACTGGTCAGGGTTCGGGCCACCGACTGCAGAACCCGGTCGCCGACGATATGGCCGTGCTGGTCGTTGATCTGCTTGAAATGGTCGATGTCCAGCATCAGCATCAGCGCCGCTTCGCCCGAGCGCGCCACGCGGTCGATCTCGCGCTCGGCAATGGTGCGGAAATGGCGGCGGTTGGCCAGCCCCGTGAGCGGGTCGCGCAGCGACAGCGAACACAGTTCGTCGATCAGCGCCTGCAGGTAACGCGTCGGCGAATCCGTGGGCAAATGGACCGCCCCGCCAGCGTGGGTAACCAGCGCGTGGGCTGTGGCCAGGCGCAGGTCGCGCAGGTATACGGATTGGTGGGAGGCGGGGGCAGTCACAGAGGGCTGAATCAAAAGCCGGTGAAGTGTATCAGTGTGTAGGCTCAATTGTCGCCGCGCCGGCGTCGACTTTTGCACCATCGCTGGTAACAGATGTTGATCCCGGCCGAGATATGAAGGGCGGCAGGGCCAGCGCGGCGAGGAATTCCGCATCGGTGCGGTACAGCCGCAGGTGCGGCCCGCGGTGCAGGGCGCCGGCGCGCAGCAGCACCTGCTCGGCCGGCAACTTCAGGCCCACCACGTGCAGCACGCCGCTGCGCTTGGCCACCAGCAGCTGCAGGCGCACGAAGGTCTCCACGCCCGTCACGTCGATGCGGTTGATGGGCTGGGCCAGCAGGCACAGGTGGTGCGTCTCGGGGCGCAGCGCCCATTCGTCGCCGATGCGTCGCTCCAGGGCCGAGGCCGAGCCGAAGTCCAGCTCGGCATCCATGCGCAAGGCCAGCAGGCCCGGCGCCAGCGGTGGCAGCTGCCAGAGGTTGCGGTCGCGCAGACTGCCATCAGGATGCTGGCCCACCTCGATGATGCGCGGGTGCAGGCGCTGGTAGAGGAAGTAGCCCAGGCTCAGCACGATGCCCGCGAACACGCCCCAGTACATGCGCGGCGCCGTGACGATGGTCAGGAGCAGCGTGGCCAGGGCAATGCTGCCCTCCACGCGCGACACCTTGAACAGCTGCAGCAGCACACGCGGCTTGACGAGGCTGACCACGGCCGTGATCACGATGGCCGCCAGCGCCGCCTTGGGCACGTGGTACAGCGCCGGGATGAACCACATCACCACGATGACCACCAGCAGGATGGAGAACACGTTGGACCATCCCGTCTTGGCGCCGGCCAGCAGGTTCACGGCCGAGCGCGAGAACGAGGCGCTGGTGGCAAAGCTGCCGAACAGGCCCGCACTGATCTTGGACAGGCCCTGGGCGACCAGGTCCTGGTTCTCGTTCCAGCGCGTGCCGGCCTGCTGGTGCTCCACCTGGGCGCTGGAGGCCGTCTCCAGAAAGCTCACCAGCGAGATCACCAGCACCGGCATCACCAGGGCGCCGAACTCGTCCCAGCTCAGCAGCCCCGGCAGCTGGAAGCTGGGCAGGCCCGCGGGCAGATGGCCGACCACGGCGCCGCCGTCGTCGGCAAAGTCCGTGGCCCAACTGATCACGCCGGTCAGCGCAATGATGAAGATGGCCGAGGGAAAGGCCGCACGCCAGCGCTTGGCGAGCACGAGCAAGGCAATGCTGGCCATGCCGTAGACGATGGACTGCCAGTCGAAAAGCTGCAGCGACGGCGTGTTCCAGACGGCACCCCAGGTCGAGCGCAGGCCCAGCAGCGTGGGCAGCTGCGAGGCCAGGATCAGCAGCGCCGCAGCCTGCGTGAAGCCGGTGAGCACGGGCGAGGTCACCAGGTTGAGCAGCCAGCCGGCGCGCATCAGCCCCAGCGACCACTGCACCAGGCCCGACAGAATCGCCATCCATGCGGCCAGCGCCACCCAGTGCGCGGAGCCTGGCTCGGCCAGGCCTGTGAGCGAGGCGCCGATCAGCAGCGCGCTCAGGGCGGTGGGTCCCACGCCCAGACGGGGCGAGCCGCTGAACAGCACGGCCACCAGGGCCGGAACGATGGATGCGTAAATGCCCGTGATCAGCGGCATGCCCGCAAGGGCAGCATAGGCCACGCCCTGGGGCAGAAGCATCAGACCAACGGTGAGACCTGCCCAGAACTCCCCGCGCAGCACGGCTGCCGAAGGTTTGGGCCATGCCAGGAAGGGAAACCAGCGCGCCAGGGAATGCATGGCCGCTATTGTCATGCTAACTGGATGGTGCCGGGATGTTCGGGCTTGTCCTACAGGCGCTTGCGTCGGCGTCGTATGGGTTTGTCCCAGGGCCATAAATAAAGTCGAGGCCTGTGTTGACCGCCTCACAACTATTCAAGGAGTAACCGCATGACTTTCATCACCCAACGCTGCTGCCAGATCCTCGCCGTGTCTGCCCTGGCCTTCGGCCTTGCCGCCTGCGGCAAGACCGAAGACACTGCGGGCCAGAAGCTCGACTCTGCGGTTCAGCAGTCCCAGCAGGCCGCGCAAAGCGCCGGCCAGAAGATCGACAACGCCATGAGCAGCGCCGGCACCAAGATCGAGGAAGGTGCTGCCAAGGCCGAAGCGGCCACCAACAACGCCATGAGCCAGGCAGGCGCCGCACTCGACGACGCCGGCATCACCGCCCAGATCAAGGCCGACCTGATCAAGGAGCCCGATATCTCCGCCCTCAAGATCGACGTGGACACCAAGGCAGGCGCCGTGACGCTGACCGGCTCGGTCCCCAGCGAAGCACTCAAGATGCGCGCAGGCGACATTGCCAAGTCCGTCAAGGGCGTGAACAACGTCAGCAACATGCTGGAGATCAAGGCCAGCTGATCGCAGCCACCGGCTCCGTTGCCCTTGTGAAAACCAGGCGGATTCCCCGCCTGGTTTTTTTATGCCTGAACGCTGCAGCCCAGCGCATAAGATGCGCTGCATGACCACACCCGACCTGCAGATCAGCACCCATCTCATCCACCATCCCTACCAGCCGCCCGAGGGCTTTGTTGCGCCGCAGCCGCCCGTGCACAAGGCCTCGACGGTGATCTTCGAGAACGTGGCGGCCATGCGCCGGCGCCAGTGGCTGGACAAGAGCAGCTATACCTACGGCCTGCACGGCACGCCCACCACCTTCTTGCTGGAAGAGCGCCTGAGCGCGCTGGAAGGCGGCCTGCAGTGCCTGCTGGTACCCAGCGGCCTGGCTGCGATTGCGACCACCTCCCTGGCCCTGCTGCGCACCGGCGACGAGATGCTGCTGCCCGACAACGCCTACGGCCCCAACAAGACCTTGAGCGAGGGAGAGCTGGCCCATTTCGGCGTGCGCCACCAGTGCTATGACGCCATGGATGTTGCCGACCTCGAAGCCAAAATCACGCCCAAGACGCGTTTGGTCTGGCTGGAGGCGCCGGGCTCGGTGACCATGGAGTTCCCCGACCTCATCGCCATGGTGCGCCTGTGCCGCGAGCGGGGCGTCACCACCGTGCTGGACAACACCTGGGGCGCGGGCCTGGCCTTCAATCCCTTCGATCTGCTGGCCGATGGAACGCACAGCCTGGGCGTGGATGCCACCGTGCATGCGCTGACCAAGTACCCCAGCGGCGGTGGCGACGTGCTCATGGGCAGCATCATCACGCGCGACCAGGCGCTGCACATGCGCATCAAGCTGGCGCACATGCGCCTGGGCCTGGGCGTGGGCGGCAACGACACCGAGGCCGTGCTGCGCTCCCTGCCCAGCATCGCGCTGCGCTACCACGCCCAGGACCGCGCCGCGCGCGAGCTGGCGCGCTGGCTGCAGCAGCAGCCGGCCGTGGCCCAGGTGCTGCACCCGGCGCTGGAAGGCGCTCCGGGCCACGAGAACTGGAAGGCGCTGTGTGGCGCAGCCGCAGGCGGCGAGGGCGTGGCCGCCGGCCTGTTCAGCGTGGTCATCGATCCGCGCCACGGCCAGCAGGCCGTGGACCGCTTCTGCGACAGCCTGCGCCTGTTCAAGATCGGCTACAGCTGGGGCGGTCCCATCAGCCTGGTCGTGCCCTATGAGCTGTCGTCCATGCGCAGCTGCCCCACGCCCCAGCTGCGCAGCGGCACCGTGGTGCGCTTTGCCATCGGCCTGGAAGCGGTGCAGGACCTGCGTGCCGACCTGGAGCAGGCCCTGGCCGCCGCGTTTGCATAGTTGAGCGCCAGGCGCAGGTGACATCTGCCTGTCACCTGCGCCGCCGATGCTCGCTGGCTTCATACCACCCCACGGAGGCCTTCGGGCCCCGGTCCAGCATGAAGCACAAAGAGAGCATCACCAACATCCTGCAGCAGGCGAAAGCCGGCTCCCGCGAATCCGGCCTCGTGGCCAGCCGCCGCCATTTCGTGCGCGGCATGGGCGCCTCGGCCCTGGCGCTGCCACTGGCCGGCTGCGGCGGGTCGGATGGCGACAGCCGCATTCCCGTCGAGTTCCGCCACGGCGTGGCCAGCGGCGACCCGTTGAGTGACCGCGTCATCCTCTGGACCCGCGTGACGCCGCCGCAGGGCCATTCCAGCGACATCGAGGTGGAGTGGGAAGTGGCATCGGACGCCGACTTCAAGACCCTCGTGACTTCGGGCAAGGCCATGGCGCGCGCCACCCAGGATTTCACCTTCAAGGCCGATGCCACGGGCCTCAGGCCCGCCACGCGCTACCACTACCGCTTTCGCTGCCAGGGCATGACCAGCGCCACGGGCCGCACGCGAACCCTGCCCGTGGGCGCCGTGCAGCAGGTCAAGCTGGCCGTGTTTTCCTGCGCCAACTACCCGGCCGGCTACTTCAATGTCTACGCGCATGCGGCACGCCAGGGCGACCTGGACGCCACCGTGCATCTGGGCGACTACATCTACGAATATGCGCGCGGCGGCTATGCCAACGGCAAGGCCGAAGCCATGCAGCGCCAGAGCCTGCCGGCCAACGAAATCGTCAGCCTGGCCGACTACCGCCAGCGCCATGCCCAGTACAAGAGCGATGCCGACCTGCAGGCCCTGCATGCGGCAGCGCCCATGATTGCGGTCTGGGACGACCACGAAGTCTCCAATGACACCTGGATGCACGGCGCCGAGAACCACCAGCCGGCCACCGAAGGCGACTTCGAGCTGCGCAAGGTGGCCGCGCTCAAGGCCTATCACGAGTGGATGCCCACGCGCAACGCACAGCCCGAGATCATCTACCGCAGCTTCGCCTTCGGCGACCTGCTGGCGCTGCACATGCTGGACACGCGCGTCATCGGCCGCGACGAACAGCTGGACTACGCCGACTATTTCACGGCCCAGGGGCTGGACGCGGCGCGCTTTTCCTCCGACATGTCCAATCCCGCACGCCAGCTCATGGGCGCCACGCAGACCCAGTGGCTTGGCCAGCAGATGGCGGCCTCGCAGGCCACCTGGCAGGTGCTGGGCCAGCAGGTGCTGATGGGGCGCATGGAGCTGCCGGCGCCCTTGCTGATGGACATCCTCAGCCCCGGCAGCGGTGTCTCGCTGCCGGCCTACGCGGCGCTGCTGGCCAAGGCCCAGGCCAACCCGGCCAGCCTGACGGCGGCGGAAAAGGCCATCCTGGCCCAGCCCAGCATTCCCTACAACCTCGATGCCTGGGACGGCTACGCCGTGGCTCGCGAGACCGTGCTGGCCACGGCGCGCAGCCTGGGCAAGAACCTGGTCGTGCTGGCCGGTGACACCCACAACGCCTGGGCCAGCGAGCTGCGCGACCGCAGCGGGCAGGGCGTGGGCGTGGAGTTCGCCACCTCGTCCGTCAGCTCGCCCGGCTTCGAGGACTACCTGCCCGGCCAGGATCCGGCCCAGTTGCGTGGCGCGCTGCTGCAGTTCATCAACACGCTCAAGTACTGCGATACCTCCCGCCGCGGCTACATGATCGTCACGGCAACCCCCCAGGCCTGCCAGGCCGAATGGATCTATGTGGATACGGTGTTCAGCCGCCAGTACCAGACCGTGCGGGACGCGGCCTGGAAGGTGCTGCCCGGCCAGCCGGGCAAGCTGGTGCAGGCCTGAGGGCGGACCGGGGTGCGGGCCTGCGCGGTCTGGGCGGGGGCCCTCGGTAGTTTCCGCCATGGCAGCGCGGCCATGGCTGCGCTAACTTGGGGCTCGCTGATCCAGGAGGTCCAGGCATGCAGGCATCCCCCGCTCCCGAGAAAGCTTCCGACCACCCGGCTGGCGCGCTGCAGGTGCAACCGCTGCGCATGGCCGATCCCTGGCGCTGGCTGGCGCTGGGCTGGCGCGATCTGCGGCGGGCGCCGGGCGTTGCGCTGTTCTATGGCCTGTGCTTCTGGGCCATGGCCCTGCTCATCGGCTGGGTGTTCCGTGCCAGCCCTGAATACAGCATGGCCATGGCCAGCGGCTGTCTGCTCATCGGCCCCTTCCTGGCCATGGGCCTGTACGACACCAGCCGCAGGCTGGAGCGGGGATTGCCGCCGGAGCTTGGCAGCTCGCTGACCTGCTGGGACACGCAAATGGGCAGCATGGGCATGCTGGTCATGGTTTTGCTGGTGCTGGAAATGCTCTGGGCGCGCGCCTCCATGGTGGTGTTTGCCGTGTTCTTCGATACCGGCATGCCCACCACGGCCGGCATGATGCAGGCCGTGGCACGGCCGGAGAATTGGGAGTTCCTGGCGATCTACGTGCTGGTCGGCGGCGCCTTCGCGGCCCTGGTGTTCGCCAGCATGGTGGTGGCGCTGCCGGCCATGCTGGACCGGGGCAGCGATGCGCTGACGGCCTGCATCACCAGCATGCGCGTGGTCGGCCTCAACCTGGCCGTCATGCTGCAATGGGCCGCGATCATCACCGTGCTGGTGGCTGCTGCGCTGTGGTGGCACGGCGTGGGCCTGCTGCTGGTGGGGCCTTTGCTGGGCTGCGCCAGTTGGCATGCTTACCGCTGCAGCGTGGGTGAATCTGCCGACCCTGCGTCCCCCCTATCCTGAGGTTTTACGGCCGGGCCCCGTCTTGCGGCTACAGTGGGGCTTGCAACAACAGAGGAGTCCACCTGTGGCGACACCCAACTACGCCTATGAAAAACGCCAGCGCGAACTGGCCAAGAAGCAGAAGAAGCTTGAAAAGGAGAAGGCCAAGGCCGAAAGAAAACCCGACGACCATGAGGGCGGCGGTATGGCGGGTGAAGACCAGGCATCCCCCGCAGCGGCGCATTCCGGCGAGGAAGGCCGCAGCAGCTGACAGCCTGGCTGCCCTGTGCTCAGGGCAGCAGTTTGCTGAGCTGTGGCCAGACGTTGTCCAGCATGCGCGGCTGGGCCTTGGCCGTGGGGTGGATGCGGTCAGCCTGGAACCACTGGGCCGAGTCGGCCGCATCGCCTATACCGGCCAGCAGGAAGGGCACGAGCGGTACCTTCTGCTCTTGCGCCACCTTGGAGAACAATTGCTCGAACTGGCGCGTGTAGCCGCTGCCGTAGTTGGGAGGCACCTGCATGCCCACCAGCAGCACCTTGGCCCCGGCATCACGGGCCGCGCGTACCATGGCGTCCAGATTGCCCTGCGTGCTTTGCAGCGGCAAGCCGCGCAGCGCATCGTTGCCTCCCAATTCGATCACCACCACCGACGGCTTGTGCTGCTTGAGCAGGGCCGGCAGGCGCGAGCGGCCGCCCGAGGTGGTCTCGCCGCTCACGCTGGCGTTGACCAGCGGCACATTTTTCTGGCTCTCCTGCAGGCGCTTTTGCAGCAGCGCCACCCAGCCCGTGCCGCGGGCCAGACCGTACTCGGCACTCAGAGAATCGCCCAGCACCAGCAACGGGCCGGCGTCTGCAGCCCGGGCGGGCATGGCCGTCCAAGTACCCAGCAGACCGAAGGCCAAGCCGGCCGAGATAAAGTGGCGGCGTCGGCGCATTGCGCGCAGCTTGTCTTGCATCGTCTTCCCATCCTCCATGTCACAAAGCACTGCCCAGCCCCTGATCGAAGTCGAGCATGTCTTCAAGTCGGTCAGCGATTCGACCGGAACACTGGATATTCTGAGGGATATCGATCTGCGCTTCGCGGCAAGGGAAACCGTGGCCATCGTCGGTGCCTCGGGCTCGGGCAAGAGCACGCTGCTGTCCATACTCGCAGGCCTGGATACGCCCACGCGCGGCACGGTGCGGCTGCAGGGCCAGGACATGTTTGCGCTGGACGAGGATGCGCGCGCTGCCGTGCGTGCGCAGAAGCTGGGCTTTGTCTTCCAGAGCTTCCAGCTGCTGGGCAATCTGACGGCGCTGGAGAACGTGATGCTGCCGCTGGAGCTGGCCGGCAGCCGCGACGCCCGCCGCCGCGCCACCGAAATGCTGGAGCGCGTGGGGCTGGGCCAGCGCCTGGGCCACTATCCCAAGCTGCTGTCGGGCGGTGAGCAGCAGCGTGTGGCGCTGGCCCGCGCCTTCGTGGTTGAGCCCGCCGTGCTGCTGGCCGACGAGCCCACGGGCAGCCTGGACTTTGCGACCGGCGAAACCATCATGGAGTTGATGTTCGCGCTCAACCGTGAGCGCGGCACCACGTTGGTCATGGTCACGCATGACCGAGCCATCGCCGCGCGCTGCGAGCGGCGCGTGACCATCGAGGCCGGCCGCGTCGCCAGCATCGAAGAGGGGCAGGCGCTGGCGGCTTGATCTCAGGCGGCGACAGCTTCGCGCCGCCCGGCCGCCTCGCAGGCCGCGGCCGTGAAGATCACGTCCGTGGAGGAGTTGAGTGCGGTTTCGGCCGAGTCCTGGATCACGCCGATCACAAAGCCCACGCCCACCACCTGCATGGCCAGATCGTTGGAGATGCCGAACAGGCTGCAGGCCAGCGGAATCAGCAGCAGCGAGCCACCGGCCACGCCCGAGGCGCCGCAGGCGCACACCGCGGACACCACGCACAGCAAGATGGCGGTCAGCAGATCGGCCTGGATGCCCAGGGTATGGGCCGCAGCCAGCGAGAGCACGCTGATGGTGACGGCGGCGCCGGCCATGTTGATGGTGGCGCCCAGCGGGATGGAGACGCTGTAGGTGTCCTCATCCAGGCCCAGGCGCTTGGCCAGCGCCAGGTTCACCGGGATGTTGGCGGCCGAGCTGCGCGTGAAGAAGGCCGTGACCGCGCTCTCGCGCAGGCAGGTCAGCACCAGGGGATAGGGATTGCGGCGCGTCTGCGTCCAGACGATGAACGGATTGACCACCAGGGCCACGAAGAGCATGCAGCCCAGCAGCACGGCCAGCAGGTGGGCATAGTCCAGCAGCTTTTCCAGGCCCGACTGGGCAAAGGTGCCCGCCACCAGGCCGAAGATGCCCAGCGGCGCCAGGCGGATCACGCCCTGGATCACGCGGGTGATGGCCTGGCCCAGGTCATGCATCACGGCGCGCGTGGTCTCAGAGGCGTGGCGCAGGGCCAGGCCCATGGCCACTGCCCAGGCAAGGATGCCGATGTAGTTGGCATTCATCAGCGCGCGTACCGGGTTGTCGAAGGCGCTTTGCACCAGGGCCATCAGCACTTCACCAATGCGCCCAGGCGCGCCCTGGGCGGGGGCGGCGTCCTTGAACTGGATGGTGGACGGGAAGGCCATGCTGGCCACCACGGCCACCACGGCCGCGGCAAAGGTGCCCAGCACATACAGCCACAGGATGGGCCGTATCTGCGTGGCGTGGCCGGGCCGGTGGTTGCTGGTGGCCGAGACCACCAGCAGCAGCACCAGGACAGGGGCAACGGCCTTGAGGGCGGAGATGAACAGCGTCCCCAGCAGGGATACGGACTGGGCGGCCTCGGGCCAGAGCCAGGCCAACAGGCCGCCGGCGACCAGACTGATGGCGATCTGGCCCACCAGGCTGGTGCGGGCAAGCCAGGCAAGAAAGGCTTTGAGCATGATGGTTGAGAAAGAAATGGAAAAACAGGGCGATGAAAAATGCAAAGCGGCATGCCCGTGGCTTCGGTGCATGCCGCAATGAGAGGGGCCCGCTGGAAAGCGGCCAACCCGCGCAGTGTAGCGGCTACGTAAAAACCACAGGAGCCGTTGCGTGCAGACGGGCTTCGTCCGGCGGGTGCCGGGGCTGCGCCCAATTGGCGGGATAATCGCGCCCCATGTCGTCCCCCAAAGTTCTCTTCGGCTTCCACGCCGTCGGCGTGCGCATGAAGACCGCGCCCCAATCCATCATCGAGGTCTACTACGAGGCCACGCGCCGCGATGCGCGCATGCGCCAGTTCCTCGACCGCGCCAAGTCGGCCGGCGTCCGGCTGATCGAGGCAGACGGCGAACGCCTGGCCAAGCTCGCCGGCAGCCATGGCCACCAGGGCGTGGCCGCGCGCGTGGAGGCGGTGGCCCAGGTGCATTCGCTGGATGAACTGCTGGAGCAGCTGGAGGCCGACGGCGTCAGCAACCCGCTGCTGCTGGTGCTGGACGGCGTGACCGATCCGCACAACCTCGGCGCCTGCCTGCGCGTGGCCGATGGCGCAGGCGCCCATGCGGTGATTGCGCCCAAGGACCATGCGGTGGGCGTGAACGCCACCGTGGCCAAGGTGGCCAGCGGCGCGGCCGAGACCGTGCCCTATTTCATGGTCACCAATCTGGCGCGCACGCTCAACGAGCTCAAGGAGCGCGACATCTGGATCATCGGCACCAGCGACGATGCGCCCAAGACCCTGTACGAAGTGGACCTCAAGGGCCCCACGGCCCTGGTGCTGGGCGCAGAAGGCGACGGCATGCGCCAGCTCACGCGCAAGACCTGCGACGAGCTGATCGGCATTCCCATGATGGGCGCCGTCTCCAGCCTCAATGTGTCCGTGGCCAGCGGCGTGTGCCTGTACGAGGCGCTGCGCCAGCGCGGCCTGGGCACCACGCCTGCCGTATCCGCCGCCCCGGCCGACCAGATCTAGGCTGGCGCGCCGTCGGCGCCCAGCTCCACCACGCTCTCGAAGCCGCCCCAGAACATGCGCTTGGCGTCGAAGGGCATGGTGGCCGGGTCCATGGTGGCAATGCGCGGGTCCTTCATGACGGCGGCATTGATGCGGTCGCGCTCCGCGCGCGAGGCATAGACGATCCATGAAAAGAACACGATCTCGCCTTCCTTGAGCTGCACGGCCTGGGGAAACGAGGTCAGCTTGCCCATGGGCACGTCGTCGCCCGCGCATTCCCAGTACTGCAGCGCTCCGTATTCCATCCAGACCTTGCCTGCGGCCTCGGCCACCTCGCGGTAGGCCTGCAGGTTGGCCCGGGGAACGGGCAGTACGAATCCGTCGATGTAGTGCATGGTGCTCTCCTGGTGAAAACCGGCGTCAGAGCCGGGCTGCGAGTTCCGCCAACTGGTCTGCGCACTGGCCCCAGCCGCTGTGAAAGCCCATGGCCTCGTGCTGGGTGCGGTCGGCGGCATTCCAATGGCGCACCCGGGCGGTATAGCGGGTCTGGCTGCCTTCGGGGTCGAAGGTGACGATGCCCGTCATGAAGGGCTTGTCGGCTGGCACCCAGCCTTGGGTGAAGGCGTCGGTGAAGACCAGGCGCCGGTTGGGAATGACTTCCAGGTAGACACCGCTGCCGGGCATCTCCTGGCCTTCGGGGCTGCGCATGACGATGAGGCTGTGGCCGCCGGGCCGCACGTCGTTGTCCACCCGGGCCACGCTCCAGGGGCTGGGTGCAAACCATTGCTGGATCAGCGCCGGCTCGGTCCAGCAGCGGTAGAGCCTGTCGGCGGGGATGTCGAACAGGCGCGTGAGCACCAGGTCGTTGGCGTGTTCGGGAAGGTCTTGTGCTGTCATGGTGCTCCTCATTGCATGGAGTGCAGGCCGATGCGGTTGCCCTCGGTGTCCACCACGACGGCGCAGTGGCCGTGGGGGCCGATGGAGAATTTGGCCTGCTCGATGCGCCCGCCTGCGGCCTCGACGCGGCCCTGTTCTATGGCGCAGTCCTCGCAGCCGAAATAGACCAGCGTGCCGCCGCCGCCGGAAGGTGCGCCGTCCATCCGCACCAGCATTCCGCCCGCGCCGGGGCCTGTCATGTCCATCGGAAAGGACAGCATCTCCTGGCTGTCGGAGCCATCGGGCGCGGGCAGGTGCTCCAGCTTGCCCTGGAAGACGGTTTCATAGAACCGGCGCGCACGCGCCATGTCCTGCACATGGATCTCGAACCAGACGACGGGATTGGCGTTCATGAGGACTCCTTCTTGGGTGACAGAGGCAATGTGTCGGCCGGCCTTGTTCAGGCCTCGCCCTTGACGTTGACCATCCAGGGTGTGTTGAAGCGGTCCGTCACCATGCCAAAGCCCGGCGACCAGAACGTGGCCTGGAAGGGCATGGTCACCTTGCCGCCTTCGGCCAGCGCGTTGAAGATGCGGCCGCCTTCGGTGGCGTCGTCCACGCCGATCGAGATCCACATGCCCTGGGCCTGCTGGTAGCCGCCGCCACCGCAGTTGTCGGTGGCGTCCGAGGCCATCAGCGCCTGGTCCTTGATCTGCAGGTGGGCATGCATGATCAGGCGCTTGTCGGCCTCGGGCATCTGCTCCATGCCCGGCGTCTCGCCAAAGGTGCTCTGGTGCACGATGGTGCCGCCGAACAGCCTGGCGTAGAAGGCGAAGGCCTCGGCGCAGTTGCCGTTGAAGTTCAGATAGGGGATGAATTGCATGGAACGCTCCTGGGAGGGACGGTGGCGAGGGGAGTGGAGGAACGGGAGGACGGGAGGAGGGGACCAGGAGGCTTCAGCCGCCGTCATGCGCGCGCTCAAGAGCGGCGATGTCCAGCTTTTGCATGCCCAGCAGGGCCTGCATCACGCGCTGG
Source organism: Delftia sp. WSY_10 (assembly GCF_043104705.1). Classification (NCBI taxonomy): domain Bacteria; kingdom Pseudomonadati; phylum Pseudomonadota; class Betaproteobacteria; order Burkholderiales; family Comamonadaceae; genus Delftia; species Delftia sp. WSY_10. The sequence continues at coordinate 141,378 of NZ_JBICKY010000035.1, read as the reverse complement.
GCGGCGGCCATGTCGGGGCCTCCCATCCAGCTCGCCATCTGGGACGGAACGATTTGCCACGACAGGCCATGGCGGTCCTTGAGCCAGCCGCATTGACGCGCCGCCGGGTCGCCGCCCTCGGACAGGGCGCCCCAGTAGTGGTCTATCTCCTCCTGTGTATCGCAACTGACCATCAGCGAGACGGCCTCGTTGAAGCGGAACATGGGGCCGCCGTTGAGTGCCAGAAAGGGCTGGCCTTCCAGCTCGAATTGCACCGTCATCACGCTGCCCGCCGGCCTGCCGTGGATGTCGTGGCCTGCTTCGCCGTAGCGCGCAATGGCCGTGATGCGGGAATCGGGAAAGACTTCGGTATAGAAGCGCGCCGCCTGCTCGCCCTGGTTGTCGAACCAGAGGCAGGGCTGTATGCGGCCGGTGTGCAAAGCCATGCTTGTCTCCTTGGTGACGGTGATAACCGTTTTATGCCGTTCGATGCCGGCTTTTTATCGATTTCTGCCCGGCGTGTGTACGCCGTTCACATATGCTAGGGACTAAAATGGACGCTGTCCACATCAGGCGCTGTCAGCTTCGGTGTCAAGCTGTAAATCGGCGGGGCAGGGCTGTCTTCCCTCTCGGGTGATGTGGCCACGCAGAAAAAAGGAAGCAAAACAGTGACGCAGCGACGTGTCAGGCGTGAGTCATATCACCACGGCGACCTGCGCCAGGCCCTGGTCGAGGCTGGCCTGGCGCTGGCGCGTGAAGGCGGTCCCCAGGCGATCGTGCTGCGCGAGGCCACGCGCCGGGCGGGCGTGGCGCCCAATGCAGCCTATCGTCACTTTGCCAACCGCCAGGCGCTGTTTGATGCCGTGCGCGCCGCGGCCCTGGGCGCACTGGCCGCAGCCATCGAGGCCGAAATGGCCCAGGCGCGCACCCTGCCCGATGTGCTGCAGCGCTCACGCGCGCTGCTGGCTGCCGTGGGGCGCGGCTATCTGGGCTTTGCCCAGACGGAGACCGGCTGGTTTCGCACGGCCTTTGCTTCGGTCGAGTACGACGTGGACCTGCCGCCCGACACCACGCGTGCAGCGGCCATGGGACTGAACCCGTTCGAGCTGCTGGGCTATGCGCTGGACAGCATGGCCGAGGCCGGCGTGCTGCCTGCCGAGCGCCGGCCCCAGGCCGAGTTCCTGGCCTGGTCCGCGGTGCACGGCATGGCCTTGCTGGTGATAGACGGGCCGCTGCGCCACGCCACCGCCGAGCAGCGGCGCGCGCTGGCGCTGCGCCTGCTGGAGATGGTGGAAAAAGGCATTTGATGCGTGGCGGGGCGACACTGCCTCACAATGGCCTGCCATTTTTTTCCATCGCCGCCCCGATGCCCGACGAACATTCCCTTTCCTCGCCTTCCCCCGCCGAGCCTGAACTGGCCGGCCAGGGCGAGCTGCGCGACCGCATCGCGCGTGCAGCCCATATCGCGGTGCTCACGGGCGCAGGCGTCAGCGCCGAATCCGGCGTACCCACCTTTCGCGACGACAAGAACAGCTACTGGGCACAGTTCAACCCGCAGGACATGGCCAGCGAGGCAGGCTTTCGCGCGCATCCGCAGCGCGTCTGGCAGTGGTATGCGCACCGGCGCGAAGCCGTGGCTGCGGTGCAGCCCAACGCCGGCCACCATGCGCTGGCGCAATGGGCCTTGCGCCACCCGGGCCGCATGACGCTGGTCACGCAGAACGTCGATGGCCTGCACCAGCGCGCAGGCAGCCCCGGCGTGCTGTGCCTGCATGGTGAGCTGATGCGGGACCGATGGCTGGAAAGGCCGCGCGCATGCTGCGATCTGGCCCAGGTGAAGCCGGGCGAGCCGCCGCAGTGCGCCGTCTGCGGCAACCTGGTGCGCCCGGGCGTGGTCTGGTTCGGCGAGTCCCTGCCCATGGGCGTGTGGCAGGCCGCCGAGGCGGCGGTGCAGCACTGCGATGTGCTGCTGGTGGTGGGCACATCGGGCGCCGTGTACCCGGCTGCAGGGCTGGCGCGAATCGCACGCAGGGCGGGCGCGCATGTGGCCGTGATCAATCCCGCACCGTCCGAGCTGGATGACGCGGCCCACCAATGCCTGCGCGGCCCGTCGGCACAGGTGCTGCCGCTGCTGCTGGGCGACTGAAGGCGGAGGGGCAGGCCGCCCGACGCGGCCCAGGGGGAGGGAAGGGGCTTGCGCCATGGCGGCTCCTTTTGACCCACAACCGGGGCAGTCCCCTCCCTCTCGCGCATCCGCTCAGATCCAGCCCAGCGCTCCCAGCGCCGCGCCGGCGCCCAGCAGCCACAGCAGGTGGATGCGCGTGCGCCAGACCAGCAGGGCGCAGACCAGGGTCAGCAGCCACAGGCGCCAATCCTGGGCGGGGCGGCCGCTGCCCGTGCCCAGCAGCCAGCCCGTGGCCAGCAGCAGGCCGATGACCAGAGGGCCCATGCCCTGCTTGAAGGCCCGCACGCCGCGCCGGTTCCTGTTGCGCTGGCCCCAGCGCGATGCCTGCCAGGCCAGCAGCGAACTGGGCAAGAGGATGCCCACCATGCAGATGGTCACGCCCAGTGCTCCAAAGGCCCAGGCCAGCAGGCCCGTGCCTCCGCCTGCGTTCAGGCCCAGGTTCCATCCCAGCAGGGCGATGAACAGCACATTGGGCCCGGGCGCCGCCTGGGCAATGGCGATGGAGGAGCTGAACTGCGCCTCACTGAGCCAGCCATGGCCATCGACCAGAAAACGGTGCATGTCGGGCGCCGTGGCAATGGCCCCGCCCACGGCCATCAGCGACAGCGTCAGGAAATACAGCAGCAACTGCAACCAGTCGGCGGGCTGCAGGCTCAGTGCAATCTGGTGGGCAGCATTCATGGCGTGAGCTTTCTCCAGGTCAGCACGCAACCCGCGCCGCCGACCACCAGCAGCACCCAGGCCAGCGGAATGCGCATCACCGCCATGGCAATGAACGAGGCCAGCGCCAGCCCCGCGCTGCACCAGCGCCCCAGCGGGTGGCGGCTCAGCGTGCTGGCCAGCTTCAGGCCCATGCCCGCCACCAGGCCGGCTGCGACGGCGCCCATGCCGCGCAGCGCGCCGGCCACGGCGGGGTGGTCGGCCAGCTGGGAATAGATCACGGTCAGCGTCAGCACCAGCAGCATGGGAAAGCACAGCATGCCGCACACGGCCACCACGGCACCGCGCCAGCCGAAGTAGCGCTCGCCAATGGTGATGGACAGGTTGACCACATTGGGGCCGGGCATGATCTGGGCCACGGCCCAGTCCTCCACAAACTCTTCATTGGTCAGCCAGCGCTTTTTCTCGACCAGCTCGCGCTGTACCACGGCCAGCACACCGCCAAAGCCCTGCAGGGCCAGCCATGTGAAGGACCAGAACAGATCGCGCAGATTGGCGGGGGCGGGGCGCCGGGCCGGCACATCGGCGGGGTCGTGTGGCGGGTGGGCCTGGGGCGGCGATGCGGGCATGTTCTGGCTTGTGTCTGAGCCGCCCGGGCAGGGCCCCGGGAGGGCATCGCTGTTGTCGTGGGGGGAACCGCGCGGGCCGGTCCTGTCTTCGTGCCTGCCGCCGGGGCGGCACGCACGGAATGTTAATCCTGCGCAGCGGCCTTGTCGGCAGCGGCCCCATCGGCAACGGCGATGGGGGCATTGCAAGCGCAGATGGCTTGCTGCCGGCATGCGCCCAGGCCTGCCCGCCGGCCTGTCTGAACAGGAGTAGATTCTCTCCACCCACACAACCCGAGGATCTCCGACATGGACATGGATTGGAGCAAGGCGCTGCAGGAAAGCCTGGTCTGGCTGGCGGCGGCCTCAGTGATCACCGTCGTGGCTTTCGCGGCCGTGGCGCTGCTGGTGGTTCGATTCACCCGCTGGGGTCGGCAGTTCTGGCAGCTGGCCGGCCCGTTCCTGCACCCCAGAAACAGTTGGTGGCCGCTGCTGGTGTTCACGCTGCTGCTGGTGCTGGCCCTGGTCTCGGTGCGCATGAACGTGCTGTTTTCCTACTGGTACAACGGCTTCTACAGCGCGCTGCAGGAACTGGACCAGAAGGGCTTTTGGCGCTTCCTGGGTATCTTTGCGGTGCTGGCCACGGTCCACATCCTGCGCGAGCTGTTCAATTTCTATGTGAACCAGGCGTTTCGCATCCGCTGGCGGGTCTGGCTCAACGAGCGCGTGACCACCGACTGGATGCGCGGCGATTCCTACTATCGCAGCCACTTTCTGGACGAGCCGGTGGACAACCCCGACCAGCGCATCGAGCTGGATGTGAACACCTTTGTCTCGAACTCGCTGACCCTGGCGCTGGGTGCCGTCAGCGCCGTGGTCTCGCTGGTGGCGTTCACGGGCATTCTCTGGGGGCTGTCCGCGCCCATCGCGGTGGCGGGCGTGGAGGTTCCGCGGGCCATGGTGTTCGCGGTCTACCTCTATGTGATCGTCGCCACGCTGATCGCCTTTCGCCTGGGCCAGCCGCTGATCCGGCTGAACTTCCTGAACGAGAGGCTGACTGCCAACTTCCGCTACGCCCTGGTGCGCGTGCGCGAATACGCGGAGAACATCGCCTTCTACCAAGGCGCCGCCATCGAACGCAACACGCTTTTGACGCGCTTTTCGGCGTTGATCGCCAATGTCTGGGCGCTGGTCTACCGCAGCCTGAAGTTCGACGGCTTCAACCTCACCGTCAACCAGGTGGCCGTGGTCTTTCCCTTTTTGCTGCAGGCGCCGCGCTTTTTCAGCGGTGCCATCAAGCTCGGTGATGTGATGCAGACCTCGCAGGCCTTCGGGCAGGTGCAGGATGCGCTGTCCTTCTTCCGAACCTCCTACGACACTTTCGCCCAGTACCGCGCTGCGCTTGATCGCCTGTGCGGCTTTCTGGATGCCAATGCCCAGACCCGCGAACTGCCCCAGGTCGTCCACAGAGAGCAGCCCGGCGCCCTGGACATCGAGGACCTGCAGGTCAGCCGCCCGGACGGCCACCACCTGCTCAGCGGCCTGCAACTCAAGCTCATTCCCGGCCAGGCGCTGCTGATCAAGGGGCCTTCGGGCAGCGGCAAGACCACCTTGCTGCGGTCCATTGCCGGCCTGTGGCCGCATGCCCAGGGCACGGTGGGCCGCCCGGGCGGCCACCAGGCGCTGTTCCTGTCGCAGCGCCCGTATCTGCCGCTGGGGGACCTGCGCACGGCCATTGCCTATCCGATGGATGCTTCACCGCAGGACGACGAGCGCCTTCAACAGGCGCTGCGCCAGGTCAGCCTGGCCCATCTGGCCGACAAGCTGGATGTCAACCAGGATTGGTCCCGCATCCTGTCGATTGGCGAGCAGCAGCGCCTGGCCTTTGCGCGCGTGCTGTTCAACCGGCCCGCCATCGTCTTTCTCGATGAATCCACCTCGGCCATGGACGAGGGCCTGGAGCATGCGCTGTACACGCTGCTGCGCGAGCAGATGCGCTCGACCATGCTGGTGAGCGTGGGCCACCGCAGCACGCTGGCGGGTTTCCATACCCACGCGCTGGCGGTCGATGGCAATGGCGGGTGGACGCTGTCGGAAGTAAGCGCACCGCAGAGCGCCCCCCAGGCTTGATCCGCGTGCGGCCCTGGGCCGCGCGCGATCAATCGTCCATGGGCAAAGAATCGCAGTTGCCCAGGTCGGAGGGCGGCTGCTGGGGCAGCTGGCGCACCGCGTCGCGCAGGGCGGTGCGCAGGCCCTCTTCCAGCACGGGGTGATAGATGGGCGCACGCAGCAACTCATGCACGGTCAGTTGCTGCTGCACGGCCAGGGCCAGCAGATGGGCCAGATGCTCGCCGGCCGGCGCGCACATTTCCGCGCCCAGCAGCCGGCCGCTGGCCGGGTCCGCATAGACGTGAAGCAGGCCCGCGTTGTGCTGCGCAGCGCGCGCACGCCCCTGGTGCGCGAAATCCACGCGGCCCACCACGAAGTCCTGCCCCAGCAGCGCCTTCATGGGCTGGCCCACGACGGCCGCGTTGGGCGAGCTGAAGACGATGGACAGCGGCGTGCGCCGCTCGAAGCAGGCCACGTTCTCTGCCATGGCGTTGGTGCCCGCGATATGGCCTTCGTCCACGGCCTCATGCAACAAGGGGCGGTCGCCATTGGCATCGCCCGCGAGGAACAGCGGCAGCTCGCCGACCTGCAGTGTCTCGCGGCTCACGGGCGGCTGGCCGTGTTCGTCCAGCTCAAGTCCCAGCGTCTCCAGCCCCAGGCCTTCCAGCTGCGGGCGTCGGCCCATGGCGGCCACCACGTGGTCCACGACGATGCGGGCATCGCCTGCGCGCACGACGATGGTGTTGTCAGGACCTTTGCTCAATTGCGCCGCGTGGTCGGTGATCACCGTCATCTCTTTCTCAAGCAGATGCCGCAATGCGTCGGTGACATTCGGGTCGGACAGGCCGGCAAGCTTCGGGCCGCGTCCCAGTGCGGTGACTTCCAGTCCCAGCCGCGCCAGCGCCTGTGCAATCTCCACGCCCAGCGGACCCAGGCCGACGACGGCCACGCGCGGGCCCAGCGTCTTGCGTTCGAACAAGGTGTCGGTGGTCAGGATGCGCTTGCCAAAGCGCTTCCATTCCTCCGGCACCACGGGGCTGGAGCCCGGAGCGAGGATGAGCTTGCGCGCAGCCAGCACCTTGCCATTGACCTCGATCCGATTGGCCGCCAGCAGCCTGGCACGCCCGTCGATGGCCCGCCAGCCCAGGCCCTCCGTGGCCTTGATCGTGCTTGCCACGAACTCGTCGCGCAGCTTGCGCACGCGGCGCAAAACGGCGGGCAGGTCCAGCTGCAGCCCGCTCGCGCCGCGTATGCCGAAGGCATCGAAGTGATGGCGTGCATGGAAGGCGTTGGCCGCCTCGATCAGGAGCTTGGACGGCATGCATCCCACCCGCGCACAGGTCGTCCCCCAGGGCCCGTCGTTGACGATGGCGAAATGCTCCGTGTGCTTGCGCACCTCGCGCAATGCCGACAGTCCGGCCGATCCGGCACCGACGATGATCACGTCGAGGGCGGTGGTGGGTGGGTTTTTCATGCTGTCTGATTCCTTTGACTGTGGCACCAGGTCCCGTGGAGGTCTCCGCTGCCGGTGGATGTGCCGAAAGGTGTGCCGACGGGAGTGCTGACTGAAGTGCCGACTGAAGTGCCGACAGATGGTCGAGATGACTGCCTCGCCTGCCATGGGACATGCGTGCCAGTCTGCATGCTGGCGCTCGCGGCAGTCGTAGGCGAAGGGCCGAAACCGCTGCTGGACATTCAGGCTCGGCCCGTGCCGCGCAGGGGCTAGCCGGATGCCCAGTGTTGCCATGCCGCGTCCGTGCGGCTGCCTGATGCGCCGAAATCCGCTTCCCGCGCAAAGCGCCTGAGGGATGTCTCGGTAACCCTCAAATGGCTGACACGGCACAAGCGGCTTTGTGCCGTCTGCAGCCAGCGGCGCAGGGACCAATCAAGCTGCGCCACCACCCCGCCGTGCACCTGTGCGCTGTGCAGGCGCAGGCGGCCATCGAGGATGAAGGCCTTCACCGTCCGGGCGGACAACTGCAGGGCCTCGCAGACCTGCCGCAGCCCGACGCCCTCGCGGACCCGGGTGCTCAGGCCGCGCCTGTGCATCTGGCAGCGAACGGCGCGCTCGCTGCGGTCCAGCCGGCGGCAGATCACCTGCACGGGCAGGACGCCAGCCCATCGTTCGAGTGCCAGCAGTTCTGCCGGACTCCAGCGGCGGCGAATTGCGCCATTCGGCCATGCGCTGTCGGATGTCAGGCAGTGTTTGATTGCCATGGAAAGCTCCCATTCATATGGCGCTGCGCTGTGGCATGGCCTGAATCCCGGATGCCGATGAGACAATTATTGATGGGGGATTCTTTTGCAAGCTTTTGATTTTGTTGATTGTTTTTGTTGTTTTGATTGCTGCTCGGATGGACGGCTCCATACCGCGATGCCTATCGTGGGGCCGGGACGCGGATCACGGAAATAGCGTCTGCACCGGCGCGCATATGCCAAGCCCCATGCGGATTTCCTGTTCGGCGCCCGATTTCCATGAACGACTTCTTTGCTTTTTCAGGAGAACCCTTCATGCGCCTTCAGCCAAAGCATTTGAATTTTTCCGTTGCGTGCCTTGCGTTGCTGGCACTGCCGGCCGCGCAGGCGCTGCCCATGCAGGACGTGGGCACGTCGGCAGGCCCGCAATGCGTGGGCCTGGACATCAACAACAGCGGCCATGTCGTGGGCGCCTGTGCAGAGAGCGACGGCTCGTCCGCAGGCTTCGTGTCGCTGGCGCCGGGCAGTGCGGCAGACCTTGTGCGCCTGTCGCCGGGGCGCAACTGCAACGCGGCGGCCATCACCAATAGCGGCCAGGTGGTGGGCAGCTGCCTGGACGGCAATTCGGTGTCCGTGGGCGTGTTCTGGAATGCGGCCACGCCGGCCACGGTGCAGACACTGCAGCCGCTGACGCTCGATGTGCGCAGCATGCCCACGGCATTCAACCAGGGCGGCTATGTGGCAGGCGTCAGCCTGAGCGGCAGCAACACGGCCCGCCCTGTCATGTGGCGCAACAATGAAACCACGGCACGCGCGCTGCCGGCGGGCCTGCTGGGCCTGAACAGCACCAACTGCGTGCCGTCCGATGTCGACAATTTCGTGGTGGGCGGCAACATGCCGGGCATCGTGGGCAACTGTCCCGACAACAGCGGGCATCCGCGTCCTGTCTATTGGTCTGCCGCAGTTCTGGGCGGCTATATGGCCACGGCCCTGAACCTGCCTCTCAATGCCGTCTTCTGCCGCGCAAAGACCGTCGTCAATACCCGCATCATGGGCTACTGCGATTTTGGTGCCCAAGGTGGACGCACCGTCGTCTGGCTCAACTCGTCCTCCAGTCCGCAGGTGCTGTCCATATCGTCCCCGCCCGCGCGAAACAGCGGCGTCGATCTCAACATCCTCGGCGAGGTGATTGGGCACTACCAGTTGGCATACGGGCGCAGCATGCCCTATTACTGGAACAGCCAGACCGGTGTCATCCGCGATATTCCTCCGCTGCCTGGCGGCATGAATGCACGTGTGGTGGATATCGGTGACAACGGAACGGTGGCGGGCCACAGCGAACTGGCCGACGGAAGTTCGCACGCCATCACCTGGACCCCCTTGGGCGGCACGGTGGACCAGGGAACCCTCGCAGGCGGCGAGAACAGTGCGGCCTCGGCACTGAGCCAGGATGGCTGCTATATGACAGGCAAAAGCGAAGTCACGCAGCTTGCGACGCACGCTTTCATACAGAACCTGTGTGCGCCATGAAAGCCTGAAATCATTTCAAATCCAAAAAAGGTGATTTTATGAAAAAGCGATATGCAAGATTTACAGCGGCAGTGTCAGTTGCCATTGCGGCTTTTTGGTCATGTGGAGTCCAAGCAAATAGTATAGGGATGTGGTCATTGGAAAATCCAATTTACTCTTTTGGTGGATATTCTTCATTGGTTGGAATGGGTAAAGATGTCCAGCAAAAACTGATCGATGATCATTTTCTGTTTTGAGCACAACTGCCTTCGTTTCAAGCCGATTTCGCATATCCCTGGTGGCCGACCCAAGACTGCCGCTGAAGCGCTACCTGTGGTCCTTGTCGGCCCTTGCAGAGGCCTCAGCCTGGCCGGGCAGGGCAGGGCAGAGGCCTTGCCTATGCGACGGCTGGAGGGCCATCGCACATCAAATCGACCATCAGCCCTCGCAGGATTGCCAGCGTCGGCGCCTCGCTGCGCTGACGCAGCGTGACCAGCCCGAAGCGGGCGGTGCTGCGCATGGGCGGGTCCATGGGCAATTCGGCCAGGTCCGGGGCGACGGCGCGCACGGCCAGCAGCACGGTGTCGCTGTTGCGCGCAACGTCCACGAGGCTGGGCAGCTCCTCGCACTGCAGTGTGACGAACCGCGTCGGGTGGGCCGTGGCGCCATAGGTCTCCACCAGCAGCCAGGCCACCTGGTCGCTCAATGGGGTGGAGGCGACGGGGTAGCGCTGCACATCCTCGAAGCGCAGATCCCGCTGCAGGCGGGCCAGTGGATGGTCGGTGCGGCACATGAAGGCGGCGCGCATTTCGTGCACGACGTCCAGCGCAAGGTCGGGTGCGGGCCGCAGCGCGCGCAGGTCCACGACCAGGGCGTCGAGCAGGCGCTCGCGTAGCGAGTGCACCAGCAGATCGGTGCTGCCGCGCGCCACCTCGGTTCGCACGCCGGGATGGTGCACGGTCATGTGCTGCAGGAACGGCGTCATCAATATTGCGCCGGGGCCCGATCCCAGGCCCACACGCACGGTGCCGGCCGCACCCTCGCGCAATTGGCGCCCCCTGTCACGCAGCTCGTCGGCCTCGGCCACCAGGGCGCGCGCCCGTCCCAGCATCTCGCGGCCGAAGGCTGTGAGTTCGCTGTGGCGGCCGATGCGGTCGAACAAGGGTATGCCCAGCTCCTGCTCCAGCGCGCGCACGCTGCGGCTGAGGGCCGGCTGTGTCAGATGCATGGCCTCGGCCGAGCGGCTGAAGGAGCCGGTCTGCGCCACCGATATGAGATGCCTGAGCTGCACCAGCGTCATGATTTTTCGCGCCCTGAAGTCTGCATGAAACTCATGCTAATGCAGCCAACAATGCATTGGACGTTCGATGACCCGGCTCCTAGGATGCCGCGTATCCGGCCGACCGAGCCGGAGCCATCCACCAAGGAGACATGATGAGATTTTTGTTCCAGCGCGTTTGGCTGACGGGCGCCGGCCTGTTGCTGAGCGCGGCCCTGGCCTGTGCGCAGAGCCCGTCCTCCAGGCCCGTGAGCCTGATGGTTCCCTATCCGGCCGGCGGCCCTTCGGACGCCATTGCCCGCATCTTCAGCGTGCCGCTGTCCAAGGCGCTGGGCCAGCAGGTCATCGTGGAGAACCTGGGCGGCGTGAGCGGCGCCATGGCCGCGCAGAAAGTGCTGGCCGCTCCGCCTGACGGGCACTACGTCTTCCAGGGCTCGCCCAACGAGGTGATCCTGTCGCCGCTGGCCAATGCCGCCGTGCGGCTCAAGGCCGAGGATTTCCGCCTGGTCCATCCCGTGGCCGAGGCCGTGATGGTCTTCGTCGCTCGCAAGGACCTGGAGGCCGGCAACGTGGATGAGCTGATCGCGCTGGCCCGCAAAAGCGCCAGCCGGCCGCTGTCGTACGGCAGTGTCGGCATTGGCTCGCTCTACCACCTGATCCTGGAGAAGGTGCAGCAGGACGCCGGCATACAACTCATGCATGCGCCCTACAAGGGCAATGCGCCGCTGCTGCAGGACATAGGCAGCGGGCAGGTCGATTTCGCTGTGCTCGTCTACAGCGCTGCCATGGGCGCGCTGGCCGAGCAGGGCCGGCTCAAGATCCTGGGCCAGCTGGGGGAGCAGCGATCGGAGCTGCTCAAGAATGTGCCCACGGTGCGTGAGGGCCGGGAGCTGAAAAACTTCGCCTACAAGACTTGGACCAGCTTCCTGGTGCGCAAGGACACGCCGCAGGAGGTGGTGAAAAGGCTGCACCAGGCGATAGGCGCCATGCTCAAGGACCCGGGCGTGCGCGAGCAACTGGCCCTGCAGACCCAACTGGCCGCGGCGCCCATGTCGCTGGCCGAAGCGGCGCAGTTCTATGAGGCCGAGACGGCCCGCTACCGCAGCATTGCCCGCTCCATCCGCCTGCAACCCCAGTGAGACGCCGCACATGAACACCCTTCTGGACACTTTGCGCGGCTCGGCCGCAGCCTTCGTCGAGCTGCGCCGCGACATCCACAGGCACCCCGAGCTCGGCTTCGAGGAACATCGCACCAGCGCCCTGGTCGCGCAGCAACTGGAGCAATGGGGATACGAGGTGGAACGCGGCCTGGGCGGCACGGGCGTGGTGGGGCGGCTGGTGCGCGGCAGCGGCAGCCGGCGTCTGGGTCTGCGCGCCGACATGGATGCGCTGCCCATCACCGAGGCCAATGCCTTCGCCCACGCCAGCACGCATGACGGCGTGATGCATGCCTGCGGGCATGACGGCCATACCGCCATGCTGCTGGCGGCGGCCCGGCATCTGGCCGAGCACGGCGGCTTCGACGGAACGCTCACGCTGATCTTCCAGCCTGCGGAGGAGGGCGGCGGCGGGGCCTTGCGCATGATGGAAGACGGGCTGTTCGAGCGCCACCCCTGCGACGCCATCTTTGCCATGCACAACATGCCGGGCATGCCCCAAGGGAGGCTGGCGCTGCGCGAGGGCGCAGCCATGGCGTCTTCCGACTACGCCACGCTCACGCTCACCGGGGTGGGCGGGCATGGTGCCATGCCGCACCGCGCGGCCGACCCCATCGTTGCGGCCGCCAGCATCGTCATGGCCTTGCAGACCATCGTCTCGCGCAACATCGATCCGCTGCAGATGGCGGTGGTGACCGTGGGCGCCATCCATGCGGGCAAGGCCAACAACGTGATCGCCCACAGCGCGGTGCTGGAGTTGAGCGTGCGTGCGCTGGATGCCGATGTGCGCAGGCTGCTGGAGCAGCGCATTCGCGACCTGGTGAGTGCGCAGGCCGAGAGCTTCGGCGTGCAGGCGCAACTCGACTGGCGACCCGGCTATGCCGTGCTGGTCAACACGCCCAAGGAGACGGACTTCGCGCGCCAGATCGCGCTGGAGCTGCTGGGCCCGGAACATGTCACGCTGCAGGCGCCACCCTTGCCGGGCAGCGAAGACTTTGCCTTCATGCTGCAGCGCGTGCCAGGCAGCTATCTGCTGATTGGCAATGGCGAGGGAAGCGAGCAAGGCGCCTGCATGGTGCACAACCCGGGCTATGACTTCAACGACGACAACATCGCCGTGGGAGCCGCCTATTGGGTGCTGCTGGCGCAGCGGTTTCTGGTGGCCGGTTGAACTGCTTGAGCCCGGCGCATCTCATTCGCTGGGGTGGACTTCCAGCCAGCCCACGCGTCCTTGACCGCTCTCGTTGAGGCGGCTCACAAAGCCTTCAGCCTGCGACTGCGGCAGGCGCAGATCGAACTGCACCAGCGATCCATGCTCGACCTGGAGCAATTCGGCGCCTGCCGCCTCGATCTCGCGCCGCACCAGGCCTTCGAGCGCATAAGGGACACTGCAGCGCAGCAATTGCATGCGCTGCAGCGTCACCTTTTCGGCGGTCAGCAAGGCCTGGGCCACGGCATCGGTGTAGGCACGGACCAGGCCGCCGGCGCCCAGCTTGACGCCGCCGAAGTAGCGCACCACGGTGGCCAGCACGCCTTCCAGGTCCTGGTGGCGCAGCACGTCCAGCATGGGGCGGCCTGCCGTGCCGCTGGGCTCGCCGTCATCGACGGCTGCCGACTGACCGCCTGCCAGCAGCGCCCAGCAGACATGGGCGGCGCCGGGGTGCTCGCGCCATAGCGCATCGACCACCGCCTGGGCGCTGGCGCGGTCGGCCATGGGCTGCACGCAGCCGATGAAACGGCTTTTCTTGATGAGGAGTTCGCTGTGCGCAGGCGCGCGGAGTGTCTGTGGCATGGAGGGCGGCAAGCTTACCCGATTGCCCCTGGCTCGGTGTTTGGCGCATGGATTTATTACGCCTTTATTACGAAGCGCTACACATTTGTGAGCATGCGTACCTTGTGTCATTTCAGCTTCAGAGGGTTGCATCCAGGTTTGTCCTACAGAAATCGTGAAAGATTCGCAGTAAGCTTTCTGTCAAGGAGGCGCAACCATGAACACCCCACCTTCCCGCGATCCCGTTCTCACCGAACACACCTTTGGCCGCGATCATTTCAGTCCTCCGCCCATGGCGTTGGAGCAGGCAGGCCAGGACCATGAAGCCGCCGGTGGCGGCCTTCCTCTGGACCTGGACCAGCGCATTCGCAACGTAGGCGAATGGTGATGGCTGCAGCCGTGCAGCCAAGGGCCATCCGGCCAGGTTGAGCGGCTCCAACGACCGTCGACAGGAACGCAGCAGGCAATGGCCTCGCTGCGCTGGATTTATCATTCCAACATCTTCACCCAGGCCGGCTGCGCAATGCACCGGCCTTTTTGCATTCCTGCCACAGCCTGTTCCCGCACCCATGAGCAATGACACCGTCCGCAGCCATTGGCTGCTGGCACCTGCCTGCGCCAGCGATGCCAGCCTGCCTGTGCCGCTGGGCGATGTGACGGCGCTGCTGGAGCAGGTGGGCCGCTCCAGCGCCAGCAGCGACGAGGTGGCCGGGCAACTGCTGCACCTGCTGGGCCGGCATGTGCCGTTGGCGCAGTGCACGATCTTTTCGTTCCAGGGGCGATCTCGGCCGCGCATCGTGGGGTTCGGGGACCGGGCACGCACAGGCGCACTGCCTTTGATTTCCCAGGATTACAGCGAGCGCTTCTATCCACTGGACGGCGCGCAGCGCGTGATGCAGGCCGAGCTGGCGCGGCAGCAGCGCAATCCCCAGGCGCCAGCGCGCGTCTGGCTCCATCGCCAGAAGCCTTCGGACGTGAGCCATCCCGAGTACCGCCGTGTCTGCTATGACCTGCCCCGCCTGGTGGAGCGGCTTTCGCTGCTGACCCTGCAGACCGGCGCACGCTGGCTGGCGGTGAATCTGTACCGGGGTGAGGAGCACGGCGGCTTTGACCCGCAGTCCATTGCACGCATCGAGGCTTTTGCTCCGCTGGTCATGCAGGCCATGCGCCTGCATTACGCGGGCCAGGCCCTGCAGGACGATCTGGCGGGCCTGGTGCTGGCGCGCCTGGCGCGGCGCTTTGCGCATCTCACGCAACGCGATATGGACGTGGTGCGCTGCGTGGTCGAGGGGCTGGACACCGAGCGGCTGGCGCAGCGCCTGGGCATCACGGTGGCCAGTGCCCGGACCTATCTCAAGCGCGTCTGCGGCAAGCTGGGCGTGCAGGGGCAGCGCGAGCTGTTTGCCTTGCTGATGGAGCCCGAGGCGCTGTCCTGAGCCTGGGGGCTGAAGGGTCCTGTCTGTCCCCATCCGGGGACATTGCCGGAGCGGGGGCTGCCTACACTGCGGCCTCACAAAGACGCAAGACGCAAGACGCAAGACGGAGACATCCATGCACCAGCCCCATGCCCAGCCGCGGCATTCCATCTACTACCGGTACCGGGTGCACCAGCCCTGGCTGCCTTCGCAGCATCCAGGGGTGCAGCGCCATCCTGTCGTCATCGTCGGCACGGGCCCTGTGGGGCTGACCACGGCGCTGGAGCTGGCGCGCCACGGCCAGCGCTGCGTGCTGCTGGAGTCCGAACTGCAGGTGTCCGAAGGCAGCCGCGCCATCGTCTTCACGCGCCGCTCCATGGAGATCCTGCAGCAGGTGGGCGTGGCCGAGCGGGTCATGGCGAACGCCTTGCCCTGGCGCTGTGGCAACTCGTTCTACCGGGGGCAGCGCGTGTTCCGCATGGAGGCGCCGCACAGCGATGACGATCGCTTCCATCCCATGACCAATCTGCAGCAGCAGTACCTGGAGGAATACCTGGTCGATGCGGTGCTGGCCCATCCGCTGATCGAACTGCGCTGGGGCAACCGCGTGGACCGGGTGGAGCAGGTCGGCAGCGACGCCGCCGCAAAGGCGCGGCTGGAAGTGGACACGCCGCAAGGCCCGTATGCGATGGAGGCCGACTGGCTGGTCGCCGCCGATGGCGCCCGCTCCGGCATACGCACGGCCATGGGCCTGGTGATGGAGGGGGCGTCGTACGAGGGCCGCTTCGTGATCGCCGACATCCGCATCGACCTGCCACTGCCCACGGAGCGCCTGGCCTTCTTCGACCCGGTCTGGAACCCCGGCAACACCATCCTGATGCACCGCGAGCCGCATGGCATCTGGCGCGTGGACTACCAACTGCCTGCGGGCGAGGACGCGCAGCAGGCGCTGCAGCCCGAATCGCTCAAGGCGCGCATCGACGCGCAGCTGGAGATGATCGGCTTCGGCGGCACGCCCTGGGAAATGGACTGGAGTTCGGTCTACTCCGCCCGCGCGCTGACCTTGCCGGACTATGTGCACGGCCGCGTGATCTTCGCGGGCGATGCGGCCCACATGCTGCCCATCTTCGGCGTGCGCGGTGCCAACACGGGTTTTCAGGATGCCCAGGCCCTGGCCTGGCGGCTGGCCCTGGTGGCGCGCGGCGTGGCGCCGGTGAGGCTGCTGGACAGCTACAGCGGCGAGCGCGTGGGCGCGGCGCGCGAGATTGTCGAAGAGGCCGGCAAGAGCACGCGCTTCATGGCGCCGCCCTCGCGCGGCTTCCGGCTGGTGCGCGATGCCGTGCTGTCGCTGTCGCTCACCCAGGAATTCGTGCGGCCGCTGTACCACTGGCGCACCTCCCGGCCGCACGAATACGCGCACTCGCCGCTCAACAGCGCGGATGACGACAACCACCTGTTTGAAGCCGGCCCTGGCCATGGCGCACCGCCGCTGAACCTGCGCCTGGGGCCCGATGACTATCTGCTGGACCACCTGGGCGGTGGATTCGACCTGCTGTATTTCACCGATGGCACGCCCGTGCCTGCCCAGTGGTGCGAAGTTGCCAGGATGGCGCGCGGCCGTGGCGTGGGCCTGCGCATCGTGGCCATCTCCAGCCAGGCGGCCGCGCAGCCGGTCCAGGGTGCCGATCTGACCCTGGCCGATGCAGATGGCCGCTGCCGTGCACGCCATGGCGTGCCGGCAGGGCACCCGCCCGGCGCCGCCTATCTGCTGCGGCCCGATCAGCATGTCTGCGCGCGCTGGCTGGCGCTGGATGCCCGGCGCCTGCAATCGGCCATCGACAACGCCACCTGCACGCAAGGAGTTCCGGCATGAGCCAAGAACAGACATCACCCCACACCCTCGATATCGCCGGCCTGGAAACTGTCTACGACCAGCTGGCCACAGCCATCGACACGGCGGGCCCGCAGCGGTCTGAGCTGTTCCTGGTCAAGCTGGCGCTGCTGGCGGCCGAACGGCTGGGCAGCGCGTCCGTGTTCTCGGAGCTGGTGCAGGCGGCGCAGCAGGATCTCTAGTGCGTAGTCGCGCTCCAGGGAAAACCGCTATCGCTGTCGGGGTGCCGACGGGCCGTGGCATGGCCGGCACTGGCTAACATCGGCCCGAAAACAAGGGTCCCGCGAGCCATGGATGTACTCAGTGAAGTTCTCGATATTTGCCGCTCGGAGCGCGCCGTCACGGCGCGCTTTGCGCTGACGGCGCCGTGGAGCCTGAAGTCCACGGGCGTCACCGGCGCCATGATCCGCATGGCGCGCGGCGCGCCTTACTGGATCCAGGTGGAGGGCATGCCGGCGCTGCGGGTCGACCCCGGCGATCTGGTCATGCTGCCCATGGGCGCCGCGCATGTGGTGGCGTCCGACATGGACGTTGCCAGCGAGCTGTTCTCGCGCATGATCGCCCGCCACGCCGAAGGACCGCGGGACGAGAATCCCCTGGTCTTCAGCCATGGCGGCGGCGGCGAGGCCACGGACATGTTTTCGGCCCTGTTGTGGTTTTCCGCCTACTGCCGTCATTCGGTATTCCGCATCCTGCCGCCGCTGATCCACATCCGGGCAAGCGACCTGCCGCTGGCCGACTGCCTGGCCACCACCATGGAGTCGCTCACGCTGGAGACGCTGGCGCGGCGCCCGGGCTGGCGCCTGTCGGCCGCGCGCATGGGCGAACTGCTGCTGGTCAACATCCTGCGCGAGCACCTGGCGCGCGAGGCCGCCGTGGGTGAAGGCTGGCTGCGGGGCCTGGGCGATGCCTGTGTTGCGCGTGCCCTGGTGTGCATGCACCGCGAACCGCAGCGGGCCTGGAGCGTGGAGACACTGGCCATCGAGGCCGGCATGTCGCGCACCCGCTTCAGCATGCGTTTCAAGGAGCTGGTGGGTGCCACGCCCATCGGCTACCTGACGGCGCACCGCATGGCGCTGGCGGCCCAGCAGATGGAGGCCGGCGGGCTGTCATCGGCCCGCATCGCCGAGAACGCGGGCTACGACTCGCCGAAGGTGTTTGCGCGGGCATTTCGCCGTTGGTCAGGGCACACGCCCAAGGCCTGGCTGGCGCAGGAGGTCGCAAAGAGGTCGGGCTGGCAGCAGCAGGAAGGCCGTATCAGGGGGCTGGAGCAAGACCCTTGACCAGCAGGGTTGAGTGCCGAAACGTACACTGGCCGGTTCCTTCCGCACAGGCTCCCAGAAGCCGAACCGCCCATCATGAACGCCCCCGTTGACGTTTCCTTCTTCCATCGCGCCGCCAAGCCGCTGACCAGCTATCGTCCTTACTGGGCCAAGCGCTTCGGCACGGCCCCGTTCCTGCCGATGAGCCGGGCCGAGATGGAACAGCTTGGCTGGGACAGCTGCGACGTGATCCTGGTGACGGGCGACGCCTATGTGGATCACCCCAGCTTCGGCATGTCGGTGATCGGCCGGGTGCTGGAGGCACAGGGCTTTCGCGTGGGCATCATTGCCCAGCCTGACTGGCAAAGCGCCGAGGCCTTCAAGGCCCTGGGCCGGCCCAACCTGTTCTGGGGCGTGACGGCGGGCAACATGGATTCCATGATCAACCGCTACACGGCCGATCGCAAGATCCGCTCCGACGATGCCTATACGCCGGGCGACGTGGGCGGCAAGCGCCCGGACCGCGCGGCCATCGTCTACAGCCAGCGCTGCCGCGAGGCCTACAAGGACGTGCCCATCGTGCTGGGCGGCATCGAGGGCAGCCTGCGCCGCATCGCCCATTACGACTACTGGAGTGACAAGGTGCGCCGCTCCATCGTCGTGGACAGCAAGTGCGACATCCTGCTGTACGGCAACGCCGAACGCGCCCTGGTCGAGGTGGCCCACCGCCTGGCTGCGCGTGAGCCCGTGGAAAGCATTACCGACGTGCGCGGCACGGCCTTCTTCCGCCGTGAGTCGGAGGCGGGCTGGTTCGAGCTGGATTCCTCCGTGGTGGACGAGCCCGGCGTGGTCGAGCCCCACATCAACCCCTACATGACCACCAGCGAGCAGGCCGAGGCCCAGGGCCAGACCTGCTCCAAGGAAGAGGGTGATGCCGACGCGAAGCCGGACGGCGCCTCGGTCGCCGCCGTTCAGACCATCCAGTTCGTGCCCAACCCGTCGCTGCGCGGCAAGGGCAAGCAGCCGCCGCGCGACAAGACCGTGCTGCGCCTGCCCAGCTACGAGCAGGTCAAGGCCGATCCCATCCTCTACGCCCACGCCAACCGCGTGCTGCACCTGGAGACCAATCCCGGCAACGCCCGCGCCCTGGTCCAGGCCCACGGCGAAGGCGTGACCGCGCGCGATGTGTGGCTGAACCCGCCCCCCATCCCGCTGACCACGGCCGAGATGGACTGGGTCTTTGGCCTGCCGTATGCGCGAAGCCCCCATCCCAGCTATGCCGACGCCAACGGCAGCCATGAGGGCGAGACCAAGATCCCGGCCTGGGAGATGATCCGCACCTCGGTCAACATCATGCGCGGCTGCTTCGGCGGCTGCACCTTCTGCTCCATCACCGAGCATGAAGGCCGCATCATCCAGAGCCGCTCCGAGGAGTCCATCATCCAGGAGGTCGAGGACATCCGCGACAAGGTCAAGGGCTTCACCGGCACCATCTCCGACCTGGGCGGCCCCACGGCCAACATGTACCGCCTGGGCTGCAAGAGCCCCGAGATCGAGGCCGCCTGCCGCAAGCCCAGCTGCGTGTTCCCCGGCATCTGCCAGAACCTGCACACCGACCATGCCCCGCTGGTCAAGATCTACCGCCGCGCGCGCAATCTGCCGGGCATCAAGAAGATCCTGATCGGCTCGGGCCTGCGCTACGACCTGGCCGTGAAGTCGCCCGAGTACGTCAAGGAACTGGTGCAGCACCATGTGGGCGGCTACCTGAAGATCGCGCCCGAGCACACCGAATCCGGGCCGCTGACCAAGATGATGAAGCCGGGCATAGGCAGCTATGACCGCTTCAAGCAGATGTTCGAGCAGTTCAGCGAGGAAGCGGGCAAGAAGCAGTACCTGATTCCCTACTTCATCGCCGCCCACCCGGGCACCAGCGACGAGGACATGATGAACCTCGCCATCTGGCTGAAGAAGAACGGATTTCGCGCCGACCAGGTGCAGACCTTCTACCCCAGCCCCATGGCCACGGCCACGGCCATGTACCACTCGGGTCGCAACACCCTCACCAAGGTGCGTCGCCAGATGCGCGACGTGAACGAGGAGTCGGTGGACATCGTGCGCGGTGAAAAGCGCCGCCGCCTGCACAAGGCCTTCCTGCGCTACCACGACCCCAACAACTGGCCGCTGCTGCGCGAGGCCTTGAAGGCCATGGGCCGTGCCGACCTCATCGGCAACGGCAAGCAGCACCTGATCCCCACCTTCCAGCCCCTGGTCGATGGCGGCTACCAGAGCGCGCGCCGCAAGAACAGCACCCAGGGAACGGGCGTGGCCGCGCGTGCCGTGGTCTCCCAGCAGGGCAAGGCCTATGCCCTCAACAAGGCCGGTGGCAAGAGTGCGGGGCCGGGCAAGGCACAGGCCCGGGACCCCGGAGGCGACGTGCGCTTGCGCTCCAGCCAGCCCAAGCCCGGCCGCATGCTGACCCAGCACACGGGCCTGCCACCGCGCCCTGGCGTGGGCGGCTCCGCAGGCGCTGCCGGGGCCGGCCGCAAGGCCGCGCCGGGCGGACGCAAGCCGCGCTGACGCGCCTCAGCCGACTGCCGGCGCCAGCGTGCCCTGCCATTCGCGGCGGGCGGCCTGGGCACCGCTTTCGAAGTACTGCGTGTCCAGCGGCACGGGCCGCGCCAGGGCAAAGCCCTGTGCGTAGTCCACGCCCACGGCCTGCAGGGCCTGGGCGATCTCCCGGCTTTCCACATACTCGGCCACCGTGCGCTTGCCCAGGATATGGCCTATGCGGTTGATCATCTCCACCATGGCGTGGTTGCTGGGGTCCTGCAGCATGTCGCGCACGAAGCCGCCGTCGATCTTCAGATAGTCCACGGGCAACTGCTTCAGATAGGTCAGCGAGGACATGCCCACGCCGAAGTCGTCCAGCGCAAAACGGCAGCCCAGCGTGCGCAGGGCCTGGATCAGCCGGGTGGCGCTGGACAGACTGGCGATGGCGCTGGTCTCGGTGATCTCGAAGCACAGCAGCTGCGGCGCTATGCCGTGCGTGCTCAGCTGCGCTTGCACAAAGTCCAGCAGCCCGTCGTCGTCGAGGCTGGGGCCTGACAGATTGATGGCGCAGGTGTCGATATGGCGCAGCGCGGCCGGATGCTCGGCCAGCGTGGCCAGCGTTCTGGCGATCACCCAGCGGTCGACGGTGGGCATGATGCCGTAGCGCTCTGCCGCGGGTATGAACGCGGCTGGCGAGATGATCTGGCCCTGCTCGTCGCGCAACCGCAGCAGCACCTCGAAATGCAGGCCGCGCTGGCCATCGGGCTGCAGTGGTGCAATGCTTTGTGCGTACAGGCAAAAGCGCTCCTGCTCCAGCGCCGTGCGTATGCGCGTGACCCATTCCATCTCGCTGACGTGGCGGGTGTATTCGCCGTCGTCGCTGCGGTAGACATAGATGCGGTTGCGGCCGCGCTCCTTGGCGCGGTAGCAGGCCATGTCGGCCATGCGCAGCAGGTCCTGGGCCGACTGGACCTCGCCGCCGATGTGGACCAGTCCAATGCTCAGTCCTGTGCGCAGCACCTGCTTGCCCCAGTGCACGTGCAGGGCTTCGGCAGCCTGGCGCAGCTTTTCGGCAATGCGCAGCGCGGGCTCGGGCGGACAGTTCTCCAGAAGAACGCCGAATTCGTCGCCGCCCAGGCGTGCCAGGGTGTCTGTCTCGCGCAGGTTGTGCAGCAGCAGACGGCTGACCTCGCACAGCATTTCATCGCCCGCCGGATGGCCGCAGGTCTCGTTGATGAGCTTGAACTGGTCCAGATCCATGTACAGCAGGGCTGCGGGCCGCAGCCTGTGCTGGCCCTGGTTGAGCAGGCGCTGCAGGCGGCGCTCGAATTCCACGCGGTTCTCCAGCCCGGTCAGGCCGTCATGGCTGGCATGCCAGGAAAGCTGGTCCAGATACTGCTGCTCACGCGAGACATCCCTGAGCACGATCACCGCACCTGCCGGGCGCTCCCCGCCGCCGCTGATGGCCGAGCCCATGAGCTTGACCGGCACGATGCTGCGGTCATGGCGCCGCAGCCACCGCGTGTGCTCTTCGCGCAATTGCCGACCCGACAGCAGATGGGTCAGCAGGCTTTCCGCCGTCTGGGTGGTGTCGATGCTGTTGAAATGCAGGCCCTTGGCCAGGTGCCGTCCCTTGAGTTGCTGCTCGCTGCTGCCCAGCAGGCCCAGCGCGGCAGGGTTGGCATAGTCCACCACGCCCTGGGCGTCCGTGGTGATCACGGCATCGCCCAGCGATGCCAGCGTGGTCTGGGCCCTTTCCTTTTCGGTCAGCAGGTCGTTTTGCACCTGCTGGCGCTGCTGCAGCATGCGCCGCGTATGCCAGAGCGCCACCAGGATCAGCGCCACGCCCAGCATCAGGTGAATGCACTGCAGCCACATCACCATCTGCCGGGAGCTGCGGCCCAGCGAGGCGCTGAACTGCTGGGTGGCGGGTGTGACGCCGGCGTTGATCTGCTCGATCTCGCGCTTCCAGGTGATGACGTCCTCGGCGCTCACGCTTCCCACGGTGTGGCGCTGCTCTATCTCCTGCGCCAGCCGGTCGAGCTGCTGCAGGTACTGGTCGCCCTGCTTCCAGTAACGATAGGGCTCCTCCAGCAGTTCGACATGGCGAAAAGTCTGCATCAGCCAGATCAGCGCGTCGGCATCGTCCGGGTGGTTGCCTCCCAGCAGAATGCCGGCGCGCGCGTCCTTGACCCTGGCCGGCACATCGTCCAGCGCCATGCGGGCCTGCCAGTCGCCTGCAGGAACGATCATGGCCTGCTCGAAGCGCGCCAGGTCGCGCGCCGAGCCGCTGTCCACATAGCGGCTCAGGGCGTAGATGGCATCCTTCTGTGCCTTGGACCACAGGCTTTCTCCGGCCACGAAGGCGCGCACCGCAGACACAAGGTAGAGGCTGCCGCTGGCCATGACCACCAGCACCACGACCACCAGCACCAGGGGCCAGATGCGCTGCACCAGCTGCAGTACCGGCACATGGGCTGGGGGCTGGCTTTGCATAGGCGGTGGACGGAAGGGGGACCCAGCGGCGGCCTTAGGCGCTGGCGCCGATGCGCTGCAGGCCAGGCGCTGAGTGGCTAGGTGGCTGACGCATCCCGGATAGCGGGGCGGTCGATGGATGTTCTCGAACCATGGGGCTGCCTCCAGATGAGCCGATTATGGGTGTTTCCAGATGTGTTCGGGTTGTCTGGTTGTATGCGCAGCTCTGATTTAAGAGGAGCAGGCTATCGCGGTAAAGAGGGTCGTCGGCAGCAGCATGTTCATACTCGGCGGGCAGCCGCGACCCAGGCGGCTTGTAGGCCGTGCGCAGATGCTGCCTTTCGGCATTCGCCTACAAGCGGCGCGAGACCGCTGGCTGAGCGGCAAGCGGATGCAGGGGCAGGTCGTGGCGCTCGGCCAAGTCTGCCAGTTCGGCGCAGGACAGGGCAGCCAGGAAGGCTTCCAGGGCCGCATGCGTGGCCGGGTTGCGCATGCAGGCGATGCTGCCATCGCCCGGCACCGATGCTGCTGCGCACAGGCGTGCCGCGAAATGCGGCTCCAGTGCCGCCACGGCCACCGAACCGTCGGCGCAGGCATAGACGCGATAGCCTGCGTGTGCTCCGCCCACATCTCCGTCGGGCCGGGTCAGGCCCCAGTGCCAGGGCAGGGCCAGCCATTGCGCGGCCTGTGCCAGTCCTGTTTCCTGCAGGTTGCCGTGGCCGCTGCGCTGGCGCAGCAGCCAGGCCTTGAGCACGGCCTCGCTGGCCATCAGCGCGCCAGCCATGTCGGCAAACAGGCTGGGTGGCATGGCGCCGCCCTGTACCAGCCCCGCCTCGGCCTGATAGGTCAGGTCATGGCCCGGCAC
This sequence comes from Delftia sp. WSY_10, assembly GCF_043104705.1. NCBI lineage: Bacteria > Pseudomonadati > Pseudomonadota > Betaproteobacteria > Burkholderiales > Comamonadaceae > Delftia > Delftia sp. WSY_10. The sequence continues at coordinate 117,470 of NZ_JBICKY010000035.1, read as the reverse complement.
ATCGGCCAGGGCTCCCGCGCTGCCGACGATGCGCACCAGCGACAGCTGCGGATGGCGCTGCTGCAGCGACGCCCAGTCCAGCCCCAGCTTGGCCAGCGCGGCGGGGCGGAACGAGGTCAGCAGGATGTCGGCGCTGTCCAGCGCCTTGTGCAGCGCGGCCTGTCCGTCCTCGGTCTTGAGCTGTGCCTGCCAGACTGCGATGCCCTGGTGCATGTCGGAATAGGCCTGCGGGCTGTAGAGCGCCATCGGGTCCGCGCCGGCAGGCCGTGGCTGCGCAGAGGGCGGCTCCAGCTTGCTGCACTGCGCGCCCATGGCCGCGCAGCGCATCAGGGCGGCGGGACCCGGCAGGTTCAGTGCCAGGCTCAGAATGCGTACGCCGGACAGGGGCAGCCCGTCTGCAGGCGAGGAGGTGAAGGGAGTGAGGCAGGCGTGATCTGGCATGGGAATGGAGCGTCTCGTTCTTCATTCGATGTTTCGGCTGCCCGCATGATCGCACCGGTACCCGCGCAGCCCTGGCGCATACCGGACTGCCAGGATGCAAAAATCGCCCGCACAAAGAAAATGCCGCCAGGGCAGGGAGCGCTGGCGGCATGCCTTCTCACCCGGCGCAGGGCCAGGTGGCTGGAGTGGCGGTCAGACCACCTTGGCGATCGACTGGCAGACGTAGTCGATATTCTTGCTGTTGAGCGCGGCCACGCACATGCGGCCCGTGTCCGTGCCGTAGACGCCGAACTCGGTGCGCAGGCGCACCATCTGGTCCTTGCTCAGGCCGGAGTAGCTGAACATGCCGATCTGCGTGGTGATGAAGCTCATGTCCTGCTGGACGCCGGCAGCCTTCAGGCCATCCACCAGCTTCTGGCGCATGGCCTTGATGCGCACGCGCATCTCGCCCAGTTCCTTTTCCCACAGGGCGCGCAGCTCGGGGTTGTTCAGCACGGCCGCCACCACGGCGCCACCATGGGTGGGCGGGTTGGAATAGTTGGTGCGGATCACGATCTTGAGCTGGCTCAGCACGCGGGCCGCCTCTTCCTTGTCGTTGGCGACCACCGACAGTGCGCCCACGCGCTCGCCGTACAGGCTGAAGCTCTTGGAGAACGAGGTCGAGACGAAGATGTTCAGGCCGGCGGCCACGAACTTGCCGATCACGGCGCCGTCTTCGGCAATGCCGTGGCCAAAGCCCTGGTAGGCCATGTCAAGGAAGGCCACCAGGCCCTTGGCCTTGACGGCGGCAATCACCTGGTCCCACTGCTCGGCCGTGATGTCGTAGCCGGTCGGGTTATGGCAGCAGGCGTGCAGCACCACGATGGTGCCAGGGGCCGCTGCGTTCAGGTCGGCCAGCATGCCTTCGAAGTTCACCTTGCGGTTGACGGCGTCGTAGTAGGCATAGGTGCCCACCTCGAAACCGGCGTTCGTGAAGATGGCCTTGTGGTTTTCCCAGCTCGGGTCGGAGATCAGCACCTTGGCAGCGGGGCTGATCTTCTTGAGGAAGTCGGCGCCGATCTTCAGGCCGCCGGTGCCGCCGATGGCCTGCACCGTGGACACGCGGCCGGACTTGACGACGTCGGACTCGGCGCCGAACACCAGGCCCTTGACTGCGGCATCATAGGCAGCGATGCCGTCGATGGGCAGGTAGCCGCGGGCCGTGGGCTTGTCCATCATCGCCTTCTCGGCGGCCTGCACGCACTCGAGCAGGGGCAACTTGCCGTTGTCGTCGAAGTACACGCCCACGCCCAGATTCACCTTGCTGGGGTTGGTGTCGGCAGCGAACTGCTCGTTCAGACCCAGGATGGGGTCGCGGGGGGCCATTTCGACGGCGGTAAACAGAGACATGAAGCGTCCTTGGGATGTCTTGGGAGGTGGAAAAAACGCGGCTAGCCCCAAGCTGCGGTAGGCTTTCGGGTTAACCCATGAATTCTAGCGATCTCGCCGGCCGATACCCACTTTTGCGAACCCACGTCATGCACGAAGTCTCTGATTCCTCTCCAGCACCTGCGGCCTCGGGCCAGTTCGTGCATTTCGCGGACTCCCCCTTCGAGCTGTTCCAGCCCTATCCGCCGGCCGGCGATCAGCCCGCCGCCATTGAAAAGCTGGTCGAAGGCATCCAGGACGGCGAATCCTTCCAGACCCTGCTGGGCGTGACGGGCTCGGGCAAGACCTTCACCATGGCCAACGTGATCGCCCGCCTGGGTCGTCCGGCCATCGTCTTCGCACCCAACAAGACACTGGCCGCACAGCTGTACAGCGAGTTCCGCGAGTTCTTTCCCAAGAACTCCGTCGAGTACTTCGTCAGCTACTACGACTACTACCAGCCCGAGGCCTACGTGCCCCAGCGCGACCTTTTCATCGAAAAGGACAGCGCCATCAACGAGCACATCGAGCAGATGCGGCTTTCGTGCACCAAAAGTCTCATGGAGCGGCGCGACGTGGTCATCGTGGCCACGGTCTCGGCCATCTACGGCATCGGCGAACCCGAAAGCTACCACCGCATGATCATGACGCTGCGTACCGGCGACCGCATCAACCAGCGCGACGTCATCGCGCAGTTGATCCGCATGCAGTACCAGCGCAACGACCAGGACTTCAGCCGCGGCAAGTTCCGCGTGCGCGGCGACACCATCGATGTCTTCCCCGCCGAGCATTCCGAGCTGGCCATCCGCATCGAACTCTTCGACGACGAGGTTGAAAGCCTGCAACTGTTCGACCCGCTCACGGGCCGCGTACGCCAGAGCATTCCGCGCTTCACTGTCTACCCCAGCAGCCACTACGTCACGCCGCGCGACAAGGTGCTGGCCGCCGTGGAAACCATCAAGCTGGAACTGGCCGAGCGGCTCAAGCAACTGGTGGGTGACGGCAAGCTGGTCGAGGCCCAGCGCCTGGAGCAGCGCACGCGCTTCGACCTTGAAATGCTCACCGAGGTCGGCCACTGCAAGGGCATCGAGAACTACACGCGCCACCTCTCCGGCGCAGCCCCGGGCGAGCCCCCCAGCACATTGACCGACTACCTGCCCAGCGACGCGCTCATGTTCCTGGACGAGAGCCACCAGATGATCGGTCAGCTCAACGCCATGTACAGCGGCGATCGCTCGCGCAAGACCACGCTCGTGGAGTACGGCTTTCGGCTGCCGTCGGCGCTGGACAACCGGCCGCTGAAATTCGAGGAATTCGAGCGGCGCATGCGCCAGGTCATCTTTGTCTCGGCCACGCCGGCAGACTACGAAAAAACCCACTCAGGTCAGATCGTGGACCAGGTTGTGCGCCCGACGGGGCTGATCGACCCCGAAATCGAAGTGCGCCCAGCCACCAACCAGGTGGATGACGTGCTGCAGGAAATCCGCCTGCGCGTCGAGCGCGGGGAGCGTGTTCTCATCACCACGCTCACCAAGCGCATGGCCGAGCAGCTCACCGACTACCTGAGCGAAAACGGGGTCAAGGTGCGCTATCTGCACTCCGACGTGGAGACGGTGGAGCGCGTGGAGATCATTCGTGACCTGCGTCTGGGCGTCTTCGACGTTCTCGTGGGCATCAACCTGCTGCGAGAGGGCTTGGACATCCCTGAAGTCTCGCTGGTCGCCATCCTCGATGCCGACAAGGAAGGCTTTCTTCGCGCCGAGCGAAGTCTCATCCAGACCATCGGCCGCGCAGCACGCAACCTGCACGGCAAGGCCATCCTCTACGCGGACAGGATCACGGAGTCGATGAAGAAGGCCATCGGCGAGACCGAGCGCCGCCGCGCCAAGCAAATGGCGTTCAACGAGGAAAACGGCATTGAACCCAAGCAGATTGTCAAGCGGGTGAAAGACCTGATTGATGGTGTCTACAGCGAAAAAAGCGGCAAGGAAGCGGAACGTCTGGAGGCCAATCAGCTCGAAAGAGCGCGTGTCGAGGACATGTCCGAAAAAGATGTGGCCAAGGAAATCAAGCGTCTGGAGAAGCAGATGCTTGAACATGCGCGCAGCCTGGAGTTCGAACAGGCGGCGCGGGTGCGCGATCAGCTGGCACTGCTCAAGGAGCAACTGTTCGGAGGCTCTTCCGCGCAGGTTTCCTGAGGCGGTGCCTTGTCTGAAGCCTGTTGGCTCTTGTTACCCGACAAAATTGATGGGGAATGTGGTACACTCAGGGTCAACACTCAACAACAACAAAAACTTCGATGAAAAGAAGGGCTCTGAACCTTTTGAACAGGACGGAGTAAGGGCGGAGACTGTGCCCAACTCCAGTCAAATCGCTGGAGCGGGTGTTTCTGTAACGTACAAGCCTGACTGAAGGAGCTCGTAATGCGTCTCACCACCAAAGGCCGTTTTGCGGTCACTGCCATGATCGATCTGGCCCTGCGCCAGAACAATGGCCCTGTTACGCTGGCTGCCATCAGCCAGCGACAGCAGATTTCCCTGTCGTATCTCGAACAGCTGTTCGGCAAGCTGCGCCGCCATGAACTCGTCGAGTCCACCCGTGGACCCGGCGGCGGCTACACGCTGGCCCGCAAGGCTGGCGACATCACCGTGGCCGACATCATCGTTTCCGTTGACGAGCCCATTGACGCCACCCAATGCGGCGGCAAGGAAAATTGTCTGGGCGAAGCAGGCCGCTGCATGACGCATGAACTGTGGGCGGCATTGAATCAGCGCATGGTCGAGTTCCTCGATTCCGTGACGCTGCAAAAGCTCGTCGACGAACAATTGGCCAAGGGCATCCAGATCGAGGACAAGCCCGTAGTGCGTCGTGCGATTTCCACGGCTCCCGTGGTCAAGCCCATCCGCGTGAATGCACCGAACTCGGTATTCGCGCTGGGCAACGCCTTCGCCAAGTCCTGATCGACTTTTGACACCCTGAGGGCAGGGCGCCGCTGCGCATGGCTGTGTGGCGCGGTGCTGCCCGCCCGGATGGATTCACCGGAGTTCATCGCCTTCCCGATTTTTGCCAGCCGGAACTTTGATAAGAGCCAGTCATGGACATGACCCCGCATTTCCCCATCTATCTCGACTATGGCGCGACCACTCCCGTGGACCCTCGCGTGGTGGACGCCATGATCCCATGGTTGCGTGAGCACTTCGGCAACGCTGCATCGCGCAGCCATGCCTGGGGTTGGGAGGCCGAAGAGGCCATCGAGAAGGCCCGCGGCCAGGTGGCGGATCTGATTGGCGCGGATCCCCGTGAAATTGTGTGGACCAGTGGCGCGACCGAGTCCATCAATCTTGCCATCAAGGGTGCGGCGCACTTCTATCAAGGCAAGGGCAAGCATCTGATCACGCTCAAGACCGAGCACAAGGCCGTGCTCGACACCATGCGTGAACTCGAGCGCCAGGGGTTTGAAGTGACCTACATGGACGTGGAGCCTGATGGTCTGCTCGACATTGAGGCATTCAAGGCCGCGCTGCGTCCCGATACTATCTTGGTGAGCGTGCTCTTCGTGAACAACGAAATCGGCGTCATCCAGGACATTCCCACGATTGGCGCGCTGTGCCGCGAGAAGGGCATCCTGTTCCATGTGGATGCTGCGCAGGCTACGGGCCGCGTGGAGATCGACATGTCCAAGTTGCCGATCGACCTGATGAGCATGACCGCGCACAAGACCTACGGTCCCAAGGGCGTGGGTGCCCTGTACGTGCGCCGCAAGCCGCGTGTGCGCCTGGAGGCGCAGATCCACGGCGGTGGTCATGAGCGTGGCATGCGTTCGGGTACGCTGCCCACGCACCAGATCGTCGGCATGGGCGAGGCTTTCCGCATCGCCAAGGAAGAGATGGTCGAGAGCAATGCCAAGGCCTATGCGCTGCAACAGCGCCTGCTCAACGGTTTGAAGGATCTGGAACAGGTCTTCATCAACGGCAGCATGGAGCACCGTGTGCCTCAGAACCTGAACATGAGCTTCAACTTCGTCGAAGGCGAGTCGCTCATCATGGGCATCAAGGGGCTGGCAGTGTCGTCGGGCTCCGCTTGCACTTCGGCCAGCCTGGAGCCCAGCTATGTGCTGCGTGCCCTCGGCCGCAGTGACGAGCTGGCGCACAGCAGCCTGCGCATGACCATCGGCCGTTTCACGACCGAGGAAGAAATCGACTACGCGATCAGCACCATCCGCACCAATGTGGTCAAGCTGCGCGAACTCAGCCCGCTGTGGGAGATGTACAAGGACGGCATCGACCTCAGCACCATCCAGTGGGCGGCGCACTGAGCGTCGGCCGGCACGCGAATCAAGTATTGAAGAGGTAGACATCATGGCTTATTCCGACAAAGTGGTAGACCACTATGAAAACCCCCGCAACGTGGGTTCGTTCGACAAGAGCGACGAATCGGTGGGCACCGGCATGGTCGGCGCGCCTGCCTGTGGCGACGTGATGAAGCTGCAGATCAAGGTCAACCCCGAAACCGGCGTCATTGAAGATGCCCGTTTCAAGACCTATGGCTGTGGTTCGGCAATCGCCTCGTCTTCGCTGGTGACCGAGTGGGTCAAGGGCAAGACGCTGGATGAAGCGGCTGCGCTGAAGAACAGCCAGATCGCCGAAGAACTGGCCCTGCCTCCCGTCAAGGTGCACTGCTCCATCCTGGCCGAAGACGCCATCAAGGCCGCAGTGGACGACTACCGTGCCAAGCGCACTGCGGTGGTGGCCGCCTGATATGGCGATCTCGCTGACCGAGTCCGCGGCCCGCCATGTGAGCCGCTACCTGTCGCGCCGCGGCAAGGGCATCGGCGTGCGCCTTGGGGTCAAGACCACGGGCTGCTCCGGGCTGGCCTACAAGCTGGAGTATGTGGACGAACAGTTGCCCGAGGATGTGATCTTCGAGGACCACGGCATCAAGGTGCTGGTCGACCCCAAGAGCCTGGCCTATATCGATGGCACGGAACTGGACTTTGTGCGTGAAGGCTTGAACGAAGGCTTCAAGTTCCACAACCCCAACGAGCGCGATCGCTGCGGCTGCGGCGAGAGCTTTCGCATCTGACCGGCATTTGCCGGGGGGCCAGGCTCTGGTGGCCTGGCGGCATGCCCGGCAGGCCCTGACTTTTCTACTCCCTCAAGAGGCCGCCATCGCTTCGGTGCTGGCGGCTTTTTATCGACATGAACCTGCAATCGGACGATTTCGAGCTGTTTGCGCTGCCGCGCCAATTTGCGCAGGAGCGCAGCACCATTGACGCGCGCTGGAAGGAGTTGCAGCGCGAGGCCCATCCTGACCGCTTTGCCTCGCAGGGCGCAGCTGCGCAGCGTGTGGCCATGCAATGGTCGGTACGCATCAACGAGGCCTACCAACGGCTGAAAGAGCCGCTCAGGCGAGCAGCCTATCTTTGCGAATTGCTGGGTGCACCCGTGCGTGCCGAGGACAACACCTCCATGCCCACCGCCTTTTTGATGCAGCAGATGGAATGGCGCGAGGCGCTGGACGATGCGCAGGACGAGGCGGCCTTGGACGCGCTGGACGGCGAAGTGTCGCGGGCCAGAAAGAGCATGCTGGCCGAATGCGGCCGCCAGCTCGATGAACTGCACGATGCCCAGGCGGCCGTGCAGCAGGTCAGAGCCCTCATGTTTGTTGCGCGATTTGCGCAGGACATAGAGCGTCGCCGCGATCAACTGGGACAATAGTCCGCGACCCGAACCTCCCACGAGAGTCCCTTATTCACAAGGCAGGCCGGCCGGCCCGGACCTGCAATTTCCCCGAGTATTTCCATGGCGCTTTTGCAGATTTCCGAACCCGGTCAGTCCCCCGATCCCCACCAGCGACGCATTGCCGTGGGTATCGACCTGGGCACCACCCATTCGCTGGTCGCCGCAGTCCGCAATGGCGTGGCCGAATGCCTGCCGGATGATCAGGGTCAGGTACTGCTGCCTTCCGTCGTGCGCTATCTGCCCCAGGGGCGCCGCGAGATCGGCTACGCCGCGCAGGCGGCGCTGTCCACCGATGCGGGCAACACCATCGCCTCGGCCAAGCGCTTCATGGGCCGCACGCTGGCGGACATCGACGCGCCGGAGAAGCTGCCTTACCGCTTTGCTGAGCAAGAAGCCGGTCGTGGCGTGATCGGGATCGAGACCATCGATGGCACGAAGACCCCCGTGGAAGTCAGCGCCGAGATCCTGGCCACGCTGCGCTTTCGCGCCGAGGACACCTTCAACGACGACATCCATGGCGCGGTCATCACCGTGCCAGCCTACTTTGACGACGCGCAGCGCCAGGCCACCAAGGATGCGGCCAAGCTCGCCGGCATCAACCTGCTGCGGCTGATCAACGAGCCCACGGCTGCCGCCATTGCCTATGGCCTGGACAACGGCTCCGAAGGCGTTTACGCCGTCTACGATCTGGGTGGCGGCACTTTCGATATTTCGGTCCTGCGCCTGTCCCAGGGTGTGTTCGAGGTCGTCTCCACGGGGGGGGACTCGGCCTTGGGTGGCGATGACTACGATGCGGCATTGGCTGAGTGGGTGGCCCAGCAGACCGGCGTGGTTCCGCAGACCGCCGAGGACAAGGCCCGCTGGCGCATGGCGGCACGCCTTTGCAAGCAGGCATTGACGGATGCTCAGGCCGCCACGTTCACGGCAGAGCTGTCCACCGGCACTGTGCATTTCGATGTCAAGCGTGGCGACTTCGATGCGAGCACGGCCCATCTGACGGCGCGCTCGCTGGCGGCGGTGCGCCGCGCACTCAAGGACGCTGGCCTGACGCGCGACGAGGTGCAGGGCGTGGTCCTGGTCGGTGGTTCCACCCGCATGCCCCAGGTGCGCGAGGCAGTGGCCCAGTTCTTTGGCCGCGACCCTCTCGTCAACCTCAATCCCGATGAAGTCGTGGCGTTGGGCGCTGCCATTCAGGCCAATCAACTCGCGGGCAACAGTTCCAGCGGCGACATGCTGCTGCTGGATGTGATTCCCCTGTCGCTGGGTGTGGAGACCATGGGCGGTCTGGTGGAGCGCATCATCACGCGCAACGAGACCATTCCCACGGCCCGCGCCCAGGACTTCACCACCTACAAGGACGGGCAGACGGCCCTGGCCATTCATGTGGTGCAGGGTGAGCGCGATCTTGTGGCGGACTGCCGCAGCCTGGCGCGTTTTGAACTGCGCGGCATCCCGCCCATGGCAGCCGGCGCGGCGCGCATCCGCGTGACCTTCACCGTGGATGCCGACGGCCTGCTGTCGGTGGGTGCCAAGGAGCAGATCAGCGGCGTCGAGGCGCATATCCATGTCAAACCCTCGTACGGCCTCTCGGACGACGAGGTCGCCCGCATGCTGCAGGACGGCTTTGCCACGGCCCAGCAGGACATTCAGGCGCGCGCGCTGGTGGAGGCGCGTGTCGATGCCGACCGCATGCTCATGGCCACGGAGAGCGCGCTGCAGGCCGATGGCGATGTGCTGGCTGCAGACCAGCGCGCAGCCATCGACGCTCTGGTCGACGCCCTGCGCGCCAGCGTGGGCTCCGAGGATGCCGCCGTCATCGAGGCCGCAACACAGGCGCTGGCCAAGGGCACGGAGTCCTTTGCCGCCGAGCGCATGAACCGCAGCATCCAGCAGGCCCTGGCCGGCAAGAGCGTGCAATCCCTTTCCTGATTTCTGATCCGAACGCAGATCCGCCATGCCCGTTATCAAAATACTTCCCCACGCCGAATACTGTCCTCAAGGTGCCGAAATCGAGGCGCCTGCCGGCACCTCCATCTGCGAGGCACTGCTGGACAACAACATCAAGATCGAGCACGCCTGCGACATGAGCTGTGCATGTACCACCTGCCACGTGGTGGTCAAGGCAGGCTACAACTCGTTGAACGAGGCCGAGGAAGAGGAAGAAGACCTGCTGGACCGCGCATGGGGCCTGCAGCCGCAGTCCCGCCTGTCCTGCCAGGCCATCCTGGCGCGCGAGGACGTGACCATCGAGATTCCCAAGTACTCGCTCAACCACGCCAAGGAAAACCACTGAGGACCCAGCACATGTCGCGTCAAATCATTCTCGACACGGAAACCACGGGCCTGTCCGCCGACAACGGCGACCGGCTGATCGAGCTGGGGTGCGTGGAGATGGTCAACCGCAAGCTGACCGGCAACAACCTGCATCTGTACTTCAATGCGGGGCGCGACAGCCATCCGGACGCGCTGCGCGTGCACGGCATCACCACCGAGTTCCTCAGGGACAAGCCTCGCTTCGAGCAAAAGGTCGATGAGATCTGGGAGTATCTGCAAGGCGCTGAACTCATCATTCACAACGCGCCTTTCGATCTGGGATTCCTGAACAAGGAGCTGGAGCTTGCCAACCGCCCGCCGATCAGGCAGTGCGTGAGCGGCGTCATCGACACCCTGGTCATGGCCAAGGAAATGTTCCCAGGCAAGCGCAACTCGCTGGACTCGCTGTGCGACCGTCTGGAAGTGGACAACTCCGGGCGCACGCTGCACGGCGCCTTGCTGGATGCGGAACTGCTGGCCGATGTCTACATCAACCTCACGCGAGGCCAGGAGGCCCTGCTGATGGTGGAGGAGCCGGCCCAGTCCGAGGGCGGCCTGGTGGTCGCGCAGGTCGATCTGCGCAGCTTCAGGCTGCGCGTGGTGAGCGCCAATGATCAGGAGCTGGCCGCGCACGAGGACGTGATGGTGCAGATGGATAAATCGAGCGGCGGCAAGACAATTTGGCGCAGCTTCGAAAATCAGTCCTAGAAGTTATGACATAATCTAAGTCTTGTCGCAGTAACGACATATGGGTGATTAGCTCAGCGGTAGAGCACTGCCTTCACACGGCAGGGGTCACATGTTCGATCCATGTATCACCCACCAGTTTTTCCAGGGAAGCGGGCCTCACAGCCGGCTTCATGGGTGATTAGCTCAGCGGTAGAGCACTGCCTTCACACGGCAGGGGTCACATGTTCGATCCATGTATCACCCACCAGTTTTTTCCAAGGAAGCATGGCCTCGCAGCCATGCTTCACGGGTGATTAGCTCAGCGGTAGAGCACTGCCTTCACACGGCAGGGGTCACATGTTCGATCCATGTATCACCCACCAATTTTTTCCAAGGAAGCACGGCCTCGCAGCCGTGCTTCATGGGTGATTAGCTCAGCGGTAGAGCACTGCCTTCACACGGCAGGGGTCACATGTTCGATCCATGTATCACCCACCATTCAAGCCCTCCTGAAACTTGTTCAGGAGGGCTTTTCCGTTTTGGTTGCTCCCATTTGTTCCAGGTCCTGGATATTCCAGTGCAGCCCGGTGATCTGCGGCGTATTCGTATCTGGCGCGGTCTGATAATCAGTGGCTGAACGACGAAAGGGCAGGCAGGATGAGCGAGCAGGTCGATTGCGTGGTGGTGGGGGCGGGCGTCGTGGGGTTGGCCGTGGCCAGGGCCCTGGCGTTGCAGGGCAGGGAAGTCATGGTGCTGGAGGCAGCTGAAGCCATTGGTACGGGTACCAGTTCGCGCAACAGCGAGGTCATCCATGCCGGCATCTACTATCCCCAGGGTTCGCTGAAGGCCCGGTTTTGCGTCGAAGGCCGCCAGCGTCTCTATGCCTATTGCGAGGAACGCGGCGTTGCCCACCAGCGCTGCGGCAAGCTCATCGTGGCAACGGATGAGGCGCAGCGCGGCCAGCTCCAGGCCATTGCGCGCAAGGCCGAGGCCAATGGCGTCAATGACCTGCGCTGGCTGGATGGCCCCGAGGCACGGGCCTTGGAGCCTGCGCTGCAGTGTGTGGCGGCACTGCATTCGCCCAGCACCGGCATCATCGACAGCCACGGCCTGATGCTGGCTCTGCAGGGCGATCTCGAAAACGCAGGCGGCATGGTGGTCTGCCATGCCGAGGTGCAGGAGGCCGCTGCCACGTCTGGCGGCGTGTGGCTGCGCACCGCCGATGGCACGCAGCTGCAGGCGCGTAGCCTGGTCAATGCGGCAGGCCTGAATGCCCCGTTGCTGGCGGCGCGCCTGCAAGGCTTTCCGCAGCAGTTGGTTCCACGCGCCTTCTATGCCAAGGGCAACTATTTCACGCTGTCCGGGCGCGCGCCGTTCTCGCGCCTCATCTATCCCGTGCCCGAGGCTGCAGGTCTGGGCGTGCATCTCACGCTGGACATGGGTGGACAGGCCAAGTTCGGCCCCGATGTGCAGTGGGTGGAAAGCGCAAGCGATCTGCAGGTCGATCCAGCGCGCGCCGACGCCTTCTATGCAGAGATCCGCCGGTACTGGCCGGCCCTGGCCGATGGCGCGCTGGTGCCCGGCTACGCTGGCATCCGTCCCAAGATCAGCGGTCCTGGCGAGGCGGCGGCAGACTTCACGATCCAGGGACCGCAGGTCCATGGCGTTGCGGGCGTGGTGCAGTTGCTGGGCATCGAATCGCCGGGTCTGACCAGCTGCCTGGCCATCGGCGCACATGTGGCGAAGTTGCTGGCCTGATGGTCTGCCGGTCCACGACACACGGCCACGGCAGGCCTTGTCTGACAAGGCTCAGGCCCCCTCGCTTCCCGGAAGCCAGGGAACAATTGGATAAGATGCTTGCATGTAACAAGGGCCTGCCCATGTTGCGTGACAGGTATCGGGCGACATGATTGCCTGCTCCCCGCTGTATTTGTTTTCACCTCAATAGAAAGGCTCATCATGACGAAGTCGATCACTGAAACCGTCTCCACCGCGCAAGCCGATCTTGAAAAACTGGTCAGCGACCTGCGTGGCCTGCTGTCTGCCAAGGAGCTGGATGCCGTGCCGGAAATCCACATGCTGCGCCAGCGTATCGATGACGGCATGTCCAATGTGCGTGACTCGGCTGTGCGCGCCGCGCAGGAAGCGGCCCGCCAAGCCAAGGATGCCGCCTATGCGGCGGATCGCTATGCCCACGACGAGCCGTGGCGTGTGGCTGGCGCGGCCCTGGCTGTGGGCGCCTTGCTGGGCTTCATGCTGGGCCGTCGCTGATCAACGGCATGCCTGACCAGAAAAGGATGCCTGTGAACTGGATTTCCCTTCTGGGTTTGGATGCCTGGGTGGCGCGCTGGCGTGCTGCCGTGATCGAGCTGGCCATTGCCGCCGAGGACCGTACTGACCTGGCTCGGCTTGAATGGGTCCAGCACAAGCGCAGCATGCAGACCGTGGTCGTGCTGCTGATCGCGCTGGCCGGACTCAGCGTCGTGGTCATGCTCATGCTGTCCGTGGCGGTGCTGGTGCAGTTCTGGGACACCGAGCACCGCGTGATGGTGGCCTGGCTGCTGTTTGGCGGCTGGCTGGCTATCCTTGCAATTGCCTTGTGGCAGTTGCTTGCGGCCGTACGACGCCTGGCACGCCCTTTCATCCTCACCCGCAACGAGCTGAGCCATGACTGGCAGGCGCTGAAGAAGAGGCTGTAACCATGGTCAATGCTTCCAATGCTTCCCAGTCCCGCGACGAGGTTGCGTCGCCCAGGCCCACGGGCCCCAATGCGGCGCTGTGGCCCACTTCCACCGTGGAGCAGCAGCAGGTGATGCAGCGCATTGCCCAGCAGCGCGAGCGCCTCAGGGCGCGCTCGGCGGCCGTGGCCCAGGCCCGGGCGCTGAGCCGTGCCGCCACACACGTGCGCCCGGATGCACCGCTGATCGAGCGCGTCGCAACGTTTGCGCGTCTGCACCCCGTGGCCGTGGGCGTGGCGGCTGCCGCTGCCTTGGTCATGGGGCCGCGCAAACTGATCCGCATCGGCACCACACTCATGCCTTTGCTGGCACGCCTTCAGCAGCGCAGGGGCTGAGATAACGCCTTGCAAGGCTTCTTGCACAACAAACGCCCGGCATGCCGGGCGTTTTCTTTGGTCAGCACGCGGATTACGCGGCAGTCAACGCAGTTGCGCGATGGCCCGTGCGGCCTCTGGTACCAGGCAGGGGCCCCGATAGATCAGGCCGCTGTAGATCTGGACCACATCGGCGCCCGCCCGGATCTTGCTGACCGCATCTTCGCCGCTGAGAATGCCTCCCACGCCGATGATGGGGTAGCGGCTTCCCAGCGCAGAGCGCAGTTGGCGGATGACCTGGTTGCTGGCCTCCAGCACCGGCGCGCCGGAAAGGCCGCCCGTTTCCTCGGCGTGGGGCAGGCCCTTGACGGCATCCCGGCTGATCGTGGTGTTGGTGGCGATCACGCCGTCCATGCCGTGGCGCTGCAGCGTGGTGGCGATGACGCCGACCTGCTCCTCATCCAGGTCGGGTGCGATCTTCACGAACACCGGCGCCCGCTTGCCGTGCTGCGTGGCCAGTTGCTCGCGCCGCTCGGCAATCGCTCCCAGCAAGGCATCCAGCGCTTCGTCGCTTTGCAGGGCACGCAGATTCTTGGTGTTGGGCGAGCTGATGTTCACCGTCACGTAGTCGGCATGCGGGTAGACGCCATCGAGCGCCTTGAGGTAGTCGCTGGTGGCTTCTTCGATGGGCGTGCTGGCGTTCTTGCCGATGTTCAGCCCCAGCAGCATGGGCTTGCCCATGGCGCGGGCCTGTGAGCGCTTGACGTTGCTCAGGAAGGCATCGAGGCCTTCGTTGTTGAAGCCCAGTCGGTTGATCAGCGCATTGCGTTCGGGGATGCGGAACATGCGCGGCTTGGGGTTGCCGGGCTGCGCGCGCGGAGTCACGGTGCCCACCTCGACGAAGCCGAAGCCCATGGCGGCCAGCGCATCGATACAGCGTGCGTTCTTGTCCAGGCCTGCAGCCATGCCGACGCGATTGGGGAACCTGAGTCCGGCAAGCTCGACGGGATCACTCACCATGGGTTGGGCCCAGGCCTGCTGCAGGAGCGTGTTCTGCCCCTTTGCCATCAGGTTCATCGTGAGATCGTGGGCGGATTCGGGGTCCATGCCGAAGAGAAAGGGACGGGTCAGGGCGTAGGGGATCAAAGACATGGGGATAATCGAAGGATTACCTGGATTTTCCCTCATGACGACATCTGCTGCCTCTTTTTCCCAAGATGAACTCAAAGCCCTGGTCGGGCAAGCCGCTCTGGCCTACGTAGTGCCCGGCGAAATCGTCGGCGTCGGCACGGGCTCGACGGTCAACAAGTTCATCGATGCGCTGGCCTCCATCAAGGACCAGATCCCTGGGGCCGTGTCCAGCTCCGTGGCCAGCACCGAGCGCCTGAAGGCGCTGGGCATCAAGGTGCTGGATGCCAACGAGGTGGACCGCCTGTCGGTATACATCGATGGCGCCGACGAGATCGACGGCCGGGGCTACATGGTCAAGGGCGGGGGCGCGGCACTGACGCGCGAGAAAATCGTTGCGGCGCTGGCCGAGCGCTTTGTCTGCATCGCCGATACCTCCAAGCGCGTCGAGGTGCTGGGAGACTTTCCGCTGCCGGTGGAGGTGATTCCCATGGCTGCTGCCCAGATTGCCCGGCGTTTCGAGGCCAGGGGTGGCCGGGCCGAGATCCGCATGAAGGACGGCGCTCCTTTGGTGACGGACAACGGCCAGCACATTCTTGATGTGCGCGGCCTGAAGATTGCTGAGCCGCTGGCCTTTGAGTCCGAGGTCAACCAGTGGCCCGGCGTGGTCACCGTGGGCGTTTTTGCGCACCAGAAGGCATCGGTCTGCCTGCTGGGCACGCCTGAAGGCGTGCAGACGCTCGACTACTGAGGCAGGAAGCCGGTCCTGGCCTCTCGGCTGCTAGCCGATGCTCTCGAACACCGCAGCGCCTGCGGTCCAGACGAGCAGGGCCATGCCACCGAGACACAGCGCGCGCAATGAAGCTTGCGTGCGCTGTTTTTTGATGCGCTGAATGAGCCAGGTGACGGCCGCCAGCCCGGCGTAGATGGCAAAGAAGCCAGCCGTCGTCATGTAGTAGGCCAGGCGGTTGAGACCGTTGCCCAGGCCTCCGTCATGCATGAACCACAGCGTGATCAGGCAGGGCACCAGCACCAGGCAGGTTAGCCGCAACGGCTCTCGCCACGAAGGCCTTGCCACCAGTACCCACCCGATGAGCGCAGGCAGGCCCACAAGAATGCCCAGCCTGGCCAAGGTCCAGGCCACGTCGGACAGCATGGAATCCACGGCCGGGCTCCTGACTGCGGCAGTGTCTGCCTAGAAGCTCAGGCCTGCGGGGTTGTCGCTGGTGCGTGCACCAGGCGCGGGGGCGGGTATGGGGGCGCGCCTGTTTGCCTGCTCCACGGCGGTGGGTGCTGCGGCGGGCGCTGATGCGGCCGGTGCGGCAGGCTTGGGTGTGGTCAGGGGCTGCGCGGGTGGCCGCTTGTACTGGGCAGGCAGCTGGGAGCTTGCGGGGTAGCCTGCGGCATCCAGGTACTGCGTCCATTCGCTGGAGGAGAAGCCGGTCAGAAACTGCTTGCCGATGGTGGCAAACGGCAGTCCGGTCTGCCCGCTGAGCTTGTTCAGGGCTGCCGCGTCCGCCTCGGTCTGCACCAGGCGCTCGGCATAGGGGATGCCCCGGGACTGCAGCAACTGACGAGCGCTATCGCAAGGCGTGCAATCGGACGAGGAGTACAGCGTCACTGGAAAGCGGCTCGCAATCTGGCGCAGCGCATAGGGCAGGCCTGCGTTGCTGTCCGAGGCGCCCGCCACTGCCTGGGCGGCGGGCGCTGCCTGCGGCTGTGCGCTTTGGGCGGGGCGGTCCGAGAAGGTGACTTTTCCATCCGGCCCGACGATACGGTAGACCTGCTGTGCGGCGGCTGGCAGCGCGGCGGCAAGGCAGGCGAGGGCGAGGCATGGCATCAGGTGGCGCAGGGCGCCGTGGCCAAGGCTGGGAGAAGACTGCATGGACGATCTCGGTTTCGGAAGAAGGGTTTCGTGCCGGGGCGGCGACCACTCGCCGGATGGATGCCCGCACAGGAGTGCCTGCAAGCATAGCGTGCCATTCATCCTGGGCCATCTTCTGGAGTCGCAGGATGTGGCTGCGCGTCCGGTGGAGTTGCCGGGCCAGGAAAAAGCGCCCCATCGGGGCGCTGCAGACCGGGTTGCCAGGCTCAGGCCTCGGCCATGCCCTGGTGGCGCAATAGCGCGTCCAGCTGGGGTTCGCGGCCACGGAAGGCCTTGAACGACTCCATCGCCGGGCGGGATCCGCCGGCTTCAAGAATGGCCTCGCGGTAGCGGCGGCCTGTCTCGGGGTTGGGGGTTCCATCGGCCAGCATGGTTTCCTCGAAGGCCGCATAGGCATCCGCCGAGAGGACTTCGGCCCACTTGTAGCTGTAGTAGCCCGCTGCGTAGCCGCCTGCAAAGATGTGGCTGAAGGTATGGGCCGAGCGGCTGTAGGCGGGCGAGGGCAGCACGGCCACTTCGGCGCGAACCTGGGCCAGCAGCGGCATGATGTCGGCCTTCGGATCGTGCTCGGTGTGCAGCAGCATGTCGAACAGCGAGAACTCGATCTGGCGCAGCGTCTGCATGCCAGACTGGAAGTTCTTGGCCGCGATCATCTTGTCGTACAGTGCGCGCGGCAGTGGCTCGCCCGTGTCCACGTGGGCGGTCATGTGCTTGAGCACTTCCCACTCCCAGCAGAAGTTTTCCATGAACTGGCTCGGCAGTTCCACCGCGTCCCATTCCACGCCCGCGATGCCCGAGACATCGCGCTCGTTGACCTGGGTCAGCATGTGGTGCAGGCCATGGCCTGTCTCATGGAACAGCGTGATCACGTCATCGTGCGTGAGCAGGGCCGGCTTGCCGTCAACGCCGGTGGCAAAGTTGCAGACCAGGTGCGCGACCGGCGTCTGCAGCTTGTGGCTATCGGGGCGCAGCCAGCGGGTGCGTACATCGTCCATCCAGGCGCCGCCGCGCTTGCCCGAACGTGCGGGCTGGTCCAGGTAGAACTGGCCGACCAGTTGGGGGCCTTGCGGCGTGCTGCGCTCGATGCGATAGAACTCGACAGCGGGATGCCACACCGGCGCCACGTCGCGGCGGATGGCCACGTCGAACAGCGTCTCCACGATCTTGAACAGTCCGGCCAGTACCTTGGGGGCGGGGAAGTATTGCTTGACCTCTTGCTCGCTGAAGGCATAGCGCGCTTCCTTGAGCTTTTCGGAGATATAGGCCCAGTCCCAGGGCTGGGGATCGGCCAGGCCCAGTTCCTTGCGTGCGAAGCTGCGCAGGTCGGCGACATCCTTTTCGGCATAGGGGCGGGCGCGGTGCGCGAGGTCACGCAGGAAGTCGATCACCTGCTGCGGAGAATGCGCCATCTTGGGAACCAGCGAGATCTCGCCGAAGTTGCGGTAGCCCAGCAGCTGCGCCTCTTCCTTGCGCAGGGCAAGTATTTCGGAAATGTTGGCCGTGTTGTCGAAGCGGCGGGCATCGCCCTCTGCCTGGTCGGAGGCGCGTGTCACATAGGCGCGGTAGAGCTTCTCGCGCAGCGCGCTGCTGGTGGCGAACTGCATCACGGGCAGGTAGCAGGGCATCTTCAGCGTGAGCTTGAAGCCTTGCTTGCCTTCGGCTTCGGCGGCGGCACGGGCGGCCTGGCACACGTCCTGGGGCACACCGTCCAACTCATCGGCCGTGGCGTAGTAGGCAAATGCATCGGTGGCATCCAGCGCGTTCTCGCTGAACTTCTGCGTGAGTTCGGCCGAGCGTTCCTGAATCTTGGCAAAGCGCAGCTTGGCTTCACCCTGCAGCTCCGCGCCAGACAGCACGAAATTGCGCATGGCATGGTCCCAGGCGGCGCGCTGCTCCACGTTGAGCGTGGCAGGGTCGATGGCCTTGTACTTGGCGTACAGCCGCTCGTCGGCGCCCAGGCGCGTCCAGAACTCGGTGACCTTGGGCAGGGATTCGTTGTAGGCAGCGCGCAGCTCGGGTGTATCGGCCACGCTGTTGAGGTGGCTGACGGCGCCCCAGGCGGTTCCCAGCTTCTCGGTGGCGACATCGAGCACGGCGGAGATCGAATCCCAGCGCGCGGGGAAGTCAGGTGCCGTGACGGTCTCCAGGGCCTCGCAGGCCCCGGTCAGAAGATGGTCGATGGCCGGGCCGACGTCGGCGGGGCGGATGCGATCGAACAGGGGCAGGTCGGAGGATTCGAGGAGGGGATTGCTCATGCGTGTCAGATGCCGTCGGGTGCATTGAAATCAAGCGGCTCCCCGGGGAGCCGCCCGATGCTTGTCAGCTCCTGGTCAGCCGGCGGCGCGCTCGGCCGCCTCCATGGTGTTGACCAGCAGCATGGTAATCGTCATGGGGCCGACGCCGCCCGGCACGGGGGTGATGAAGCCGGCCACTTCCTTGACACCGTCAAAGTCCACGTCGCCGCAGAGCTTGCCTTCGTCGTTGCGGTTCATGCCCACGTCGATGACCACGGCGCCAGGCTTGCACATGTCTGCGGTCAGCACATTGCGCTTGCCCACGGCGGCGACCACGATGTCGGCCTGGCGCGTCATGGCGGCCAGGTCCGCCGTGCCGCTGTGGCAGATGGTGACGGTGGCATTGGCGGCCAGCAGCATCATGGCCATGGGCTTGCCGACGATGTTGGAGCGGCCGATGACCACGGCGTGCTTGCCGCGCAGGTCCTTCATGCCGATGGATTCGAGCATCTTCATGCAGCCATAGGGCGTGCAGGCCTTGAAGCCGACTTCGCCCACCATCAGCGCGCCGGCGCTGGCTACGTGAAAGCCATCCACATCCTTGAGCGGCGAGATGGTCTCGATGACCTTGTGGTCGTCGATGTGGGCGGGCAGCGGCAGCTGGACCAGGATGCCGTGGATGTCGGGGTCGTTGTTCAGCGCCTCGACGCGGGCCAGCAGTTCGGCTTCTGTCATCGAGGCGTCGTACTTCTCCAGTACGGAATGAAAGCCTGCGTCCTCGCAGGCCTTGACCTTGTTACGCACATAGACCTGGGAGGCCGGGTTGTCGCCGACCAGGACCACGGCCAGGCCGGGCGTGGTCCCTCGGGCCTTCAGGGCAGTGGCGCGCTGTGCGACTTCGGCACGCAGTTGGCGGGAGAGGGCGTTGCCGTCGATGAGTTGGGCTGTCATTGCAGTGGATACCAAAATAAAAATGCTGCTAGGGCTTGTTGGTCAAGCGCTAGCAGCCCTTTGAAAAAAGCAGGGGATGGCGTCGGTGCTTATCCTGCGACGGCCGCCTTGGCCGCCGCAGCGGTCTGGCCCTGGCCCAGGGCGATCTTGAGCAGGTCGGCCACGGTGTTGGCGTTGAGCTTTTCCATGATGTTGGCGCGGTGCGCCTCCACGGTCTTGATGCTGATGCCCAGATCGTCGGCGATCTGCTTGTTCAGGCGGCCGGCGACGATGCGCTCGAGCACCTGGGCTTCGCGGCTGGTCAGCTTGGCCAGCAGGGCGTCGCGGCTGGCGGCCTGCTGGTGGCCGGCAAAGGCTTCGCGGGCATGGTCCAGCATGCGCTCGACCAGGTTCAGCAGTTCTTCCTCGTTGAACGGCTTCTGGATGAAGTCCAGTGCGCCCTTCTTCATGGTGTTCACCGCCATGGGCACGTCGCCGTGGCCGGTGATGAAGACGATGGGCAGGGGAGACTTGCGTTCGATCAGTCGGTCCTGCAGTTCCAGGCCGGTCATGCCGCCCATGCGGATGTCGACGATGAGGCAGGCGATTTCGCGTGGGTCGTAGCGCGAGAGGAAGGTCTCGGCCGAGTCGAAGCAGCGCACACGATAGTCCTTGCCCTCCAACAACCATTGCAGCGAATCACGAACCGCTTCGTCGTCATCAACTACGTACACAGTGCCTTTTTTGGGGATCAAGCTCATGCAATCGTCCTTGTTGTGGGTTCAATGGTCGCTGCCGGCGTTGTCGCGTCGCCCGGCGGGGCCAGCGGCAGCCAGAATGAAAATCGGCAGCCGACAACCTCGGAACCATTGTAGAGGTTCTCGGCACGCATACGGCCCTGGTGGGACTCGACAATGCTGCGGCACAGATTCAGGCCCATGCCCATGCCTTCGCTCTTGGTGGTGAAGAAGGCCTCGAAGAGGCGCTCCAGCACCTCGGGCGGCAAGCCCTTGCCGGTGTCCTGCACGTTGAATTCGATGACGCGCTGGTCCTCGATGGTGCGCGGCACCACGCGCAGTTCCACGTTGCGCTGGTGGCTGGGTCGGCCCGATTGCTCGATGGATTCGGCGCCGTTCTTCATGAGGTTGACCAGCACCTGCTCGATGAGGATGGTGTCGGCCATGATGGCCGGCATGCGCTCGGCCACGTGGTAGGTCAGCTGTACATTGCGGCGGCGCAGCTCGATGCCGGCCAGCTCCACCGCCTCGCTGACCATGTCGGTGACCTGGGCCAGGGTGCGGTTGGGTTCGCTGCGCTTGACGAAGGAGCGTATGCGCAAAATGATCTGGCCCGCGCGCTGCGCCTGGTGGGCGGTCTTCTCCAGCGCGAACTTCATCTGCTCCTCGGTCAGCGTGCCTTTTTCGAGGCGCGTGAGCATGCCGCTGCAGTAGTTGCTGATGGCGGTCAGCGGCTGGTTGAGTTCGTGGGCCACGCTGGAGGCCATCTCGCCCATGGTGATCAGGCGGCTGACGGACTGGGCGTGCTCGGCCTGGCGATCGGCCTGCTCCTCGGCCAGGCGGCGCGGCGTGATGTCGGTGGCGATCACCATTTGCGCCAGGCGTCCGTCCACCCAGCTCAGGTAGCGCGAGCGCACTTCCAGCCACTTGCCCAGTTCGGGCAGATAGATCTCGGCGTTCTCGCTGCGTGCGCTGGTCAGCGAGTCGGTGGGCAGGCCCATCAGGCCATCCTCATCGTCCATGCCCTGCGGCTGAGAGCGCACGGGCAGCACGCCGGCCTGGGCGACGAGCTGCAGATGGCCATCGGTCTGCGAGCCGAACCATTGCCGGTACAGCTTGTTGGCGAACAGCAGCTCGGCGCTGCCAAGCGGGGCGACGGACACCGAGGCGTCCAGCGCCTCCAGCACGATGGTGAAGCGCTCGTAGGAGGCCGACAACTGCTCGCGGATGCGGTTGGGCTCGGTGATGTCGGTCATGGACGACATCCAGCCCGTGTGCTGGCCGTGGGCGTCGATCAGCGGCGAGACATACAGGCGCGCGTCGAACTGCGTGCCGTTCTTGCGCTGCACGCGCACCTGAAAGCCCCCGACGATGGTCTTGCCCGACAGCTCCTCGCGCAGCTTGGAGTGCAGGTTGTCGTAGTCGTTGTCGGGCCAGTAGGAATAGGGCGGCATCTGGCCGACGAGTTCGGATTCGCTCCATCCCGTCATCTGGCAGAAGGCGGCGTTCACGTAGGTGATGCGGCCTTGCAGGTCCAGCGCGCGCATGCCGGTGAGCACCGAGTTCTCCATGGCGCGGCGGAAATTGGTTTCGGCAACCAGGGCTTCCTGCGCGCGCTGGCGGCGTCGCGTGTGGCGCCAGGTGGCCAGCAGCAGCCATGCCGTCATCGCGCTGAGCGTGCCCACCAGCCAGAACAGGCCGCTGCCCACCACGCCCAGCGAGGTGCGGTAGGCCTGTGCGCGCAGCACCAGACTGTTGCCCACGGGGGCGACCGGAGCCTCGTCCTCATTGGCCACCGTGCGCCAGCGCAGCAGGTCGGTGGCATTTTGCTTGCGCGGCGTCAGCGGTGTGCCGGCCAGAACCTGGCCCCGGCTGTCGAGCATGGTCATGGCATAGCGGGCCATGATTTCGGTGGGCGTGCCGTAGCGCAGCAGGCTGTCCACGGAATACTCGCCCAGCAGCTCGCCGATGTAGCGGCCGTCCTGCGCCAGCGGCACATGCAGCTGCAGCAGCGGCGCGGCCTCGCCCTTGTGGGCCAGGCCTTGCACGTAGATGGGCTGCTGCATCTCGCGCGCGAGCTGGTAGGCCTCCAGGGCGTCACCGGCGCGCAGGACCTCGCGGGGGATGCGCAACTGGTCGCTGCTCACGGTGGGGGCGGACTGGCTGGCCAGAATGCGGCGTTGGGAGTCGATCCAGGTGATGGACTGCAGTTCGGGATACTGGCTGATGAGCGCTTCCGCGCGGCTGGCGAAATCGGACTCGGCCAGATCGTGGTTGCTGATGTCGCGCGCCATGCGCATCAGTTGCTCCTGGCGCTCCAGCAGGCGCAGGCGCACGCGCTGCTGGGCATATTCCACGTCGCGGTGCAACGCTTCCTTCTCGCGGTCGATCTCCTCCATGCGCAGATACCAGAACGACGCGACGATGGCGGCCATGAACATCAGTACGGCGGCCAGCGGGGCGAGTGCCGCAAAGCGGTCCTGGCGCGTGGGGGAAAGACTGCGCCACCAGCTGCGCCACCAGCGCACTGGCGCGGCCACGCCTGCCATGGGGGCAGGGCTGTGCGTGCCGTGCTCGGAAGGGGAGGATTGCATGCGCCCAGTGTAGGGGAGAGTCTGACTGTTTTTAAGGAGTATTGGAGTCGCCACGCAGGCGCTTCGGCGACGTTCTTTGGGGTCTTCACTGTATGTGCGTTTGCAGCAAAATTTCAAATTATGAAATCAAAAAGCACCATTTGAAATTCGAAAAAAGTATGCGACACTCGCCGAGCATTGAGGCAGTGAATCGGTATCTTCAAGTTCGCCAGACAGGGTCTGTGCCGCGCAAGGCGTGGTGAACTACCCGCCTGCGATGGCGCGCTGCGCCGCTCACTGGTTCGACCCCAAGACGCTACCTTCTGCAAGGAGACATTCCCATGACAGCTCAGACTGACCCGCAAGGCAATGCAGGCGTTCCCGCCGGCCTGGACCAACAAGAATCGCGCGAATGGATGGACGCACTGTCGGCCGTCATCGATCGTGAAGGCGCCGAATATGCGCACAAGCTGATCGAGGACCTGCTCGAACATGCACGCCAGAACAGCGTGGACATGCCCTTCTCGGCCAACACCGGCTACGTGAACACCATCGAGGCCTCGCAGGAAGCGCGCTGTCCCGGCAACCTGGAAATCGAAGGCCGCCTGCGCGCCTACATGCGCTGGAACGCCATGGCCATGGTGGTCAAGGCCAACCGCCTGCACCCACCCGAAGGCGGTGACCTGGGTGGCCACATCGGCTCCTTCGCTTCGCTGGCCAACATGTTTGCGGCCGGCTTCAACCACTTCTGGCACGCCGAAAACGAAAACCACGGTGGCGACTGCCTGTACATCCAGGGCCACGTCTCGCCCGGCATCTATGCCCGCGCCTATCTGGAAGGCCGCATCTCCGAAGAGCAGCTGCTGAACTTCCGCCAGGAAGTGGACGGCAAGGGCCTGTCCAGCTACCCGCACCCCAAGCTGATGCCCGAGTTCTGGCAGTTCCCCACGGTGTCCATGGGCCTGGGCCCGCTGATGGCCATCTACCAGGCGCGCTTCCTCAAGTACCTGCACGCCCGCGGCATTGCCGACACCGAAAACCGCAAGGTCTGGGTCTTCTGCGGCGACGGGGAAATGGACGAGGTCGAGTCGCTGGGCGCGATCTCCCTGGCCGCCCGCGAAAAGCTGGACAACCTGATCTTCGTGATCAACTGCAACCTGCAGCGCCTGGACGGTCCGGTGCGCGGCAACGGCAAGATCATCCAGGAACTCGAGGGTGAGTTCCGCGGCTCCGGCTGGAACGTCATCAAGCTGCTGTGGGGCAAGGGCTGGGACGAGCTGCTGGCCAAGGACAAGGACGGCGTGCTCAAGAAGATCATGGCCGAGTGCAACGACGGCGACTACCAGTCGTTCAAGGCCAATGACGGCGCCTACGTGCGCAAGAACTTCTTCGGCCGCGATCCGCGCGCGCTGAAGATGGTCGAGCACATGAGCGACGACGAGATCTGGAACCTGCGCCGCGGCGGCCACGATTCGCAGAAGGTCTATGCGGCCTTCCATGCGGCCAATTCGCACAAGGGCCAGCCCACCGTGCTGCTGGTCAAGACCGTCAAGGGCTTCGGCATGGGCAAGATCGGTGAAGGCAAGAACACCGTTCACCAGACCAAGAAGCTGGGCGACGAGGACATCAAGGCCTTCCGCGACCGCTTCAACATCCCGATTCCCGACAGCCAGATCGCCGACCTGCCTTTCTACAAGCCGGCTGACGACACGCCGGAAATGCGCTACCTGCACGAGCGCCGCAAGGCCCTGGGCGGCTACCTGCCGCACCGCCGCGTCAAGGCCAGCGAGCAGTTCACGGCGCCTGCGCTGGACACCTTCAAGGCCATCCTCGAAGCCACGCCCGAAGGCCGTGAGATCTCGACCACGCAGGCCTATGTGCGATTCCTGACGCAGCTGCTGCGCGACAAGGAAATCGGCCCGCGCGTCGTGCCCATCCTGGTGGACGAGGCACGTACCTTCGGCATGGAAGGCCTGTTCCGCCAGATCGGCATCTACAACCCCGCTGGACAGCAGTACACCCCGGTCGACAAGGACCAGGTGATGTACTACCGCGAGGACAAGGCCGGCCAGATCCTGCAGGAAGGCATCAACGAAGCCGGCGGCATGAGCAGCTGGATCGCGGCAGCCACGAGCTACAGCACGAGCAACCGGATCATGATCCCGTTCTACGTGTACTACTCGATGTTCGGCTTCCAGCGCATCGGTGACCTGGCCTGGGCGGCCGGCGACATGCAGGCGCGCGGCTTCCTGCTGGGCGGCACCTCGGGCCGCACCACGCTGAACGGCGAAGGCCTGCAGCACGAAGACGGCCACAGCCACATCCTGGCCAACACCATTCCCAACTGCGTGAGCTACGACCCGACCTTCGCCCACGAAGTCGCCGTGATCATGCAGGACGGCCTGCGCCGCATGGTGCAGGAGCAGGAAAACGTCTTCTACTACATCACGCTGCTCAACGAGAACTACGCCATGCCCGGCCTCACGCCCGGCACCGAGCAGCAGATCATCAAGGGCATGTACCTGTGCAAGCCCGGCCAGAAGGTGCCGGAAAGCGGCCTGCGCGTGCAGCTGCTGGGATCGGGCACCATCCTGCGCGAATCCTTCTTCGCCCAGGAACTGCTGCTGGCCGACTGGGGTATTGCCGCCGACGTGTGGAGCTGCCCCAGCTTCAACGAACTCACCCGCGACGGCCAGGAAGCCGACCGCTGGAACCTGCTGCATCCGCTGGAAACGCAGAAGGTGCCCTTCGTCACGCAGCAGCTGCAGTCGCACAATGGTCCGGTGATCGCATCCACCGACTACATGAAGGCCTACGCCGAGCAGATCCGTCCCTACATGCCCAAGGGCCGCACCTACAAGGTGCTGGGCACTGACGGCTTCGGCCGTTCGGACTTCCGCCGCAAGTTGCGCGAGCACTTCGAGGTGGACCGCCACTACATCGTGGTCGCCGCACTGCGCGCGCTGGCCGAAGAAGGCAAGATCAACGCCACCACCGTGGCCGAGGCGATCGCCAAATACGGCATCAAGGCCGACAAGATCAACCCGCTGCACGCCTGAGTAAGAACGGGAGACACCTATGGCATTGGTAGACATTCAAGTTCCGGACATCGGCGATTTCGATGAAGTCGGTGTGATCGAAGTGCTGGTCAAGGCCGGCGACCAGATCAAGGCCGAGCAATCGCTGATCACCGTCGAGTCCGACAAGGCATCGATGGAGATTCCGTCCAGCCACGCCGGCGTGCTCAAGGAGCTGCGCGTGAACCTGGGCGACAAGGTCAAGCAAGGCAGCATCATTGCCGTGATCGAGACCGCAGACGCTGCGGCACCGGCACCGGCACCGGCAGCTGCTGCCCCGGCTCCCGTGGCAGCGCCTGCATCTGCTGCGCCTGCATCTGCGCCTGCGCCTGCGCCGGCCGCTGCTCCCGCTGCCGCGCCTGCGGCCTCGGGCGCCGCCACGCAGATCGATATCAAGATTCCCGACATCGGCGACTTCAAGGACGTGGCCGTGATCGAGATGCTGGTCAAGGTCGGCGACACCGTGACGGCGGAGCAATCGCTGTTCACTGTCGAATCCGACAAGGCCTCGATGGAGATCCCCTCGCCCGCAGCGGGCACCATCACGGCGCTGACGCTCAAGATCGGCGACACGGTCAATGTGGGCGACGTGGTCGGCCAGATGAGCGTGCAGGGCGCTGCCGCGCCTGCAGCCCAGGCTGCGGCCCCGGCACCTGCTGCTGCAGCCCCTGCACCGGCAACTGCTGCCCCGGCCGCTGCAGCTCCGGTGGCTGCCGCTGCAGCATCGGCTCCTGCCGCTGCACCTGCACACAACCCCACCGTGGCGCCCACCGGCAAGCTGCCCCATGCATCGCCCTCCGTGCGCAAGTTCGCCCGCGAACTGGGTGTGCCGCTGGACGAGGTCAAGGGCTCGGGCAACAAGGGCCGCATCACGGCCGACGACATCCAGGCTTTCACCAAGTCCGTCATGGCCGGTGCCGTGCAGACCAAGGCCCAGGCTGCGGCGGCTCCCAAGGGCGGCTCCGGCGGCGGCGCCGGTCTGGACCTGCTGCCCTGGCCCAAGGTGGACTTCGCCAAGTTCGGCCCGGT
The DNA here is from genome assembly GCF_043104705.1 of Delftia sp. WSY_10. Lineage (NCBI taxonomy): Bacteria > Pseudomonadati > Pseudomonadota > Betaproteobacteria > Burkholderiales > Comamonadaceae > Delftia > Delftia sp. WSY_10. Next base: position 90,254 of record NZ_JBICKY010000035.1, on the reverse strand, counting down.
CGAGCGCAAGGACCTGTCGCGCATCAAGAAGATCAGCGGCGCCAACCTGTCGCGCAACTGGGTCATGATCCCGCACGTCACCAACAACGACGAGGCCGACATCACCGACCTGGAAGCCTTCCGCGTCTCCACCAACAAGGAGAACGAGAAGAGCGGCGTCAAGGTGACCATGCTGGCCTTCGTGATCAAGGCGGTGGTCGCGGCGCTCAAGAAGTTCCCGGAGTTCAACGCCTCGCTGGACGGCGACACCCTTGTCTACAAGCAGTACTTCCACATCGGCTTTGCGGCAGACACGCCCAATGGCCTGGTGGTGCCCGTGCTGCGCGATGCCGACAAGAAGGGCATCCTGCAGATCAGCCAGGAAATGGGCGAGCTGGCCAAGAAGGCCCGCGATGGCAAGCTCGGCGCTGCCGACATGCAGGGCGGCTGCTTCTCGATCTCGTCGCTGGGCGGCATCGGCGGCACGAACTTCACCCCCATCATCAACGCCCCGGAAGTGGCCATCCTCGGCCTGTCCAAGGGTCAGATGAAGCCCGTGTGGGACGGCAAGCAGTTCGTGCCGCGCCTGACGCTGCCGCTGTCGCTGTCCTATGACCACCGCGTCATCGACGGTGCCTCGGCCGCGCGCTTCAATGCCTTCCTGGGCCAAGTGCTGGCGGACTACCGCCGCATCCTGCTGTAAACGGAGGCCCGACACATGGCAATCATCGACATCAAGGTGCCCGACATCGGCGACTTCGCCGAAGTGGGCGTGATCGAACTGCTGGTCCAGCCCGGTGACACCGTCGCCAAGGATCAGTCTCTGATCACCGTGGAGTCCGACAAGGCCTCCATGGAGATCCCCTCCAGCCATGCCGGCGTGGTCAAGGAACTCAAGGTCAAGATCGGCGACAAGATCGCCGAAGGCGGCCTGATCCTGACGCTGGAGGCCGCTGGCGAAGCGGCCGCCGCACCCCAGGCGGCAGCACCAGCCCCTTCAGCGGCGGCTCCAGCGCCTGCCGCTGCAGCGCCGGCAGCATCGGCTCCCGCTCCGACTGCAGCCAGCTACGCTGGTGGCGCGGCCGACTATGACTGCGACGTGGTCGTGCTCGGCGGTGGCCCCGGCGGCTACTCTGCCGCCTTCCGCGCAGCCGACCTGGGCCTGAACGTGGTCATCGTCGAGCGCTACAAGACCCTCGGCGGCGTCTGCCTGAACGTGGGCTGCATTCCCTCGAAGGCGCTGCTGCACGTGGCGGCCGTCGTGGACGAGGTCAAGCATCTGGAAGTGGCAGGCGTCAAGTTCGGCGCGCCCGAGGTCAACATCGACCAGCTGCGCGGCCACAAGGACAAGGTCATCGGCAAGCTGACCGGCGGCCTGGGCCAGATGGCCAAGATGCGCAAGGTCACCGTGGTGCGCGGCTACGGCAACTTCGTCGGTGCCAATCACCTTGAGGTGGAAGAGACCACGGGCGACGGCCAGGAAAAGACCGGCAGCAAGAAGATCGTGCAGTTCAAGCGCGCCATCATTGCCGCCGGCAGCCAGGCCGTGCACCTGCCCTTCATGCCCAAGGACCCGCGCGTGGTGGACTCCACCGGCGCGCTGGACCTGGCCAGCGTGCCCAAACGCATGCTGATCCTGGGCGGCGGCATCATCGGCCTGGAAATGGGCACCGTCTACTCCACGCTGGGCGCACGCCTGGACGTGGTGGAGATGATGGACGGCCTCATGCAGGGCGCCGACCGCGACCTGGTCAAGGTCTGGCAGAAGATGAACGCGCCGCGCTTCGACAACATCATGGTCAACACCAAGACCGTGGGTGCCGAAGCCACGCCCGAAGGCATCAAGGTCAGCTTCGCGCCCGCCAAGGACGGCATCACCGTGCCCGAGCCCCAGGTCTACGACCTGGTGCTGCAGGCCGTGGGCCGCACGCCCAACGGCAAGAAGATCGCCGCCGAGAAGGCCGGCGTGGCCGTCACGGACCGCGGTTTCATCGAAGTCGACATCCAGATGCGCACCAACGTGCCCCACATCTTCGCCATCGGCGACGTGGTGGGCCAGCCCATGCTGGCGCACAAGGCCGTGCACGAGGCCCATGTGGCCGCCGAAGTCATCGCCGGTGAACTGCAGGGCAACAAGGAGCTGGCCGCCAGTGCCTTCAATGCCCGCGTGATCCCCAGCGTGGCCTACACCGACCCGGAAGTGGCGTGGGTGGGCCTGACCGAGGACCAGGCCAAGGCCCAGGGCATCAAGGTCAAGAAGGGGGTCTTCCCCTGGACGGCATCGGGCCGCGCCATTGCCAATGGCCGCGACGAAGGCGTCACCAAGCTGCTGTTCGACGACAGCCCCGAGGCGCATGGCCATGGCCGCATCCTGGGCGGCGGCATCGTCGGCACGCATGCGGGCGACATGATCGGCGAGATCGCGCTGGCCATTGAAATGGGTGCCGACGCCGTGGACATCGGCAAGACCATCCATCCTCACCCCACGCTGGGCGAGAGCCTGGGCATGGCGGCGGAGGTGGCGCACGGCTCCTGCACGGACCTGCCGCCGCAGCGCAAGTAAGCGCAACGCCCGGCCTTCGGAACGGGCAAGGACACAAAGGCAGCTTCGGCTGCCTTTGTGCTTTGGGGGGAGTACGGGCCGCAGGCCGGCTCAGGCCTGGGAGCGCAGCCACTGCAGCAACTGCGCGTGCACGCCATTCGGTGCAGGCGGGGCAGGGGACAGCAGGCAATAGCGCGATCCATCCTCCACAAAGCCCATGGGCGCTGCCAGCACGCCGCTGGCAATGTCGTCGCGCACCAGCTGCCAGGGGCCTATGGCCACGCCCATTCCGGCCACGGCAGCCTGGAGCGTGAAATAGAAATGTTCGAACTGCAGCTGCGGTCCCGAGGGCTGGGGCTGGCCGCTGCACTCGGCCCAGGTGGCCCAGGCGCCAGGGCGCGTGCGGCTTTGCAGCAAGGGCGCATCGGCGCGCAGCCTGGGCGTGTGCTCTTGCGCGGGGCGGTCGCACCATTGCGCCAGGCGATCTGGCCGGCAGACCGGGCCTATGCGCTCTGCGAACAGCGTTTCGGCATGGCAGCCTGCGGGCAGGGCGAAATCGTCGCGCCGTATGGCCAGGTCGATCCCGTCCGCAAACGAGAACGGGCCGCCGCCGGCCACCAGGTGCAGTTGCAGCTCGGGATGCATTTGCTGGAACTGTGGCCAGCGTGGAATCAGCCAGCGCATCAGCAAGGTGGGTTCGCAGGACAGCACCCAGCGGCGCGCATGCCGCGCGCGTGCGCGCAACTCCTGCGTCGCCTGGCGCATGCGCTCCAGGCCTTCATGCACGGCCTGTGCGAGATGGCGCCCAGCGTCGGTCAGGAAGACGCGGCGGCTGCGGCGGTCAAACAGGGTCACGCCCAGATCGTCTTCCAGCAGGCGCACGGCCCGGCTGATGGCGCCGTGGGTCAGATGCAACTCTTCAGCCGCCTTGCTGAAGTTCTCCCGTCGGGCGGCTGCTTCGAAGCAGCGCAGGGCCTGCAACGACGGCAGCCGCTTGCTGGGAGTCTGTGAATTGAGTTCACTAACTGTGTCAGAAAACATCGTTATGTATTTTCATGGAAGGCCAATACTATCCCGCGTTGCACTGAGTCGAACGGAGAATGCATGACCGAATGGATAGCTGTAGTCACCATTACCTTGCTGGCCGTGATCAGCCCCGGGGCGGATTTCGCCATGGTCACGCGCAACAGCCTGCTGCGCTCGCGCCGCGCGGGCATGCTCACGGCGCTGGGCATAGGTCTGGGCGTGCTGGTCCATGTCAGCTATACCTTGCTTGGGGTGGGGTTGCTGATGCAGCAGGCCACCTGGCTGTTCGATGTGGTCAAGCTGCTGGGTGCAGCCTATCTGATCTATCTGGGCGTGACCATGCTGCGCAGCCGGCCGGACGGAGAAATGGCCAGCCACCCGGCTGCCGTACTGTCCGACATGGCGGCGCTGCGCACGGGCTTTCTGACGAATGCGCTCAATCCCAAGACCACGGTGTTTGTGGTGAGCCTGTTCCTGCAGATCGTGGGGCAGGACACATCGCTGGCCACGCAACTGGCGTACGGCGGGTTCATCTCGCTGGCCCATGTGGGTTGGTTTTGCATCGTGGCGCTGTGCTTCTCTGCGCAGCGGGTTCGTGCCCGGCTGCTGGCCGTACGGCACTGGATAGACCGGGCCTTTGGCGGCATGTTGGTGGGCTTCGGTGTGTTGCTGGCCAGTGCCAAGCTGAGGCTGTGATGCCATGAAGGCCTGACAGGAATCGGTGGGGGAGGACGGGCGAAAGGCCGCAGCGCATGCGGCCTCTGCCCGGCATGCAAGGCCTGCGAGGTGCCATGGGGTGCCTCGCAGGCCAAGCTGTTTCTGGGGCAGCGGAAATGCCTGGCCGCGCAGCTGGAGCGCCTCACCTGGGCGTTCCAGTGCCACGGGCTATGTCGAATGCGCTGCCGATGCCCGCTGCCGCAAGCCGGTTGGTGGGCAGATGCCAGGGGCGCTGCTTGCGGGCGCCGCTTGGCCTATGCTTTCGATACTTCACACATCACCCACAGGGCGCACGGCATGTGCCCCCAGGAAACCGCATCCAATGGAAACAACAAGGCAGGGGGTGCATCCCTCATGGATCGTCGTGATGGCCGGCGTCAGCGCGGCCCTGCATGTAGGCAAGCTGCCGCCGGCCGTGCCGGTGCTGCAGCAGCAGCTGGGCGTGTCCCTGCTGCAGGCCGGCTTTCTGCTTTCCACCGTGCAGGTGGCCGGCATGCTGCTGGGCCTGGTGGTGGGCCTGGGGGCTGACCGCTGGGGACTGCGGCGCAGCATGCTGGCGGGCCTGCTGTTGATGGCGGGTGCCAGCGCACTGGGCGCCATCGCCACGGGTTTTGCACCGTTGCTGGCCCTGCGCGCCGTGGAAGGACTGGGCTTTCTGCTGGTCGCCATGCCCGGGCCAGGCCTGATTCGCCGCTGCGTGGCGCCGCACGATCTGAGCGCGCGCATGGGCTGGTGGGGCACCTACATGCCGCTGGGCAGTGCCATCGGCTTGCTGCTGGGTCCCTGGGTGATGGCCTGGGCTTCCTGGCCGCTGTGGTGGCTGCTTCTGGGGCTGGTCTCTGCCCTGGCTTGCGCCGCCGTGTGGTACGGCGTGCCGGCAGACGGCCCGAAGGCACCCGTTGGCTCGTCGGCGGCTGGTGGGGGGTGGCGTCCGCGCCTGGCGCTGACTTTGCGCAGCCCTGGCCCCTGGTGCGTGGCGCTGGGCTTTGCCGTGTATTCGGGACAGTGGATGGCCGTCATCGGCTTTCTTCCCACGGTCTATGCCGAGGCGGGCCTGGGAGCGGCGTTGTCGGGCACGCTGACGGCCGTGGTGGCGCTGGCCAACATGGTGGGCAATGTGGCATCGGGCCGTCTGCTGCAAGGCGGCTGGAGCGCATCGCGGGCGCTGCGCCTGGGCTTCGGCTGCATGGCGTTGTGCGCGCTGCTGGCCTATGTGCAATGGCAAGGCCAGCCGTTGGCACCTTTGTGGCTGCGCTTTGCTGCGGTAGTTGTGTTCTCGGCAGCGGGGGGACTGATTCCGGGCACGCTGTTTTCCATGGCCGTGCGGCTTGCCCCCGATGAGTCCACTGTTTCGACCACGGTGGGCTTCATGCAGCAATGGTCCAGCGTGGGCCAGTTTGCAGGGCCGCCTCTGGTGGCGGCCGTGGCAGTGCAGGCGGGCGGATGGCAGTGGACCTGGGTGGTGACGGCGGCCATGTGCGCCATCGGCTGGTGGCTGGCCGGAGCCATTGCGCGCATCAGCGCGGCGCCTGCAAGGCAGCGCGAACGCGCTGCCGCCTGATCACGCGTCGCGCGAACCTGTGAGCGCCTTCAGGGCCTCTTCCATCTGTCGTGCGTGGTCCAGCGCGGGCAGCCAGGCCTCAGGCAGCGGTTGGGTGGGCGCCTGGGGGGCCGAGGCGGCCAACCTGGCCAGGGCGTCGTCGGGCTGCAGGGCCACCACGTTGCCATTGGCGGCCAGTTGCCGGCAGGCTTCGATCAGCCATTCACAGTGCAGGACGATGGCGCGCGGCATGAGGCCGCTGTCATGCGACATTCCGCGCACCAGGCTTTCGCCCAGCAGCAGCGCGCTGGCGTACAGGCGCACGGCATGGCGGTCGTAGCGCGCCGTGACGGTCTGCAGTGCCGCGCCACCCAGGCGTCCGCGCACGGACCAGCGGCTGGCGCTTTGCGCCTCCGCCATGGCGGTGCGCAGCGCGCTCAGCGCATCGCTGCTGCGCGTGAGCTGGCCCAGTGCCACGGTGGCGTCGGGTGTGTCGTGGGTGGCGGTGGCACGCAGCGTGGCGTCCAGCCCGTCGGCCAGCTGGCCCAGCAACGCGCTTGCCGAACGTGATACGGCACGCAGCGGATTGGCCGTGAAGATGACCTGGCTGAACATCAGGCCCACGCCTGCGCCGACCAGCACGTCGACCAGCCGGGTTTCGCCCGCCGCGCTGGGCCCCATGCTGAGGACCAGCACCACGGAAACGCCGGCCTGTATCGGAACCACAGGCGGCTGCCCCAGCATGGCGGCCAGCGACAGCGCGACCAGCGAGGCCAGGCTCAGCCGCAGCAGGGGAATGGTGTCGGGCAGCAGCCAGGCCAGTTCGCCGACGATGATGCCGATGGCGCAGCCCAGCACCAGGCCCCAGGTTTGCTTGAGATGGCTGGGCAGGCCGGGCGCCAGGCAGACCAGGGCGGTGACGGCGGCAAAGACGGGTCTGGGGTGGCCCAGCAGGTAGTGGGACAGTTCCCAGGCCAGCATGGCGCCCAGCGAGGCGGCGATGGCATCGCGCAGCGCCAGCCGCAGGCGGCCTGGCGCCGCGGCCATGCCGCTCTTGAGTGGTCCAGTGGTTGTTTTTGCTTTTGATTTTCGCCAGCGCACGAAGATGGTCCCTCCAGCTTGCGAAATCCAGGTTCGCAAATGCCCAAAAGCATAGCGGCCGATGCAGGGCAGGAGTGCAGGAAAGAGGCTTCTTGCTTGTAAGAAAGCAGCTCGTGCGAGGCGTGTTCAGCCGCGCCTGAGCAGGCCTTCGATGAAGCTCCATTCCTCGGGCGTGACCGGCGTGATCGACAGCCGATTGCCCTTTTGCAGCACACGCATCTGCGCCAGTTCAGGATGCGCGCGCAGCTCGGCAATCTGCAGCGTGCGTGTCTTGCGCAGCGCCTGCACGTCCAGCGTGAGCCAGCGCGGCTTGTCGGGAGAAGACTTGGGGTCGTAGTACGGGCTGGCCGGGTCGAACTGCGAGGCGTCGGTGCGCAGATTGCCGGCAATGCGGGCGATGCCGTAGATGCCGGGCTCGGCACAGCTGGAATGCCAGTACAGCACCCCGTCGCCGACCTGCATGGCATCACGCATGAAGTTGCGCGCCTGGTAGTTGCGCACCCCGTCCCAGGCAATGGTGGCCTGCGGCGCGGCCAGCGCGTGGTCTATGGAGTATTCGTCGGGCTCGTTCTTCATGAGCCAGAACTGGCGGGCGGAGGGTGTGGGGGCTGCAGTCATGCAACGATTGTGGCAAATCCCCGGACGCCGTGGCGGCGTTCTGCGCGCGGCGGCAGGAGTGTGTCAGGGGCTGGACAATGGCCTTCAGCCGGGCGCCTTTCCCATGCCCGCGAACCACAGGAATCCTGCATGTCCGACCGCTCCACCTATGTCCCGCCCGCCGTATGGCAGCCTGCGCCCTCGGGCGGCACCTTCGCCAACATCAACCGCCCGGTCGCCGGGCCGACCCACGACAAGACACTGCCGGTGGGGCAGCAGCCTCTGCAGCTGTATTCGCTGGCCACGCCCAACGGCGTGAAGGTCACCATCATGCTGGAGGAGCTGCTGGCGCTGGGCCATGGCGGCGCCGAGTACGACGCCTGGCTGATCCGCATCAGCGATGGCGACCAGTTCTCCAGCGGCTTTGTCGAGGTCAACCCCAATTCCAAGATTCCCGCGCTGGTGGACCGCAGCGTGGAGCCGCCGGTGCGCGTGTTCGAGTCGGGCTCCATCCTGCTGTACCTGGCCGAGAAGTTTGGCGCGCTGCTGCCTGCCGAGCCCGCTGCACGCACCGAGACGCTGAACTGGCTGTTCTGGCAGATGGGATCGGCGCCTTACCTGGGCGGCGGCTTCGGTCATTTCTATGCCTATGCTCCCGAAAAATTCGAGTACCCGATCAACCGGTTCACCATGGAAACCAAGCGCCAGCTGGACGTGCTCAATCGCCAGCTGGCCGAGCACGCCTTCATTGCGGGAGAGCACTACAGCATTGCCGACATCGCCATCTGGCCCTGGTATGGCGCACTGGTGCTCAACGAGGTGTACGGCGCGGCCGAGTTCCTGGCAGCCCATGAGTACACGCATGTGATGCGCTGGGCCCGCGAGATTGCCCAACGGCCGGCGGTGGTGCGCGGCCGCCGCGTCAATCGCACCTGGGGAGACGAGGCCACCCAGGTGCCGGAGCGCCACCGCGCCTCGGACCTGGGCTGATCGCCATTTACTGGGAGCGGCCCCAGGGGCCGCGGTCCGGCTGGCGCCAAAAGCGCGGGCGCTTGCCGGATGGCTCGGCCCCGGGCTCGCCCTCGCCCTTGCCTTTGCCGTGCTCATGCAATTGCTTGCCGGTCTGCTCGACCTTGCGGGCCGTGCGTTCCAGCTGCGTGGGCAGATGCGAGGGAATGTCGAGCTCCGCCTGCTCGACCACACGAATGCAGTCCTGGATGTGGCGCTCTCCCAGGTAGCGCAGCGTGGCGTAGCCCAGGGCGGCCGCTGCAGCCTGGCCGGCCAGCGGCACGTACTTTGCCGCTTGGGTTGCCGTCATGCGCATGCCGGCAGCGCGTGCCAGGCGCACCACCATGTCGCGCGTGATCAGCTTGCCGATCAGTACCGAGCCGACCATGGCCACGGCCTTTTGCACCTGCTCGCGCTTGCCGGGGTCCAGCCTGTCCAGCTGTTCGGGCGTGAGGCCGAACTCACGGTTGATGCGCGGCAGCAGGCGCGCCAGCAGGGCTGCGTCAACCAGCCAGTCCAGCCCCGGGATCGGCAGGCTGCTGGCTGCGGCTCCCACCAGCGCACGCCGGTGCAGCAGCTTGCGCGCGCTCTCTGCGGCCTGCGCCACATCGTGGCGCGGTGGTGGAGGGGGAGGGGTCTTGTCCGATGTGCGAAAGATCATGCGTGCCAGTGGGTCCGGGGCAGATGTCGATCAGGAGAATGCGCCAGCCGGAGGAGGCGGCTGGCGCCGGTGCGGTCAGCGTGCGCTCTTGCTGCGCACCAGGCTGTAGATGAAGAGGATGACGATGGCGCCAACGATGGAGGCGATCCAGCCAGCGGGCTGCCCGGCTTCATACCAGCCCATGGCGACACCGACATAGCTGGCAAGAAACGATCCTGCCACACCAAGCAGGATGGTCATGATCCAGCCAAGGCTGTCGTCGCCGGGTTTGAGTGCGCGCGCCAGCAGGCCAACGACCAGGCCAACGATGAGGGTGCCAATCAAGGACATCATGCTTTTCTCCGAACTGAAGCTTCCATGCCGCGACTCTAGGGCCCGGCGCATGCCGGCCCTGTCGGACAGCGTCTCAACCTGGGACGAAGGCAGTGCAGTGCCCTGAAAAACAAAACGCCTGCATCTGCAGGCGCCTGGACTGGGGGAGGGCAGACAGCCCGCCGTGGTTACTGCAGCTGGCTTGCCTGCATCTGCATGGCCAAGGCAGCCTTGCTGGCATCCAGGCCCAGGCCGTCGGAGTCCTGCACGCGACGGGCGCCATCGAAGCGGCGGGCCCAGTAGGCGCTTTGCATGCTTTCCACGCGCACCTGTGCACCGGTGCGGGGGGCATGAATGAAGTTGCCGTCGCCGACATAGATGCCGACGTGGCTGAAGGCGCGGCGCATGGTGTTGAAGAACACCAGATCGCCGGGCTTGAGTTCGTTCTTGTCGATTTTTTCCGTGGCCTGTGCCTGCTGGTCAGCGCGACGCGGCAGGACCTTGCCCAGGGTCTCGGAGTAGATGGCACGGACAAAGCCGCTGCAGTCGAAGCCGGTCTCGGCACTGTTGCCGCCGCGACGGTAGGGAACGCCGATGAAGCCCATGGCGGTCACGACCAGGTCGGAGGTCTTTTCGGCGACGCTTTGTCGTGCTTCCTTGACGAAGTCGGAAGTGCGCTCCGCCATGTGGTGGCGGGCTTCGCGCAGCTGTGAGATGAGGCTGCGGTTGACCAGCAGCTGGTTCATATCGTCGTCACGCAACTCGGGCGGAGCCGCGTGTGCAGTGGCGCTGACGAACAGGAGTGCGATAAGCCATCGGGACATGGGGCGCGAGATTACCACGCAAAAACGTAGGACAAATTCGATAAGACCCCCGAAGGCCCGGGTTTTTGAGCCACCTCAGGAATCGCCGGTGCCCGGCGGTGATGGCCCCCAAGCTGCGACAATAGCGGGCTGTCCTGTTTTCCGATAAGAAGGGCGGCCCGCGCCGCCTCGTATTCCAAGAAAGATCCGCCATGCTGCTTGAAGCCTCCGACTCCCAGCTTGTACTCGTCGATTACCAGGAGCGCCTGATGCCGGCCATCTTCGAGGGCCCGGCAGTCCTGGCCAATGCCGTGAAACTGGCTCGTCTGGCGCATCTGGTGGAAGTGCCGGTGTTCGGCACCGAACAGAACCCCTCGCGCCTGGGTGCCAACGATGCCCAACTGCGCGCGCTGTGCGACAGGACACTGTCCAAGATGCATTTCAGCGCCGTGTCCGAAGGACTGGGCGAGTGGCTGCGTCCGCCGGCACGTCCCCAGGGCGGCAATGCGCGCAGCCTGCCCAAGCACCTGCAAAAGCCCCAGCAGCAGGCGCCCGAGCGCAGCATGGTGGTGATTGCCGGCTGCGAAGCCCATGTCTGCTTGCTGCAGACGGCGCTGGAACTGCTGGAAGACGAGTTCGACGTCTGGGTCGTCACCGATGCCTGCAGCTCGCGCACCGAGCGCAACCGCGATGCTGCCTTCGATCGCCTGGCCGGCGCGGGTGCCGAACTGGTGACCACGGAGATGGTGGCCTTCGAGTGGCTGCGCAGCTGCGAGCACCCGGCCTTCAAGGATCTGCTGGCCCTGGTCAAGTAAGCGGCTGAAGCGATGGTTTTCCGTCGAGGCGCCTGCACGGCGCCTTTTTTTACGCCCGTCGCAAGGCGGGGCCATGAAAGACGAATGGGACGGAGGGGGCCGGCCCGGGGCGCTGTGCAGGATTTGTCAGCTTTGGGCAAGCGCATTATGAATAATTATGAATTCAGAAGCCGCCAATCCATGACAACGACAGGAGACAGACAATGGCCCCGCGTTTCGACGATTTCCACCGCCGCTCCATCCAGGAGCGCGATGCCTTCTGGGCCGAGCAGGCCGGCCGCATCGACTGGCATGTGCCGCCCCAGCGCATCTGCGACTATGACAACCCGCCGTTCGCCAGGTGGTTCGTGGGCGGCCAGACCAATCTTTGCCACAACGCCGTGGACCGGCACCTGGCCGAGCGCGCCGACCAGAATGCGCTGATCGCCATCTCCACCGAGACCGGCACTGAGAAGGTCTATACCTACCGCGAACTGCATGCCGAGGTGCAGCGCATGGCCGCCGTGCTGCAGTCGCTGGGCGTGCAAAAGGGCGACCGCGTCCAGATCTACATGCCCATGATTGCCGAGGCGGCCTTTGCCATGCTGGCCTGTGCGCGGCTGGGTGCCATCCATTCGGTGGTGTTCGGCGGCTTTGCGTCGGCGGCGCTGGCCTCGCGCATCGACGATGCCGAGCCCAAGGTCATCATCAGTGCCGACGCGGGCTCGCGCGGCGGGCGCGTCGTGGCCTACAAGCCTTTGCTGGACGAGGCCCTGCAACTGGCCAGCCACAAGCCAGCGGCCGTGCTCATCGTGGACCGTGGCCTGGCGCCTGCGCCCATGCGCGCCGGCCGCGACCACGACTGGACCAGCCTGCGTGCGCTGCACGCCGACGCCCAGGTCGCCTGCACCTGGGTGGAATCCACCGACCCCAGCTACACGCTCTACACCAGCGGCACCACGGGGCGCCCCAAGGGCGTGCAGCGCGACACGGGCGGCTACACGGTGGCGCTGGCCGCCAGCATGCCGCTGATCTTCGGGGCCGAGGCGGGCCAGACCTTTTTCTGCACCAGCGACATCGGCTGGGTCGTGGGGCACAGCTACATCATCTATGGGCCCCTGATCGCGGGCATGGCCACCGTGCTCTACGAGGGCCTGCCCATACGCCCCGACGCGGGCATCTGGTGGAGCATCGTGGAGAAGTACCGGGTCACCCACATGTTCTCGGCGCCCACGGCCATCCGCGTGCTCAAGAAGCACGATGCCGAGTACCTGCACCGCCACGATATCTCCAGCCTCAAGGCGCTGTGGCTGGCCGGCGAGCCGCTGGACGAGCCCACGGCGCAGTGGATCAGCCAGGCCCTGGGCAAGCCCATCATCGATAACTACTGGCAGACCGAGACCGGCTGGCCCATCCTCACGCTGTGTAACGGCGTGGAGCAGCAGACCACGCGCTTCGGCAGCCCGGGCAAGGCCGTCTATGGCTATGACGTCAAGCTGATCGACGAGGCCACGGGCGAGGAGCTGCGCGGCGCCGGGCAAAAGGGCGTGCTGGCCATCGAGGGACCGCTGCCGCCGGGCTGCATGCAGACCGTCTGGCGAGACGACCAGCGCTTCGTCAACACCTACTGGAAGAGCATTCCGGGCCGCATGATCTACAGCACCTTCGACTGGGGCATACGCGACGAGGACGGCTACTTCTTCATCCTGGGCCGTACCGACGACGTGATCAACGTGGCCGGCCACCGCCTTGGCACGCGCGAGATCGAGGAATGCATCTCCGCCCACCCCCAGGTGGCCGAAGTCGCCGTGGTCGGCGTGGCCGATGCGCTCAAGGGCCAGGCGGCGCTGGCCTTTGCCGTGCCGCGCACGGCGCTGGAAGGCGAGGCCGAGCGCGCGGCGCTGGAGGCCGACGTGATGAAGCTGGTCGATGCGCGCCTGGGAGCCGTGGCCCGGCCCTCGCGCGTGGTCTTCGTCAGTGCGTTGCCCAAGACGCGCAGCGGCAAGCTGCTGCGCCGTGCCATGCAGGCCGTGGCCGAGGGGCGCGACCCTGGCGACCTCAGCACCATGGAAGATCCGGCCGCGCTGGCCCAGGTGCAGCAGCAGCTGTGAGGCAGGGCACGCGCCGCAACCGCTTGGAGCCGGGGTGATGTGCGCCGGCGCCCCTGCCTGCCGCGCCTACAAGCCTGCCGCGCCTACAATCGCGCCTTGGGCCGCAGCCGGGCCAGGTCCCCAGGCTGCGGCGCCCTGTTTTCAACCGACGAGAAAGCGTTTTCGACGTGCAGGTCGCATCTTCCATCTTCAAAGCCTATGACATCCGCGGCATCGTGCCGTCCACGCTCAACGAGGAGGTCGCGCTCGGCGTGGGCCGCGCCTTCGGCATGGCGGCCCTGGCGGCCGGCGAGACCGTGGTGGCCGTGGGACGCGATGGCCGTCTGTCGGGACCCTCGCTGTCCGCGGCGCTGATCGCCGGGCTGACCGAGGTCGGCATCGAGGTGATCGACATCGGCCTGGCCACCACGCCCATGCTGTACTACGCAGCCAGCACGCTGGCGCGCTCGGGCATCCAGGTCACGGGCAGCCACAATCCCAAGGACTACAACGGTTTCAAGATGGTGCTGGCCGGCCGAGCCATCTACGGCGAGGAGGTCCAGGCGCTGCGCCGCCGCGTCGAAAGCGATGACTGGACGATCACGGGCACCGGCAGCGTGCGCCGCGCCGATGTGCAGGCCGACTACCAGGCGCGCATCGTGGGTGATGTGAAGCTGGCGCGCCCCATCAAGATCGTGGTGGACTGCGGCAACGGCGTGGCCGGGGCCTCGGCGCCCGGCATCTTCCGGGCCCTGGGCTGCGAGGTGATCGAGCTGTTCTCCGAAGTGGACGGTGAATTCCCCAACCACCATCCCGATCCCAGCAAGCCCGAGAACCTGCGCGACGTGCTCGAGGCGCTGCGCACCTCGGACGCCGAACTGGGCCTGGCCTTCGATGGTGACGGCGACCGCCTGGGCATCGTCACCAAGGACGGCCAGAACATCTTCCCCGACCGCCAGATGATGCTGTTCGCCAAGGACGTGCTCTCGCGCGTGCCGGGCGGCAGCATCGTCTACGACGTGAAATGCACGCAGCGCCTGGCGCCCGCCATCCGCGAGGCCGGGGGCGAGCCCGTGATGTTCAAGACCGGGCACTCCCTGGTCAAGGCCCGCATGAAGGAACTGGACGCGCCGCTGGGCGGCGAGATGAGCGGCCACATCTTCTTCAAGGAGCGCTGGTATGGCTTCGATGACGGCACCTACGCGGGCTGCCGCCTGCTGGAGATCGTCAGCCGCGAGGCCGACCCCAGCGCCTTGCTAAACGCGCTGCCCACCAGCTTTTCCACCCCGGAACTGAATGTGGCCTGCGCCGAGGGCGAGCCCCATCGCCTGGCCGCCGAACTGCAGGCCCTGGCCGCCGAGACCTTTGCCGCACCGGCCCAGGTCAGCACCATCGACGGCCTGCGCGTGGACTGGGCCGACGGCTTCGGCCTGATCCGCGCCAGCAACACCACGCCCGTGCTGGTGCTGCGCTTCGAGGGCCAGACCCAGGAGGCGCTGTCGCGCATCGAGGCGCAGATGCTGGCGCTGCTGGAGCGCGTCAAGCCCGGCGCGCAGGTTGGCGGTGCCGCGCACTGATTTGCGCGCCAGGCGATGACTTCCCGCTCTCCCACGTCCTGGGCGCGCGCGCTGTACAGCGCTGTGACCTGGGCGGCGCAGCCGCTGCTGCGACGCAAGCTGCTGCGCCGCGCCGAGGCCGAGCCCGTCTATGCCGAGCACATTCCCGAGCGCTTTGGCCGCTACCAGCCGGCCACGCTGGGGCAGGACGGACGCGGCCTGTGGATCTGGATTCATGCCGTATCGCTGGGTGAGACGCGCGCTGCCGCCATCTTGCTGACCGCGCTGCGCGAGCGCCTGCCCGGCATGCGCCTGCTGCTGACCCATGGCACGGCCACAGGCCGCACAGAAGGCCGCCGGCTGCTGCAGTCCGGCGACCTGCAGGTCTGGCAGCCCTGGGATACCCCGGCGGCCGTGCGCCGCTTCGTGCAGCAATTCAGGCCCGCGGTCGGCGTGCTCATGGAAACGGAGGTCTGGCCCAATCTGGTCGCCATCTGCCGCGAAGAGGGCGTGCCGCTGGCGCTGGCCAATGCGCGGCTCAGCGACAAATCGCTGGGCCAGGCGCTGCGCGTGGCGCCGCTGGCGCGCCCTACCTATGCCGCCCTGGCCGCCGCCTGGGCACAGACCGAGGACGATGCCCGGCGACTGCGCCTGCTGGGCGCGCCCGTGCACGGCGTGCTCGGCAACCTGAAATTCGATGCGCGTCCGGACGCGGCGCTGCTGGAGCGCGCCCGGCAATGGAAGTCCGGCCTGTCCCGCCCTGTGGTGCTGCTGGCCAGCAGCCGGGAGGGCGAGGAGGCCATGCTGCTGTCCGCCCTGCGCACGCTGGGGCCTGTGGGCCGGGCCGTGCAATGGCTGGTCGTGCCGCGCCATCCGCAGCGCTTTGACGAAGTGGCGGCGCTGCTGGCTGGCGGCGGCCTGCATGTCTCGCGCCGCAGCCAGTGGGTGGGTGGCCCGCCCTGCGGGGCTGCGGCGGATGACATCGACATCTGGCTGGGTGATTCGCTGGGCGAGATGGCCCTGTACTACGGCCTGGCCGATGCCACGCTCATGGGCGGCAGCTTTGCGCCGCTGGGCGGACAGAACCTCATCGAGGCCCTGGCCTGCGACTGCCCCGTGGTGCTGGGGCCGCATACCTTCAACTTCAGCGAAGCCTCGGACCTGGCCTGCGAAGCCGGCGCCGCGCTGCGCGCACCCGACCTGGAGCACGGGCTGCGCCTGGCCGTGGACCTGGCCGGGGACCGCCAGTCCCACGCCCATGCCGTGGCCCAGGCGCGCGGCTTTCTGGACCAGCACCGTGGGGCCGCACGGGCCACGGCGCAGGCGGTGGCCGGGCTGGTGCAGCCGCTCTCCTGATCCTCCTGTGCAAGGGGAGCGGGCAGGCAAGACTACGCACCAAAGGGGCTTGTGCCAGTTCAGCGAAAGGGCGACTCAAAAGGGTTGACAAGCGCCACACCAAAATCCGCGAAGTCTCGAATGTTGCGTGTGGCCACGACCAGCCTGTGGCGGATGGCCGTGGCTGCAATCATTGCGTCCTCATACAGCGCATCGGAGCGTCCGTGCATCAGCCGGGCCCAGATCCGAAAGCTCTCGGCATCCATCGGCAGCACGTTGTAGGAGGCGGAGACCAGATCTGCCCAGCGTTCGATTTCCCGGGCCTTCTCAGCATCCTGTTGCCGGGTCAGCTCTATGCCCGCCTGGATTTCGCCCAGGCTGACCGCGGACAGATGGAGTTCCGGCTCAGGCAGGGCTTGAAGCCAGGCCAGGACGGCTCCGTGGGGCCTGGGGCGCCGCAGCTCTGAAATGATGTTGGTGTCCAGCAAATACATTTCTGGCGCACTCAGTTGGCGGGCTCGATGGGCCTGCGGTGCGCCTGGCCGCGCGGCGGGATCAGCAGGTCTGCGCGGCCCGCTTCCGAGAGCAGCAGTTCCTTGAGCGAAGCAGGTTCGGCAGCGGGATGCAGACGGCGCCACTCTTGCATAGGAACGAGCACGGCAGTGTCCGCGCCACGCCGGGTCAACACTTGCGGACCATCGGTCAGGCAGGCTTCGAGAAGCTCGTTGAAGTGGTCTTGGGCATCTTGTACAGGCCAGGATTTCATGATTGCACTCCTTCGCTCACGGGTTACAGGCCCAGTCTAGTTCCTGGACTGTTGGCTCTGCAATCCTGGGCCCATGCATGCATCAAGGGCCCGATCCTTCCTGCAGCACGGGCAGGCTGACACTCGCCAGCAGCCCTCCATCCTCCGCACTGAGCAGCTCGATGCTGCCGCCGTGCCGCTCGGTCACGGTCCTGGCGATGGCCAGGCCCAGGCCGCTGCCGCTTTGGCTCTGGTCGGGTACGCGGAAGAAGCGGTCGAAGACACGCTGGCGCCAGGCCTCGGCGATGCCCGGGCCACGGTCGCGCACCTGGAGCACGGCCTGGTCGCCCTGGCGCTGCAGGCGCACGCTGATGGTGGCGTGCGCGGGGCTGTATTTGATGGCGTTGTCCACGAGGTTGTCGATCAGCGAGACCAGGCCTTCGCGTTCGCCCATCACGCTCAGTGGCTCGCTGGCTTCCAGGGCCAGTTCCACCGGGCGGCGGCAGGCCAGGGCGTCGAGTGCGGCGAGCCGGTCTTCCAGCAGCAGGTCCAGGCGCAGCGGCTGCATGGCCATGCCGGGCGCTTCGGTCTCGCTGCGCATGAGCTGCAGCAGCTGGGCCACCATGCGGCTGGCGCGCTGGTTGCTGCGCAGCAGGCTGTCCATGAGTTCCTGCTGGCGCGGTTCGCTGCCAAGGCGCAGCAGGGCCTCGACGTTGACGTGCATGGCGGCCAGCGGCGTGCGCAGTTCGTGGGCTGCATCGGCGATGAGGTTGCGCTCGCGCTCGCTGCTGGAGCGCACGCGGGCCAGCAGGGCGTTGATGTCCTGCACCAGCGGCCGCAGCTCGGCGTGTGGCGGCGCATAGGTGAGCGCGCTGAGGTCGTCGGGGCCGCGCGTGGCCAGCTCGTCGCCCACGCGGCGCAGCGGGCGCAGCGCCGCGCGTACCGACCACCAGGCCGGAAAGGCCAGGAAGGGCAGGCTGATCAGCAGTGGCAGCAGGTAGTAGCTGCGGGTGTTGAGGGTGATCAGCAGTTCCTTGAAGGACGGCAGCATCAGCGTGACTTCGGTCTGGCCCGAGGCCGAGCGCAGCGTGCTCATGCGCCAGGTCTGCCCTTCGAAATCTATGTCCTCGACCGTGTCCAGCACGCGGTTGCGCAGGGTGGGTGCCGGCGTGGGCGAGCGGTACAGGAGCTGGCCGCGCTGCCAGACCAGCAGCGTGGGCGTGAAGCGGATGTCGTCGTCTCCATCGCTGTATTCATGGCGCAGGGCCGTGTCCAGCGCGGCCAGGCTGTGCTGCTGGCGGTCCGGAAGGTCGGCCAGGTCCTCGGCCACTGCCATGACAAGTTCGTAGACAGGCTTGCTGACCAGCAATTCATTGTGGAAGTGGGCCATGTAGATGGCCGCCACCAGCAACGCGGTCCAGATCGCGGTGAGCACGCCCATCTGGGCCAGCAGCATCCGCCGGCCCAGAGTGGGCCGCAGCCAGCGGCGCCATCTCGGGCTGGCCTGCTGCCCCTGCACGGTCTGCGATGTCATGGTCAGGACAGGGGAGCCATCGGCTGCGAGTCGATGACATAGCCAATGCCGCGCACCGTGCGTATGAAGCCCGGCCCGATCTTGCGGCGCAGGTTGGAGACATGGACCTCCAGCGCATTGCTGCCGTTGGCGCTGCCGCCCGGGATGACTTCCTCCTCGATGCCGCTGCGCGTGACCACGCGGTCCATGCGCCGCAGCAGCAGGGCCAGCAGGTCGAATTCGCAGCGGGACAGCTCGACGTTCTGGCCTGCAACGCTGACACGGCGCGTGGGCTCGTGCAGCGACAGGCCGCGCAGATGCAGCGTTCCGTCGCCCTGCCCATAGCTGCGGCGCGCCAGGGCGCGCACGCGTGACACCAGTTCGGCCAGGGCAAAGGGTTTGACCAGATAGTCATCGGCGCCGCTGTCCAGGCCGTGCAGCCGGTCATGCAGGCTGTCGCGTGCGCTCAGGATCAGCACGGGCAGGCGGCGCCATTCGCGGCGCAGGCGCGTGAGCAGGCTGATGCCGTCGCCATCGGGCAGGCCCAGGTCCAGCAACACCATCTCGAAGCTTTGCTGCTCCAGCGTGCGCAGCGCATCGGACAGGCGGCGCACCCAGACCACGTCCATGGCGTGATCGCCCAATGCGATGCGCACGCCATTGCCCAGATCCAGATCGTCCTCCACCAGCAGCAGTCTCATCGTGTGTTCCCTGTGCCGCTCCCATGCCGCGGACCGGCGCCTGCGGGAGGGCTGCCGCGAGTATCGGTCAAGGCGGGGACGATGCGCTTCAGCATCCCTTCAGGAAAGCCGGAGCAGGTCTTCAGGCGGGTTTGCCACAGTGGCCCGCTCGACAACTCCGAAGAAGGCAAGGCGCGCATGCCAAGACTCTCCCGCTGTTCCTTGCTGAGCCGCCTGGCGGTGCTGTGCGCGCTGGCTGCCTGGATTCTGGTCGTGGCGGGTTTGCGTGCCTCGGCTTTGCCAGAGCACAGGGCTGCGGCGCCAGGCGCGCGGCCCACGGCGGCCGGGCATCAGCCCGGGGCACTGCCGGCCGTGCGGGCGCTTCAGGGATTCAAGGGGCTGGCGCGCGGAGCGATAGCGCATCGATGGCGCGCAGGTCGTCGTCGCTGAGCGTGCCGGCGGCCTGGCGCAGCTTGAGCTGGCCCAGCAGCACCTGGTAGCGCGCCAGGGCCAGGTCGCGCTGGGTCTGGTAGAGCTGGCTCTGTGCGTTGAGCACGTCGATGTTGATGCGCACGCCGACCTCGTAGCCAAGCTTGTTGGCGTCCAGCGCGCTCTGGCTGGACGCCAGCGCGGCCTCCAGCGCCTTGACCTGGGCCTGGCCCGACTGCACGCCGAAGAAGGCCGTGCGCGTGCTCTGCTCCACGTTGCGCTGGGCGTCGTCCAGCTGTGCCCGCGCCTTGTCTTCCAGCGCCAGGGTTTCCTTGATGCGGTTTTGCACGGCAAAGCCGGCGAACAGCGGCAGGTTCATGACCACGCCCACGCTGGCGGCATTGGTGCGGTAGCTGGTGCCGATCTGCGGGGTGACCGAACCGTTGGGATAGCGGTTGACCACGTAGCCGGCCTGCAGGTCCACGGTGGGCTTGTGGCCGGCCTCGGCTTTCTTCGTTTCCAGCTGGGCGATGTCCAGCGCCAGGCGGGCCTGGCGCAGCTGGGGCTGGCCTTGCAGGGCGGTGTCCACCCAGGCCTGGGCATCGGCGGGCATCAGGGCCGGCAACTGCAGCGGCTGGGCCAGCGGGCGGGGCACGGTGCCCACGGCGCCGACGATCTGATCCAGCACCAGGCGCTTGACGCGCAGGTCGTTCTCGGCGGCGATTTCCTGCGCGCCGGCCAGGTCGAACCGGGCCTGGGCTTCGCGCGAGTCGGTGATGGTGGCCGTGCCGACCTCGAAGTTGCGCTTGGCGAATTCCAGCTGCTGTGCAATGGCTGCCTTCTGTGCCTTGACCACGGCCAGGCTGTCCTGGGCACCGAGGACATCGAAGTAGGCCTGGGCCACGCGCACCAGCAGGTTCTGCTCGCCGCTGTCCAACTGGGCGCGCGCCACGTCCACGCCGCGCTGGCCCTGGTCGTAGGCGATCTTGTTGGCCGGGCGGTACAGCGGCTGCTGGGCGCTGAGCTGCAGGTTCTGCTGGGGCGAGCGAAAGCTCCCAGGCAGCACGCTGACTTCCACATGCGATGTGTTGGCGCCCGCCTGCAGGCCCACGCTGGGCAGAAGGCCCGAGCGCGCCTGCTCGGCACGGCTGGCGGCGGCCTGGGCGTCGGCCTGCTGGGCCTGCCACTGGGCGTCGTAGCCGCGTGCCTTGGCGACCAACTCCGACAGGCTCTGGCCCGTGGCCGATGAGGCTGTCACGGCGGGCAAGCCCGAGGCCGGGGCGGCAGGGACGGTGGACTGGGCCAGAGCGGTCCCCATGCCGCAGGCACACAGCAGCAAGGCAATCTGGCGAAGGGGCCAGGCGTGTGGGCGGGGCGGGGCGTAAGCGACAGGGGCAAGGGGCCGAAGCAGGGGCATAGAGGTCCTCGAATCAAAACACAGTCGTCACGAAGCACCGGGGACGGCGGGTTGGCCGTGTCCCGGGCTTCTTTTGCGTCTTGCCGCTCAGTAGCGCGGCACGCCTGGGTCGCGCTCGCGCGACCAGGCATCGATGCCTCCGCTGATATTGGCCACGGTCTCGAAGCCGTTGTTCATCAGGAAGGCAGCGACATGCATGCTGCGTGCGCCGTGATGGCACAGGCAGGCTGTGGGGTGATCCGGATCGAGTTCCTGCAGGCGCGAGGGAATCTCGCCCATGGGGATGCAGCGCAGCTCGAAGCCCTCGGGGCGTACGCTGGCCTGGGCCACTTCCCAGGGCTCGCGCACGTCCAGCACCAGGGGCAGGGCATCGGAGCCGCTGGCGTGCTGGGTCAGCCAATCGTTGAGTTGCGCGGGAGGCACTTGGGGAAGCATCGGAAAGATCCTTGCGGAATGGAATGGGGTTGCGGCAGCGGCCATGGTCCTGCGGGCATCGGCCGCTGCAGCGGGTTTCAGAACGTGAAGCGCGAAGGCTCTTCGAAATTGGCCAGGCGGGCGGTCACCACGTCCCAGGGCTGGCTCGTCTCGAACTGGTGGCCGTTCTTGCGCACCAGCGTGAAACGCATCATGGGCAGCTGGCCGACGATGGCCGCCAGGCGGCCGCCGTCGTTGAGCTGGGCCAGCAGGGCCTGCGGCACCTGGGCGACCGAGCCGCTGAGCACGATGGCGTCGAACTGGCCCAGGGCAGCCGCTGCCGTGGCGCCATCGGCCAGCTTGACCTCGGCATTGGTGATGCCGGCGCCCAGCAGGTTTTCGCGGGCCATCTCGGCCAGCTCGGGCACGATTTCCAGCGTCACGACTTCCTTGGCCTGGGCGGCCAGCAGGGCGGCCATGTAGCCCGAGCCGGCGCCGATTTCCAGCACGCGGTCGGTGGGCTTGATCTTCAGGTCCTGCAGCATGCGCGCCTCGATGCGCGGGGCCAGCATGCACCAGCCCTTGGCGGCGGCTTCCTCGGCCGGGGCGACCAGGGGGATTTCCAGGTCCATGAAGGCCAGGCCGGCATGCTCGGGCGGCACGAAATTCTCGCGGTGCACCTTGCCCAGCAGCGCCAGCACTTCTTCATCAAGCACGTTCCAGGGGCGGATCTGTTGCTCGATCATGTTGTAGCGCGCGTGCGCTTGGGCGCTGTGGTGTTCGGGCAGGCTGTTCAGGGGCAGGCTCATGGGGTATCTCCGGAGAAAGACTTGTCAGGACAAACCTTTGATTCTACGAGTCTCGCGGCAGGGTGGGGGCGCTGGCGGCGCCTTGGCCGGGGGCCGCGTCGTGCTGGTTGCCGTTCCACAGGCGCCGCAGCCACTGGGAGAAGTCATCGAGGTAGCAATAGACCACGGGCACGACCACCAGGGTCAGCAGGGAGGAAGTCACCACGCCGCCGATCACCGACTGGCCCATGGGCGCACGCTGCTCGGAGCCCTCGCTGAGCGCGAAGGCCAGGGGCACCATGCCGAAGATCATGGCCAGCGTGGTCATCAGGATGGGGCGCAGCCGCACGCGCGCTGCCAGCAGCAGGGCCTGCTCGCGCGGCAGGCCGTCGCGGATCTGGCCGGTGTCCGGGTCGCTGTGCGGCCCGCGCGCACGGATGGCGAAGTCCACCAGCAAGATGGCGTTCTTGGTGACCAGTCCCATGAGCATGACCACGCCGATGATGGAGAACATGGACAGGGCCGAGCCGAACATCATCAGCGCCAGCACCACGCCGATCAGCGTCAGCGGCAGCGAGGTCATCAGCGCCAGCGGCTGCAGGAAGCTCTTGAACTGGCTGGCCAGGATCATGTAGATGAAGATGATGGCCAGCGCCAGGGCGGACACGGCATAGCCGAAGGACTCGTTCATGCTCTTGGTGGCGCCGCTGAACTGCGTGCGGTAGCCGGGCGGCAGGGCGATGTCGGCCAGGGCCTTGCGGATGTCGGCCGAGACCTCGCCGCTGGAGCGCAGGTAGACGTTGCCGCTGAAGGCGACCTCGCGCGTCATGTCGCGGCGGTTGATCTGGCTGGGGCCGGTGCCGGGCGTGACGGTGGCCACCTGGTTCAGCCGCACGATGCGCATGCCGCCGTCGCCCGAGGTGGAGGGCAGGGCGAAGGGCAGGCGCTCCAGGTCCTGGGGCGTGCTGCGCGACTCGGGCGCCAGGCGCACCTTGACGTCATAGGTCTGGTCGTCGCTGGCGCGCCAGTTGCCCACGGTCTGGCCGGCCACCCAGGTGCGCAGCGCCGCTGCCATGGAGCCTACCGACAGGCCCAGGTCGGCGGCCGCATCGCGCCGCACGGTGATGTCGATCACGGGCTTGTCGGGCTTGAGGCTGCTGTCCAGGTCCACCAGCCCGGGAATGCCGCGCAGGCGTTCCATCACCACGCGGTTCAGGCGCTCCAGCTCGCCCAGGTCCGGGCCCTGCAGCGAGAATTCGACCTGTTTTTGCCCGCCCACGGGCTCGCGCTGGCCCACATGGGTGACGGTGATGCCGGGCACGCTTTGCAACTGCTCGCGCAGCACGCCCGACAGTTCGTCACCGCTGCGCTGGCGCAAATGGCGGTCCAGCAGGCGGATGTAGATGCTGGCGTATATCTTGCCCTGGGCCGTGCCGGTGTTGATGGTGGCCAGCGTGTAGCGGACCTCGGGCAGGGCCCGGATGATGGCATCGACCTGGCGGGCCTTGGCCTCCGTGGCCTCGATGGACGAGCCCACGGGCGTGTTGAAGCTCACCGTGGTCTCGGAGAAATCGGCCTTGGGCACGAATTCCGTGCCCAGCAGCGGCACCAGGAAGATGCTGGCCACGAAGATGGCCAGCGCCGCCGCCAGCGTGGCGATCTTGTGGCGCAGCGCCCAGCCCAGCACGTCCTGGTAGAAGTGGGACAGCGAGTCGGTGGCGCGCTCGAACCAGGCCGTGACCCGGCCCAGCGTGCGGTCGTAGAGGCTGCGGCCGCGCTGCTCGCCATGGGCGTGGATGGTCGGGTCGTGCCAGACGCTGGACAGCATGGGGTCCAGCGTGAAGCTCACGAACATGGAGATCATCACGGCCGCCACGATGGTGATGCCGAATTCGTGGAAGAACTTGCCGATGATGCCGCCCATGAAGCCGATGGGCAGGAACACCGCCACGATGGACAGCGTGGTGGCCAGCACGGCCAGGCCGATCTCCTGCGTGCCGTCGAGCGCGGCGGCATGCGCGTCCTTGCCCATCTGCACATGGCGCACGATGTTCTCGCGCACCACGATGGCGTCGTCGATCAGCAGGCCCACGCACAGCGACAGCGCCATCAGCGTGATCATGTTGATCGAGAAGCCGAACCAGTACATGAACAAAAAGGTGCCGATCAGCGCAATGGGCAGCGTCAGCCCCGTGATCACCGTGGAGCGCCAGGAGTTCAGGAACAGGAAGACGATGAGCACCGTCAGTGCCGCGCCCTCGATCAGCGTCTGGCGCACGTTGTTGACGGCCACGCGGATGGGGCGGGCGCTGTCGGCAATCGGCTCCAGCCGCACGCCGGCCGGCACTTCGGCGGCGATCTCGCGCAGCGTGGCGTTCAGGCCGTCCACGACTTCGATGGTGTTCTCGTCCTGGGCCTTCTGCACGGACAGCAGCAGGGTGCGGCTGCTGTTGTACAGGGCCACGGTTTCCAGTTCGCCCGCGCCGTCCTGCACGCGGGCCAGCTGGCCCAGCCGCACGGGCGCGCCGCCGCGCTGGGCGACGATGATGCGCTCGAAGTCCTGCGGGCGCTTCATGCGTGCGTCGATCTGCACCACGCGCTCCTGCTCGCGCGAGCGGATGGCGCCCAGCGGCAGGTCCTGGTTCTCGCTGCGCACGGCGTTCACGATCTGGTCGGGCGTGATGGCATAGGCTTCCAGCGCCTCGGGCTGCAGGTAGATGTTGATTTCGCGCGGCGTGGCGCCCACCAGGTTGACGGCGCCCACGCCGCGCACGTTCTCCAGCCGCTTCTTGAGGACCTGGTCGGCCCAGCTGGTCAGCGCGACGGCATCGGGCGCCTTGGCGCCGGCATCGGCCTGGGGCAGCACGGCCACGGACCAGATGGGCGAGCTGGCCGGATCGAAGCGCAGCACGCGCGGCTCCTTGACCTCGTCGCGCAGGGTGGGGCGCACCGAGGCCACCTTCTCGCGCACGTCTTCGGCAGCGCGGCGGCCATCGACATGCAACTGGAATTCGATGATGACGACGCTGGTGCTCTCATAGCTGCGCGAGGTCAGCGCGTTGATGCCGGCAATGGAGTTGACGCCTTCCTCGATCTTCTTGGTGACCTCGGACTCCACGATCTCGGGCGAGGCGCCCGGATAGTCCACCGTGACCACGACCACGGGGAAGTCCACATTCGGGAACTGGTCCACCTTGAGTCGCTGATAGGAAAACACACCCAGCACCATGAGGGCCAGCATGAGCATGGTGGCGAACACAGGGTTGGCCAGGCTGACGCGCGTGAACCACATGGTCAGCGGGCTCCGGGGGCTGGCGCAGCCTGGGGCTGCGGGGCCTGCTGCATTTGCTGCATCTGCACCGCCGTGCCTGCGCGCAGGCCGCCCACACTGCCGGCCAGCACCCTGTCACCGGCCTGCAGGCCGGTGGACACGGCAATCCAGGTGGCCCCATCCTGCGCGCTCTGGCTGCCCAGCGTGACCGGGCGGTGCTGCACGCGCAGCAGGCTCTTGTCCGCTTCGGACTCGCCCGCAGGCCGCAGCAACTGCACATAGGGCTGGGGCTGGTCGGTGCGCACGGCGGTCAGGGGCACGGCCAACTGTTCGGTCTGCCCCGTGACAATGCTGCCCTGCAGGTACAGGCCCGGACGCACGATGGGAATGGATCTGCCGGCGGCGCCTGCGTTGACCGGTGCAGCCTGCACACGCAGATAGACGGCCACGCTGCGCGAACCTGGCTGGGCGCTGGGGTTGATGCGTACCACGCGCGCGGGCACGGCGGCCACATCGTCGCCCGCGCCCTGGACCTGCAACAGGGCCTGCTGGCCGACCTGCACACGCACCGAATCGGCGGGCGCGAGCTGGGCCACCACCTCGAGCTCGGAGGGATCGACGATCTCCAGTACCCGTGTTTCCACGCCCACGCGCTCGCCGTCCTGCACCAGACGCTGGGCGACCTGCCCGTCCATGGGGCTGCGCAGCACGCTGTCGGTCACGCTCTTGCGTGCCACATCGGCGGCGGCCTGGGCGGCGGCCAGGTTGGCGCGGGCGGCGTCAAGATTGGATTGGGACGTGGCCAGTGCCGTGGTCGAGATGAAGCCCTGGGTGACCAGGGCCTGGTTGTTGTCGTGCTGGCGCTGGGCCAGCTGCAGCTGCGCCTGGGCCGCGTCGGCCTGCTGGCGGGCCTGCCGCCAGCGGGCCTCGACCTCGGTGGCGTCCACGCGGGCCAGTTCCTGGCCCTTGCGCACGCTGTCGCCCTCGCGCACCTGCAGGCCGCGCAGTTCGCCGGCCACATAGGCCTTGACCACGGCGCTGCGCACGGCCTGCACCACGCCGCTGACAGGCACGGTCAATTGCAACTGGCGCGGCTGCAGCTGCACCACCTCCTGCGGGCCCACGCGCACGGGCATCTCGCGCGGCTGGGTGGCCGCGGCAATGGCGGCTTGCTTGCTGTGCCGGGTGGATGCGGCGCGCCATGCGCTGGCGCCGATGGCGATCAGTAAGGCCAGGCCGATCAGCCAGCCGGTGCGACGCTTCATGGTGTGGGCGGGGAGGTGGGTGGTGTGGTGGCTGCAAGGGGCTGGCACATGCCATGCAGCAGGTAGTCGATCTGGGATTCCAGAAACCGCTCGGGATCGAAGTCGCCGTGCGGCAGGCAGCCGCCCAGCGAATGCTTCCAGATCATCAGGAACATCATCGGGGCGACCACGCAGTGCACGGACAGGTCCAGATCCATGGGCCGGAACTCGCCGCGCTCCACGCCGCGCTGCAGGATGCGCCGGATCAGCTCATGGCCTGGAAGAACCACCTCCTGGTGATAGAACTGCGAAAGCTCGGGAAAATTACCCGCCTCGCTGAGCATGAGCTTGGTGATGCCCGACGCCTTGGTGCTGCCGATGCGCTCCCACCAGGACTTGAAGCAGTAGCGCAGCAGATCGGTGGACGGTGCGCAGTAGTTGTCGAGTTCCTCGCTCCACTCGCCGAAGCGGCCCGCGATGCTGTGGCGCACCACGGCCTTGAAAAGCTCCTGCTTGCTCGCGAAATAGAGGAACAGCGTGCCCTTGGAAACCCCGGCCCGGGCGGCGACCTCTTCGACGCGGGTGGCGGCGTAGCCCTTTTCCACGAAGAGGTCGAGCGCGGCTTCCAGCAGCTCGCCCGGACGCTCGTGCTTGCGGCGGCTGCGCTTTCCGGAAGGCTCGGCGGGGGCGGGTGAAGAGGCGGGGGAGTCGGTCACGGAAAATTAATGACTGATGGGTTAGTTATCGTAACCGCAGAACCGTTCGTCGTCACCTGGCTTGTGCATGGGCTAACCTGTAGGCGCAACGGCCTGCATGCATTGCGTGTGGTCATTTTTTCGATTTCTCACAGAAAAGGCGCATATGACGACTGAAACCATTTATCTGGGCGGCGGCTGTTTCTGGTGCACCGAAGCCGTTTTCGACCGCGTGCGCGGCGTGAGCGACGTGCAAAGCGGCTACGCCAATGGCGATCTGGACGATCCCAGCTACGAAGACATCTGCACCGGGCAGACCGGCCATGCCGAGGTCATCCGCGTGCAGTTCGACCCTGCTGTGATTCCGCTGCGCGACCTGTTGACCGTGTTCTTCGGCACGCACGATCCGACCACGCTCAACCGCCAGGGCAACGACGTGGGCACGCAGTACCGCAGCGCGATCTACACCACGAATGACCATCAGGCGGAGGTCGCACGTACGCTGATCTCCGAGCTGGCCCAGGCGGGCGCGTATGACGCTCCCATCGTGACCGAGGTCCAGCCCCTGGCCAGCTACTGGCCCGCAGAGGACTATCACCAGGACTACTTCCTGAACCATCCCAGCCAGGGCTACTGCGCCTTCGTGGTGGGGCCCAAGGTGCAGAAATTCCGGGGTGCCTTTGCGCGCTGGGTCAAGCAATGAGCCCAGGTCGGCGGGTTGTTTAAGCGGTTGTGATTTGCGGGCATAATGCAACTCGGTTGCGATAACGGTGTCCTGTCGCGCTCTGCAGCCCGCTCTTGCATTGCCCATGTCATCGCCGACTCCCTCCCCCTTGCTCTTGCCTTGCGGCATGCGTTCGACCCGCGCCACGCGGGCCGTGCTGGCGCTGTGGGAGGCGCGCGCCGATGCGCTGTTGAGCGAGGCGGATGTGGAAGCCGCCCTGCATGCCCAGGGCGTGCAGGTCAACCGCGTCACCGTCTACCGGCTGCTGGACCGGCTGGCCGCAGCCGGCGTGTTGCGCCGCAGCGTGGATGCGGCACGCGTGGCCCGGTACGGCAGGCCCCTTCAGGGCGCGGCCTGCGAAGGCGACGCCGCTGCGCACTTCGAGTGTGCGGATTGCCACAGCGCCTTTCGTCTGGGCGGCGAGGCAGGCGGGGGCGGTGAGCAACTGCAGGCCGCCTTGCTGCAATTGCGGCAGGCGCTGGCAGCCAGCGGCCTGCAGGGCCAGGCCATCGATGTGTCGGTGACGGGGCGGTGCCAGGTCTGCAGCGGCACCGGGCACTCCCGGAATGATCCGTCCGTGTGAGGTGGCCGTCTTCCCCTTTTTCTCTTGCATAGCCCTTCAGGATCTCGCATGACTTTTTCCCCCTTCCGTTCCGTTTCCCTGATCCTGGCCGCTGTCTTTCTGGCCGCTGCGGCCCAGGCGCACGATCACGGCCAAGACCATGACCATGCCAAGACCCCGGCGGACGCCAAGGCACAGGGTGGCCCGGTGCAACTGGATGCCCATGCCCGTGCCGACATGGAGCGCCACCGCTCGATGGCCAAGGCCCACGAGGCTGCCGCACAGTGTCTGGCGGCAGGGCGTGACCATGCGCAATGCCACAAGCAGCTGCAGGCCGACTGCAAGGGCCTGGCGCTGGGCAAGTTCTGCGGCATGCGCCATGCGCATTGAGCGCGGCATTGCCCGCCGTGCACTGCTGTGAGCAGTCGCCCGTCTTTGTGACGGGATGCTGGAACCTGCCCCGCCAATTGGCGCATACACTCTGCGCTGCCTGACCCGCTCCTGATTCATCCATGCCCTTCAAACTCCCGAGTCGCCACTCGCCTGCGCCCGCCTCACGGCTTGCGTTGCGCGGTGCCGTGCCGAATCGGGGTTGGCTTTTGGCCTGGTTGCTGGTCTGGTCCATCGCACTGGCGCCGTTGCTGGGCCAGATGCACCGTGTGGTGCATGCTGGCGGCCTGGCCTCGGCCTCGGCCACGGCCACGGCCCATGGCCCGGTCGAGGTGGTGGCCACCTCCTGCGCTGCACCCGTCGACTGGGTGCATGCGCTGTTCTCGGGCCACGGCCCGGCGGACTGCCAACTGCTGGACCAGTTGCACGAAGGCATGGCGGGGCCACCGCCCGCCGTGGCGCTGCCGCCTTTCTGGGGCGAACAGGCCGAGCCCGCCCAGCCGCCCATCGTGCGCGATGGCCGCGTGCTGGCGGCTTTCTTCGATGCGCGTGGTCCCCCGCATCCCATCACTGCCCGCCTGGCGGCTTGAACCTTGGGCGGCGGCGCTGCATGCGCCCTCCCATTGAAGCTGTTTGCGCGCGCCTTCCTGCATTGCACGCAAGAGGCGCTGTGCCCAGGTTGGACAGATCCTGAATGCATATCCGATCGGATGGCTGCGTGCGCCCGCATGGCGCACCCCGGTTGTCCGTTTCCGACGCCATTTTTTGCAGCGCCCGCATTCCCACGTCCCCGGGGCCGTGGCCGGCCGCTGCCGGGAAGACCAGTGATGAGAGTGACAACAAAGCAATACCACCAGGACGCCAAGGTGCAGGGGGAGAGGATGAAGCTGCGCCCGCTGCTGCAGCAACTGCTGCTGGCGGGCGTGCTCGGCCCCGCGATGGCAGGGCTGGCCATGGCAGCAGAGCATGGGGAGGCTGGAGTCGCCGCCGCGCCCGGAACTGCCACCGGCGCCCAGGCGGATGCCCCGCGCAGCGACACGCCTGTGCTCAATGAGGTGACGGTCAAGGCCAGCGGCCTGGGCCTGACCTCGGCCGATATGTCCACGCCAGCCACGGTGCTGGAAGGCGATGTGCTGACGCTGCGCCAGACCGCCACGCTGGGCGAGACGCTGGACGGCGAGCCCGGCATCCACGCCAGCCATTTCGGTGCGGGCGCAAGCCGCCCCATCATCCGCGGCATGGACGGCCCGCGCGTGCAGATCCTCAGCGATGGCTCGGAGCTGCATGACGCCTCCACCATCAGCCCCGACCATGCCGTGGCCAGCGAGCCCATGCTGGCCACGCAGATCGAAGTGCTGCGCGGCCCTTCGGCGCTGATCTACGGCGGCGGCGGTGCCATGGGCGGCGTGGTCAACATCCTGGACGACAAGATCCCCACGTCCATTCCCAAGAACGGCATCACGGGCTCGGCCCAGCTGCGCGGCAGCACGGGCGCGGGCGAGACGGCCGGCGCGTTCTCGCTGACGGGCGGCGCGGGCCAGTTGGCCATCCATGCCGAGGGCATGGCGCGCGATGCCGGCGACTACCGCGTGGGCAGCGGCTGGGCGCCCAACGGCCAGTCGCAGGGGCGCGTGGGCGGCAGCTTCAACCGCACGGATACGGGCAGCCTGGGCCTGTCCTGGATCGGCACGCAAGGCTACCTGGGCCTGGCCTACACGCGCCAGACCGCGCGCTATGGCCTGCCGGGCCACAACCACAGCTTCGAGGGCTGCCACACCCATGGCGACCATCTGCACTGCGGCGGCCATGACCACGGCGACGAGGACGGACATGACCATGGCGACGAAGAACACGATCACGACCATGGCAGCGTGCCGGTGGTCGACCTCAACAGCGAGCGCTGGGATCTGCGCGGCGAATGGCGCAATCCGACGGCAGGCATTGCGGCGTTGCGCGTGCGCGGCGGCTGGACCGACTACCGCCATGACGAGATCGAGGACGGCCAGGTCTCGACCACCTTCAAGAACCGCGCCCATGACCTGCGCGTGGAGGCCGAGCTGGAGCCCATCGCCGGCTGGCGCGGCGTCATCGGCCTGCAGACCGTGCAGCGCAAATTCAGTGCCGAGGGTGAGGAGGCCTATGTGCAGCCCACCGAAACCCGCCGCAACAGCATCTACCTGCTGGAGGAATACCGCTGGCAGGACTGGCGCTGGCAGGCTGCGCTGCGCCACGAGCGCCAGACCGTGGACGCCCAGCAAAGCGGCATCTCGCGCAGCCACAGCGGCACATCGTTCTCGCTGGGCTCGGTGTGGAAGTTCACCCCGGGCTACAGCCTGTCGGCCTCGCTGACGCAGGGCAACCGCCTGCCCACGGCCGAGGAGCTGTATGCCAATGGCCTGCACATGGCCACATCCACCTATGAGCGCGGCAATCCCGACCTCAAGCGTGAACGCTCCCAGGCACTGGACATAGGCCTGCGCAAGACCTCGGGGGACACCACGTTCAGCGTCAATGCCTTCCACCATCGCGTCAAGGGCTACATCTACGGAGCCACGCTGGACGAGCATGACGGCCTGCAACTGCTGCAATACACCCAGGCCGACGCACGCTTCACCGGCGTGGAGGGCCAGGTGCGCCAGAAGCTGTCGCGCCAGTGGGGCGTGACCCTGTTCGGTGACGCCGTGCGTGCGCGGCTGGAAGACGGCTCCGCCTTGCCGCGCATTCCCGCGGCGCGCGTAGGCCTGCGCGTGGACACCTTCTACAAGGGCTGGGATGCCCAGGCCGAGTGGGTGCAGGTGCTGCGCCAGAACCGCGTCACCGCCTACGAGACCGAGACGGACGGCTACGGCATGCTCAACCTCTCGGCCAGCTACACGCTGCGCACCTCGGGTGGCACGCCCTGGCAGTTCTTCATCAAGGGCAACAACCTGACCAACCGCCTGGCCTTCGCCCACACATCGTTCATCAAGAACGCTGCGCCGCTGATGGGGCGCAATATCACCGTGGGCGTCAAGGTGTCGTTCTAAGGCGGGTTGCCCGCGCTGCGCTCCCGCGCCGTCTGCTACAGGTAATGCTGCAGATGGCGCAGGGCGCGTGCGCTGTCGACGCCTATCCACTGCACCACTTCGGTCTCGGCACGGCCCGCGCGCAACCACTGCACGATGGCCGTGTTGCGCAGCACCTGCGGCCCGACCCGGTGCAGCGGCGCCTTCTGGGCAGAAGCGGGCTGGGCCGCATGGGCACGCTGTATCAGCTGCGAGGCCACATGGAACAGCACGCGCACCGACAGCGGCTGCCCCTCGCGCGAATAAAAGACCGTGGCATCGGGTTGAACGGCCTCCGGCCCGCGCTGGCCGGCGCTGAAACCTTTCCAGTCCTGCAGCGCCTTCACCACCGTTTCCGACAGATCCAGCGTGCGCTGCTGCGCGGCGCGTGCGCCATCGATATGCAATTGACAGGGGAGGCCATCGCCTGGTCCTGCGCATTGCACATCGCGCCAGCACAGGCCGCGCACCTCCTCGGGCGCCAGCGCCAGTTCGTACAGCAGCAGCAAGATGGCGCGGTCGCGCGCTGACTGAAAGCCATCTGCCACCGGAATGTGGCGGGGCAGGGCATTCCACAGCGGCGCGGGAAGGCAATGGCCCTGGCCGTCTTCGGCAGGGGGGCGCTCCTGCGGCGCCAACCCTGCGGCGGGATTGGCGCTGACCCAGCCGTGGTCCAGCGCATGGTCGTAGATGCGTTCCAGCAGGCGCCAGTAGCGCCTGCGCGTGACCTCGCTGATGCGGCGGCCGGGCTGGTGGCCCGACAACTGGCCTTCGCGCGGGCGCAGGAAATTCTGGACATCCACGGCGGTGGCCTGTTGCCAGGCGCGGGCCTTTGCGTTGACTTTGCCTTTCGGCGTGGTGGGGGAGGGGGAACTTTCTTTGGCTGGGATGCCCGCATCGCCCAGGCTGCGCAGCCAGGCACGCCATACCTTTTCGTAGCCGCTGTCGGGCGCCGTGTCCAGGGCATCCCAGCCCTTGGTGCCCTCGGTTTCCAGCCAATGCCGGAACAGGGCCAGTCCGTCGGGGACAGTGGACGGCGGCTTGCCGGCAGCGGGTGCCTGGGATGGTGATGAAGTCATGGACGTCTAGAGCAAAACGAATCAACCAATAGGGATGATCAATGTAACTTACATGAAGTTGAGTGGCAACCTTGTTATCGACTGATGAATGTCAGTGGCGACAAGTCGCCAGAAAAGGGGGCTGTTCGGCATGAATCTGAGCCTTGGCACGTCCGTGGAGGCTCGAGGCCCGGGACGACGCCTGAACGAGGCAGGGCCGGGTCTGCGGCGCATAATCTGCGCGCGCCGCAAGCCTGCGCAGGCGCAGCTTCCCGGTCCTGCTTCAGTGAACTCTCCCGTCTTTGCCTCCCTCATCCCTGTCATTCTTTGCATAGGAGCAGGCTTTCTTGCCGCCCGGCTGGCCTGGGTGCGTGCCACAGCCATCAAGGATTTGTCCAACCTTGTGTTTCTGGTGCTTACGCCGGCGCTGCTGTTTCGCACCATGGGTGCGGTGCGGGTACAGGAGCTGGACTTTCAGCCCGTGGCCCTGTATTTCCTGGCGACTGCGCTGATCTTCGTGGTGTCCATGGTGCTGGGCGGTTTTTCCACGCGCTCGGCCGCGCGGGGGCTGGCCAATATGTTCAGCAACACCGTCATGATCGGCGTGCCGCTGGTGGGGCTGGTCTACGGGGAGGAAGGGCTTGTCACGTTGTTCACCCTGGTCTCGCTGCATGCGCTGATCCTGCTGACCGCAGCCACCATCGTGTTCGAGCTGGCCGAGGCCCACGAGCGCCAGCGCTGCGGCCAAAGCGCACCGCGCCCCATGTGGCGCACGGTGCTGCAGGCCGTGCGCAACGGCATCGTGCATCCTGTGCCGCTGCCCATACTCGCTGGCTTGCTGTTCGCTCAGACTGGGCTGGTGCTGCCCGAAGCGGTGGACCGGTCCCTGCAGGTCCTGGGCCAGGCGCTGGGCCCCATGGCGCTGCTGTTGGTCGGCGTGACACTGGCCTACACCAGGGTGGGCCAGAACTTGCGAGAGGCTGCTGGCATCGCGCTGGTCAAGAACCTGGTGCATCCGCTGCTGATGCTTGCGCTGGCCTGGGCCTTCGGCCTGGGTGGCCTGCCCGTGGCCGTGATGTTCACGGCGGCGGCGCTGCCCGTGGGGGCCAACGTGTTCCTGTTCACGCAGCGCTATGGCGTGATGCAGGAGGAGGTGTCCGCCAGCATTGCGGTGTCCACGGCGCTGGCCCTTCTTACCGTGCCGCTGATGCTGTGGCTGGCCCAGCGTTTGCTGGGCTGACGGGTTTCAGCAGGAGCAGCGCCGGCAATCCGGGGGATCAGGGCGCCAGGCGCTGGCGCAGCCAAGTTCCAGCTTCAAGCTGGTAGCAAAGGCGGTCGTGCAGCCGGCTCTTGCGGCCTTGCCAGAATTCCCAACGCTCGGGCACCAGCCTGAATCCGCCCCAATGCGGCGGGCGTGGCGGGTTCAGCAGGAACTGCGCGCCGTACTTGGCCGCATTGGCCACCAGCACGCTGCGGCCGCTGATGACCTGGCTTTGCGGACTGGCCCAGGCACCGATGCGCGAGTCCAGCGGGCGGCTGTTGAAGTAGGCGTCGCTCTCGGCATCGCTGACCTTTTCCACGCGGCCCTCGATGCGCACCACGCGCTCAAGCTCCACCCAGTGGAACTGCAGCGCTGCAAACGGATTGCCCGCCAGTTGCTGGCCCTTGCGGCTGTCGTAGTTGGTGTACCAGACCAGGCCGCGCTCGTCATAGCCCTTGATGAGCACGATGCGCGTGCTGGGCCGCAGGTCGCCGCCCACGGTGGCCAGCGTCATGGCATTGGGCTCGGGCACCTGGGCGCTCAGGGCTTCCTGCAGCCATTGGTCAAACTGCTGCAGCGGATCGGCCAGGGAGGCCGATTCGCTCAGTTCCGCGCGCTCGTAGCTTTTGCGCAGATCGGCGATCGAGGTGGAAATGCTGCTCATGGCCTGCATTGTGCCTGCGCCCGACCTCCCATTTGCTGCGCTAGAGTTGCGCATGCTCAGAGACTTCAAAGGCCGCCCCTGCGTGATCATCCTCGCCTCGGGCCGTGGCGAGCGTTTCCGCGCGTCGGGCGGCACCATGCACAAGCTCGCCGCGCCGCTGGGCGGCAGCACCGTGCTGGAACACACACTGGCCGCCGTCCGCGCCAGCGGCCTGCCCTGGCATCTGGAAGATGCGGGCCACCCCGGAATGGGCGATTCGCTGTCTGCGGCCGTGCGTGCCACAGCCGATGCGCCAGGCTGGCTGGTCTTGCCGGCCGACCTGCCGCTGGTGAGTCCACAGACCTTGCTGAAAGTGGCCGATGCATTGCATGCGGGGGCCCGAGCCGCCCAGCCTGTCCATCAAGGCGAGCGTGGACATCCCGTGGGTTTCGGCGCCGCATGCGGCGCGGCGCTCATGGCGTTGAGCGGAGAGAAGGGCGGGGCGCCTGTGCTGAAGGCGCTGCGCGAAGCCGGACATGTGGTTCAGGTCGATGTGGACGATGCTGGTGTGCTCACCGACATCGATACGCTGGACGATCTGGCGCGCGCTGAGGTGTTGCTGCAGAACCGGCCTGAAGTGGGCTGAATTCAGGCTTCGCCGTCTGCCGTAGCGGGGCCGCCTTCGGTCGCTGGGTCGGCTTGGCTGTCTTGGCAATAACCGCGCAGTTTGAGCAAGGCCCGATACATCACCTCCCGTTCCTCCTGCGTCAGCGCCAGCAGAGCAGCGGCCTGGTGTTGCCGGGCCACGGGCATCACCTCGTCATGCAACTGCCGGCCCGCAGGCGTGATGGAGCACAGGATCTTCTTGCGTGGAGTGGAGCCTTGCGCCAGCAGGGCCACCAGGCCGCGTTCCTCGAGCAGCCGCAGCGCCCGGCTCACCAGGGCCTTGTCCGAAGTGGATTGCACCACCAGCGCGCTGAACGGCAACTCGCCTGCATGCGCGACAAGGGCCAACAGCCGCCACTCCGAAACCGTCAAGCCCGCCGTATCGGCATAGGGCACGGTGATGGTGCGCCGCAGCGCATTGCCCACCTGGCTCATCAGTGTGGTCAGAAAGGCATCGACGGTCAGGCTGCTGCCTGCCTCGTCAAGGTGGGACCAGGGATTGCCTGCGGGCGTGCTGGGCACAGGGAGAGGAGAAGGTGGGATGGGCATGTTCCCATCAATTGTTTCACAGGCTGCCTGATGTTTGTCTTGTGGAATTTCTGTATAGAAATCAATAGAGGTCAATCGGTGTTTTCGGTAAGTTGATTCATCAACTTACTGGAGAAAATCGTCATTGATTCTTTTGAGGATCAATGTTTCATGAGTGAATCGTATGAATTCATCCCATAGCCAGCCCCAGCTGCCATGCCCGTATCTGACCGATGCATGTCCGCGCTTTCAAAGGAGCCAGTGATGACCCTCCATCGTCGGCAAGGCCTGACCATTGCAGCATTGGCTTTTGCCACCGCTGTCTGTGGTCCGGCATTTGCACAGGACTACCCCGCCAGGCCGATCACCGTGGTGGTCGCCTATCCCGCAGGTGGTGACACGGACGCCATGGCGCGCCTGTTCGCCGAAAAGCTCACGGTGCGTCTGCGCCAGCCCGTGGTGGTGGACAACCGGCCCGGGGCGGGCGGCACCGTGGGCAACAACCTGGTTGCGCGGGCCGTGCCCGATGGCTACACGCTGCTGTTCACGCCCAACCCCTTCACCATCGCCCCCATGGTGATGAGGCTCCCTACTGCCGCGACCTATGACCCCTTGAAAGGTTTCACCCCCGTGGTGCAGACCGCCAGCCAGGCCGTGCTGCTCGTGGCCCATCCCTCCACGGGATTCAAAAGCGTGGCCGACATGGTGGCTGCGGCCAAGTCCGGCAAGACGCTCAGCTACGCCAGTCCCGGCGCAGGCTCGCCCATGCACATAGGTGCCGAGTGGCTGAACCGCGCTGCCGGAGTGAGCATTCAGCATGTGCCCTATCGCGGCGTGGCACCGGCCGTCAACGATGTGGCAGCGGGTCATGTGGGGCTGGCCTACGTCACGCTGGGGCCGGTGGCCCAGTACATCCAGGCGGGCAAGCTGCGCGCGCTGGCCGTGACCGACCCGAAGCGTTCGCCCCTGCTGCCCGATGTGCCTTCGCTGGCGGAACTGGGCTACAGGGACATAGCCGCAGGTGCCTGGAATGGCTTCTTCGCGCCCAAGGGCACGCCGACCCCCGTGGTGCAGACCTTGAACACCCATCTCAACGAGATCCTCAGGATGCCGGAGGTGGCGGCAAAGATGGCCACCTTCGGTGCCGTGCCCGTGGGCGGGTCGCCGCAGGTGCTGGCCGATGTCAACGCTGCCGACTACGAGCGCCTGGGCAAGGTGATCCGCGAACTCGGCATCACCGCTGAATGACATGAATACCTCGAATTCCACGCTGGGCCGCGAGACGGCCCAGGTCACGGCGCTGTCCAAGGTACTAGGTCGTGCCCAGTACGCGGGCGACCTCAAGCTGCCGGGCATGCTGCATGCCAAGCTGTTGCGCAGCCCCTATCCGCATGCGCGCATCGTGCGCATCGACATTGCTGCAGCGCGTGCGCTGCCCGGTGTGAAAGCCGTGCTGACCGGGGCAGATGCACCGCGCACGCCCTGGGGCGTGAGCCACAAGGAGCGGCGCATCCTGGCCGACGGCCTGGTGCGCTTTGCGGGGGAAGAGGTGGCAGCCGTGGCTGCCGCCACAGAAGAGATCGCCCGCGATGCGCTGGACCTGATCGAGGTCGAGTACGAAGAACTGCCCGCCATCCTGTCGCCCGAGGAAGCCCTGGATGAAGAAGCGCCCGGCGTTCATCCGGGCCGGGGCAACATCGCCCACGAGATCCGCTTCGAGCGCGGCGATGCCGATGCCGGATTCGCCGCAGCTGATCTGGTTCACGAAGCCACGTACACCACGCATGCGCAGTACCCGGGCTACCTGGAACCCATGGCCACCCTGGCCTCCATCGACGCCGATGGCCGCCTGTTGGTACAGACCTCCACGCAGTCGGTTTTCCTGGCGCGTGCCCGGCTGGCGGCGGCGCTGGAGCTGCCGGTGTCCGCCATCCGCGTGGTGCAGGCCACCACGGGCGGCGGCTTTGGCGGCAAGATCGTCGAGGACGACAACCAGCTCGTGGCGGGCCTGCTGGCCCTGCGCACCGGGCGGCCCGTGCGCCTGGTCAACAACCGGCTGGAGGACTTCCTGGCCTGCTGCTCCAGCGTCCCCGAGCGCATCACGCTCAAGCTGGGCATGGCGCGTGATGGCCGCATCCTCGCCAAGCAGGTGCACATCGTTGCCGAGTGCGGTGCCTATGCGGGTCTGTCGGCCGAGGTCATGCACGTCAGTGCCATGCGCAGCGACAACATGCACAGGCAGGGCAACGTCCGATCGCACGCCACCCTGGTCTATACCAACAACCCGCCGCACGGCGCGTTCCGCGGCTTTGGCGGTACGCAGATGCTGTTCGCGCTCAACAGCCACATCCACATCATGGCCGAGCAGCTGGGGCTGGATCCGGCCGAAGTCCACAAGCTCAATGCAGTGCAAGCCGGCGACGTGACAGTGCATGGCTGGAAGATCGGCAGCGCCGGCCTCAAGGAGTGCATAGACCAGGCCACCGATGCCATCGACTGGCGCGGCAAGCGCGCCCGCCCCCGCCAGGCCCTTGGCGCCCGCCGCAGGGGCGTGGGCATGGCTGCGGCCATGCATGTCAGCGGCAACCGCACCATGGGCAACTGGGACGGCTCCACCGTGGTGGTGCGCATCCATGAGGATGGCCAGGTGCTTGTGCTCAGTGGCGAGTGCGACATGGGCCAGGGCGCGGCCACCATGCTCAGCCAGATCGTCGCCCATGAACTCACGCTGCCGTTGTCGCAGGTCCGCGTGGCCGCACCCGACACGGACAGCACGCCCTTCGCCATAGGCTCGCTGGCCTCGCGCGTGACCATGGCTGCAGGCAATGCCGCCATAGGTGCCGCGCAGGCGGCCCGCAGCAAGCTGCTGGCCCTGGCCGCCGTCGTGCTGGAGGCGCAGGTCGACGACCTGGAGCTGGCCGATGGTCAGGTGCGCGTGCGCGGCACCGACCGTGCGGCAGGCATGGCCGAGCTCGCTCGCCAGCACATCTGGCGCCATGGCGGCGAGGGCATACAGGTCAGCCACACCTGGGATGCCCAGACGCAGATGCACGACGCCCAGCTGCACGGCAACATCGCGCCGGCCTATTCCTTCGCGGCCCAGGCAGTGGAGGTCGAGGTCGATACGGAAACCGGCCAGGTCCTGGTGCTTGACAGCTATGTGGCCGACGACTGCGGCAAGGCGCTGAACCCCGTCGCCATCCATGGGCAGACCAACGGGGCCACCGTCCAGGCCATGGGCTGGGCCCTTTACGAGCAACTGCACCTGGAAGGCGGGCGCCTGGCCAACGGCAACTTCGCCGACTACACCATGCCAACGGCCGACGCCGTGCCCTTGCTGCGCGGCGGCTTTGTCGAGTCCAACGACCCCAACGGCCCCTATGGCGCCAAAGGGGCCAGCGAAACCGCCATCCTGCCGGGAGCGCCTGCCATCGCCAACGCCGTGTACGACGCCATCGGCGTGCGCATATGCGATCTGCCGATCACGCCCGAAAAAATCCTGGCGGCGCTGCGCGCACGCGCCGAGGAGGGCCGTCATGCATGACTTCGACTTCCTGGAGCCCACCTCGGTGGCGGAGGCCAGCCGGTTGCTGGCCGAACTGGGCGAGGACTGCCGCGTGATCGCCGGCGGCACGGCCTTGATGCTGGGCATGCGCCAGCGCATGCTCGCGCCCACGCACCTGGTCTCGCTGGCTGGCATCGATGCGTTGCGCGGCCTGGACTTCGACCCGGTGCGTGGCCTGCGTATCGGCGCCCTGGTGCGCCATGCCGAACTGGCGGCCTCGCCGCTGGTGTCGCATCACTATCCTGTCCTGGCCGGCATGGCGCAGCGCATGGCCAACCCGCAGGTGCGCAATCAGGGCACGGTGGGTGGCAATCTCTGCTATGCCGACCCCTCCACCGACCCGCCCGGCTGCCTGATGGCATTGGGCGCCCAGATCGTGCTGGCCAGCGCAAGAGGCGAGCGCCTGTTGGACATCGAGGACTTCCTGGTCGACTACTACGCCACGGCGCTGGAAGGCGACGAGATCGTCAGCGAGATCCGCGTGCCGCCCATGGGGCAAGGAGACGACCGGCGCAGCGGTGTGTACACGCGCTTTCTGCGCACAGCGGCCGAACACCGGCCGCTGGCCAGCGTGGCCCTGGTGGCGCACACCGCCGGGGGCATCTGCCGCGACGCGCGTCTCGTCGTGGGCGCCTCTACGCCCATACCCGTGCGCCAGCGGCGCGCCGAGGGCTTTCTTGAAGGCCGTGCCCTCACCTGGGCCTTGGCGGCCGAGGCGGGTGACATCGTCGCGGCCGACATCACACCGGTTTCGGACCTGCGCGGCTCGGCGGATTTCCGCCGAGAAATGGTGCGCGTCAACGTGCGGCGCACCGTGGCCGAACTGTTTGGCCTGGACCTGGCACTGGAACAAGGAGAGCTGGCATGAGCCGACATCGCATCGAATGCACCGTCAACGGCGAGCCCTGCAGCGTGGACGTGCCTGCGCGCCGGCTGCTGTCGGATTTTCTGCGTGATGACCTGCACCTGACGGGCACCAAGCGCGGCTGCGAGACGGGCGTGTGCGGCGCCTGCTCGGTGCTGCTGGATGGCGAAGTGGTGAAGTCCTGCCTGCTGCTGGCCGTGCAGGTCCAGGGCCGCGCGCTCACCACCATCGAAGGCCTGGCCGACCGTATTGCTGGGGGTGCGGGCGCAGACCCGTCACAACGGCTGCACCCGCTGCAGCAAAGCTTCATGCAATGCGGCGGCCTGCAGTGCGGCTACTGCACACCGGGCTTCATCATGGCCGCCTGCGATCTGCTGGGGCGCAACCCCCTTCCCGGCGCGGACGAAGTTCGCCATGGCCTCAACGGCAACCTGTGCCGTTGCACGGGCTACACCCAGATCGTGGAATCGGTCCTTGTGGCCGCGGAGAAAATGCATGGAAATTGAGAAAACCCTGACTGTTTCGGCCTCGCGAGAGCGGGTATGGGCCTTGTTGCTCGATCCCCAGGTCATGGGAGGTGCCGTGCCGGGCATGCAGTCCATCGAAGTGGTCAGCCCCACCGAATACGTGGCGGTGATGCACCAGAAGATCTCCTTCATCAGCGCCAGATTCAAGCTGCGCACACGCATCGTCGAGCAACGCGCTCCCGAGTATCTGCGCGTGGAAGGAACGGGAGAAGACACCTCGGTGGCCAGCTCGCTCAAGCAGTGCAGTGAAATCTTCCTGAGCGCCACGCCGGATGGAGGCACCGAACTGCGCATCAAGATCGACGTGGACCTGCTGGGCCGTCTGGGCGCCTTCGGCCTGAGCGTGATGAAGACCAAGGCCGACCGAATATGGGAGGAGTTCGGTAACAATCTGGCCGCGCGGCTCGAAGGCGGGGGAGGGGAGCCCGCTGCGGGCAAGGCGACCATGCAGGCGCCTGCACCTGTCGCGCCCGCGCCGGCCTCCGAGCCAGCCAGGGAAACGGTGGTGCAAGCCCGGAATTCGCCAGCACCAGCGCCAGCTTCGGAGCTCTCCTCCACGGCCCAAGACCTGCGGGGCCGTGGCTGGTGGGGGCGGCTAATCGGCAGCTTGAGCGGTGAGGGCAGCGCGGGCGCTGCCGACACCATTCATGTCGAGCTGCGCCGTGGCGATACCACGGTCAGCGTCCAATGGCCGGGCGCGCGCGCCGAGCAGTGCGCGGCGTGGCTGCGCGACTGCCTGCGCTGAACGCAGACCCGGCCGAGCACATCATCCGCGCGTGATCACCGCACAGGCTAGGCGCGCCCCCGAATTGCCGGTGGGCTGCGTGGTGTAGTCGTCAGGGTCCTTGTGCACGATCAGGCCGCGGCCCACCACGCTGTTGGGACTCTGATCCAGTGCCAGGCCGCGCGAAACGAAATCTATGCTGGCCATGCCTTGCGCGTCGGACCGCAGGCTGGGCAGATCCCCTGCGTGGTGGACAGCGGAATCGAAGCGGCCATGGGCGTGGCCGGTGGGGTTGAAATGGCCGCCCGCGCTCAGGCCATCAGGGCTGGAGCAATCGCCTTTCTCATGGACATGAAAGCCATGCTCGCTGTTGGGCGCCAGCCCCTGAACCGAGCCCTGAACGCGCACGCTGCCATCGGCCTGGGCAGTGAACTGCAGGCTGCCGCTGACCTTGCTGCCTTGCGTGGGCTGCAGCTGGGCCATGGCCACGTTGCGGGCGGCAGGGGCTGCGGTGACGGCTGCCGGGGTGGACGCCGCGGCTGCGGCAGGAGGCTTGGCCTGGCTGCCGCAGGCCCCAAGGGCCAGCACCATGCCGGTTGCCATCAGCAGCTTCACGGCGGTGGACGGGGTGGATGGGGAAGCGTTCAAACGCATGGTGGCAATCTCCTGGTTGATATCCGTGCTGGAAAAGTTGTGAGGCGCATTGCGCGCAGCCGCCATCTTGCAGCGTGCAATACGGTGGACATGTCGGAGAGGGCAGCGTTGTGCGCCTGCGCGCATCAGCGTATCAATCGCATCAAAGCGTCAGCGCGAGGCTTGCGCACCCGCTTCAGGCTGGCCCGCGTAGCTGAGCAGGCGCTGCAAGGCACGGTCCCGGATGCCGAGGCGCTTGAGCTCATCGAAGGTTGCGCGCGCATAGTCATGCGTGCTGCCATAGATGCCCTTGGCCTCGCTGAAGATGCGGCGATAGTCTTCGGGCGCCAGCTCGCCCGTGTGATTGGGGCTTTGACGGGACAGCGTGAACGCCAGCGCCTGCACCGTGCCCTGGCCGGTGCGGCAGGGCAGCCAGCGGGGGTCATAGACGGCATTGGCCATCTCGCGCTGCCACAGCTTTCTCATGACGTCATGGCCGTGGTGCCGGGGAATGCGGAACACCATGCCCTGGCAACTGCCGCCGGACAGCATGCCAAAGACCAATCCAGGATTCTGGGGCGTGCCGCGGTTGATGGTGCTCCACATCTTCAATGCCCGGTGCCAGCCAAAGACACGGGCCGTGCGGCGTTCGCAGAAATCGAAATCCGGCCGCCAGATCAGCGAGCCGTAGCCAAAGATCCAGAGGTCATCGCTTCCGCCCCATCGGTGCAGCGCCTCGTCCAGCATGGGCTGGGACTCTCGGCGGGCAAATGAGAATTCTGGCAGGGCGGACATGGGCGCTGTGGCGTGAAGGAACAATGACGTTTTAACGCCTGTCGGCCC
The DNA here is from genome assembly GCF_043104705.1 of Delftia sp. WSY_10. Lineage (NCBI taxonomy): Bacteria > Pseudomonadati > Pseudomonadota > Betaproteobacteria > Burkholderiales > Comamonadaceae > Delftia > Delftia sp. WSY_10. The sequence continues at coordinate 46,964 of NZ_JBICKY010000035.1, read as the reverse complement.
AAACGGTGCACAAGCGCCTGCGTTGCCCTTGCACGGCCGGTCTTTTGTCTCTGCGGCGCCACAGTTCGTGCCGGGTGGCATCACGGGGCTTGGGCGGTGCGCAGGGCCGTTGGCGGCGGCCCTCTACAATCGGCCGGTTTTTCGCAGTCTTTCTGGTTTCCTTCAACAGTTCATTCACGGAGAGTGCTTCATGTCCTTCAGTCAATCCGACGACGACAGCCAACAACGTTTTGCCCTGGGCTTTTTGTTTGCGCTGATTGCGCTCGTCGTCTCCACGGTCGTGGGTGTCGTGGTCTACCAGCGCGGCATTGCGCATGGTCCTGCAAAGACGACAACCGGCGCCACACCTGTGCCGGCGATGGCGCCTGTGGTCCTGGAGGAAGACGTGGCGCGTGTCGTTGTCGAAAACGGCGTGGTCAAGTTCTACTTCGCATCGGCCAAGGCCGAGCTGGCGGCTGGCGCCAATGAAGCGCTGGCCGATGTGGTGGCTGGTGTGCAGGGCGGCAAGCGCGCCGTGATCTCTGGATACCACGACGCCACCGGCAGCGCCGAACTCAACGCCGAACTGGCCAAGAAGCGCGCCCTGGCAGTCCAGGCTGCCCTGTCGGCACTGGGCGTGGCCGAGGAAAAGGTCGAACTCAAGAAGCCCGAACAACTGCAGGCCGATGGCAGCAATGCCCAGGCCCGCCGGGTGGAAGTGATCCTGGTGGATTGAACCGGATCAGCAGTGCGGCTGGCAGCAGCCGCAGCTTCAAAAACAAAGGCCCGGAGCGATGAACGCTCCGGGCCTTTGTTTTTGGGGCTGCGTGGATCAGGAATTGCGCAGGGGATCGAACTTCTCGCCGCCAGCTGGCTGCACGCCGGCATGGGCGCGTGAGTTCTCCTGTATGAGTTCTATCTTGTAGCCGTCCGGATCCGTCACAAAGGCAATCACCGTGGTGCCGCCCTTGACGGGGCCGGCCTCGCGCGTCACGTTGCCGCCGGACGCCTTGATCTTCTCGCAGGCGGCATAAGCATCAGGCACGCCAATGGCGATATGGCCGTAGGCCGTGCCCATGTCGTAGGACTCCGTACCCCAGTTGTAGGTCAGCTCGATCTCGGCCTGGCCAGGGTTGCCGCCCTCGAAGCCCAGGAAGGCCAGCGAGTACTTGTACTCGGGGTTCTCTGAGGTTCGCAGCAGCTGCATGCCAAGAACCTGTGTGTAGAAATCGATGGAACGCTGGAAATTGCCAACGCGCAGCATGGTGTGAAGGATTCGCATCCACGGATTGTGCCGGGATTTGGCGGTCTCTTCACGCGCTCGGCCATGGGGTGAGGTCGCTTCAGCCCCACCGCGGCATCGGTCGCGGGCTCCTCCCCGGGCGCGTGCATCTCATCCACAGACTCCCGCGTGGTCCGGATGCTTGGCCTGCAACGCATTCAACCACCGATTCAACTATCTGTTGAATTCTAGGAGTGCTGCCTAGGACTGACGCCCGAATTCGCAGCAATTTGGCCAAAAAATCAGACAAATCTTAGATTTTGAAGTGGAAAAATCAGATTAATCCAATTAAATCCTAGTGCGCCACTGCCTAGAATAGGAATGTTCTTCTTGCTAATTTTTTGAGTCATGAAAAATTTCGTCTTGCGGATACTGATTGCCGATGACCATCCGGCGGTTCTGGCAGGCATAGAAAGTGTTTTGGAGGAAAAAAATGAGATAGAGATTGTGGGTCGAGCGAAAAACTCCACGGAAATCATCAATTTTCTCAGGCAGAACGAATGCGATGTGCTGGTGACTGATTATTCAATGCCCGGCGGAACCTATGGCGACGGCCTGGTCATGCTGAATGTCATCCGGCGACGATTTCCCGGCGTCAAGATCGTGATGCTGACAATGATTGAGAATATTGGGATCATCAAGTCGCTTGCCAATCAGGGGATCTACAGGATAGTCCATAAAACAGATTCTTTGGGGAGCCTGGTGCCGGCGATCTATGCGGCATACACAGATGGTCAATTCATTTCGCCGAGCGCAAGCAAACTGCTTGGCGGCGAATGGCTCGGGGCGGTACGAACATCGATAGAACTGTCAAAGCGTGAAGAGGAAGTTCTGCTGCTTTTCATTTCTGGCATGACAGTGTCTGAAATAGCGAAAAAACTCTATCGCAGCATCAAGACGGTCAGTACGCACAAGGTGGCGGTCATGAATAAACTGGGCATCCGCAAGGACATTGACCTCATTCGCTATGGAATAGAGATGGGATGGATTGATGCCAGAAAATAGTCCCGGTCATGGCAAAAGAATGATCGTTGCCACAAACGATCCGATGGCCCCATATTGGATACAGCAATGTTGCAAACAGCAAGGAATTTTTCACGGCATTCAATGGATCAGCAATACGGGTGAGCTTCTGGCGGAACTGAAGAAATCCAATGCGGATGCGGCCTTTGTGGATATGGATTTCATCGGCGAAAAGCTGATGAGGTTCCTCAATGATCTGGCAGTGTGTGAAGTGGATGTCCCCATCATCCTTGTCAGCAGCTGCGAACCAAGAATATTCCATGCGGTCGCTGACTATGCCCGGAGCCTGGCACTCAACATCGTCTGTGCAATATCTCGCTCCAGAATGGCAAGAGAGGTGCCGGTCAACGGGGATTTCCTGCTGCGTATCCTGGGGCGGAGCAAGACGGAGGGCCAGCCCAGGACGATCTTGCCGATTCCGAGAGCAAGGTTGACGAACGCTTTGCACAGCGGCGAAATCGTTGCCCATTTTCAACCCTTGCATCATGCAGGCTCGGGCAGGATCATCGGGGCGGAAGCCTTGGCCCGGTGGCCTATTTCGGCCACGGAACTGTTGCCACCTGCTGCGTTCATGAAGGCCATCGGAGACCATGGATTGATGCATGAGCTCACTCTCCAAATGCTCCTGCAGTCCATCTCTTTCATCAAATCGGCAGCACCTTCAGGGCAGTTCATCTGCAGCATCAATGTATCCGCCTCCCTGGCGGCATCCTGGGAGTGGATGGATTCGGCATTGCGCGTGATCAGGGATGCAGGGGTCTCCCCTGAAAATATCGGTTTTGAGGTGACGGAAGATGGGGCGGATGATCTCGACAAGTCCCTGGGCGGTGTCATTGCGAATTTACGAATGAGCGGCTTTCAGTGCGCAATGGATGACTTTGGCGTGGGCGGCTCGACCCTAGGGCGCCTGCTTAGCGTTCCTTTCAACCAGATCAAGATTGACAAGGCTTTGCTGCATGCTGCAAGAAACCAGGCCCATGCAAAGAGAGTGCTAAGCAAAGCGGTGTCGCTTGCGAAAGATGTTCGGGCACAGGTGGTTGTTGAGGGAGTGGAGGACGTTGATGATCTGGGAATGATCAGGAGGATGGATGCCGATGTCGCCCAGGGATTCTTGTATTCCAGAGCACTTTCCTGCAAAGATTTTATCGACTACATGAGGCGATCATTGGCCTGAGCAATGGCTGTATATCGATGTCCAGATGGAAATCCATAAAAAAGAAATTGCAGAAAAGGAAGATCTTCTGCTTCTGGCTAGATATAACAAGAGACTGCTTTTTGGTGGGGGGCTGATCTTTTCTTTCCTTGTGATCATTGTCGCGTTATTTGCGGCATCGTTCGAGTTCAATGATTTCATGGAGGAAAGAAGGTCAATTTTTCAGAACAAGAGAACTAGAATTCTGGTGGAGATAGAAACAAAGCAGGTCATCATGATGCGTGGAATAATCGCATCAGAATTGCTTTGGGGGCAAGCGCATATATCGCAACCGGCGGGAGTTGGCAGGCCGGGCGCTATGATCACGGGTGTGAGTCCGGTGGTTTTGCTCGAGGATAAGGGCGACAAGCCTGCATGCAGGCGATACAGGGATATGCTGGAGGAGCTTGCATACCTGGCAAACTCGAGTTTTCTTCAGGATGGAAGAGCCATATCTGTATATGCCTTCAGTCCGGATGGCGGGTTCATCGGTGCTCTCCTGCCTCAGATTCCAGATGAGCCTGAGCGGGAACGGATGCTCTTGGAGCTTCAGCAACAGATTGCCGGGCTGCCGAAAGACAAAGGCGTTCCACTTCATTCCGGACAAGTGCGCCACCCCATTTGGCTTCCCCCGACCAAAAGTATTCTGACGGGTGAAATGTCGTTCCAGGTTGTTGTTTCTGCATTCCATAGGGGTAAGCCATTTCTCACCGTGGTGAGTGACATGCCTACCCAGCATATTGAGAATCTGATGCAGCAAGGTGAGGATAGAAGTTCCTTTCTGATCATGGACTCCCAGGGAAGCGTTGCCCTGGGTGTTGAACCAGAGGGCTACAGCAAAGCGGATTTCTTTAATATTGAATCATCGAAATTCCAAGGCAACCTGGTGAGTCGCTATCTTCTGTTCAAGTATGGTGCTGTATACAAGGATGGTTTTTTTCATTACTACTCGAGGATATCGAATACAAATATGGTTCTGCTCCACGTGTTTTCGTGGAAGGATGCGGTTTTTCTAAAGGGAAAATCGTTCGTATATTTGATTCTTTCGTTGATATTCATTGTCTTGTTCTGGTGCTTTTTGATATATTTCTACGAAAAGGTATTTATTCCAATCTATGAAAAGGCAAAGAATGTTTTCGATACCGAGCAGCTGAGTCGAACCATCATTGCCATGGCTCCTTACGGATTGGGTCTTCTTGATTTCAAGGAGAAAAAGATGCTGTTGGAGAACAGCATGATGTTCAAATACAAGGAGAGTGCAGTACTGCGTGGCCCGGTCCCTGGCGAGCTATTGATCGGTTATTTCCACAGAGTTTATGTGGAGAAATATCTTGGTGGCGGGAAAAGTGACTATGTGCCCGTGTCCAGCGAGGTGGTGATTTCCAACGATGGAACCATTGCAGAGCTGTCCATGATCATGGTGAAGGCAAAATACCAAGGTCGGAACGTGCTGTTGTGCGGGTTTGCCGATATCACGGCTCACAAGCAGGTCCAAAGAAGCCTGGAGGATGCAAAGAAGGCTGCGGAAGAGGCAAACCATGAAAAATCATCTTTTCTCGCCGTAATGAGCCACGAGATACGCACTCCACTCAATGCGATACTGGGGAATCTGGAAATACTGGGAAGAAGCATTCTGTCCATGGAGCAGAAAACACGGCTGGACATCATTTCGAATTCCTCACATTCTCTTTTGTCTCTGTTGAATGATGTCCTCGATTTCTCGAAGGTCGAGTCTGGTCAGATGAGTGTCGAGATGGCCGGATTCGATCTCAAGTCCGTGATCAGGCAGGTGGCGTCCATCTATAAACCCTTGGTGACAGAGGCAAAAATTGAATTTTCCCTGACCATCGATGATTCGCTGAAGTCTGGATATCTTGGCGATGCTGAGCGCATCAAGCAAATACTCAACAATCTTCTCAGCAATGCCTTGAAGTTCACCAAGAGTGGAAAAATAGAGGTATATGCATCCGACAGATCCGGCGAGCTGAACATCAAGGTATCCGATACTGGAATAGGTATTCATCATTCGCAGCATGCGTTCATCTTCGATGCGTTCAAGCAGGCCGGCTCGGAAATCGCCACGAAGTTTGGAGGAACCGGACTTGGGCTGACGCTGTGCCAGCGGATGGCCCACCTCATGGGAGGGGAGATCCGGTTTTCAAGTGTCCTTGGAAAAGGCAGCATTTTCGAGCTGGTGCTGCCCGCATACCATGCGCAGCCCGCATCATCCGCTGTCGCTTGGGAGGATGGCGATGTCCTGCTTTCGGAGGACGAGCGAGAGGATTTCTCGGCAAGGATTCTGGTGGTGGATGACCACCCTGTTAACAGAATGCTGTTGCTGGATCAGCTGAGGATCATTGGGTATGAGGCCGATTCTGCAGAAGGAGGGGAATCTGCCTTGAGCATGCTGGCACAGCTGGCCTATGACCTGGTTCTAACCGACCTGCAGATGCCCGGCATGAACGGTTATGTGCTTGCACAGCACATCCGTAAGAATTACCCCGGGATTAGAGTGGGGGCAATAACGGCAAACGCAGGCAAGCATGAAAGGGATAAATGTGCCAAATTCGGCATATCTGACATCATCGTCAAACCAGCCTCCCTGAAAAGCATCAAGGAATTCATTGATAGAAATATCGGCAAGTCCGGGGTTTGCCAAGTGGATGCATTGCCGGCAAGAACAAGCAAGATTTCTGGCTACCGTGACATTCTTGTCTCAACAACACAAGCATCCTTGATCTCCTTGAAGAAATCCTTGGAAAAAAGAGATCTCGTGGCTGTGCATAGGGAAATTCATGCCATGAAGGGGGCATTTGCAGTGGCAGGGTTCAATGACATAGTCCAGGCGCTTGATAGGATTTCTTCTCTTGTCAATGCGCGAGATTTTCGAGCGGTCGATGGGGAGCTCGTGAATTTCATGGACGTTCTGAAAGATTTGTGAGAAAGGTTGAAAGCCGGCTGGTGTCAGGTTATTAATATTTACGCGCCATGGACTATAAAAAATACCTGAAAATATCCGTATTGTTGGCGGACGATCATCCTGGGATAATATCAGGTGTCAGGCATGAATTGTCTGGTGAGTCAGAAATTGCATTGAATGGGAGTGTTTCAAATTCAACCGATCTGATTAAAAAACTGGAAGAGGGAGGTTTTGATGTGCTTGTATCCGATTACTCCATGCCGACCGGGCAATATGGAGATGGACTGCATCTATTCGGATATATATCGAGAAGATTCCCAAAATTGGGTCTGGTGGTCCTGACCATGCTGGATAACTCGGCAATACTGCAGGCTCTGGGTCGTGTCTCGAACATCAGTATTGTCAGCAAGGCCGATCCGGTGCTGCATCTTGTTCCCGCGATCCACGCGGCATTCACTGGCGGAGTTTATTTTTCGCCAGCCATCGCCGAGCGGCTGGAAAGAGGTGGTGCAGGCGGGTTGGGCGGAGTGCAGGGGGAGAGAAGAGTACCTGCTGAGCTGAGCCCCAAGGAGTCCGAGGTAGTCCGGTTGTACGCTGCTGGCCTGCGCATTGATGAAATTGCAGCCAAGCTCAACAGGAGCAAGAAGACCATCAGCACGCAAAAAGTCAAGGCCATGCAAAAGCTCGGCATAGAGCGAGACATAGACCTTATGAAATATGCCTTGGAATGTGGGTGGGTGACATCATCGAGATCTCAATGATGCATGTTCATTCCACCTTCAGTGCCTGTATGTCCTGGATGACTGCTTCAAGCTGGAGCTCCAGCAGCGAGAGCGAATGTCTGTGATATGCCAGCCCATCATGGCCCATGCGGCTTTCCAGGTCGGCACACCGTATTGACAACTCGACCAGATCAAAGAATCTCAGTGAGCCAGACAGGTTGTGAAGCTCTCTTTGCACATCTTTGCAGTTTGGGCTGGATTTGATGGTTGCCAGAGAAGAGCGCGCAGATTCCAGGAAGGCATTTCTGATGGGTGGCGCAATTTTCTCGAAATGGACGACTTCGTCAGTCGGCAGGAGGCTGTCGGGGTTGGCATGCGTTGAATGGATCGCCATCGTCAGCGCATCAAAAATCCCCTGCGGTGAATGCCAGGATACCGCGATGATGCGGGCATTGATCACTCTGGGCTGCATGGGATGGCTGGCTTCACATTCGATGATGCGTGCCGCTCCTGCCACCAGGCGGTTTTCGTCCTTGGCATTCCATAAAGTCTTCGGCCCGCACAGCACGACAACGTGGAACTTCTGTAGCCGATCCTGGCGAATCGCGGTGGGATGGCGGCATGCCGTGGTCACCAAACCCCACTCCTTGAGCAAAGGGAGCAGATGGGCGTGCTGATCGTCGCATGACGAGATGAACAGAATCTGCTGTCCTGAAAATGGCAGATGGGGCCGCAAGAGTGCATCTGCGACAGGTGTCGTTCCAAAGGCGGTCGGTAGCTTGTCAGGACGGCGTGCGGTGGGGGCACTGTCCAGGGCGGAGATCTGTTTTGTCATGGAAGGCCGAACGTCGGGGGCCGGTCTCTACAGCGAGAAATTTCAAGATGCAGATCAGGCCGACTGATTGAACCACGGCATCCATCCACAGTGCATGTCTAAGGGCATGTGCGCGTGCTTGCCGCGATTGCACGGGGCCAGGCCTGGGCAATGCCGCCCTGCAGAAGTGCAGGCACGCCAATTCAGGTGCACGTTCCAGGTGGGGCCAGAATGAAAAAAGCCTGCAAGTGACTGCAGGCTGTTTTCATGGAGGCGTTTATCCAGGGCTTCAGATGGCGAACTGGGCGCGATCCTTGTCCTTGATCCAGGCGGGCGGCTTGCCGCGTCCGGTCCAGGTGTCACCTGTCTCTGGATTGCGGAACTTGGGGGCCACGGTGGAGGAGGCGCGGCGTGCCGTGAAAATGTCGTCGGCTGTCAGGCCGTAATCCTGAACCAGACCGCGAATCTTGGCGATCACATCACTGACTTCTTGCTTGCGTGCTGTCTGGATCTGGGCCTCAAGTGCTTCGCGCTGCGCCAGAAGTTCTTTGTATGTGTTGCTCACGGTAGTTTGCCTTTCATGGATTGAAGCGCGAATATTAACTGTTTTTTAAGAACCGGTTTGCATGCTTTCGATTATTTCCCCCTATGACCACCATTGCCCGTCCCGAATGCGTTCAAACTGCCAGGTAAACCTTGGGTAAAGAGCCGTTGCGCAGTATGGCGCTGTATGTTCTGCGGGTTTTCAAAATCCTGTGCACCCTCGCTTTCGGGCTGGGCGGAACTGGATAAGCCGTGACTCCGGGTTCTTGGCCGGCGGTGCTGGTATTGAGCGATGCAAGGGCCGCGATTTACCCAAACTCCGGTGCGGATTCGGAATCCTTCAAGTCCAGTCTGTACGCTGCTTGCCAGATGAGATGCGAACAAATCAGAGGGTGTGGCCGTCCCGTCGACGTGCCTTGTGCAAGCGTCTGGATTTTTCTGTGCAATGCTGTTTATTTGTACAGTATGATGCAGTCATGAGCATCGATCAGATCGCCTTCGCACTCCCCGCAGCCCTTGCCGTCTGGCTGTCCCAATCCCGTTCCGCCGCGCTTCGGCGATGGGCCTGCCTCTTCGGCCTGGGGGGCATGCCGTATTGGATTTACAGCGCGCTGTCTGCCGGGCGCTGGGGCATGTTGGCCTTGGCCTGCGTGTTTGCGCTGGGGTGGCTTTGGGGGCTGTGGGTGCATTGGCTGACTCCCCGGCGGCGTGTGGCCATGGATTCGGGCCTTGGCACGATCCAGATCACACCGGGCACCCGCTGATGCTTGGGGTGGCAGCCAGCAGCCTTGCGTGGTGCCGATCCTGCAGACGAGCAGGTGTTTTGCAGGCGCTGCGCATGATGCATTCGTGAATTTCAAGCGTTCTCACTGGAATTTGATGCAGGTAAAAGCCGAGTGTTTTGCTGGGTTGGTGTGATTTTCGAGCCGACGCGTTGAACGCCTGGACGGGCTGCGATCTCTATGCCCGGCCGTGCATGGCTGAAAGATCCGGACGGGAATTGCTGCAGCGTGTCCTGCCCTCCTGTGCACTGCGGTGGTGCACTCCTTTTCGCTCTTGGTGCAGGCTCACTGATCAGCCTGCTGCGCTGTGCTTTAGTGGATATTTCCGATGGATGAGTTTGGTCTTGTGCATAAAAAGCCACGGAAATCTGCAGTCTGTGCGGGTGCCGGGATGGCGGCACGCTGGCAGCGGCGAGCAAGTGCGAGGCATAGAATCGTTTGCATACAACAGGCAGCCAGCCATCCGACTTGCCTCTAAAAACCACGTGAAATAGCCCACCCCGCCGGCGGTGGGCTTTCTTTTTCGGGCCCTGCTGCGGCGTGCCTGACGCCTGATTTTTCAGTGCGCACCTATGGTTTGCACCTGTTGTCAACCACAAGGTTTGCATACGATGAAATTCACTCTCAACCAACAAGAGGTCGAGATCCAGGGCGTCAGCCCGGAGACGCCGCTGCTTTATGTGCTGCGCAACGACATGCAGCTCAACGGTCCCAAGTTCGGCTGCGGCCTGGGCGAATGCGGCGCATGCGCCGTGCTGATCGACGGCAAGGTGGCCCGCTCCTGCTCCGTTCCCGTGAGCGTGGTCCAGGGCATGAAGGTCACGACGCTGGAAGGCCTGTCCCAGGATGCGACCCAGGCCGAGCACGCCCGCGTGGCGCGTGACTGGGAAGCTGCCCATCCGGCCGCCGTGCCGGGAATGCCTGCCGGCAAGCCGTCGGCTGACACGCATGGCAAGACCGTCCACACACTGCACCCCGTGCAGCAGGCGTTCATCGACGAGCAGGCCGCCCAGTGCGGCTACTGCACCAACGGCATGGTCATGGCCCTGGTGGCCTTGTTCGACCACAAGCCCACGGCCACCGACGAGGAAGTCACCCAGGCCCTGTCCGGCCACCTGTGCCGCTGCGGCACGCATGTGGAAATCATGCGTGCGGCTGCACGCGCCCGCGTGCTGATCGCCCAGGGAGGTGCAGCATGAGTGCATCCAACCCCCTTCAACTGACGCGCCGCAACCTGCTCAAGCTGGGCGGCATGGTCATGGTCAGCTCGGTGGCGGCCGCTGGCCTGGTGGCTGAAAGCACGGGTACGGCGCCCGCCGTGGCCGGCGCCTTCCCCATTCCCCCCATCGACCGGGTGAGCAGCTTCATCGCCATTGGCGCGGACGGCAGCGTCACGGCCTACCACGGCCACGTAGACCTGGGCACGGGCATCCGTACCTCGCTGGCGCAGCTGGTGGCCGATGAGCTCGATGTGGAGTTCGAGCGCATCACCATGGTGCTGGGCCACACGGGCCGCACGCCCAACCAGGGCCCGACCATTGCCAGCAACACCATCCAGGTGGATGCCATCCCCATGCGCAAGGCCGCCGCGCAGGTGCGCCAGCTGCTGCTGGGCCTGGCTGCCGAGAAGCTGCAGCAGCCCGTGTCTGCACTCACCACGTCCAAGGGCGCGGTGGTGGCCAAGGGCGGCCGGCGCATCGGCTACGGCGAACTGGCCCAGGGCCAGGACCTGAACATTGCGCTGGACAAGGAAGTGCCGCTGCGCACCGGCGGCTTCAACTACATCGGCAAGTCCGTGCAGCGCGTGGACATTCCGGCCAAGGTGCTGGGCGCGCTGGCCTATGTGCACGATGTGCGCGTGCCGGGCATGCTGCACGGCCGCGTGGTGCGCCCGCCCTATGGCGGTGCCGATGCGTCGGCGCCGCTGGGCAGCAGCCTGATTTCGGTGAACGAACAGTCCGTCGCTCATCTGCCGGGCATCGTCAAGGTGGTGGTGCAGGGCGATTTCGTGGGCATCGTGGCCGAGCGCGAAGAGCAGGCCATTGCCGCCATGCGCCAGCTGGAGGTGAAGTGGAAGGACTGGGCCGGCGTGCCCGACCTGTCGCTGAACGCCATGCACGACACCCTGGTCAAGCACGAGAAGACCGACCGCATGCTGCGCGAGGACGCGGGCATTGACGAGGCCTTCTCGGGCGCCAAGAAGGTGATCGAGGCCGACTACGTCTGGCCTTACCACCTGCATGCCTCCATCGGCCCGTCCTGCGCCGTGGCCGAGGTGTCCGCCAGCCAGATCCAGGTCTGGACCGGATCGCAGAACCCGCACGACGTGCGCAAGGACATCGCCACGCTGACCGGCATGGCGGCCGACCAGATCAATGTGACGCGCCTGGAAGCCTCGGGCTGCTACGGCCGCAATTGCGCGGACGACGTGGCATCCGACGCCGTGCTGCTGTCGCAGGCCGTGGGCCGCCCGGTGCGCGTGCAGCTGATGCGCGAGCAGGAAGCCGCCTGGGAGCCCAAGGGCACGGGCCAATTGATCCGCGTGCGCGGCGGCCTGGACGAGAACCATGCCGTGCTGGGCTATGAGCTCAAGACCTGCTACCCGTCCAACGACGCGGCGGCCCTGGCCCTGATCCTGACGGGCAAGGTGCCCAACAAGCCCAAGGTGCTGCAGATGGGCGACCGTACGGCCATCCCGCAGTACGAGTACCCCAAGATGCGCGTGGTCTCGCAGGATGCGGCGCCCATCGTGCGCGCGTCGTGGATGCGCGGCGTCTCGGCCCTGCCCAACGTCTTTGCCCATGAGTGCTGGATCGACGAATGCGCCTACCTGGCCGGCGAAGACCCGCTGGCCTACCGCCTGCGCTACCTGAAGGACCCGCGCGCCGTGGCGCTGACGCACGCCGCCCGCAAGCAGGCCGGCTGGCAGGACGGCCCGGCCCACCGCAACCCCGCGCCGGCCGACCAGCGCCTGGTCAAGGGCCGCGGCTTTGCCTACGCCCGCTACTACCACAGCAAGTTCCCCGGCTACGGCGCGGCCTGGGCCACCTGGATCTGCGACGTGACCGTGGACCGCGAGACCGGCGTGATCAAGGTGGACAAGGTCTTCGTGGCCCATGACTGCGGCGAGATGGTCAACCCGGCCGGCGTGCGCCACCAGGTGCACGGCAACATCATCCAGTCCACCAGCCGCGTGCTCAAGGAGTACGTGACCTTCGACAGCAAGGGCGTGACCTCGCTGGACTGGGGCGGCTACCCCATCCTGCGCTTTGACGAGCTGCCCGAGATCGACGTGCAACTGGTCGAGCGCCCCGGCGAAGACCCCATGGGCGCGGGCGAATCGGCCTCCGTGCCCAGCGCCGCCGCTGTCTCCAACGCCGTGTTCGACGCCACCGGCGTGCGCCTGCGCGAAGTGCCGTTCACCCCGGCACGCGTGCTGGCCGCACTCAAGGCAAAGGCTGCCGATGCAGCCCCGGCCGACAAGGCACAGAACTGAGAGCGGAGGACCGGAACATGCACACACTCAAGAAAATCACCCTCGGCGTGGTCGGCCTGGCCGCCGTGGCCGGCGCCGCCTTCTGGCTGGCCACGGGCCGCAGCGAAATCGCGCCCCTGCAGCAGATCCCGGTGCAGGAATTCAGCCAGCAGCAGATCGACCAGGGGCGCCGCCTGGCGCACATGGGCGACTGCGCTGTCTGCCACACGGCACCGGGCGGCCAGCGCAACGCAGGCGGCCTGGCCATGCCCAGCCCTTTCGGCACCATCTACTCGACCAACATCACGCCCGATGCCGAAACCGGCATCGGCCGCTGGTCGTACGAGGCCTTCGAGCGCGCCATGCGCCATGGTGTGGACCGCGAGGGCAACTACCTGTACCCCGCCTTCCCGTACACGGCATTCACCCGCGTGACCGACGAGGACATGAAGGCGCTGTACGCCTTCCTGATGACCGAGCCGGCTGTCTCCAACGAGGCGCCCAAGACCGCGCTGAACTTCCCGTTCAACGTGCGCCGTGGGCTGGCCCTGTGGAATGCGCTGTACCTGGAGCCGGGCGAGCAGCCCGCGCCCGCCAACCAGTCGGGCGAGTGGATTCGCGGCGCCTACCTGGTCGAAGGCCTGGGCCACTGCGCGGCCTGCCACTCGCCGCGCAACCAGTTCGGCGCCGAGAAAAAGGGTGCCGACCACCTGGCCGGCGCCTTCATCGACGGCTGGGATGCGCCCGCGCTCAACGACAAGGCCGTGGCTCCGCTGCCCTGGACGCGAGAAGACCTGGTCCGCTACATGCAGACCGGCTTCTCGGAGCGCCACGGCGTGGCCGCCGGCCCCATGGCGCCCGTGATCGAAGGCCTGTCCCACCAGACGGCCGAGGACATCAACGCCATGGCCACCTACCTGATGTCGTACCGCAAGCCTGTGGCCGATGCCGCTGGCACGGGTGACGCCGAGGCGCTGGTGAAGGAAAAGACCGAGGTTGCCAAGCTGCCGGTCGACGCCCAGGGCTACCGCCTGTACCAGGGCGCCTGCATGGCCTGCCACCGTGCCGATCCCAGCGGCGTGCTGGCCGGCAGCAGCTTCGGGGTGCGTCCCCAGCTGTCGCTGAACACCAACCTGTACAGCGACTCGCCGACCAACGCCATCCATGTGGTGCTCAACGGCATCACGCAACCGGCGCGCCCGCAGCTGGGTACCATGCCCGCCTTCCGCCACAACCTCAGCGACGATCAGATCGCCACGCTGCTCAACACCATGCGCAGCCAGTACGGCCTGCAGCCATGGTCCGGCCTGAGCGACAAGGTCAAGGCCCTGCGCGAGGAAACACGCCCCGGCAAGGTGGCGGCGCACTGAGCTTGCGCCGCGTCATCTGCGCAGCCTGTGTGCTGCGCTAGGATGGCAAGGGACCGCTGTTCCCACAGCGGTCCCTTTTTTTATGGTGACCCGCAAGATGACAAGCCCCATGCCCGATCCCATGCCTGAGCCCATGCCCAATTTCCCCCTGCTGACCGACGCCAACCGCCAATGGCTGGATGCACGTGCCCAGGCGCTGGATGCCGGCAACGGCGAGGCCACGGCCGCCGTCGTGCCCTATCTGGCCGAAGCCGGGCTGCTGGGCCACGGCTTGGCCGATGCCTTGGGCGGGCAGGGCGGCAGCGCCGGCGATGCCATCGAGGCGATTGCCCAGGTGGCCACGCACTCCATGTCCGCCGCCTTTGCCTTCTGGGGCCAGCGCGTGCTGATCGAGATGCTGGCGAACACCGGCAATGCGGCCCTGCGCGAGCGCTGGCTGCCCGCGCTGCTGGCGGGCGAGGCGGCCGGTGCCTCGGGGCTGTCCAACATCATGAAATTCCTCAGCGGGCTGGAGGCACTCAACATCCGCGCCACGGCCCGGGAAGGGGGCGGCTGGCTGCTCAACGGCAGCGTGCCCTGGTGCACCAACCTGCGCGGGCCGCGCTTTCTGGCCGCGATTGCCGTGGCGCGTGACGACGGCGCGCCGCCCATGATCGTGGCCCTGCCGTCCGACCGGCCGGGCCTGGAGCGCTCGCCGGATCTGGAGTTGATTGCCCTGCGCGGCACCAACACCGCCGCCTTGCAACTCAAGGACGTGGCCATCACCGAAGACGATCTGCTGGCCGAGCGCGCCGGCGGATTCCTGCCGCGTGTGCGGCCGGCCTTCCTGGGCATGCAATGCGGCCTGTCCATCGGCCTGGCGCGCGCGGCCTGTGCGCAGGCCGCCTCGCGCATGGGGCAGGGCGGGCATGTGCTGCAGCAGCCGCTGGACGATACCCGCAGCCATCTGGAGCAGGCGGTGGCGGCACTCAAGGCCGGTGTAGAGGCCGGCGATTTCGTGGAGGCGCCCGAGCGGCTTTTCGCGCTGCGCCTGGCCCTGCACGACTGCGTGCAGCAGGCCATGCAGCTGGAGCTGCAGACGGCCGGTGGCCGCGCCTACAGCCTGGATGCGGACGATGGCTTTGCCCGCCGCTGGCGTGAATCGGCCTTCATCCCCATCGTCACGCCCAGCGTGATCCAGTTGCGCGCCGAGCTGCAAAAACTGCAAAAGCTCGGCGCCTGACGGTTCATTCCGCCTTGCCTGCGGACGTCAGCGCCGTGTCCAGCAGCAGCAAGGCGGTTTGCACTGCAGCCAGCAGCCGCTGGCGCGGCACGCCATCGCGGGCTTGCACGGAGATGCCGTGCAGTTGCGTGGCATAGAAATCCCCCAGCGCCTGCACATCGGTGCCGGCGCGCAACTCGCCTTCATCCAGCGCGCGCTGAAGGCGGTCGATCAGGGACTGCGTGCGCTGGCGACGGTGTTCGGCCAGCCAGGCGGCGACTGCCTCGTTTTCCTCGGCGCAATTGGTGGCGGCGGTGACCACCATGCAGCCCAGCGGATGGGCATCGTCCGTATAGGTGGCCACGGCATCGCGCAGCACGCGGGCCAGGGCGTCGCGCACGCGCGGCTCCTGGGCCATGGCGCGGTCGGCAAAGCCGCCATCACCGGCCTCGTAGCGCTGCACGGCCTCGCGGAACAGGTCCTGCTTGCTGCCGAAGGCCGCATAGATGCGCGCTGACGCAATGCCCAGCGCCTGCACCAGGTCGGCCATGGACGTGCCCTCGTAGCCTCGCCGCCAGAACGCCAGCATGGCGCGCTCCAGCGCCTGGTCTCGGTCAAATTCCCTGGGTCTTCCGGCCATCTTCCTCATCCTTCTCAACAGTCAGGGCGGCATCTTAGCGGCGCCGTGATGCTGTCTTGCATCGGCTTCGCAAAAGCAGCCGTGTTGGCGTGATACTATTCTTTGTCGATTAACAAACAATAGCTCAACGCAAGGAAATCACATGCAGACCATCAAGGGCCCCAGCCTTCATCTGGCGCAATTCGCCGACAACAAGGCACCGTTCAATTCCCTGGAAGACATCGCACGCTGGGCAGCCGGCGTGGGCTTCAAGGGCCTGCAGATTCCCGCCTGGGACCAGCGCCTGTTCGACGTGGCCACGGCCGCCAGCAGCCAGACCTATTGCGACGATGTCAACGGCATGCTGGCCTCGCACGGCCTGGTGGCCAGCGAGCTGACCACGCACATCTTTGGCCAGCTCGTGGCCGTGCACCCGGCCTACGACGCCATGTGCGACAGCTTTGCGCCCGAGGCGCTGCGCGGCAATCCGGCCGCACGCACGGCCTGGGCGCTGGAGCAGCTCAAGCTGTCGGCCGTCGCATCGCGCCGCATGGGGCTGAGCGACATGGGCACGTTCTCGGGCTCGTTCGCCTGGCCCTATCTGTTCCCGTTCCCGCAGCGCCCGGCCGGCCTGATCGAAACCGCCTTCGAGGAGTTGGCGCGCCGCTGGCGCCCCATCCTCGACGCCTGCGACGAGCAGGGCGTGAACCTGTGCTACGAAATCCACCCCAGCGAAGACCTGCACGACGGCACCAGCTTCGAGCGCTTCCATGAACTGGTGGGCCAGCACGCGCGCTGCAAGATCCTGTTCGATCCCAGCCATTTCGTGCTGCAGCAGCTCAACTACCTCGACTACATCGACATCTACCGCGAGCACATCCGCATGTTCCATGTGAAGGATGCGGAGTTCCTGCCCAGCGGGCGCCAGGGCATCTACGGCGGCTATTCCTCGTGGCTGGAGCGGGCAGGGCGCTTCCGTTCGCTGGGTGACGGGCAGGTGGACTTCAAGGCCATCTTCTCCAAGTTCGCCCAGTACGACTACCAGGGCTGGGCCTCGCTGGAATGGGAGTGCTGCCTCAAGGACCAGGAAGACGGGGCACGCGAGGGCGTGGACTTCATCAACCGCCACATCATCCGCGTCACCGACAAGATCTTTGACGACTTCGCCGGCGCCCCCGTGGACCAGCGCCAGATCAACGCCATGCTCGGTATCGCCTGAGCAAGCCCGCAGCCAAAGAACCTCAAAAAGAATCCAACAATGAACGCCTTCACATCGAACGCCCTGCGCAAGCAGGAAGACCAGGCCTGCGGGTTCTCGCACGACTACGTGCGCATCGACGGCCGCCGCATCCACTGCATCACGGCCGGGCAGGGTGCGCCCGTACTGCTGATCCCGGGCTGGCCCCAGACCTGGTATGCCTGGCGCCACGTCATGCAGGCACTGGCGGCGCAGGGCTTCCAGGCCATTGCCGTCGATCCGCCGGGCACGGGCTTTTCGGACCGGCCCGACACCGGCTACGACACGGGCTCCATTGCGCTGACCCTGCACCGCACCATGCTGGCGCTGGGCCATGAGCGCTACCAGGTCGCCGGCCACGACGTGGGCATGTGGGTGGCCTATGCACTGGCCAGCGACCAGCCGCAGGCCGTGCAGTCCCTGGCGCTGACCGAGGCCGTGATCCCTGGCCTGGCGCCCGAGCCCAGCATCTTTGCGCCGCCCGAGCAGAACATTTTCCTGTGGCACTTCATGTTCAACCAGCTGGCCGATCTGCCCGAGACCCTGATCGCGGGGCGCGAGCGTGCCTACCTGGAATTCATGTTCAACCGCTGGTCGCTGCGGCGCGACCGCGTGGCCGTGGACGTCTATGTCGATGCCTATGCGGCGCCCGGTGGCCTGCGCGGCGGCTTTGCCTACTACCGCGCCATTCCCGAAACCATCCGCCAGAACCGCGAGCGTGCGCTGCGCCCGCTGGCCATGCCCGTGCTGGCCATTGGCGCCGAGCACGCCACGGCCGATGCGCCGCTGGCCACGCTGCGCGGCCATGCCGATGACCTGTCGGGCGTGATCGTGCCGGGCTGCGGCCACTTCATCATGGAGGAGGCTGCCGAGCCCTTCATCGCCGAGCTGCTGCCCTTCCTGCAAAGGACGCTGTGACCATGGGCCTGGACGCTGACATTGCGCGCTATCTCGCCGAGCTGGCGCAGGCAACCCAGGCCGTGGCCCCGCCCACGCAGCCCACGCTGGCGGCGCTGCGCGAGGCCACCGACGCCGGGCTGCGCGCCCTGCATGGCCCGGCCGAGGCCGTGGCCCGTACCGAAGACTTCACGCTGCCCGCGCGCGACGGTGCGCCGCTGCGCGTGCGCATCTACCGGCCGCTGGCCTCGGACACACCCACGCCCCAGCCCGCCCTGGTCTTCGCCCACGGCGGCGGCTGGTGCCTGGGTTCGCTGGAGGTCTACGACAACCCCTGCCGCGCATTGGCCGCGGCAACGGGCGCCGTCGTGGTCTCGGTGGACTACCGGCTGGCGCCCGAGCACCGCTTTCCCGTGCCGTTGCATGACTTCTGCGATGCCATTGCCTGGACCTTTGAGCAGGCCGATGCGCTGGGGCTGGATCGCAGGCGCATCGGCGTGGCCGGAGACAGCGCGGGCGGCAACCTCGCGGCCGCCGCCTGCCTGCTGGCGCAGGAAAAGCAAGGCTGGGGAGCGGCGGGCGCACCGGCCATCGCCCACCAGCTGCTGCTGTACCCGGCACTGGACGCGGCCATGGATTCGCCGTCGTTCCAGCAGTTCGGCGAGGGCCACTACCTCACGCGTGCGGCCATGGAGTACTGCTATGGCGCGTACCTGGGCGATGCGGCACCGGGGCGGCAAGAACTTGTCTCTCCGCTGCGTGCGGAACACCTGGCAGGCCTGCCGCCTGCCACGGTGATCAGCTGCGAATACGACCCGCTGCGCGACGAGGCCGAAGCCTATGCGCTGCGGCTGGCGCAGGCTGGTGTGGCGGTGCAGGCCGTGCGCCTGCCCGGCATGGTGCACGCCTGCATGCACATGCTGGGTCTGGCGCCGGCATCACGCCGCCTATTTGACGAAGCGGGTGCCGCCGTGCGCCAGGCTTTCGGCACGGCCATCGGCTGAGGGTTGCTGGCTGCAGGTCAGGCCTGCGCCAGGAACACGGCCACCAGCGCATTCGCATGGCCGTGCCCCATCTGGTGCTGGGCCTTGAGCCAGCCCACCAGTTCCATGTGCTTGCGGGTGTCCTGCTGCTGCAGCAGATCCATCCAGTGCGCAATCGGCTGGCCGTAGGTCTTCTCGATGGAAGGGAAATACGAGGCCGGTCCCTTGACCTTGCTTGTCTCCGTCATGGCGCCTGTCCTTTTTCTGTGATGCGGGTGGGCAGATTGTGCCGCTGGCGCCGTCCGGGCCGGCAGGCAGGGTCAGGTCAGGAACAGCACATCCTTGTGCTGCGGCGCAGGCGGCAGCACCTCGCCGGTCAGCTCGCGCAGCGTGGCCTCGATCATCTGCGACATGGCGTCCAGCGCCAGGTCGTTGGGCGCCGTGCCGAAGGGCTCCTCCAGCTCGGCGCCCAGTGCCTCCAGCGCGAAGAAGGTGTAGGCGATGAAGGCCACGATCACCGGCGTCATGAAGCCGATGGAATCCACCAGGCCGAAGGGCAGCAGCAGGCAGTACAGGTAGATGGTGCGATGGATGATCACCGCGTAGGTGAAGGGAATCGGCGTGCCCGCAATGCGTTCGCAGCCGCCCAGCGCCTCGCCCAGCTTGCACAGGGGCGCCTCCATGGCGGGCACCAGCACCGGCTGCAGGCTGCCGTCTTGGCGGCGTGCCTGCAGCCATTCGCCGGCCATGAGCAGCAGCACGGCAGGCTTTAAGCGCGCCGTGGCCAGGCGCTCGCAGTCGGCGGCGGGCAGCAGGCGGCGCATGTCGGCCGCGGCATCGGTGCCGCGCAACTGGTGGCGCAGCGCATGCACGAAGGCCGCCAGCACCATGGCCAGGGCCGGGGCGTGCTGCGGTGCATCCGTCAAGGTCCGGGCCTGGCGCACCAGGGAGCGCGTCTCGTTGAGCAGGGTGCCCCACAGCGTGCGCGCCTCCCAATAGCGCGCATAGCTGGTGCTGTTGCGAAAGCCCAGGAAGATGGCCAGCGTCAGCCCGATCAGCGAAAACGGGACGAAGTTCAGCGGCACCTTCCAGGCGAACAGCTGGCCGTGCAGGGCCGTGACCAGCACGGCGAACAGGGTGGCGGCCATCAGCTGGGGCAGGATGTCGGGCAGCACCGAGCCGCGCAGCACGAAGAGCATGCGCAGCCAGTGGGGGCGGGGCCGGATGATCATGAAAGCTTGTTCCGTGATGGAAAAGAGGGCGCAAGAGGGGGCAAGAGGGCGCAGCAGCCCCGCAACTCTAACCGCCCCGCGCAGTCAGTGCGCCACCTGTGCGCCACCCTGCACGCGCTGGCTGCGGCTTCAAAGATCGCTGCCGTGGCTGTCGTGGTTGCCGTCTGGCTGGAGAAGGGTCTGTGCCGTGACCGCTGCTGCCTGCTCCGCCTGCCATGCCGTGCGCATGGAAGAGGGCGCCACCGTTGCGCGCGGGGATGGCTGGCTGGTGATGGAGCCCAGGCTGATGAAGCCGGCCAGATGCTCGCCCTCGCGCAAACCCAGCGCTGAATGCAGGGCCGGGTCAAAACAGCGCTCGCCACTGAGCACGATGGCACCAAAGCCCAAATGGTGGGCGGCGTTGAGGAGGTTGCCCAGGGCCGCGCCCGCAGCCAGCCATTGCTCACGCACCGGCACGCGCGAGCGCGGCCGGGGCGAGATGATGAAGGCGATCAGCGCCGGGGCGCGCGTTGCATGCTCGCGCGCACGGCGGATATCGTCGGCCGGGGCCAGCGGGTCGCGGCGCAGTTTTTCCTGCTCGAACAGGCAGGCCAAGGCCTCGCGCTGGTGGGCGGGAAACTCCAGAACCCGCCAGGGGTGCAAGGCACCGTGGTCCGGAGCGCATAGCGCCGCCTCGATCATCAGGACCATGTCGCCGCTGTCCGGACCCGGCATGGCCAGCCGCCTGGGCGAGACGGAGCGCCGCGCCAGCAGGGGCGCCAGGCCCGCCCGCTTGCGCGTGTCGGCAAAGCAGTGCTTGAGTGCATCCACCGCCTGGGCGAACTGCCGTGCCCAGGCCAGCACCTGTTCGCCTTCCTGCGTGAACCCCTGGAAGGGCCGGCCCGCACGCACCAGCGCGTGGCCGAACTCCGCCTCGGCCGAGCGTATGGCCTGGGCCAGCGCGTTGTCGGAGATGCCGCAGGCCTGCGCTGCGCGCGCCCAGTCACGCTCGCGGTCCAGGGCCAGCAGATGGGGGATGTATTTTTGCGTCAAGTCGGTTCTCCAGCACAGCCCGGCGGACTCCGGCGGGCTCCGAGGGGGCGAAGTGCTCCATGAATGGCTTCGTTATATCCGAAAAAATACAATGAAATCCGTCACTCCAGCTTGAACCGAGGCCTGGTGCGGCTTGCGGGCCTGCCGCGATGGCGGGGGCTTGCTTTGGTATGTGACAGGTGAATGTGCCCTTGCCGAACTGCGGGATTGAACCGATTGCGCAGGCACCGGCACTACAATCCCCGGCCATGTTGCATGCCATCCGGAGCCTATCCATGCGGAGCGCCTTGCTGCTGCTCATCATGGTGGCGCAGCTGCTGATACCGCTGCTGCACAGCCATTTCGGCACTCCGAACCAGGCCGGCCTGCACATCCACGCGGCGCCGTCGCGCGTGGCCGACTCGCATTTCCACCTGTTCGTGGCCCACGGCTCCTTCACCGATGTGGATGAAGACCATGTCGAGCCTTTCGAGGTCGATGTGCAGGACGCCATACAGCCGCTGGACCTGCTGCCCATGCCTTTGCTGGCCGTGGTCGGCCTGGTCTTGCTCACCCTGGGCCTGCGTGCCGCTCGCATGCGCTGCATTGCGCCCCGGCCCGCCCTGCCGCTGCAGCCCATGCGCCTGAGTCCGCGCTGGCGCGGGCGCGTGATACGGCCTTCCCCCGCCCAGGCACCGCCCCTGGCTTCCTGACCTCCCCGGCCTGGTTCACAGGCCCGCCTCAGTCCTTCTTCGCCCGCGCGCAGCGAACCGCCTGCGCGTGGACGGCGTTCGTCTTTTTTCCCGGAGTCAGGAATGATGTTTTCCCCATGGCTGCTGGCCGGCGCACTTGCGCTGCCAGCCGTCGGCATGGCCACCCAGGCCCAGGCCGCACCCGCAAGCCCGGCCAACCCCCCGTCCGCATCCGCATCCGCACCCACATCCGGATCTGCACCCACGCCCACATCCGTTGCCTTGTCCGCCGAACAGGCACAGGCGCTGGGCGTGCGTTTCGAACCCATTCAGGCGGCACAGCGCATCGAGGTCTCGGCCCACGCGCGCGTCGTGCTGCGGCCCGATGCCCAGGCCGTGGTGGCCGCCCCCTATGCGGGCGCGGTGCCGCGCGTGCTCGTGGCCCTGGGCCAGACGGTGCGCACCGGCCAGCCGGTGGCGGTGTTCACCAGCCCGCAGCTGTATGAGGCGCGGCGCGCGCTGCTGGAGGCCGAGTCCCAGTCGCGCCTGGCACGCCAGGCCCTGGCGCGCGACCAGGCGCTGCATGAGGACGGCATCATCGCCGCCAGCCGCTGGCAGGCCACGCAGGCCCGCGCCGCCGAGGCCGCGGCCATGGCCCAGGCGCGGCGCGCCGAACTGGCCGCCAGCGGCCTGCAGTTCGTGGGCAACGAGGTGCACCTGGTGGCGCCCCGCGCAGGCCTGGTGACCGAGGTGCTGGCGGTGCCGGGCGCGCGTGTGGAGGCCTCGGCGCCGCTGCTGCGCGTGGCCGACCCCAAGGCGCTGGAACTGGACCTGCTGCTGGGCCGCGAGGTACCGCTGCCCGGCGTGGGCGACCGCGTTCAGGTGGCGGCGCGCGGTGCGCAGGGCAGGGTGGCTGGCATGGCCCCGGTCGGTGATGGATCGGCCGGCATGCGGGTACGCGTTGCGCTGGAACGCGCTGGCGACCTGCGCGTGGGCGAAAGCGTGACCGCGTCGCTGGCCCTGGCTGGTGCGGACGCCGGGCCTTCCGGCGGATCTGCTGGTGGCTCTGGCGGTGCACGCCTGCGCGTACCCGCTGCGGCGCTGGCGCATTGGAACAACCGCACCGGCGTCTTTGTCGCCACCGGGCAGGGGGCGCGCTTCATGCCGCTGTCCGTGGAGGCCAGCGACGAGGCCACGGCCGTGGTGCGCGGCACGCTGCCGCCCAAGGCGCGCATTGCCGTGACGGGCATTGCCGCGCTCAAGGGCCTGCTGGGCGGGGGTGAGTGATGCTGGCGCGCCTCATCGATTTTTCGCTGCGCCAGCGCGCGCTGGTGCTGATGGCCGCCTGCGCGCTGGCCCTGGCCGGTGCCTGGGCCTATGTGCACCTGCCCATCGATGCCTTCCCCGACATCTCGCCCACCCAGGTCAAGGTGATCCTGAAGGTGCCCGGCATGACGCCCGAGGAGGTGGAGCAGCGCGTCTCCACGCCTGTCGAGCAGGAATTGCTGGGCCTGCCGCACAAGACCATGGTTCGCTCGGTGTCCAAGTACGGCATCAGCGACGTGACCGTGGATTTCAGCGAAGGCACGGACGTGTACTGGGCGCGCCAGCAGGTTTCCGAGCGGCTGGCCGGCCTGCAGCGCGAGCTGCCCGCCACGGCCGAAGGCGGGCTTGCCCCCATCACCACGCCGCTGGGCGAGATGTTCATGTTCACCATCGACGGTGAGCAATGGTCTCTGGCCGAGCGCCGCCATGTGCTGGACTGGGTGATTCGCCCTGCGCTGCGCACCGTGGCCGGCGTGGCCGACGTGAATGCCCTGGGCGGCATGGTGCGCGGCTACGAGGTGATCCCCGACCCGGCCCGGCTGCGGGCGCGCGGCGTGACGCTGGACCAGCTGCGCCAGGCGCTGGAGGCCAACAACCGCAACGACGGCGCAGGCCGGCTGGACCGCGGGGAAGAGCACTGGGTGGTGCGCGTGGAAGGCGGCGTGCGCGGGCTGGACGACCTGCGCGCCATTGTCGTGGCGCCCGCCCATGAGGGGCGCGTTGCCGCCACCGTGGGCGATGTGGCCACCGTGCGCCTGGGCGAAGCCACGCGCAACGGCGCCGTCAGCCGCGACGGGCGTGGCGAAGCCGTGCAGGGCCTGGTGCTGGGACTGCGCGGGGTGGATGCGCGCAGCCTGGTGGACGCCGTGCAGGCGCGGCTGGACGAACTGGCTCCCCGGCTGCCCAAGGGCATGAGCACCCAGGTCTTCTACAACCGGGGCGACCTGGTCTCGCGCGCGGCGGGCACCGTGGTGCGCGCCCTGGTCGAGGCCAGCGTGCTGGTGCTGGTCACGCTCTACCTGTTCCTGGGCGGGCTGCGGGCGGCCCTGGTGGTGGCGGCCACGCTGCCGCTGTCCATGCTGGCCACCTTCCTGCTGATGCGCCATGCGGGCCTGACGGCCAACCTGATGAGCCTGGGCGGCCTGGCCATCGCCCTGGGCATGCTGGTGGATGCTGCGGTGGTGGTGGTGGAGAACATAGAGACCGCGCTGGCGAATGAGTCTGCGGGCGCAACGGCCATCGAAACGGCAGGCAGCGCCCCGCCGCAGGACCGGGCCGTGCTGATCCGCCAGGCGGTCTCGGCGGTCTCCGTGCCCATGTTGGCCGGCGTGTCCATCATTGCCATCGTGTTCCTGCCGCTGCTCACGCTGCAGGGGCTGGAGGGCAAGCTGTTCGCGCCCGTGGCGCTGACCATCGTGCTGGCGCTGGGGGCCTCGGTGCTCATCGCCTTCACCGTGGTGCCTGCGCTGGCCTCGCTGCTGCTGCGCTCGCATGGCGGCGATGAACCCTGGCTGATGCGGCGCGTGGCCCGGGGCTTCGAGCGGATGCAGCGCTGGAGCCTGGCCCACCGGCCTGCGGTCTTCGGCATTGCCGGGGCATCGCTGGCCGGGGCAGCCGTGCTCTACCTGTCCGTGGGCAAGACCTTCATGCCCACCATGGATGAGGGCGACATGATCGTGCAGCTGCAAAAGACGCCCTCCATCTCGCTGGCCGCTTCGCTGGACATGGACGGGCGCGTGCAGCGCGCGCTGCTGGAGCAGGTGCCCGAGATCCGCTCCATCGTCGCGCGCACGGGCTCGGACGATCTGGGCCTGGACCCCATGGGCCTGAACGAGACCGATACCTTCCTGGTGCTGCGCCCGCGCGAGGAGTGGCGCGGCAGCAAGGAAGACATCGCCGAGGCCATACGCCACGTCATGCAGGGCTTTCCGGGGCTCATCTACGGCTTCACCCAGCCCATAGAAATGCGCGTCTCCGAAATGCTGACCGGCACGCGCGGCGACGTGGCCATCAAGATCTTCGATCCCGACCTGGCGCGGCTGGACACAGCCGCCCAGGCCGTGGCCGCGCGCATGCGCGCGGTGGCCGGGGCCTCCGAAGTCATCGCGCCCAGCAACAGCGGCGTGCAATACCTGCAGGTGGCGCTCAACCGCGCGGCGCTGGGCCAGTCCGGGCTCAGTGGCGATGGCCTGCAGGCGCAACTGCGCGCCCTGGTGGAAGGCGAGCGCATTGGCATCGTGCCCGAAGGCGTGGCGCGCACGCCGCTCATCCTGCGCGGCGGCACGGCGCTGCGCCAGTCGCCCGAAGGCCTGGCCGGGCTGCTGGTGACGGCGGCGGACGGCAGCAGCTGGCCATTGACCTCCCTGGCCACGCTGGCGGCCCGCGACGGCCCCGTGCGCGTGGACCACGAAAACGGCGCACGCTTCGCCGTGGTGCAGGTCAACGTCGAAGGGCGCGACCTGGCCAGCTTTGTGCGAGATGCCCAGGCGGCCGTCGCCGGTGATGCCGGCCTCAAGGACATGCGCATCGTCTGGGGCGGCCAGTTCGAGAACCAGCAGCGCGCCGCCGCACGGCTGGCGCTGGTGGTGCCGCTGGCGCTGGGCGCCATCTTCGTGCTGCTGGTGCTGACCTTCCGCTCGCCCAGGCAGGCGCTGCTGGTCATTGCCAACATCCCGTTCGCGCTGGTGGGCGGCATGGCGGCGCTGAGTGCGGCGGGCGAGTACCTGTCGGTGCCTGCCTCCGTGGGCTTCATCGCGCTGCTGGGCATTGCGGTGCTCAACGGCGTGGTCCTGGTATCGCACTTCAACAACCTGCTGGCTGCGGGCCAGCCCCTGTCCCAGGTGGTGCGGCACGGCGTGCGCGACCGGCTGCGGCCCGTGCTGATGACGGCCTGCATCACCGCGCTGGGCATGGTGCCGCTGCTGCTGGCCAGCGGGCCGGGCTCGGAGATCCAGCGGCCGCTGGCCATCGTGGTGGCGGGCGGGCTGGTCAGTTCCACGGCGCTGACCCTGCTTCTGCTGCCCTTGCTGTTCGAACGCTTCGGCCTGCCGCGCCGCCAGAGGAAGGCCCGGCCATGAACGCCACCCGCACCCACACCACTTCCCCCCACTGCAGGGCGCAAGGCCTTGCCGGACTCTCTTTCAGGAACATGCCCATGAAACCCCTGCTGCATGCCTGGGCCGCTGCCTTGCTGTGTGCCTGCGCTGTCCAGGCCCAGGCCCAAAGCCATCTGCCGCCCGAGGCCGCCGTGCGCGAGGCCGTAGCCCGCTCTCCTGCCGTGCAGGCTGCCGACGCCGCGCAACGCGGCGCTGCGGCGCGCGCCCAGGCCCTGCGCGCCGGCCCGCATGAAACCGTGGTGCGTGCCAGCGGCCAGCGCCGCTGGGTGCACGACGGCTCGGGCCAGCGCTTTACCGAAGGGCAGATCGCCATCGAGCGCCCGCTGCGCCTGGGCGGCAAGGCCGAGTCCGATGCGCAGCTTGCCGAAGCGACCCAGGCCGCATCGCGCGTGGCGGCCCAGGATGTACGGCACGAAGCCGCACGCCAGTTGCTGGCGCTGTGGTTTGCCGCACAGCGCGCAGGCCAGGCGCAGCAGACCGCCCGGGACAATGCCGACGCTGCCGCCGAACTGGCCCGCGTCACCGAACGCCGGCTGCGCGCAGGCGATGCCGCCAGGCTGGACGCCGAACTGGCCGCCGCCGAGCACGCGCGCATGCAGGCCGCGCTGGCAACGGCCCAGGCCGCGTACCAGGCGGCCCAGGCCGACCTGCAGGCACGGTTTCCGGGCCTGGAGGCTGCCCGGGCGAAGGAGGGGGAGGCTGCGCCACCGCTGCTGGATCTGCCACCGCTGCCCGATCTGCCACCGCAGCCACCGGCCCAGCTGCGCCTGCGCTACATAGAGCACAGCCACGAATACCTGCTGGCCCAGGCCGAGGAAACCCTGGCCCTGCGCCAGGCCCGCCGTACCGATCTGGAGCGCCGGCCCGACCCTACCGTGGGCGTGTTCGCCACCAGTGAGCGAGGGGGCAGCGAGCGCATTGCGGGCGTCAGCCTGTCCGTGCCCCTGGGCTCGGTGCACCGCCAGGCCCAGGCAGACCAGGCCCTGGCCGATGCCGACGCCGCGCTGTCCCGCCGCCTGGCGGCCGAGCGCCGCCTGGGCGCGGAGTTCGACGTGCTCTGGAGCCTGCTGGCCGGCAAGCGCGCCGCCGCCCAGGCCCAGGCCCGCGCCGCCACGCTGCAGCAGGGCGCCGCCGACCGCGCACTGCGCGCCTACCGCGCCGGTGAATCGGGCCTGACCGAACTGCTGGCCGTGCGCCGCACCCTGGCCGAAGCGCTGCTGGCCGAACGCCTGGCCCGCAGCGAGGCGCTGGAGGGCGACAGCCGCCTGCGGCTGGATCTGCATGAGCTGTGGGATTTTGATGACTGAGTGGGCGAGCAGAAGCCGCTGCGGATTTCTCAGGCAACTCCAGACTTGCTCTGCGCCTGGCCCAGCGTCGCAATCAACTGCTCGTACATGGCATCCACGGCCGCCGAGCCCTGCGAGGCCTTGCTGCGCAGGGCCGACACTTGCATGGACACCAGCGGCGGCAGCTCGAAGCCGGCCGGCAGGTTCTGCAGCACCTGCAGGTGCGGGGGCACGCTGCAGCGCGTGAACACCGCCACGGCCAGGCCGCTTTCCACGGCGGCCAGCTGGCCGGCAAGGCTGGAGCTGTGATAGACCACGCGGTGCGCGCGCCGCTGGGCCGCCAGGCTGGACAGCGCGGCCGTGCGCGCCAGGCTGGCGGCCTCGTAGACGGCAATCGGCAGGGGATTCTTCCTCCACACCTCGTGCTGCGGCGCGCCCACCCAGACCAGGGGCTCGTGGAACAGCAGGCGCCCGCGCTGGGGCCTGTCGCGTGAGACCAGGGCCAGGTCCAGCGTGCCGCGCACCACCTGCGGGATGAGTGCGGTGGACTGCTCGCAGGTCAGCTCGATCTCCACGCCCTGGTAGCGGCCTGCAAAGCTGCGCAGCACGGGCGTCAGATAGGTGGATGCGTAGTCGTCCGGCACGCCCAGCCGCACGCGCCCGGACAGGTCGGGGCCGAACAGGGCCTGCTGCGCCTGGGCCTGCAGCTCCAGCATGCGACGCGCATAGCCCAGCAGTTCCGCGCCTGCGGGCGTGAGCTGCAGATGGCGCGGGCCGCGCAGCAGCACGGGCCGGCCCAGGGTGGTCTCCAGCTTCTTGATCTGCATGCTCACGGCGGCCTGTGATCGGTGCAGCAGCGGCGCGGCAGCCGAGAGCGAGCCCGCATCCACCACGGCCACCAGGGCACGCAGCCAGTCGATCTGCAGGTCGGGGTGGTTCACGGCACGCTCCATTGATTCGAATATCGAATACTAAACCTGCAAACTATTTGCTTTACGAGAATTTCCTGCCACGAGACGATCGTGGCCATGCAAGACAGAACCCATTCGTTACAGGCCGCATCCGTAGCCTCCACCGCGCCCGCTCCCGCTCCCGCGCCCGCACAAGCCGCTCCCACAGCGAAGGAGACACGCGGCCAGTGGCTGATGATCGCGGGCGGCGTGCTGCTGGGCACCGTGGGCGTATTTGTGGAAGAGGCCCGCCAGCACCCGTTGGTCACCGTGCTGTTTCGCTGCGCCTTCGGTGCCCTGGCGCTGCTGGCCTGGGGGCTGGCCACGGGCCGCGTGCGGGAGTTGCGCGTGCGCGGCAGGAGCTGGCCGGTGGTGGCGGCCACCGGCGTCCTCATGGTGCTGAACTGGGCGCTGTTCTTTGCGGCCATACCGCGCACCTCCATTGGCGTGGCCACCATCGTGTTCCATATTCAGCCCGTATGGATCATGCTCTTTGGCACCCTGGTGCTGCGCGAGGCCGTGGCGCCACGGCAGGTGGTGGCCATGCTGGCGGCGTTGCTGGGACTGGTGTTGACCACGGGGCTGCTGGGTGGCGATGCGGCGGCCTGGGGACCGGACCATGTGTCCGGGCTGCTCATGTGCCTGGCCGGCTCGCTGTGCTATGCGGCCGTGACCATCCTGGCCAAGACCGAGAAGGTGGTCACGCCGTTTGCGCTGGCCTGGTGGCAATGCGCGATCGGCACCGTGCTGCTGCTGTGGGTGCCGCTGGTTCATGGCTGGCCGCAGGCGCCGTCATCCTGGGCCTGGCTGGCAGGGCTGGGTGTGCTGCACACGGGCCTGGCCTACGCCATTCTCTTTGCGGGAATGGCCCGCCTCACGCTGGGCCGCATCGCCGTGCTGCAGTACGTCTATCCGTTGACGGCCATCGTGCTGGACTGGGCCGTCTACGGGCGTGCGCTGGACGCCGTGCAACTGGCCGGTGTGGGCCTGATGGCCGGGGCGCTG
Organism: Delftia sp. WSY_10; assembly: GCF_043104705.1. Taxonomy (NCBI): domain Bacteria; kingdom Pseudomonadati; phylum Pseudomonadota; class Betaproteobacteria; order Burkholderiales; family Comamonadaceae; genus Delftia; species Delftia sp. WSY_10. The sequence continues at coordinate 17,307 of NZ_JBICKY010000035.1, read as the reverse complement.
CTGGTGGTCAAGGCCCGACAGCTGCGATGAGCCGTGCGGGCGATGAGCCGTGCGGGCCTTGTGCGCAGGGCCTACTCCTTGCCCAGCGCCTTGTACTGTTCGTACAGCTCGTCGGCCAGCCGGCGCAGGGCGCGGCCTATGGCGGCGTACTCGTACTCGTTGAGGTTGGCCAGCGAGGCACGGCCGGAAGGCCGGTCGGACCCGAAGCCACGGCCTGGCAGCAGCACGATGCCGGTCTCATCGGCCACGCGGAACAGCATGTCGCCCGTGGACGACTGCTGCACGGCCCATTGCGAGAAGGCCTCGCCGTAGAGCCGGCAGGTCACGTTCTGCAGGTCGATCAGCGTGTAGTAGTTGACCGAGTTGGGATTTTCCAGCGGGGGCATGCCCAGCTCGCGGTACAGCGTGGCCTCGCGGCGGCGGATCAGCTGCTTGAGGGCCTGCTTGTAGGCGTCCGCTTCATCCATGAGCGCAAACAGCGAGAACAGCACCATCTGCACCTGCTGCGGCGTGGACAGGCCGGCCGTGTGGTTCAGCGCCACCACGCGGCTGTCGGCCACCAAGCGGTCGATGAACTTGAGCGAGCGCACATCGGGCAGCAGCGAGCGGTAGCGGTGGTCCAGCGCCTTCTTGGCGGACTCGGGCAACTGCGCCAGCGCATGGTCGAACACGTTGTCCTTGTGCGCAGCGATCACGCCCAGGCGCCAGCCCGTGGCCCCGAAATACTTGGAGAACGAGTACACCAGCAGCGTGTTCCGGGGGCATACCGAGAACAGGGACTGGAATTCATCGGCAAAGGTGCCGTAGACATCGTCGGTGAGGATCAGCAGGTCGGGCCGCTGCTCGGCCACGATGGCGCGCACGCGGTCCAGGCTGCGCTGGTCCATCTTCACGGACGGCGGGTTGCTGGGGTTCACGCAGAAGAAGATCTTGACATCCGGGTCCTTGAGCTTGTCCAGCTCGGCGTCGGAGTACTGCCAGCCGTTGTCGGGGTCGGCGTGGATGGGCACTTCCTTGAGGTCGTACTGGGCCAGTTCGGGAATCTCGATATACGGCGTGAACACCGGCATGCCGATGGCCACCTTGTCGCCGGCCTTGAGCAGGCCGCTGATGCGCAGGCTCTCGAAGATATAGGCCATGGCCGCCGTGCCGCCCTCGACCGCGAACAGGTCCACCGACTCGGGCGGCACGGCGCCGCCTGCCATCTCGCGCACGATGTACTGGCGCACGATCTGCTCGCTCACGGTGAGCATGCGCGGCGGCACGGGGTAGTTGCAGCCCAGGATGCCGTCCACCATCTCGTGCAGGAAGGCGGCGGGGTCCAGCCCCAGCTGGTCGCGCACATAGCTCAGCGACTTGCCCAGGAACTTGACGCCCTCCTGGTCGCGGTGCTCGGCGATGAAGCGCTCGAAGCGCCCCTCGATGCCGTCGAGCTTGGCCAGCCCGCCCACGCCCACCGTCATGTAGGAGTACGACAGCTCCGACTCCGCCGCCGCGAACAGCCCCAGCCGGAAGAACGCCCGGCGCGGCGTGGTCGCCAGGAAGTTGGGATTGCCGCGCCCCGCATTGAGCATGAGGCGGTTGGCCTTGCCCGAGGCCACCTTGATCAGTTCGTCCTTGAGTTCGAACGGGCTCAAATTCGCCAGACTCCGATAATCCTTGCTCATTGCGCAGCTCCTTGTGATGGTCCTTGGTGGTCCTTGGGGATAGATCCGGGGTGTTCAGGCAAAGGCAATGACCAGCGGCCCCAGCAATGTGAGGAACACATTGGCCAGCGCATAGGTGATCGCGAACGGTGCCGTGGGAATCGAGTTGCCGGCCTTGTCCAGAATCTCGCCAAACGCCGGGTTGGCGCTGCGCGCCCCCGACAGCGAGCCCGCGAACACGGCCACGTTGTCATAGCGCAGCACGTACTTGCCGAACAGCATGGCGATCAGCAGCGGCACGATGGTCACCACCACGCCCAGCAGGAACAGCGTCAGGCCCTGCTGCATCACCGTGGTCACGGCCTGCTGGCCCGACTGCAGGCCCACCATGGCCACGAAGCCGGCCAGGCCCAGGTCGCGCAGCAGCGTGGAGGCGGCCGTGGGCATGTTGCCGAAAGTGTGCTTGCGGCTGCGCCACCAGCCGAACAGCAGGCCCGCCAGCAGGGCGCCGCCGCCGCTGCCCAGCGTGATGGGAATGGAGCCCAGGCGCAGCACCAGCAGCCCGATCAGCAGGCCCACCGTGATGCCCAGGCCGTGGAAGACAAAGTCCGTCTTGTCGCTGGGAACGATGATGGGGCCCACCGACTGCGCAGCCTTCTGCACATCCTGCGGCGTGCCGAACAGCGTCACCACATCGCCCGGCATGACCATGGTGGCCGGCGCAATCGGCACCGGCGTGCCCGCGCGCATCAGCGCCACTGCGTACACGCCGTGCTTGAACTCCTGCGACAGGCTGTCCAGGATGTCCTTCACGCTGCGGTTCAGGTACTGGTTGTTGGAGATGGCCACGTCGCGCCGCACCATCACCACGTCCATACCCTCGGCACCCTGCAGCTCCTCGCCCACCGAGGCGCCCAGCGCCACCACGGCCGCACGCCGGCCCACCAGCAAGATGATGTCGCCGGCCTCCAGCGCCAGGCTGCCGTCCACGCCCACCATCGCGTTCCTGCGCTGTATGCGCTCCACCGTCACCGTGCCGCCGTTGGCGGTGGCGCTGGCCTCCAGCTCCGCCACGGTGCGGCCCGCCTGGCCCACGCGGAAAATGCGGCCCACCAGATCCGGCACGGCCGGTGACTCGCCGGTTCCGTACACGCGCACGCCCTTGAGCAGCTCCTGCTCGGCCTGGATCGCGTCCTCGCGGATCTTGCGGCCCGTCAGCCACTGCAGCACGTTCACGCACATGATGATGGCGCCGAAGGAGCCGAAGATATAGGTCACCGCATAGCCGATGGCCACATTGGCCTGCATGCGCTGCACCTCGCCGGGCGCCAGCCCCAGCTTCTCGATGGCCGAGCCCGCCGTGCCGATGATGGCCGACTGCGTCAGCCCGCCAGCGGCCAGCCCCGCCGCCAGCCCCTTGTCCAGATGGAACACCCGCGCGATCACCACCACCGTGACCAGCCCCGACACGGCCACCACCAGGGCCATCAGGATCTCCTTGACCGATTGCCGACCCAGCGAGCGGAAGAACTGCGGCCCGCTCTCGAAGCCCACGGCATAGATGAACAGCGCGAACAGCACCGCCTTGATGCCCGAATCAATGGTCACCCCCACCTGGCTGATCAGCACCGCCGCCAGCAGCGACCCCGCCACGCCCCCCAGCTGGAACGACCCGAACCTGAACTTGCCCACCCAGTAACCGAGCGCCAAGGCCGCAAACAGCGCGATTTCCGGAGCCTGATGAAAGATGCTTCTGAGAAAGTCCACAGCCACCTCTGCTTCTGGGTTGAGGTCCACGGCGGCGCAAGGCAACGGAAGCTGCTGCCCCGGGAGGGCAGGGGGCATTGCGTGCGCGTGGACTGGGAAACGGCGAGTCACTATTGGAAATAGCTATCGAAAATACTTCTGCACAAATGATTGTGACCAAGAAATATTCAATCGAATATGGCTATTTCATTGGCTTCTTTGGGTCGATCCTTATTGAGAACAGAGCCACTATTCACGACAAAGACCAACGGCAATGTAGGACTGCGCCGTCAGCAAAAGCGGATACATATACAGGCCTGCCTTGCTTGCAGGCCCAGGGTTCCAGTTTTTGGATGAAATCTATTGCCCGCCAGCTGAATTCATCAATTACGCCTCTCGCGCCCAGATGAGGTGAAGCTCTCCGTCCACAAAACCGGCGCTCACCGCTTGCGACTGGCGCAGCCGAAGGGCTCCTGCCGCTTCCGAGGCCACGTAGGAGCCAAGCAGCTTCCTGGCAGCAGCAAGTCCCTTCTCCCACTCGCTTCCCACGACTTCGTGCGGCAACTCGAAGTGAGGGTCGTCGGACATGAATATGTCATCGCACGCCCAGTCCGGGTCCTGCGGGTCGTAGGTCGGGCAGCCCACAATCTGGAGCTCGTGCGATGTGGGCGAGTCATACAGATTGAAGTGGAATGCTGCGATTCCTTCTGGCAGATCGCCGGACAGTGTTTGGTCGACCCATTGGGAAAATTGCTTTTCAATTGCTTTCATGGTTTCAATATTCTGATGCAATGTGGATCAAAAAATCTTTCCATCATATAGGGAAGTCTGAAAGAAAGAATTGATTTGCATGCTTCAAAAAATATCCGGCTCCGGCACAGCCCGCCCAAAGCCCGTCTCCAGAAAATCAAAATCGCATCCCTCATTGGCCTGCAGGATATGGCGGCCGAACAGCCAGCCATAGCCGCGCTCGTAGCGCGCGGGCGGGGGCGTCCATGCGGCGCGGCGGGTGGCGAGTTCTGAGTCGCTGACTTCCAGGTGGATGCGGCGGGCGGGCACGTCCACCGTGATGCGGTCGCCCGTGCGCACCAGGGCCAGCGGCCCGCCCACGGCGGACTCGGGTGAGCAGTGCAGCAGGCAGCCGCCGTAGCTGGTGCCGCTCATGCGGGCGTCGGACAGGCGCAGCATGTCTTTCACACCTTGCTTGAGCAGCCTGGTGGGAATGGGCAGCATGCCCCATTCGGGCATGCCCGCGCCCTTGGGGCCGGCGTTGCGCAGCACCAGGATGTCTTCGCCGTTCACATCGAGATGGGGGTCGTCCACGGCCTGCTTGAGGCTGGGGTAGTCGTCGAACACCAGGGCGCGCCCCGTATGGCGCAGCAGGTGCGGGGCGCAGGCGCTGGGCTTGATGACCACGCCGTCCGGCGCCAGGTTGCCGCGCAGCACGGCCAGCGCACCTTCGGCGTAGATGGGGCTGGACAGGGCGCGGATCACGTCGTCCTCGTGGACCTGGCTGCCCGCAATGTTCTCGCCCAGGGTCTTGCCGTTGACCGTCATGGCCCCGGTGTCCAGATGCGGGCGGATACGTTCCAGCAGGGCGCGCAGGCCGCCTGCATAGAAGAAATCCTCCATCAGATAGCGGTCGCCGCTGGGCCGGATGTTGGCGATCACGGGCACGCGGCGGCTGAAGGCGTCGAAGTCATCGAGGCTGACCGGATGGCCCGCGCGCCGCGACATGGCGATCAGGTGAATGATGGCGTTGGTGGAGCAGCCCATGGCCATGGCGCAGGCAATGCCGTTCTCGAAATGCGCACGCGTGAGCATGCGGGCGGGCGTGAGGTCTTCCCACACCATCTGCACGATGCGGCGGCCGCACTCGGCGCTCATGCGGATGTGGTTGGCGTCGGCGGCCGGAATGGACGAAGCGCCCGGCAGCGCCAGGCCCACGGCCTCGGCAATGCCCATCATGGTGGCCGCCGTGCCCATGGTCATGCAGGTGCCGTGGCTGCGGGCAATGCCGGCTTCCATCTCGCGCCAGGCCTGCTCGTCCAGGCGGCCGGCGCGGCGTTCGTCCCAGAACTTGAAGGCGTTCGAGCCCGAGCCCAGCACCTGCCCCTTCCAGTTGCCGCGCAGCATGGGGCCGGCCGGCAGGTAGATGAAGGGAATGCCCATGGAGATCGCCCCCATGGTCAGCCCCGGCGTGGTCTTGTCGCAGCCGCCCATGAGCACGGCGCCATCCACCGGGTGGCTGCGCAGCAGCTCCTCCGTCTCCATGGCCAGGAAATTGCGATAGACCATGGTCGTGGGCTTGACCATGCTTTCCGACAGCGAGATGGCCGGCAGCTCCAGCGGAAATCCGCCCGCCTGCAGCACGCCGCGCTTGACGTCTTCCACGCGCTGCTTGAAGTGGGCATGGCACTGGTTGGCATCGCTCCAGGTGTTGACGATGGCGATCACGGGCTTGCCCATCCAGTCCTCGTAGCCATAGCCCATCTGCAGCACGCGCGAGCGGTGGCCGAAGGAGCGGAAATCATCGGGAGCAAACCAGCGTGCGCTGCGCAGGGATTCGGGGGAACGTGTCATGGTTGTGGGGCTCCTCAGTAGCTGCCGGCGGTGGATGCGGGCCCTGGCGGGCTCGCGGCCAGCGGCCCTTTCCTGAAGCGCGCCGCCGCCGCATCCAGCCCGTCGCGCAGCAAGAGCGTGTCCAGCGCCACGGCCACGAACTGCGCGCCCAGCTCCAGGCATTCGCGCGCCCGTGCCTCGTCCACCATCAGGATCCCCGGCGCCTTGCCGCAGGCGCGGATGCGGGCGATGGCCTGGTCGATGGCCCGGTTCACCACAGGGTGGCGCGCCTGGCCCGGATAGCCCAGGCTGGCCGACAGGTCGGCGGGGCCGATGAAGATGCCGTCCACGCCATCGACGGCCGCAATCGCCTCTATCTGCTCCAGCGCCTCGGCCGTCTCCACCTGCACCAGCAGGCACAGCTCGTCGGCCGCACGTGCCACATAGTCGGCCGTGCGCCCGAAGTTGGCCGCGCGAGTGGAACCGCCCATGCCGCGCATGCCCTGGGGTGCATAGCGCATGGCGCGCACGGCGTCCCGCGCTTGCTGCGCGTTCTGCACAAAGGGCAGCAGCAGGGACTGGGCGCCCAGGTCCAGGTAGCGCTTGATCAGCACCGCATCGTTGCAGGCGGGCCGCACCACGGCATGCACGGGCAGGGCGCCCGGTGCGGGCAGGGCGGCGGCCACGGCCTGCAGCTGGCCCAGCATCAGCGGCACGTCGGTGGGCGTGTGCTCGGTATCGAGCAGCACCCAGTCGTAGCCCGCGCCGCCGATCATCTCGCAGACAAAGGGGGAGGGAATGGTGGACCACAGGCCGATCTGCGGGCGGCCTTCGCGCAGCGCGCGCTTGAACGTATTGGCGGGCAGCATGCTCATGGGGACTCTCCTGACGCTGTTCATTGGACCTGGATGTTTCCCTTGCGCACCACCTCGCTCCAGCGCGCCACCTCGGCGGCGATGAAGCTGGCGGCCTGGGCGGGCGTGCCCGGCGTGGGCTCGTTGCTCATGGCGGCCAGCCGGGCCACCACCTCGGGCTCGGCGAGGAGGGACTGGCAGGCCTGGTTGAGCCGCTCCACCACATCGGCCGGCATGCCCGGCGGCCCCGCCAGGCTGGTCCATGAATAGTTGACGACCTGCGGCTGGCCGGCCTCGGCCATGGTGGGCACATCGGGCAGGGCCGCCAGACGCCGCTCGCCTGCCACGGCCAGCGCACGCAGCTTGCCCGCCTGCGCAAAGCCCACGGCCGAGGTGGCGGGCACGAACAGCAGGTCTGCCTGGCCGCCCATCACATCGGTCATGGCGGGCACATCGCCCTTGTAGGGAACGTTGTTGAAGCTCACGCCGGCCGCCTGGCGCAGCAGCTCCGTCGTCACATGGCTGGACGAGCCAATGCCCGTCAGCGCCACATTCACCGTGCCGGGGCTGGCCTGGGCCAGGGCCACCACATCGGCCACCGAAGCGAGCTTCAGCCTGGGCGAGGCCAGCAGCAGCATGGGCACGCGCCCCAGCATGGCAACGTGCGTGAAATCCCGCCGCGCGTCGTACTTCACGTTGGGATTGACCAGCTGGTTGATGGCATGCGTGCCCGGCCCGCCAATCACCAGCGTGTAGCCATCGGCCCGCGCCCGCGCCACGGCCTCGGAGGCCAGCGAGCCATTCACGCCGGGCCGGTTCTCCACCACCACGGGCTGGCCCAGGCGCTGCGACAGGCGCTCTCCCACCAGCCGGCCCACCACATCGGTCTGGCCACCGGGAGGGAAGGGAATCACCAGCGTGATCGGCCTGACCGGCCAGGCGGCCTGGGCCTGGGACTGGGCCGGCATCGAGGCCGGAGCCAGGGCCGCAGCCAGCAGGCGCGCCATGGCGCTGCGGCGGTTGGAGAGCGAAGGGCGCATGGTGGTCTCCTCTTGAATGATTGCGCAATCATTTCAAGCAAAGCCAGCGCTCTCCATTCGGACGTACGAGGGGAAACAATCAGACCGTGCTGATGGACATCATCGTTAACATGACCACGCAATCATCCTCAAGCCGCCTCTCCATCGCCATTCCAGGCAAAGGCCCCGCATGACCCTCCGCACCCTGCGCAACGCCAATGCGCCCACGCTCAAGGACCTGGCCCGCATTGCCGGCGTGTCGCCCATCACCGCATCGCGCGCGCTGCACCGGCCTGAACTGGTGGCCGAGGCCACGCGGCTGCGCGTGGCGCAGGCCGTGGAGCAATCGGGCTACGTGCCCAACTCCCTGGCGGGCGGGCTGACCTCGCGCCAGACGCGGCTGGTGGCGGCCATCGTGCCTTCGGTGGGGCACTCGCTGTTTTCCGACATGCTCGATGCGCTCATCCACACCCTGGCCGCGCAGCGCTATGAAACCACGCTGGGCATCTCCAGCTATGACCCGGAGCATGAGGAAACCTGGCTGGCCGCCATGCTCAGCCGCCGCCCGGACGGCATCGTGCTCACCGGCACCGAGCACACGGCCCGCACGCGGCGCCTGCTGGTCAATGCCGACGTGCCCGTGGTCGAACTCTGGGACTACCAGCCCCATCCGCTGGATATGGCGGTCGGCTTCTCGCAGGAAGACGCGGGCCGCGCTGCCTTCCGCCACCTGGCCGCCTGCGGCTACCGGCGCCCGGCCATCCTGCGCGCCGACGACAGCCGCGCCGCCCGCCGTGCCCTGGGCTTCACCCGCGCTGCCGCGGAAGCCGGTGCCCCGGTTCCTGCGCAAATCGTCTTCTCGGAAGCCATCCCCCAATCCGGCCGTGGCCGCGATGCCCTGAACGCCCTGCGCGCCCAGGTACCGGAGGCCGATGCCGTCTTCTGCAGCTCCGATGCGCTGGCGCAAGGCGTGCTCTCCCACGCCCACGCACTGGGCCTGCGCATGCCCGAGGAATTCGGCGTGCTGGGCTTTGGCGACCAGGCCCTGGCGCTGGACGCCTGGCCCGCCCTGTCCACCGTGCGCGTGGACGGCGCCGCCATCGGCCGCCTGGGCGCAGAGGCGCTGATTGCGCGCATGGCCGGTGGCGTGGCGGTGGCCGCGCAGGATATGGGGTTTGAGGTGGTGGGGAGGGGGAGTACGCGTGGGCACCAAGATGCGCGCTGAGCGCCAGCGTGAGGCGATGGCCGGGCAGCGGCAGGAAGACCGGCTTTATCTCAGTATCAGCAAGGCGCCGCGCTAGTCCATAACCGGGCCCAGCCCATGCCCAGCAGGCCGGCGCCCAGTACCAGCCAATGCTCGCCGGCAAGGCCGGGCCGGATCCTGTTCCCCTGCCATGAGCGCGGGCGCCAGGGCGACGGCGGGCCGGCCCGGGCGCCTGCGCGAAGGGTAGGCGTATTACGACGCACAGGAAGGCGTTGGCCCGATGGCTGTACCGAGGGCCACACCGCATCCTGAAGGCGTTACGGACCAAAGCCCCACCATGAACACAGAACTGCTGGACCCCCCACGTACCGAACTGGCCGCTGGCGCAGGCACGCTTGAGCCTTCTTTCCTGCATGTGCCGCTCTACGAGCGCCTGGCCAACCATCTGCCCACCGAACAGGAGCGCCAGGCTGCTGCGGACTTCCTGCACGGCGTGATCGCCGAGACCTCTGCCGATGCCGATGGCCTGCCGGACAACCCGGAGCACCTGACCGACTGGATGCGTGCCAATGTCGAAAAAGTGCACGCCCAGTACCAGGCCTACCTTGCAGAGCGCAAGGCGGGTGCGGCACGCCGCTACTTCGGCAACCGCGCCCATGCCCTGTACTTCCTGCGCAATGTGGCACCTACCAAGCTGGTGGACGGTTCCTGGCTCTACGGCCTGTGCGCGCACGCGGGCAACTCACGCATGTCGGACCTGGTCACCACCTATGTGGAAGAACTGGGCGACGGCATGGCCGACAAGAACCACGTCAAGCTCTACCGGGAGCTGCTGGCCAGGTATGGCCTTGATCCCGTGGAGGACCTGCCCGACGAGCTGTACCGGCAGGGGCTGGTACAGCTGGCGTTGGGCTGGAATGCGCAGCAGTTCCTGCCCGAGATCGTGGGATTCAACCTGGGCTATGAGCAATTGCCGCTGCACCTGCTCATCACCGCCTACGAACTCAATGAACTGGGAATAGATCCCTACTACTTCACGCTGCATGTGACCGTGGACAACGCCGACACCGGCCATGCCCGGCGCGCCTGCATTGCCGCCTGGGAGAACGCGCCGCGCATTGACGATGGCGGCGACTACTGGCGCCGCGTACGCGCAGGTGCCCGGCTGGCAGACACGGGCACCAGCACGCTGGACGTGATCAGGTCGTTCGACATCGAAGCTGAGGTGGTGCGCATCCTGGCGCGCAAATCGCCTTCCGGGCATGGCGCGCACTCGGACTTCTGCAAGGTGGCCGGCCGCAGCGTCAATGACTGGCTGTCCCGTCCGCAGGACATGCCTGCCTTCCTGGCCGCGCTGGAGCAGGCACGCTGGATACAACGCAACCGGCCTGCGGAGGAAAGCCGCTTCTGGCAGCTGCTGCAGGGCGAGCGGGCAGAGATGTTCGGTGTTTTCTCTCCCTATGAGCTGCAAGTCATTCATGACTGGCTGCGTGGGCCGGCCAGTGCGGATGGCGCCTCCTTCGAATCCGTGGCCGAGCCCGGCAAACCGGCGCGGCGCATGAGCTTTCGCGTGGCCGAGCGCCTGCGCACATCCCGTGGCGCGCGACCCGACCCGGGCCGCAGCGCGCAGGAACTGGACACCGACCTGATGCTCTTCGAGCAGCGCTACCCCACGCTAGATCCAGCGGCCCAGCATGAGTTGCTGGTACAGGCCATGTCACCGGGCCTGCACTGGACGCCCCTGGGCCTGCGCGCCACCCGCCTGTTCCTGGGCCGGTAGGCCATTCGACCCCTCTTTACCTACCCGGGAAAAATCATCGGGTCATTGGGCAAGACGGGCTTGCTCTTTGACCCATTCCCGGCTTTTGCCGCGCACACACCAGGCGGGATTCTTTACCCAGTCTGTGAAATAAATGGTGGGGTGGTCTTCCAGAATATTGCAGCGTGTATAGCCTAATTTTGGCATGGCATAGTATTGCAAAGGAGTTAATACAAGAAGGCAAGTAATCATGATCACTCCTCCCGTGATTGTGGTAATCGTGAAAATGCGCTCTGAGATTTTCAGGATACTTGATCTGCAAGGAATTGATTTTTGTACAAGAAAAATAATTCCTGTGATTGACATTATAGGGAAATACGCCACTAGCAAACTGGATGGTGTAATTCTTACGGATGGGGCGGAATTTTTTAGATCAATTATTGTGTTTAGAAATGAGTATTTTGTACTCCATATTGATAGTGCTGAAACCAATAGAAGGGAAGGAATGCCATGGATTAAAGATTTTCTGAACTCGGTCAGATTATTTTCTTCCACTTAAATATCCATATTTTTTTGGTTAATAGGTGCCAGCAGATTGCTGGACTTTCCCGAGAGTTTGTCTTTTTTTTCTTCTTTTGCTTCTGTTGCTTAATTCTCTCAGGTTGATGGCGCTATCTCTGATTTCCCTTTGTCATACCACCACTCAGGTGGATACGCCTTGGACGACATTTCACCGAGATCCATGGTCTGAATCATTGGGCAGGCGAGCTTGCTCATTGACCCATTCCCGGCTTTTGCCGCGCACGCACCAATCCGGATTCTTTACCCAGTCCGTGAAATATATGGTGGGATGATCTTCCAGAATGTTGCAGCGGGTATAGCCAAGTTTTGGCATGGCATAGTATTGAAAAGGCGTAATTGCAAAAATACAAAAAAACATAATAAAAACTCCTGCGGCTATGGCGGATAAAAAAATACGCGTTGGGATTTTTATGGCGTCTTCCATGCAAGGGATTGCTTTTTGTATTGCAATGATAATTCCTGTGGTTGAAATTATTGGCACACACAACGCAATTGGATCAAATGGTGTGATTCTTACTGATGGTGCGAGTTTATTCAAATCATTTACGGTTTCGCATAGAGAATAGAAAATACTCCAAATTGACATTGCTAGAAGCAGTAGAAAAAGTGGAATACTCCATATTAGTGATCTTCTGATTTCGGTTAAATTTCTTTTGTCCATTTCAAGACTAATCAATTTTTGCGATTGATAGGGGATAGTAAATTTTTAGGATGGTTCTGGGGTATTTCTTTGATCTCTGTTGTTTCATGATTGCCACTCAACTGTTCTGTGACGAGAGCGTCAGTATTAACGCGGTATATGCCAGAAGGTGTGCTGTTTGTCAAAAATTTTAATGAAGTAATAACATTTTTCTTTATTTCCCAACTTTTATCGATTCCATTTAAAGCTATCCCGGTAAAAAGTACCATTAAGGCCATGGCACCTAAAGAAAAAACAGCAATAGTGGTTACGCTTGCGACAAAAATTCCCGTGCCTATACCAACCATCGTCGCCAACCCCGCCTTGACCGCCTCCACCCCAATCCCTCCCACCAGGTCATGCATGGTCTTCTCGTCGTTGAAGATGAAGTCCAATGTCTCCACGCCGATGCCCACGACCAAGCTCAAGATGAAGCCCCCTCTGGCAACGCCCTGAAGACCGCGCATGCCCAGACCCATCTGGACCATGCGGGGATTGGTGGTGAGAAAGCGCGTGCCCTGCAGCAGATTGCCGCGAAACCCGGCTCGGCCTGTGATGATGATATAGGTGCCTTTGGGCGTCGCCTTGACATAGGTGCGCGCACCGGCAAGGCGCAATGCAATCAGCGTTCTGGTGAACAGGTACGCGTCATTGGCCAACATGGAGGCGGGAATGGTCCAGGGTTTGCCGGCATTGGGGCTGGCCGTCTGCGTCCAATACTTGCCCAAGGCGCTTTGGGCCAGGATGGCGCGCAGGCTGGCCTCCAGGCGCGGGTCATTGCGCGACCTGTCTTGCAGGACGCCTACGAACTCTTGCGGCGTGAGTACCACCACGTCCACCTGCTGGCTGTCCATGGCGCGGGTGATCTGCCTGTTGAAGGCCTTTTCATAGCTGATATACGGGCGGGTGAGATCGGTGGATGTTGCCATGGCCTGCAAGCGAATGGTTAATGGAATGAATAAGGAAATGGTGGTTTGCCAAATGCCAGAAAAATCACAAACGCAGGCCTACCCTCGGTCCTGTGAGAAATCAGGTCCGATCAAGGTGTGAGAGTGGGAATTGCGCGTTCGCAATCATTCCCAAGGCCGATGGCAATCAATGGCCTGGGAATTCCGTTGTGGGAGTCCGGCTATTTGATTTCTTGGGTATCTGGAAGTCAAGCAGAAAGGCTTGTGGCTGATTATTTTCAGATTATTCCTAGATGCATATACGAGATGCATGCCTTGAGTGCAGTCGATATGGATTTGGAATGGGGAAGAGGGCGGTGACAAGGCTTTGCCAGTCAGTGCAGCCATTTGCCCCAGTGGACGCAGGCCAGCCGACACCGCCGTGCTGCGGGCCTTTGCGGCCACAGGCACGGCACCGTGGTGATGTGGTCATGAAGACCCGGTACAAGTACACCGCGCGCAGCGGGCTGGCGTTCCATATCATCGAGTGCTGCGCGGGCCTGGCGGCGCAGCCCCAACGGCAACAGCCGGCCGCCATCATCCAGCCCGGTCACAACCTCGTATATCCATGACAGCCAGTGAAAGATTGAAGGCTTGGGCACGACGCATCAAGCGCGATGGCGTCACCCTGTGGTTTGCCTGCAAGAGCCCGCAGACGCCCTGGTACGGTAGGGCCTGCTCACACTAATGTGGGGTCGCGAAGCTACCTGCCAGCCCGCCAATCAAGGCGCGCGACGCCGTGCGTGTGCCCACACGCACAAGGAGCGCAACGCCGAGCGGCGGGCTGGCAGGCAGCTTCCCTTCGGGTTGCCCGGCTGCGGGGCCGTCTGCGGCGTTGCACGCGCTTGCAAGGCACGGGCCTTGCTGCGCACGTGCGCCTTGCATACGACCCCGCAGCCGGGCAACGCGATCCCCAGATTAGTGTGAACAGGCCCTAAGACCCTGGGCGCCTTCGTAGTCGCCTACGCCCTGAGCCCCATCGACCTGATCCCCGACTTTATCCCCGTGCTGGGCTATGTGGATGACGTCCTGCTGCTGCCCGCGCTGATCTGGCTCACCGTGCGGCTGCTTCCCCCGGCCGTGTTGGCCGACAGCCGCCAGCAGGCCGAGGCCTGGATGCAGGCCCAAGGCCGCAAGCCCCGAAGCCGTGCCGGAGTCGCTCTGATGGTGGGCGTCTGGCTATGTGTTTGCGTGGGGGCCTTCCTTGTGCTCCGAGGGCGCTGGGGGCTTTGAGCGCGGCGCCTCGCCGGCTGAGCGGCGGCGGGTGGACAACCGTCAGGATGCGGGCGCTGCGCCAGAGCGATGTATCATCTCTCCCAGGTGCTGAACACACCTTCACAGGCGGTCCCGCCACACTCCCGAAAGCAGTTGGACGTACTCACAGGAGGCCTTATGGCTGCTTTCCTTGCGGGCGTATCAATGCCCGAACCCTCTCCCAATCCTTTGCGTGGTCCCGTGCTTCGAGCGCATGGGCATTCCTTTGCTTCAGCCGCCAAGCGCGCTCATTGAGGAGTTGCCATGCTGTACTTTCAACTTTCCGAGCCGGAGTACAACAGCCTCCGGCGCGTGCAGGATCAGTTGGGGCTGATTTCCAGTTTGATCATTGGCGCCTACCCAGGGCATGCCTTGGAGCCGGTGACTCCTGGGCAATTGCTTGCGTTTATTCAGGCGCAGGAAGAGGCGATTGAGGGGGTGATGGGGGGAGTGAGTGAGCGCGGGGTGGTGCGGGGGACAAATTGACTGGGGTGCTGCACTGGGAGGCCACGCATGATATGCGTGGCCTTTCTGGGTGGTTCGGGGCTGCTAACGGGGTTTGGAGCATGTGGACAGTCAGTCTCTTGATGACTGCTCTCGGCCAGGAGCGGAAGTTCAGCGTCTCGGCCCCGAGGCCCGCTTCAGGCTGGCAGCGGCCGTTCTGGTTTAGACCCTCAATGTCGGCTCTAGCCAAATAAGGGCATTCAAACACATGCACTGCCACTGCCTTCGTCGCATCAGACCCGTAGCATCAGACGCATATTCTCGAGTTGTTCTTCCGCACATACGTCCATCCAGATCTGCTCCGGTGTCGGCGTTGACAGCACAATACCGAAAGACCAGAGCACCCGCTCAAGGTGGCTGCCCAGGAGAATCAAATCGCTATCTCCTGTGAGGTTCTCACGGGAGTCGAAGAAACGCTCCAAATCAAGGGCAAGCAGCTCGAACCACTCGCCTAGGCTGACTGCCTGCAGTGCTTCGATGCTCTTGCTCTTCTTCCACCGGTCGATCTTGTTGCCAGCGGTCGCGCAGGCATTCGCTGTAGCGCAGAGTAACTGTTCAACATGCCCAAGTGCTAGACCTAGTGCTACATCTACATCACGGTGTTTAATAAAGTGGAGGCGCGCACTGGTAATCCCTTGCACGCAACCTGCCAAAACCTGACCGTAAAGACTGTCGGCGGCAGCGAACTCTTCGTCTGAGGCCAGTCCTCTCCCCGAAAGCCGGCCACCGAAGTAGTGAGAACAGTAGAAGTGTGCTATGCGCAGTCGGATGGCCTCTAATGGCGGCCTCTGGCGTTGCAATGTCTCCTTTGGAATTCGAGTTGCCACGGTGGCGTAGTACGTCGCTCGGCCTGCCTGATGACGAATCAGTGCTGCTGCGGTGCGCGCCAGCGGATGGCCTTTGGTAACCAGATTAACGGCCTCCGTGGTGACAAAGAGCTGGCTAGACACCCCATCTGGAGTCTCAGTTGTGTGGCAAGTCCCCAGCTTCACTACTTGAGCCGCGTGATCATTCAGCGTCACCCCACGCTGACGCAATGAGCGCACTATGTTGTCAGAAACCACGATGGCCTCAACGGTGCGCAAGCCCATCTGCAACTCGGGCGCACTCATCAGCTTACGAACAGTGGCTTGCGCTTTGCTACTCATACGACTTGAGGGCTCGAACTTGATGGGAACTCGGTTCGGGTTAGGCTCCAGCGCCCCGGCCTCAGTCTCTGGTGATTCGCCATTGCTGCCGCTTTTTGCAGGTGCGGAGAACGCTTGCTCAACGACCAAACTGTCGACATACTTGGAAAACGTGCTTCCAATCAACTTCGCGGCTTCGGCTGTTTGCGCATCAGCCTTTGAACTGATGAAAAATTCCAATGAGCACTGGGCGAAACAACGATTCAGCGACGCTGGATTGAGCTCTGGATTGCCGAAGCAGCCCACCAACACCTTGTCTGAGCAAACGGGCATCACAACTCCGGCGAGTTCATCGTTGCTCAGGAGTGAGTACGGGCTGATCTCCTGGAAGTTCGATGTCTTGGACCCAACCGCGAGACAGTCTGGGAGCACGAAGTGGGTCGGCGGTTCGGCCGCAATAATTTGCCAGTTCATCGCCTTCAGGCGTTCCACGCGAAGCGCGGGCGCCAGGTCTCTTTCCAGTGCTTTGCTGTGCCCGCTAACAATCGCCTCGGGAATTTTCTCGAGCAGCATTCCGAAATGCTGCAGGACCATCGCGGTAAGGCCTGGTAGCATTTGGGGAAACTTCTCTCGAGCTCGGAAATGCACCAGTTTTGCTAGAGCGTTGCGGCTGCTCTCCGGGATAGCATCAAACTGCAGAAGAATTTCTTCTTCAATCGACTTGACCAGCATTGACTCCGATTTGAGTGTGTCAACCTCGAGCAAGGCGCGCGCAGTCTGATCGCTTCGCATAGCATCTGCAAAATAGTGCAGCATTTCAGTTGCAGCAGCCGAGAAGCTACTTCTGACGAAAGCAGTACGGATTGACAGGTGGACCATCACTGCTGCTGCCACGTGTGAGTCGACGGGGCCGGCCGGGGCCTCACGCAGAGCCGCGATGGCTGGCGCCAATACCGTGCGCTCATAGATTGTGATTTTGTCGTCGAGTGACTGCTCATCGGACGGCGCTGAGTAGAAGTCCCGCTGCGCAGCGACGCCCTCTGTCGAGGAATAATAGGGCTCCTGTCCTTTCTTGAAGACATACACCTGACTCTTTTTTCCCTTGGCTACCCCAAAGCCCCTTTGCAGGGCCTGCGGGATGAAATGCTGCTTTCGACCTGCCACTGTGCTTCCTCCTCGTGCGCAAACTTTAGCACCGACTCGCAGCGTGCAGGATCGAAATAACGCGCTTGAATAGATCAAAGTTTTCTGCCAGGAAATTAGATATTCGCTGAGCGTTTTCCTTCAGCTCCTCTTGTGCATAGCGTTCTGCCGCTGTTGTAGCGTCCAGTATTCGCTGGATAGCCCGAAACACGTCATAACGCGTGATGACTACGCAGTGATGAGAAGTCATTCGGGAGTACGACACGACAGGCAGCTATCGC